>DATMNI010000237.1:0-7554 GCA_035570275.1 Candidatus Acidiferrales bacterium | reverse complement strand
TACGGCGCCGAGATCGGGCGGGCCGTCGTGAATTTCCGGGGGCCGATCGTCTTCTGCGTGATCTCGCGCTACCACGGGGGCGCTTACGTAGTCTTCTCGCGTGCCCTGAACGAGAACGTCGAAGTAGTGGCGCTGGAGGGGTCGTTTGCGTCCGTGATTGGCGGCGCGCCTGCGGCGGCGGTGGTTTTCTCCGGGGAAGTCGCAGCCAGAACCCGCAAAGATCCAAGGCTGCTGGCGCTGCAGCAGGCGATGCCGGCGGCGGAGGGAGTCGAAAAAATCCGGTGGCGGGCGCAGTCGGACGAACTTTTCAAAATCGTGCATTCCGAGAAACTGGGCGAAATGGCCGACGAGTTTGACCACGTGCACAGCGTGCACCGCGCCTTGAAAGTCGGCGCGCTGGACGGGATTATTCCGCCCGCGAGTCTTCGCCCTTATCTCATCGAAGCGGTGGAGCGTGGGATTCGGAGGGTGGAATCCGGCCAGGGGAAAGCGCCCAAGACGACTGCGGCCGGGGCTGAATAGGGTTCGACCCGGTAGGTCTGGTCGGGGCAGGTATGGCTGGGCAGGTATGACGGACGTCTATTGGCTGGAACAGACCGAAAGGGACGCACCGCGGGAAGTCGATTGGCTGAGCCCGAGCGAAGCCGTGACCCTGAACGGCATGCGCTTTGCGAAGCGCCGCGCCGACTGGCGGTTGGGACGCTGGACGGCGAAACGCGCCGTGGCACTGTGCCTGAACCTGCCTGGCCATTCGCAGGCTCTGGCAGAGATAGAGATACGTCCCGCACCGTCCGGCGCGCCCGAAGTGTTTATCGCCAACCGGCCCGCAGCCGCCGCCATTTCAATCAGCCATCGCGGCGGCGTAGCGGCTTGCGCCGTCGTGCTGTCCGGGGCGCTATCTCAGACGATGCTGGGCTGCGATCTGGAATTGATCGAGCCGCACAGCGACGCCTTCATCGCCGATTACTTCACCACCGAAGAGCAGGCGCTGGTTGCGAGGGTGGTGTCGTCAGACCGCTGGAAGACGTGCGCTCTGATTTGGAGCGGGAAAGAGAGCGCATTGAAGGCGCTCGGCACCGGACTTCGGCTCGACACCCGGTCTGTGGTGGTCACCCCGGCGAGCGCGCCAGGGGCCGCCGGTGAAGGGGGCGGCGATTCCGATATCTGGCGCCCACTGCACGTGCGCTCTATCGACGGCGAAGACTTTCATGGCTGGTGGAATAGCACAGGCGACCTTGTGCGCACGGTGGTCGCCTCTCCGGCGCCCCGCGCGCCGATACTTTTGCCGCCCCGCGGTTCACAACCGCGAGAAGCAGATTGACCGCCTGAGAACGACCGGCTGAGAACAACCGCCTGAGAGCAACCGGCTGAGAACAACCCGGGCGACCGCGATTCCGGTCGTTCCCCGCACCTCCGGCTACTTGACCTCAAACTCAACTACGGCATAGCGTATCGTGTGATTCGGCTTATCCGGCAACTGCACGCGCGCCAGGGCACGAACCAAATGGCCGGAAGGGCAACTGGCCCGAACCAGCGGCAGCCCAATCTTCGCAGAGGCGCCGACGTGGTCATAGCCGCCCCAGTTATCGGATGCCCGCCGGGTGAGATCGACGCAAGGGTCATTCGTAAACAGCTCGGCGGCCCGATACGCGTTGCCTTCCGGCAGCAGAATCGCAATCCGCTCTCCGGCGTTGGCCTGTCCGTCGCCGTTGCCCGTCCCCAAGGTCGACTGCTCCACGGTCTCGCCCTGCCGATAGACCGGTAGCGACAGCCCGTCCGCGATCCGGAAATCGCCGGTCTTCCTGGCGGGTGGGAAAGTCGGAATCTCCAAAGGCAACCGCACCCCCTCGCCCACAGCGAATAGCTTAACAATCTCGCGCGTGGGGTCCTGCACCGTGAACGCCAAAGGAACCGCTGCGGACTTTCCCGGCGGCAGCGGCGGTATCGTAGCCGTCGCGGTATCTAACCTTACACCCGCGTTCGGCGTCTCCCAGCGCAGCCGCATCGCAACCGTGGCATGGCCGCCCTTGTTCACGAACCGCACCCGCACATTGACGGGCTCGGTGTCGGTTGCCCAGGCTGCTCCCTCAATGGCGAATCCCGCCAGCGCCAGGTTCGGCACAGTCAGGTTCGGCCCAGTCAGGTTCGTTCCGGAGCCGATGCCGACTTCGTACTCCTCCCCATCCAGCCCGACCGTTAACCGGCCTTTCGAATCGGCCTTTTCCCGCAGGTGACGCACCTGGCTGTCTCGAAGCCGAATCAGGTTTACCGTCACTTCCTGACCCGAGCGGTAGGACGAAGGCGTCGTAATCCTAACCGGTACGCCGGCCAGCACCCGGCCCGATGGCAACCATTCGCGAACGCACGAGCGGAATCCGGCGGGCGACACGTTTTCTAGAACCGTGAAGCCATGCTCCTTTCGATCCGTCGTAACCTCCCAGCCCCAGGCCGAGAACTCCGGGTAGACGTCGCTATGGTTCCACACGGCCGGCCGGGGCAGGGGGTTGGCGAACGCGTGCATGTGAAACATCATGGTCTTCGCAATCCCTGGCGTGCCGTGATCGGCTTTAAAGACTTCCGACTCGTGATGCGGCTGCGTGTAATTCCAGATCAAGTTCATGCGGCGATGATAAAACTGGATGAAGTCATCCGTCCCCATGATCATGCGAGCCCGCATGCCGTCATAGTTGTTGTGCATCTCCTCGTGCCGGTATTCCACGGGAAAACCGCGCGGCCCCACCACGAACTCCGAAGATCCCATGAAGTTCGACATGCTCGAAACCAGGTCGGGATATTTGCCCGCCACCCAGGACGACATGAACCCGCCCATGGACAAGCCGGAGGTGCCGCGGTGCTCGCGATCCGGAATGGTGCGGTACGTGGCATCGATGTAGCGAACCAGCTCGGGAAAGTACAGCGGAAACTGCCGGTCCGTCTCCACCGGGCCGATGTTATATGGCCGGACGTAATTCTCGGCGGGTGTCCTCGGGTTATAGCCGTCCCACCGCACCACGATCAAATCGTGTGTCCCGACGAAGCTCGCGAAGTTGTCGCCGCCGTAGTCCGTACCCTGATCGTAATCGTGGCCGGCGCTGCACTGGTTGTAGCGCTCACCCCAGCCGTGGAAAAAGTACACCACGGGATATCGCTTGCCAGAGGTCTCGTAATCGGGCGGCAGGAAAATACGGTAGTGGCGTGTCTCATGGAAGACCTGGCTCTCGTGCGTTCGGTCCAGGACGATAGCCGTGGCTCCGAAAGCGCTGGTGGAATTGACAGCCGCGTAGACCAGGGCGCAGGCCAGCCCGAAGTTCCATACGGTTGGCGTGCCCCGTCCCAATGGCTCGGTCGACATGCCCTCAACGCTAGTTGAGATGCGGAGAGCTGTCAAGCAGCATTCTGAAATGTCAGTATGCGGCCAATAGGGGGAATTTCGAGTATGATGTACAGGATGCGGTTTCTGTATATTTTGGTGGCCGCTGGCGCCGTCTTGGCGCAGGACGGCGTTCCCAGTGGCGGCACGCGCGCCGATTGGCCGCACCACGGCGGTACGCAGATGGCGTGGCGGTACAGCGCGCTGGACCAAATCAATACCACCAACGTCCGGAGTCTGGCGCCGGCCTGGATGTTTCAGACCGGCGACTACGGCGACAACCTGCAAGCCACGCCCATCGTCATCGATGGCGTCATGTACATATCCACGCCGTACGGACAGGTGTTCGCGCTGGACGCCGCCAACGGGCGCCTCATCTGGCATTACAAGTACGCCCTGGCGCGAGGCTTCGCGCGTCCGGGCAGCCAGTCGGCCTTCCGGCAAAACCGCGGCGTGGCGGTGGGCGATGGCAAAGTCTTCCTGGGCACGGCGGACAACTATCTGGTTGCCATCGATCAAAAGACCGGGCGCGAAGTCTGGAGAGTGAACATCGACGATTCCAAGCAGTGCGGATGCAATATCACCGCGGCGCCGCTGGTGGTGAAGGACAAGGTGATCGTCGGCGGGTCGGGCGGCGATGGCGCGCACCGCGGGTACCTGACGGCCCTCGCCATGCGGACCGGCCGCGTGGCCTGGCGGTTCTACGTGATCCCCGGGCCGGGCGAGAAGGGCCATGAAACCTGGAAGGGCGACAGTTGGAAATTCGGCGGAGGCGCACCCTGGATGACGGGCTCCTACGACGCGGGGTTGAACCTGGTCTTCTGGGGCACGGGCAACGCGGCGGGGGATTTCTATGCCGCAGATCGCTACGTTGGCGGGGAGACGGGCGGGGAGACAGTCGGCGAGGCAGGCCGGACGACATCCGGAACAAATGGCGTGAACCTGTATACCGCGAGCGTGGTGGCGTTGGATGCGGACACCAGCTGCGCTGGCACTACCAGGAGGTGCCGAACGACCTCTGGGATTTCGATTCGGCCTACGAGTGCATCCTGATCGATCGCGAAGTGAAGGGGCGGTTGCGCAAGCTCCTGGTGCACATGAATAAGAGCGGGCTGACGTTTGTGCTGGACCGCGTTACAGGCGAGTTTCTGCGTGTTTTTTCGGTGCCCGAGGTGCAGACGTGGATTTCGGGCGTCACCGAGAACGGGAAGCTGGTGGGGCGGAAGGAGCCGCAATTAGGCAAGACGATGAACTTCTGCCCGAGCCCGGCGGGCGCCAAGAGCTGGAACCAGATGGCGTATTCGCCGCGAACCGCCTTGATCTACACGCCGACGCTGGAAATCTGCGTGGATATTACCGCCAACCGGCAGGAGCCGCAAGAAGGCCGTTTTTACGCCAACGGAAGTTGGGGTTTGAGGCTGCCGCCGGGGCGCGATACTTACAGCCACCTGGACGCGTGGGACCCGATCGCGGGCAAGCGGGTCTGGAGCTATCCATATAAGTATGTTCTGCTGGCTTCGGTGCTGGCCACGGCGGGTGACCTGATCATGACCGGCGACCCGGAGGGGAATTTCTTTGCCCTGGATGCGCGCTCGGGCGTCAGGCTTTGGAGCTTTCCAACCGGGGCGGGGCATCGCGGATCGGCCGTGGCGTACGCCGTGAATGGCCGGCAGTATATCGCCACGCCGACGGGATGGCAGGCGTCGATTACGGGGTCGATGACGGCCGCGCTGTTTCCGGAAGGGCAGACGTGGCGAAACGGATCGACGCTGGTCGCGTTTGCGCTGCCGGAGGCGGCCAGGTGACCGAGGGCGGCACCCAAATGACACGTGCCCTGCTGATGTTTGTGTCCTGCGGGGTCTGCAACTTTGCGCAGAGCATGCCTGAGTTGGTAAAACCGGATCCGATAAAACAAGGCGAGACCATCTTCAATAAGACCTGCGCTACCGGATACTGCCACGCGCTGCGGGGCGGTACGGGCGGCGGCGCACCGCGGCTGGCGGCGCGCGGATTCGACGAGACGTATCTCAATACCGTGACGGCTCGCGGTGTGGCGGGTACAGCTATGCCGGGGTTCGCAGGCACGCTGGCGCGCCCGGATCTGATGGCCGTGGTGGCGTATGTGGCTAGTTTGAACGGCATCGCCAATCCTAATTTGAATTTCGGCCCGGGCGGCGGCCCAGGCGGCGGCACGAGCCGTGGAACGTCCGGCGCACCCGCGGAGCCGCCACTCCCCCCGGAGGCCGCCCGCGGCCGCGCATTGTTCCAGGACCCGGTGCGGAGCTTCGGCCGATGCGCCACCTGTCATGAAGTGAACGGAATCGGGATCGCGGTGGCAACGCCCATAGCGAAGATTCCAGCCGACGCCCAGACTCTGCGCACGATGGACACGCCGCAAGTCTCCACCGTGACGGCTGGGGGTGAAACGATGCCGGCCCTGGTGGTGAGCAAGACTGTCCGCGCCGTCATTTTCTACGATCTGACTTTGCCGCCGCCGGTGCTCCGCACGTCCGATCCGGGCGGCGTGAAGACCGCGGAGGGCAGCAGTTGGCGGCATGCATTGGCGACGAGCGCTTACAGCGACGCCGATCTGGAATCGATTCTGATTTACTTGCGCTCGGCGGCAAGATGAGGAGTTGCACATGTCACTAGAATCCGAAAGCCGCGCACGGATGATCCAGGAATTCGGACGTCCCCCAGTCTATGTCGGGGCGGGCGAAGACGCGTCCCCCTGGGTTCCATGGCAGCCGGGCATCTCCATCCGGCACCTGGCTTTCGATGTAAGACACAACTCGTTCACCAACATCTTGTGGATCCGGCAGGGCGGAATGCTGGGCCGGCACCGCCATCGCGGACCGGTGTTTGGCTACGTGCTGGAGGGCAGTTGGCGATATCTCGAACACGATTGGGTGGCACGCCCCGGCGACTACGTGGGCGAGCCCCCAGGCGCTGTGCACACGCTGGTTTCAGACGACGCCAACGGCATGAAGACGTTGTTCTGGCTCAACGGCGCCCTGGAGTTTCTGGGCGATGACGGCCAGGTGCTGGAAACTTTCGATGTGTTCTGGTTTATCGACCATTACGTGAGCTACTGCCGCGGGCGCGGTTTGAAGCTCAATGAGCAGTTGTGGATTTAGGAAAACCGCTCCCTAACGGTCACGGCTCTGTACCGCGGTTTCTTGATTAAATCAAGGAGGCATATATGTCTGTCGACAAGTGGAACGAAGAGGGAAGAATCTGGGAAGACGACCACGGGTGGCTGGATGAGGACCAGATCGCCCAGTGCGCCAGGGCGGATGAGGCCGAAGCGTTGGGCTCTCCGGTGCCTACGCAGATGGTTTCGAACGGCGAGTATATGCCCGTTCCCCAGACCGGGCAGCAAAAACAGGTAGAAGCGCGGATCCAGGAACTGGCGGAATCGGCGAGCCGGAAACTGGGGATGGACCGGCGGCGATTCCTGGCCAGCACGGGCGGCATGGCGGCGGCATTCATCGCTATGAACGAAGTTTTCGGGCGCTTCTTCGACGTTCATCCCATCGAGATGTTCGAGCCGGTGGCGTATGCGCAGGCCGCCGCGCCGCGCGATCTGTTCGTGTTCGACGACCAGCTTCACATGGTCCGCGGCAGCCGGAAGGGCGTAGGCTCGCCGCTGCGCGCGCTCTCGCAAGGCCCATCGGCCGCGCCCGCATTCAAGGCCAATCCATTCAACCCGAGAGGCGTTACCGATGAAAAGGGCCAGGTGTGGGGCGCGTGGAACCCGGCGCTGGCCGGACTGCCGGTGTCGGACGCCAGTTTCCAGATTGTGCAGTTCATCAAAGACGTGTTTCTGGACAGCCAGGTGACCATCGGGATTTTGAGCAATGTCACGGCATCGCTGGTGGGCGTGAGCGGAGAGACGGAACGCCGCCCGCCGCGGAATATTCAGGAAGCCATGCAGGGCGAGATCCTGACGGCGGCACAGACGGCGGCGGCGCGAAACTTCGTCAACGAGGTTTCCGGATCCACCCGCATGCTGGCGCATGGCCTGCTGTACGTCGGCAAAGGCAATCTGCCGTACATCGAAGAACAGATCGAGAAAAACCAGCCGGATGCGTGGAAGGGCTACAACATCTCCTACGCGGCCAAGGTGGATACCGACCCCACCAGCCCGATGCGGCAGTGGCGGCATGACGACGAACAGGTGG
>DATMNI010000236.1:0-19763 GCA_035570275.1 Candidatus Acidiferrales bacterium | reverse complement strand
GATTTGCACAAACTGCGGCGCAGTTGACCCCGAAGCAACGCTGGGGCCGACTTCTGCGGTTCATTTTTCGCGATTGGCTCGGAGCGCGTTCGCCCGATCCGCTGTTCCTGCCCTTGACCGCGCTTGCGGACGGCCAGACTTGAGTTAGCCATGTGGGCGAACTGCCGGATTTAGGTTAATCCGTGCCGACTGACGACGGCCTCAGCTCCGCCAAGGATCCCAAGGACCGCGATTGGATGCTGGACGAATTTTCGCGCAGCACCAACCCGGTGATCGCGCTCTACGCGCAACTGGAAAGCGGATTCCGAAGCAGCACAGCCTTCCTGGCTGTGTAGCAAAGCCTTCCTGGCTGTGTCGCACAGCCTCGGCTGTGTGCGTTTTCGATCGAGCTCGACGCGGTCGCGGCCGCCGCCCGCAGCGTCGCAACCCCGAGGGTCGCGGCCACTACTTGTCGTAGAACTCGTCGATGGCTTCCTTGAAATTCTCCATCGTGCGGGTGCGCCGGACCTTCATTGTGGCGGTCAGTTCACCCTGGTCGATCGAGAAGTCGCGCGCCAGCACGCGGTGTTTGCGCACCTGCTCGAACGGCGCCAGTTGCTTGTTGACGCGGGAAACGGCCTTTTGGATTTCGGCCAGCACCGGCGGCGCCTGCGCCAGTTCGGAGGCCGGCCGGCCCTGCCATTGGTCCATTCCCTTCAAGGCTTCGGCGGCGGCCGGGTTGATGGTGAACAGCGCGGTGAGGAACGGCAGGCGGTCGCCGATCAGCAGGACCTGGCTGATCAGCGGCTCCATCTTGAACAGGTTCTCGACGCGGGAGGGATAGATTTTCTTGCCGGTCGAGGAAACGATCAGCTCTTTCTTGCGGCCGGTGATGAAGAAATAGCCGTCGCTGTCGGCGTGGCCCAGGTCGCCCGTGTGCAGCCAGCCATCCACCAGAACCTCGGCGGTGGTCTGCGGGTCGTTCAGGTAGCCCGAGAAAAGGCACGGGCTCTTCACCAGGATCTCGCCATCGGCGTCGAGTTTGACCTCGACGCCAGCCAAGGGAATGCCGATGCTGCCCGGCTTGGGCCGGTCCAGCGGGTTGAGCGTGACTACGCCGCCTTCGGTCAGCCCGTAACCTTCGAAAATCGGCAGGCCGATGGCTTCATAGAATTCGGCCAGGTCTTTGCTCAGCGGCGCCGCGCCGGATGCGGGAATCTTCAGCCTGCCCCCGAAGCGGCCCCGCACCTTGCGGAAGAAAATGGCGTCGGCCACTTTCAGGGGGCCTCGGATGCGCGCCGGCACGGGCTTGCCTTGCTTGCGGTACCGCGCCGCTGCCAACCCCAGTCCCAGGGCGGCGTAAAAGGCTTTGCGGATGGGCGCGGGCCGTTTGCGGAGTTCGGTGCAGATGGTGGAGTAAATCCGTTCCCACATGCGCGGCGGCGCCAGCAGAATGGTCGGCCGCACGTTGCGGATGTCCTGCGGCAGTTGCAGCAGGCTCCCGGCGAAGGTGACCGGCATCCCCATACGGAGCGGCAATAGTTCGATGACCACGCGTTGCGCGATGTGCGCCGAGGGCAGGAATGCCACCGTGGCATCCGCGGGGCCGATCGGCAGCGCCGCCGGCCCCATATCGATGTTGGCGACCACCGCCTGATGCGTGACCAGCGCCATTTTGGGTTCCCCGGTAGCCCCGGAGGTGAGATAGAGGATGGCCGTGTCCGACGGCTGCAGTTCGGAGCCTAGGCGCGCCATCCACTGCGGATCGCGAGCGGCCGCCGCACGGCCCATGGCGCGCAGCCCCTGCAGCGTGAGCGCACCCTCGGCTTCGCCGGTCAGCAGAATCCAGATCCGTACCGGAGCATCCTGCAGCGTCTTCAGTGTTTTCGGATCTTCCGCAAAAACGGCTTTGGCGCCGGCTTGCTCAATGGTGCGGACCAGATCCTTGGCCGGATAGCTCGGGTACATGGCGGCGGCAATCGATCCGTTGGCCATGATGCCCAGGTCGGCAAGGTAGAATTCCAGGCGCGTCTCCGAATTCAGCGCCACCACATCGCCCTTGCCGAGCCCGAGCGCACGCAGCCCGAGGGCGATCTCCTCCACCGCCTGCTTGTACTGATTCCAGGAATAGGTCACGTACCCGGCGCCGTCAGGCTGCCGTAGCGCCGGCGCATCGCCATAGAGGCGGGCGCTTTCTTCCAATACCCGGTAAACGGTGCGGCGGTTCATTCAAAGCAATTTAACCACAGTGTCTGCCGCTCGCGCTCCTCGGATTGACGGTGACCGTCAGTCTTTAGATGCCAAAACCCGCCTGCGCCACCACCGAATAGCAACTGCGGAGCAATCGGTTAGGCCGGACGCCGGGATGTGGAAAACGGGATGTGGAAGCGGGATGTGTTTACGCGGGCGGGGGCAAGAAGGCCGGGGCGGGGCGCCAGCACGGCGGAATTCCACACGCCTGTGTCAGATCTGCCCAGAATTGTGGCCTACCGTCCAATCGAGGGCGGAGTGTCCACCATCGACAAAAGCAGGCAAACCACCACCAAAATCCCCAATCCGGCGGCAACCATCATAAAAGCTCTCTCACCTCTGTCCGATAGTGAGCAATTGGGTTGCCGCGTTTCAGGAAGCCGGCGAATTGTTTAATCTATGGATATGCTCAGCCTCCAGGCCAGGCGCCCGCTCGTTTTCTTCGCCTGCTACGCCTTGGGGTTGCTGGCAGTCGCCCGCTTCGCCGGCCTGGCCGTCCGTTCCACCTACCGGTACCAGATCATTTTCAATGAAGGATGGAACGCCTACCACGCCAGTTCCGCCAGCGCCGGCACACCGCTCTACATAGCCAGGCCGGAACACACCGCCGTAACCTATCCGCCTCTTTCCTTCCATCTGGTCGGCGCGCTCAGCCGCCTGACCGGTTTGAACCTGACCGGTGATGTGAACCAGACCGGTGATGTGAACATGATAGGCAGGTGGCTTTCCTTGCTGTCGCTTGTCTGGGTCGTGGTCTGTTCCGCCGGAGTGGCGCGAATCATCTCCGGCGCCCGTCTCACCGGACTGCTTGCCGGGCTGCTCTGTGCCGCCTGGTTCGTGCTGTTTGCGCCCGCGTATGTGGGCGCCAACGACCCGCAAATGCTCGGCCATGCGCTGTTGATGACCGGTGTCCTGCTCTACGTGGCGCGGCGGGATTCCACGCTGGGTCTTGTCGGTTCGTGCCTCCTTTGCTGTCTCGGGGGATTCGTCAAGCAGAGCCTTCTGGCTTTTCCCCTGGCCATCGGCTTGGATCTGTTGTGGCAGTCGCCACGCCGCTTCGCGGCGTGGGCGGCCACGGCAATCGCGATACTGGCCACTTTCGCTGCGCTTACGGTCTGGGTGGATGGGCCCTATTTCACCCAGCACTGGTTTAGCCCACGCAACTACTCTCTCCAAAGAGCCAGGAGTGTCACCGGCGTCTTCGGGCTGTTGTTTCTGCCGGCCCTGGCGGCCTGCGCTCTCTGGTGCCGGAAAGGAATCGGGCGGCCTTCCTCGTCCGTGATCGCGCTGGGGTTCTTGACAGCGCTCGCAACCGGTCTGTTGCTGGCTGGCGGATCCGGCGTGAATCTGAACGTGTTCTTCGACACAGTGATTGCGATGTCCATTATTACGGCGCTGGTTCTTAGCGATCTGGCGGAACGTTCCGCCCTGGTTGCCGCGCTAGCCCCCGTTCTGCTTTCCGCCGGCCTGTTGGTCGCGGGCCGGTCCTCTTCGGTTCCGCCCCGGCCCGCCCTGGCGGAAACCAGCCGTGTCTTCCTGGATGATGTAGGGTACCTGAAAAGCAAGCCGGGAGCGGCAATCTGCCTCAATCTCCTGCTGTGTCACGATGCCGGCAAGCCGCTGATTTACGATCCTTACACCACCAGCGAATTGATGAACACCGGACGCCTGGATCCGAACTGGATGGTGTCGGAGCTTGAGCTTCAGGCCTTTTCTGTGGTGCAGTTGGGTGACGATCCCGGCTCAGGCTCCACGTTTCCCTTGAACCTGCTGCCGGCGCTCTATGCCGCGTATCAGGTGGATCGCACAGGCCCCACGCGAGTATTCTACGTGCCCAGGAAGTGAGGTATGGCTTCCCGGCCTGGTGGCCGCGATTGGCGCCGTCCACCTCCACCGGGGGGCCTGGCCGCAGGGCTATGGACCCTGGCGAAGACTGGAGCCCGGCGCGATTGCGGCATTGACTTTCCCGCCGGTACCAGCGGAAGATGGCGCCCGCCAGCGGCTTATGCTCCGAATCGAGTGAGCGTTCATGGCAGCGGCCAGCCTGGCGCGGTAGACCTCCAAACCTCTAAATTAAGGTTCCCAGAATTCCAGCCGATAAAGAACTTTGGTGAACAAGCAAGTCAACCTCGAGGCGGGGCCGGGCCCGCAACCGAAAGATCGGGCCGCCAAGCCCATGCGGGTGCTGGCGGCGGAAGACAATCCGGTTTTTCAATCCATGCTCCGCACCATGCTCACCAAGTGGGGCTACGATGCGGTGATTGCGCGCGACGGCGTGGAAGCCTGGAATGTGCTGCAGGGCGAAGACGCTCCCCGGTTGGCCATCCTGGACTGGATGATGCCGGGGATTGACGGCGTGGAAGTCTGCCGCCGGGTACGCGTCGCCGACCGTGAACCATATATTTACATCCTGCTGCTCACTGCCCGCACGGATTCGCAGGATCTGGTAGATGGCATGGAAGCGGGGGCGGACGACTACCTTACCAAGCCATTCAATGCCCACGAACTGCGGGTGCGCCTGCGCGCCGGGTGCCGCATTCTCGATTTGCAGCAGCAACTGCTGCATGCGCGGGAAGCCCTGCGGGAGCAGGCCACTCACGACGGGCTCACGAAACTGCTCAACCGCTCTGCCATTCTGGAAGTGCTGCGGAACGAAATTGCCCGCGCCGGGCGGGAACATCAGCCGTTGTCGCTGCTGATGCTCGATTTGGACCGCTTCAAGAACATCAACGACACTTACGGCCACCAGGATGGAGATGCCGTGCTGCGTGAGGCGGCCCTCCGCATGCGAACAGCCGGCCGCCGGTACGATTCCGTGGGCCGCTATGGCGGCGAGGAGTTCCTGGTAGTGCTGCCTGGATGTGACCTGGCAGACGCCCGCTCGCAAGCCGAGCGGCTGCGCGAAGCTATCGCGGGCACCCCGTTTGGATCCGGCTCGCAACCTCTGCAGGTGACGATGAGCGTGGGGGTCTCCTGCGCGCGCGATCACGATGCCGATACGCTCATCCGAGAGGCGGACGAAGCCTTGTACCGGGCCAAAGCCCAGGGTCGCAACTGCGTGGAGTGGAGCCGTGCGGGCGCCGCCGAATGCGAGACCAGGGTTCCCGTGGAGGTTTGACTGAAGCAACGGCACCGTTCCCTTACGGTCGCGGCTCTCAGGGTTGGGTCTTGACCTGCACCACGAAGCTGGACAGTGAGCCCTCGCACGACTCATCCGCGTTTTCTCCTGCCGCCAGGGTTACAGCCGTACCCATCCGCGCTATACTGGCTCAGGCTTTTTCAGGTGCCATGGCTATGTCCACAACTGTCCGCCACGAAGATCTGCTCGCCGAGCTGGTTCACGATCTGCGGCAGCCTCTCGGCAACATTGAAACCAGCGTGTATCTCTTGAACCTGGTGACCCCGCCCGAGGACGCGCGCCTCCATGCGCATCTGCATGTCATCGAGTGCCAGCTAGGCGACGCCGCCAGAATGCTCACCGAAGCTTCGGCCGCGTTGCGCCGCCTGCGCGCTCAGCGGCTGGAAGAGAGCGCCAGCATCGACCTCACGAACCCGGCCAGCGCGGGCGTCACGTAGTTCGGCGGCTTGACCGGAAACTGCGGCTTGTGGTCCCACATGCCGCGCGCGACCTCCTCCCACATAGGCGCGTTGATGCCGCCGCGGTCTATCACCACGAACGCGTCCGCCCGATCCATGAACCGGAGGCTGGAGGCCTTGAAATCCTGGCAGGAGAAATCCAATAGCATCAGGAAAATGTCGGGCTCCACCAATTCCAGCACGCTATTGGATTCCACGATCGCGTTTTGGCCCTGGGCCAGGATTTTGCTCACGGTGGCCTGGGCGCTCGCCAATTCGCCGGTTGGCACGCGCAGCCAGAAGGAACGCTCGGCTCCGGCGGCCAGGAAGCGGCCGGTATCGGTGCGGTTGGCCTCGAACTCTTCGCTGAGCGCGAACGGCTGGTCGGGTTCGGGCTCGCAGCCGCAGGCCACGCCGTGATGGCTGCAGAAGCCGTTGCCGTATTGGGTGATCTTGAGGGCGGTCCACGGGCGGTCTTTCAGCTTGCGGATGAGACCCGCCACCACGGAGGTCTTGCCGATGTTGCGCGAATGGCCGCCCACTACCACCAGCATCAGTCTTTCTCCTCAAGTTCGGCGAGCCGCCGTTTCAGGTCCGCCACTTCGCGCCGAACCTGGGGAAGCCGGGCAAGATTGGCAAGCTGCTCCAGATGCTGCTTGAGCGGGCGCGCCGGCGTGCCCCACACGGTCTCACCCGAGCGCACGATTTTCGACGTGAGAACGCCGCACCCCGACCCCAGCACGGCTCGCGATTCGATGCGTGCCTTGTCGCCGATTCCCACCTGCCCGCCGATCACGGCGTAATCCTCCACCACCACGCCGCCCGAAAAGCCGGTCTGCGCGGCCACCACCACGTGTTTTCCGATGCGGCAATTGTGCCCCACATGCACCATGTTATCCAGTTTGGTCCCTTCGCCGATAGAGGTCACGCCGAGAGCCGCGCGGTCCACGCACGAATTGGCGCCAATCTCCACGAAGTCGCCGATTTCCACGCGTCCGACTTGCGGAAACTTGTGCCAGCGTTCGTGCTCCATGACGTATCCGAACCCATCGGCGCCGATCACGCAACCCGAGTGCAGAATGGTCCCGCGGCCGATATCCACGTTGTCGTATACGGTCACGTTGGGATGGAGCACACAGCCTTCGCCCAGCGCCACGCGCTTGCCCACGACGCAACCGGCGCCGATGCTGGTGGCCACGCCGATGCGCGTGCCATCGCCCACCACGGCGTGCGGGCCCACGTATGACATAGCGCCCAACTCCACCTCCCTGCCCACTACCGCGGTGGGATGCACACCGGGTTTCAATTCCGCCGTGGGATAGAAGCGGTTCATGGCGCGGGCAAAGGCGGTGCGCGGTTCCACGGCGCGGATGACGGTGCGGTAACTGGGGCTGGGCCACTCCATGGGAACGATGAGGCATCCGGCCGCGGAGGATTCGGCCTGCGCTGCCGCCTTCCGGTTGCCCACGAAAGCCACGTCGCCGGCCCCCGCGGTTTCCAGGGGCGCCACGCCGGAGAGTTCCTTTTCGCCATCGCCTTCAAAGGTCGCGCCCAGCCATTCCGCCAATTCGCGCACTCGCATAGGTAGATGATATCGCTGGCGAGGCGCAATCCTTGCAGGAGCGCTTCTTTGGCGGGCGGAATCCCGGCTCACCAAAAGCTCGGTAGCCCGTCTACCCAGTTGGATGAAGATGGTGGTTCGCGAGACGATCCTGATGATCCTGGCCGGTATCGCGATCAGGCTCCCCGCCACCATTGCACTGACCACACGCCGTCTCGAAAATGTTATTCGGTCTGCCGCCCAATGATCTGCCGACGCTCATGGCAGCCACCGCCCTCCTGGGGACCGCCACGATTCTCGCCGGCTATTTGCCCGCCCGGAGGGTGGCGCACGTGGATCCCATGCGGGCCTTGCGGTACGAGTGAGGCATTCCGGGTCTGCCAGTGGCGTTGCCGTAACATAGTGGGGGTGAGAAGGGACTTCTGGCACGAGAGGGGCTGGCGGGTTGCCAACCCGCCGCAGATTAACAATCTGCCCCACAAAGTCAGCGGGCGGCCATGGCGATAGATGGCTCGGCTACCATCGCGGCCACGGCGCGCGTCCACCCGGATGCCGAGATCGGGCCGGGCGTGCGCGTCGGCGAATTCTGCGTGATCGAATCGGACGTCCGGATTGGGGCCGGCTGCCGGTTGGAACCTTACGTCTACATCAAGCGCTGGACCACACTCGGGGAGCACAACGAGATCTCGGCGGGAACGGTTCTGGGCACCGACCCGCTGGACAAGAATTTCGACGGCGCCCGGAGCTATCTGAAGATCGGCAACGGCAATAAGATCCGCGAGCACTTCACCATTTCACGCGGCACGCCGCCGGAGTCGGCAACCGAAATCGGCGACGGCAACTTCATCATGACCTCCGGGCATATCGCGCACAATTGCAAGGTCGGCAACCAGACCGTGATCGCAAGCTGTGTGCTGCTGGGTGGATACGTCGAAATCGAAGACCAGGCGTTCCTCTCGGGGGGCGTTTTGGTGCACCAGTTTTCCAAGATCGGCCGGCTGGCCATGGTGAGCGGCAACACCCGCGTCAATCTGGATGCGCCGCCGTTCTTCACCTATTCGGGATTCCAGATCGCGCCCAAGGGTCTCAATCTGGTTGGGTTGAAGCGGGCGGGGTACGGCGCGCCGGACGTCAGCATCCTCAAGCGTGCCTACCAGATTCTCTATCGCTCTAACCTGAAGCTGGAAGAGGCGTTGGCAAGGATCGAGACCGAAATTCCCACTCCCGAAACGCTGCATCTGGCAGCCTTTGTCAAGCGAAGCCAGCGGGGCATCTGCCGGTAGGCGTGGCGCTTGGGCGCGGCCGATTCCGGTGTTAACTGGCGGCGTTCCAAGCCATCGCCCATGGATCGCCAACCGGTCTCCGCGGTCTTCCCTGTTGACTTTCGGAGCGCCAGGACGTAGCATTAGCTCAAACTTGTATAGCGGTAACGTCATCGTTGCATCGTCATTGTTGCATCGTCATCGTTGCATCAGGGGAGTTGAATCCATGTCGTCGAAATATCTTCGCCAAGCCGCGTTGAGCCTTGTTTTCGCCATGTTGGTCACCGGGCAGGTTTTCGCCCAAATGACCGTCACCGGCACCATCACTGGCACCGTCACCGACCCGTCCGGCCAAGTCATGGCAGGCGCCAAGGTCACTATAACCAGCCCCAAAACGGCCGATACCAGAAGTGGGACGGCGAACGAAGAGGGCGTCTTCACCTTGAACGCGGTGCAGCCGGACACCTACGATCTGCGGGTGGAACAGAAAGGTTTCAAGGCGTACCAGCGCCGCGGCATTGTGATCAGCGCCAATGAGCGGGTCTCGTTAGGCGACCTGGTGCTGCAGATCGGCGAAGTCACCGAAACCGTCAACGTCACGGCCGAGGCCGCACAAGTACAAGTGGATAGTTCCGAACACTCTGCCACCCTTACCACCAATCAGTTGACCAATCTCACCGCCCGTGGCCGCGAGGTAGTCTCGATGCTGCGCACCATTCCCGGTGTGCAATATCAGGCCGATCAGGATTCCACCGGCGGCAGTTACGGTACCGGCACGCCGAACATTATGGGCTCTTTTTCCGGCACCAACATCCTGGCGGTGGATGGCGTGGTCAGCAACGACCAGGGAACGCCGAATGTCTTCTCGAGCGTTACTACGCTGGACGCGATCGGTGAAGTGAAGGTGCTGCTGAACAGCTATCAGGCCGAATACGCCGGCAACGGCGGACCGATCGTGCAAGTGGTCACCAGGTCGGGCGGCAAGGAGTTCCACGGCAACGGATACGAATACATCCGCAACGATGCCCTGAACGCCAACGATTTCTTCAATAACCGCAACGGCGTGCGACGCCCGCGCTATCGCTACAACACGTTCGGCGGAACCCTGGGAGGGCCGCTTTACATTCCCGGACGCTGGAACCAGAGCCGAACCAAGCTGTTCGCCTTCTATAATATTGAGGAGGGGCTGATTTCCACTCCAGGCGCGCTGAATTCGTACACTATGCCCACCCCCCTGGAACGCCAGGGCGATTTCTCGCAGACGCTGGATGTGAACGGCAAGGTGATTCCGATCACCGACCCGACCACCGGCACGGTGTTCCCCGGCAACGTGATTCCAAAATCGCGTCAGAACCCGAACGGACTGGCGCTGATGAACATTCTGCCGCAGCCATACTTTTTCAATCGCGCCATCTCGGGCGGCAACTACAACTACCAGATCCAGGAAGTGCAGAAAGATCCCAAGCGGAGCCAGCTTCTTAAGTTGGACTACGTTCCCACGGACAAGGACCGGTTTTTCGTTCGCGGCAAGACGTGGCTGGCGCAGCAGGAAGGATACGCGGTGGCCGGCGGCGCCACGCCGGTCGGCTTCTTCGCCCAATGCTACTGTTTTACGGAAGACGGTCTCGCCTCAGGCTGGACACACATCTTCAGCCCGTCCGTGGTCATGGAATTCAATACCGGAGTGCGACACAACCGCGAGGCATGGTTTCCCTATGGCGCCAACGAAATCAACAAGGTGCTGCGCTCCGCCATCGGTTACAACCTTAGCCAGTGGTATCCCCAGGCGAATCCCACCGGATACATTCCACGCTATTCGTTCGGCGGCGTTCCCGACGCTCCCAACGTGAGCTACGACAGCCGCCTGCTTACCGGCGGCACGGACTTCACGTTCAACCTCAGCGACAGCGTGGCGATCACCAAGGGCAAGCACAACATCAAGGTCGGCTTCGACGTCTACCGCATTCGCGAGTATGAAGGGGAGCAGAGCACGTTTTCGGGCACCTTCGACTTCGGCAAGAATACTTTGAACCCGTTGGATACCAACTACGCATACTCGAATGCGGCGCTGGGAGTTTTCAACAGCTACACGGAGTCCAATATCCGTTACGGAGCCAACATGCGGCAGAGCCTGATCGAGTGGTTCGCTCAGGACAGTTGGAAAGTAACCAAGCGGCTGAACATCGATTATGGTGTGCGGTGGACCTGGGCCGGGGAGATGTATCCAAACGATCCCGGACAGCAGTCCGTGTTCATGCGGAACCTATATAACGCGAGCCAGACTCCTCCGCTTTTCGCTCCGGTAACGCAGGGCGGCGTCAAGTTCGCGCAGAATCCGCTTACGGGCGCGCTGCTCCCCGCCGTATACGTGGGGCTCTTCGTCCCTGGCGTGGGCAATCCGGCTTCAGGCGGAGCCACCTCCGGCGATAAGAATGTGCCGACGGGCTTTGTGAACCAGCCGGGGGTTCTTTGGGGACCGCGTCTGGGCTTCGCTTACGATGTGTTTGGCAACGGCAAGACGGCTATCCGCGGCGGCGCGGCAATCCTCTACAATCCGCGTCTCAGTAAGTGGAGTAACATGGTAAACAATCCGCCGGCGATCCTGACGCCGATTACCTATTACGGGGATATGCGCACCTTCATTCAGACGGCCGGCACGCTTTCACCGAGTAACACCCAGGGTTTTAACATCAACAATAAGACGCCGGACAACTATAACATCACTCTCGGGGTGCAGCAGGATGTGGGGCACTCCATCCTGGTGGACGTTTCCTACGCCAGCGTTCTGGGCCAGCACGAACCACAAACGCTGGCGATCAACACGATCCCCTACGGCACGCATTTCACGCCGCAGTACACCAGTCAACCGGGCATTACGGATAACTTCTTCCGTCCCTTCCCCGGATATAACAACGTTTCCTGGACCGACAACGCTTACAACTCGAACTACCACGCGCTGCTGCTCAGCATCAACCGGCGCTTCGCCAACGGCTTCCAGTTTGGTTTCAGCTACACGTTTTCGAAGTTCATGGATTACACCGGTATTCCGATCTACCAGAATCTGCGCACGTGGAGCTACGGTTTCGACGGCTCGGACCAGACTCACAACGCGGTTTTGAATCTCACTTATGCGCTGCCCAAGGCGAGCCGGATGGTCCATGACAACAAGCTCGTGAAGTGGGTGTTTGACGACTGGAACCTGAGTGGGATCGCCCAGTGGGTGAGCGGCACGCCGGCGTCGATCAGTTTCAGCACCGTCCAGGGCACCGACCTCACCGGCGGCGGCGACGGCCAGCGCGTCAACATAGTCGGCAACCCGAACGCGAACGGGTCCACCTTCAACGCCTGGTTCAACCCGGCGGCGTTCGCCGTGCCAGGCAAGGGCGACCCCGGCAACGCGGCCAAGAATAGCGTCCGCAACCCGGGCGTCAACAATACGGACCTGGCTCTTTCCAAGCAATTCCCGGTGAAGAGCGAGAAACGCTACATCACACTGCGATGGGAAGCGTACAACGCCTTCAACCATACGCAGTATTCCGGCATCAATACCGCGGCGAAATTCGATCTGACGACCGGCGCGCAAACGAACACGCTGTTCGGGCAAGTCAGCTCAACCCGCGCTCCGCGGATCATGCAAGGCTCGCTGCGTTTTACGTTCTGACCTGTTAACCTCTGATTGGGCAGGCAGGGGCGCGCCCTCTGGCCCCCTGCCCTTCAGAAAGCAATGGCAACCAGGACCAGGCAGGAACGCCAGCCACACAACCCGATTCCCCCGTTGTGGCTGGCTTTTCTCCTTACGCTGCTGCTGGCGTGCTTCCCGCTTCTCGGCTGGGTCCGCGCCAACCCCCGGCTGGCCGGCTCCTTCCTGGGAGCGGCGGCGGCCCTGCTGATCTTTCAAGCTGTACTGCGCCGCCAGGTCGCCCGCGGCGGACGTGTGCTGAGTTATGACATCGTGCCCCGGCCCGTGCACTATGTCCAGCTTTCCATGCACACCAGCATCTACCTCTACTGGGGTTGGTACTGGCGCGAGGTTTACCACTACGCCCCGTTAATCGCCGCGCAAATCGTCTTTGTGTACGTCTTGGACATGCTGGTCTGCTGGTGGCGCCGGGATAAGTGGATTCTCGGCTTCGGCCCGTTCCCCATCGTGCTCAGCACCAACCTGTTTCTCTGGTTCAAGGACGACTGGTTCTTTTTGCAATTCCTGTTGGTTGCAACCGGTGTGCTGTGCAAGGAGTTCGTCACGTGGAACCGGGAGGGCCGCCGCGTCCATATCTTCAACCCATCGGCCATCGCGCTGGCGGTCTTTTCGCTTGGCCTGATCGTCACGCACAGCACGCATATCTCCTGGGCGGAAGAGGTTGCCGTGACGCTGGGACGCCCGCCCAACATCTACATCGAGATCTTCCTGGTAGGCCTGGTGGTGCAGGCTCTCTTCTCGGTTACCCTGGTCACGCTCGCGGCCGCGGCTGCGTTGTATGTGCTGAACCTGGTTTATACAAGCTCCACCGGCGTCTTCTATTTTGTGGACTCCAACATTCCGGCGGCGGTTTTCCTGGGGTTGCACCTGTTGGTGACGGACCCGGCAACATCGCCGCGCAAGAACTTCGGCAAGATTTTGTTCGGCGCCATGTACGGCTGCGCGGTGTTCGGCCTCTACGCCGTGCTGGGCTGGTTCGGCGTTCCCACGTTTTACGACAAGCTGCTGTGCGTTCCGCCGCTCAACCTGACGGTGCGGCTGTTGGACCGTTTCAGTGGGGTGGTGGAAGCGCGGGTGCGCGAATGGAAACTCCGCCCGCTGGAGTGGGTTTCGGCCTGGAGCCCTCGCCAGGCGAATTTCGCTCACATGGCGGTGTGGATTTCGCTGTTCGCAACCATGGCGCTCACCGGATTTGTCGGCGGACGGCACCCCGGCAGCAACTCCGAGTTCTGGCACAAGGCATGCGAGGAGGGGCGAAGGAACGGCTGCGAAACGTGGATCCGAAGCATGGACATTGCCTGCCAGCACCAGTCGGCGCGCGCCTGCGCCACACTGGGAGTGGTGCTGAGCGAAGGTCGGCAGGCGCCGCGCGACGCGCCGGCGGCGGGCAAGGACTTCGCCGCCGCCTGCGATTTGGGGATGCGCGAGGCCTGCCTGGCTCTGGTGGCGCTGGTGAGTAATGCGGGGCCCGGCATTTTCGAGCAGCCGTGCGCGCGGGGCGATGGCCAGAGTTGCTTCATCCTGGCATCGCTATACTATGGGGGCCTGGGCGTTCCCAAGGACTACACTCGCGCCGGTGCGCTCTTTCGACAATCCTGCGACAGCGGCTGGTGGCGCGGATGCGGCGGACTGGGCGAATGTTACCGGTATGGGCGGGGCACCGCGGCCGACCCGGCCCAGGCGATCGCGTATTTCGAAAAGGCCTGCCGGGCCGGCATCGCCGCCAGTTGCTACAGCGTTGCCCAGATGTACCGCGAGATCAAGGACGAAACACTGGCCCAGGAGCGTTTCCGCCAGGCTTGCGACGTGAGCACACGATCCGCGGAAACCAGCGCGGCTTATTTTAAACCGGGGGCGGGGGGGCAACCTGCCGTCTCGTCAGGGTTCTGCTCGCAAGTGAATCCGTAGTTTGTGGGGCAGGTTGCTAACCTGCGGCGGATTGTGAATCCGCCTGCTGCGAACGTGTGCTCCGATCCACCAGGCGGATTGCCAATCCGCCGCAGGTTAGCAACCTGCCCCACATAAGTTAGTGGTCGCTCGACGGCGGCACTACACCTTTGAGGCGCATGTAGACCGAAAGGTAGCCGTACATTTCCACGTCGTGGGTGGTGTTCCCAATCAGCGCGCCGAGTTTCGAGCGCTGCGCGCCTCCGCGGCCCGCTATCATCTCCATGGCGGACTTGTCGTTCATACTGTCCCACGCGGCATCGCAGGCGTCGAAGGATGCCTTGAGCGCGGCCACCAGATCGGCCTTCGCGGTCTTGTTGCCGGCGTCGGAAGTTTTGCGCTCGCCGGTCATGCCGCTGCACGTGCCAATCTGATTGGCGATGTGGGCGATGCGCTGCCCCCAGGATTGCACCTCGGGAGTCGGCTTGAAACTGTAGGCGTCCTCCGGCATCTTCTCGGCGGCCTTGAGCAGGTTGTTTTTAACGTTGGTGTAAGCGGCCTTGTTCTCGGCGATCAGCGGGTTTGTTTGGGCCTGGAGCGCGCAGCTTCCGGCAAAGGACAGGGCGAATAAACTGGCGGCGAAGCGGTTCACTATGATGGTCTCCTTCCATGAGTTTCGGTTTGAGCTTCAGTTATTCTACCCCCAAGGCTTGGTCTACCCCAAGGTCGTCGTTTTAGAACGGTCAGGACTTCTTTGAAGCGATTCTCTCTAGTTTTCACACCTGTTTCACCCCGTCCAACGGCCTTTCCGCCCGACTGCCTGCCACCCCGCCGACCTGCCGGTAACCAATGGGACGCGCCGACACCGGGCGTCTCGACCTTGAACCGGTAAAGGCGAGAACGGCGAGTCCGCGATCCGCGCGCAAAAGAGTTTGCATCTTCTCTTTGACACAACTCGAAAAGTTTGAATTCGAGATTGAATTCCAGCCACCGAACAGAGTATGATACATCACAACTGGGTATTCATTTTCCGTCTCCCAGGAGCGGGGGGGCAGATGAGTCAAGAAGATCCGGCCATCGGACCAGACAGGTCCGGCGGCAATGACATGATGAACGTTTTCAACAAGAGCCCGCGGTTGCTGGCGGCTCTTCTGGAATCGGCTTCCCAGGCCATCATTGGCGTTGATCGAGCTGGGTGTATCGTGCTGGCCAACCGCCGCACCGAAGAGATGTTCGGTTACAAACCGGAAGAGCTGATGGGCAATGGCATGGAGTTGCTGCTGCCCGAATCCCTTCGGTCTGCCCACGCCCACGAGCGCGACGGATATTTTGCGAGGCCCCACGTCCGCCCCATGGGAATCGGCATGGACCTTGTCGGGCGCCGTCGTGACGGGTCCGAGTTTCCCGTAGAGGTCAGCCTCAGTTACATTGAAACCCGGGAGGGCACGTTCGCCATCGCATTCGTCAGTGATATCGGGCAGCGCAAACGGCTCGAGGAGCAGTTGATGCAGGCGCAAAAAATGGAAGCCATCGGACTTCTGGCCGGCGGCGTGGCGCACGATTTCAACAACATGTTGACCGTGATCTCGGGCTATAACCGGATGATCCTCGACGAACTCTCCGCACTCGATCCATTGCGCGGTTATTCCGAGGAGATTCAGCAGGCCTCCGACCGCGCCGCCGCGATCACCAGCCAGTTGCTGACCTTCAGCCGGCGGCAGGTCACGAAGCCCCGGTTCCTGAATGTGAACGAACTAATCGGCCAGACCGAGAAAATGCTGCGCCGGCTGATCGGCGATGAGATTGAGCTGGTCTTGAACCTGGATCCGGAAATCGGCAATATCAAAGCCGACCCGCACCACATTGAGCAGGCGATCGTGAATCTGGCGCTGAATTCGCGCGATGCCATGCCCTCCGGAGGGCGGATCCACATTGAAACCAGGAACACCAACCTCGACGATAACTATGTCAGAACCCACCTTGGAGTAGAGCCTGGTGCGTTCATCATGATCGCCGTCAGCGATACCGGCCACGGAATGGATGCGGCAACCCGCCGGCGCATCTTCGAACCGTTCTTCACCACCAAGGAGCGCGGCAAAGGCACCGGCCTGGGCCTGGCCACCGTCTACGGAATGGTGAAACAGGCCGGCGGCGACGTTTGGGTATATAGCGAGCCGGCGATAGGCAGCACATTCAAGCTGTATTTTCCCAGAGTTGGGGAGGCGGTATCGGAAGCCCCAATCGTCGAGGCAGCCGCGCCCCGCGGACACGAAACCGTCCTGGTGGTGGAAGACGAGAAGGCGGTCCGCGACCTCACCGTAAAGCTGCTGACGCAGCTCGGTTATCAAGTGCTTAAAGCTGCCGGTGGCAAAGAGGCCCTGGAGATCAGCCGGGCCCACGTTGGCGAGATCGCCCTGCTGGTAACCGACCTGGTGATGCCCGGCATGAATGGCCGTCAGGTGGCTGACGCGCTGCGGGCGGAGAAGCCGGGAATCAGTGTGCTTTACGTTTCCGGCTACACCGAGAATACCGTGCTCGATCGCGGGGTTCTCGACCCTGGGGTGGATTTCCTGCCCAAGCCCTTCAGCCGCGATGTGCTGGGACTAAGAGTGCGCGAGATTCTATCCCGGCCGTAAGGTCCCCTTAACTAAATTGTCTAAGTCAAGCTAACTCCGCGGGGCCAGACCGTTCCCTAACTGTCGCGGCTCTGATCAGAGTCGCGCGACTAATCAGAGCCGCGCGACTGATCGGAGCCGCGCGCGTAAGCAAGCGGTTTCCCAAGCTAAGCTTGGACAGGCCGTTCGTCATGGCTATACCGGGCATAATATTCAGAAACTCCCCGGCATCGCGGCCCTGTAAAAGGATATTGTTGATCAATTGGGCATTCAGAGTCGCGCTGACCTCGCCATTGTCAGTGGGGGCCACGGCGTCGGCCGCCGACACCACGTCCACCTTCGTGGTGGCCCCCGCGATCTTCAAGATCACACTGGGGAGGGACCGGTTATCGCCTTGGTTTAGAAAAACGTCGCCCTGCTGCCACGAATCGAACGCCTGAGCCGGCACCGTGACCGTATACCTTCCCGGCTGAAGCGCCGTTACCGTGAAGGTCCCGTCTCATTGTGTCAAATGGGTGAGCAGAGCCATGACCATAAGGGAGTGGTTGCTCCCACGCCGCGGAAGGCGCAGGTGCAGGCTCACCACGTCGCTCGAGCGGTACCGTTCATTTCATCCACTTCCACCAACTCCACGCCGGGCAGCGGTTGAGGTGCTTGGTCCACGCGATCACCCGCATGCCGAGGCGGCGGCGACGCGCGCGAACTTCCGCCCGATGGCGCCCAGGCCAATGATTCGGGCATTGGACGCTCCTAATGCTCCTGATAGACGGCATAGACGGTCGCCGAAAAGGGCAGGTACAATGATGATATGGATCGGGCCGATATGGAGTTCTTCGAGCATCTGTTCCGCTCTCTGGAAGGCGAGATGCGCCAGGGGTTCGCCGAAGTCAATCGACAGTTCGTTGAAGTCAACACGCGGCTCACGCACATGAACGATCGCCTGGACCGGGTTGGCGGCCTGGTCAACGGAGGAGCGCGCGCCATTGCCCGGTTAGCGGAATGGTCGGAGCGTACCGACATCACCACAGCGGACCTGCTGCACCGGGTGACGGATATCGATCAACGCTTGCGGAAGCTCGAAGGAAAGAAGGATTGACATAAGGCGCGGACGCCGGGGGTGAGGTTCCACCGGTTTGGGTTTGGTGTTGGTCATGTTGAGCATCTCCTTTTAACAAGCCTCTCGGGTTTCCGCCGCTAAAATAGTGGTGCCGGGCGGAGGTCCGGATCGCAGTGAGACTGGCGGTTCCGTGGCTGTGTTTTTGCGTAGTCCTGAAGGGCGCAACAGGCGTCGCCGTGCCCCAACTCTCCGCCTTCGACGACTTCATGAACGGCCTGCTGGCAAAGTGGCAGATCCCGGGCGCCGCACTTGGGGTTTCGCATCAGGGCCGCCTGGTCCTGGCGCATGGGTACGGCGTGACCGACATCAAGACCGGGCTGCCGGTCCAACCCGACTGCCTCTTCGGGATCGACGGCCTCTCGAAGGCAAGCGGCCAATCGTACGAAAGCTGGTTCCAGCCGGCCCAGGCGGGTGTGGACAAGCTGCTGCCATCGGGCATGTCCCGTACGCAAATCGGGCAGGTACCGCCCGATGCCACCGGCGCGTGGATGGCAACCGTGTCCGGTCTGCTGCGTTTCGCCAACAAGCTGGAAGGCGGCGTTCCTCCGATGTACCTGGACCAAACGAGCCCGCAGGCGATGAACGGCCAGCCGTCGCAACGCTTGGAACCTCACGGTACCAGCGGATACATTTTCCGCCACTCCCCAACGGGAGTGGATGTGGTGCTCCTGTTCAATTCGCGCCCCTCCGACCCTGAGGCTTTCGAATCAGATGTGTCGGCGGCTGTGGTAAAGGCCGTAAACTTTGTAAGTAAGTGGCCGCCGATCGATTTATTCGTCAGCGGACCGGAGTTATTCGCGCGAGATGTGGTCAACGCGGCCGACTATAGCGGCGGTGGCGTGGCTCCCGGTGAGATCGTAGTGCTGTTTCCATCCAACGCCGGGTCGCCGGAGGTCGCGGAATGGCACTTAGACAGCGAGGGAAGGGCGGCAACACCGCTCGGCGCAACCCGTGTCTTTTTTGACGACATCGCCGCGCCGGTAGTCTACTCGGTGAGCGGGCAGGTCTGCGCCGTGGTCCCCTATGAAGTCGCGGACAAGAAGACGACAGCGGTGGTTCTTGAGTATCGGGGCGTGCGTTCGCCTCCGGTGACGCTTCCCGTAGTTGGCAGTGCTCCGGCACTGTTTACCTTGGATGCGTCCGGGAAAGGGCAGGCTGCCATGTTGAATGAGACCGGATGCTGTAACTCGGTGCGGAATCCCGCGCCGCGCGGCACGGTAGTGTCACTCTATGGGACGGGTGAGGGGCGGACAGATCCTCATGGGAACGATGAAACGCTTTCCGTGCCCGGCCGTCCCGCTCGACTTTTGGTGCCGCAATTGCCGGTGAAGGTAACCGTGGGGGGCGTCCCGGCGGAAGTTCGCTATGTGCGCAACATCGGCTTGCTGCAGGTGAACGTTCGCGTGCCCCCGAATGCACCCGTGGGCGACGCAGTTCCCCTGGTGCTGATGGTAGGCAACGGGCGCAGTTCAGACCGTGTGACCATGGCTATCCGCT
Source organism: Candidatus Acidiferrales bacterium (assembly GCA_035570275.1). Taxonomy (GTDB): domain Bacteria; phylum Acidobacteriota; class Terriglobia; order Bryobacterales; family Bryobacteraceae; genus DATMNI01. The sequence continues at coordinate 319 of DATMNI010000236.1, read as the reverse complement.
CCTCCAGCCGGCGGGTTCTGGTGGTGGACCATGAGCCGGCGATTCGCGACCGGCTGGCCTTAATCCTCAAGGGCGCCGGCTATGAGGTAGTCACGGCGCGGGACGCCCGGGCCGTCGCCGCGCAGGCTAAAGGGCATCCCGTCGATCTGGTGATTGCCGACCTCGCGACGTCCGGGGAGGAGGGCCTGGAAATGATCGGCTCGCTACGAAACCAACAGCCCAAGCTCAAGATCGTCGCCATGTCCGGAGCCTTCGGACCCAGTGCCCTCAGAGCCGCCGACATTCTCGGCGCCCAGGCCGTCTTGAGGAAGCCGCTGAC
>DATMNI010000235.1:0-27875 GCA_035570275.1 Candidatus Acidiferrales bacterium | reverse complement strand
GATTTGCACAAACTGCGGCGCAGTTGACCCCGAAGCAACGCTGGGGCCGACTTCTGCGGTTCATTTTTCGCGATTGGCTCGGAGCGCGTTCGCCCGATCCGCTGTTCCTGCCCTTGACCGCGCTTGCGGACGGCCAGACTTTGAGTTAGCCATGTGGGCGAACTGCCGGATTTAGGTTCACCCGTGCCGGGCGGCAGTTCGCGCTCGTCTGGTTTGCCTGCACGCTCCACCTCGGCTACTTTGCGGGAGCGCGAAACGCTGCTCCAACGGGTCTTGTCCACGTGGGTATAGCGGACTTCGAACTCCGTGTTCAGCACTACGGTCACTACCCTTTTCTTCACCAGCCGCAGATAAACCAGATAGTCGTTACCGGTGTGGGACAGGGTTCGCGAGTCGATGACCTCAGGCTTGAAAATGTCTTTGTGGCTGTCGTAGTCCTCCAGCCTGGCGATGGTGTAGTCTACCGGCGCACCGGGGATGAACACCACGCCGACCCAGTCGTGAACCAGTCCGCCCCCGACGCCGATGTCGGGCTTGCCACTGAACGGTTCGGCCACCACTTCGCCTTGCCGCACGCGGCGTGCCCGGTCCGGCGATTCGTCGGCCCAGAGGAAGCTTTTTGCCGCGTCCATCCGCGCTTCCGCATCGCGCACGTACCGGTCAAAGGCCTCCACGGTCCGCGGCTGCAGGTCGGCCGCCGGTGCCTGCAACAGCAGCGTGGCCGCCACCACGAGGGTCTTCATCCTTACCGTATCCTAACCGTAATCATTCTCACCGGTGGTCTAACCGGCATCGCCCGAAGACGTCTGGTTGGTAGGATTGGAAACATGGATCTAAGCTATCCTATCGGAAAATTCGAACGGCCGCCGGCAGTCACGCCCGAGATGCGGAGCCGGTTCATCGAGGACATTGCGGCCGGTCCGGCGCGGTTGCGGGAAGCCGTCCGCGGCCTGAACGACCAGCAACTGGACACGTGTTACCGGCCCGGCGGCTGGACCGTGCGGCAAGTCGTCCATCACGTCGCCGACAGCCACATCAACAGCTATTGCCGGTTTCGCCTGGCGCTTACCGAGACCGAGCCGCGCGTCAAGGCCTACGAAGAAAAGGACTGGGCCGAACTGGCCGATGCCAAAGCCATGCCGGTTGAAGTCTCCTTGGCCCTGCTGGAAAGCCTGCATTCCCGATGGGTAACGTTGCTGCGGTCGCTTGAGGAAGCCGATTTCGCCCGCACCTTTCACCATTCCGAGATGGGGCCGGTAAGGCTGGACACCAATCTGGCCCTCTATTCCTGGCATTCCAGCCACCACGCCGCCCACATCACCGGATTGCGGGACCGCATGGGCTGGAGGTAAACCCGGTCGCTTGATTTTCAAGGCTTCTTGTCCGGCGCTGCCGCCTTCTTGAGCTTCAGTGGAAGGCTGTTGCCGCCCTGCGTCCAGGTGCCGTTCAACTCCGAACCGTCCTTGTTGATCTCGGCCTCGTACCGCCCGCCAACCATGTTCACCACGAGCGTCAGCTTGGACTCCTTCTGCTCGATCGCGCCAACCGGGATTTCGGTACCGCCCTGATCCAGGGAAATCAGGACGGCATTAGCTCCGTTGGCATCGTTTGAAATCTTCAATACCAACCGTAACCCTGGAGTCTCGAGAGTGCCCTCCCAGGTCCCAAGGAAGTCTTTTGCCACCGCCGGACTGGCTTTCACTTCCTCGACCTTTGGGTCGCCGGTGCGGCTGAATTTAAAGGGAAAGCTGCCAGGTCCTGCCGTGAAGTCGCCCGCCATGGTTTTGCCGTCGGCAGAGACAGTGCCTGTGAAAGACGGACCGACAGATGCGCTTTTCAAGCGAAAAGTGCACTTCCCGTTCGTGAAGGTAATCCCATCGAGCGGAATGCCCGTGACGTTCTGCGCTGGAATTGAGATCGAACCTATCCAGCCATTTGGCCCCTTTTCCAGATCGACTTCCATGCTGAGCGGCTGGCCGGGAACCTCCACAGAGCCGCTCCAGTGTCCCCGAAGGCCATCCTGTGCCCACACCGGCAGCGCGCAGGTCATCCATAAAGCTCCGATCCCAATCCAGTTCAACGCAGTCTTCATTCCGAACCCCCTTGGCTTCCTAGGTCGCTACTACACCAGCTACTACACCAGCCAGTATCCCAAGTTGGCAGGGTTCTCCTTCCTTAGAACCAAACCGGGCGGCGGCGCGTCCAACACAGTATAATGGCTAAAGGCCCTGGAGCTATCTAAACCCATGAGTAGCCGCACCAAATACTTCGTCGTGAGCACGTCTACGTGCCTCACTATTATGCTGCTGATCGGCAGCGTGCTCGGCAGGAGCGCGTCCACCGACGACACCTACAAACACATCGGCGTCTTCAGCGACGTGGTCTCGCGCATCAAGAGCGAGTACGTGGAAGAGCCGGACATGAAGTCCGTAACCCTGGGTGCGCTGAACGGCATGCTTGAGGCTATCGATCCCTTTGCCAGCTACCTCAATGCCGAGCAGTACAAGGACTACCTTAAGAACAAGGGCTCGAAGCGTGCCGACGTCGGGCTGGTCCTGTCGAAGAAGTTCGGCTACGTGGGCGTGGTGGGTACGGTGACTGGTTCGCCCGCCGCGAAGTCCGGCTTTTCTACCGGCGACATGATTGAATCTATTGGCGACGTGGCTACGCGCGATATGCCGCTGGCCTATGCCGGCATGCTGCTGCAGGGCGATCCCGGAACCAGCGTGAAACTGGCGGTGGTGCGCGTGCGCCGGCCCGATCCGCAAACCATCACCCTGACCCGAGCCAGCTTCCCTTTACCTCCGGTGCAGGTCAAGATGCTGGACGGCCAGGTTGGCTACATCAACATTGATGCCCTGACAGCGCCTCAGGTCCAGGAACTGGCCGCCGGGGTGCAGAAATTGCAGAAGGAAGGCGCGCAGAAGCTGGTGGTCGACGTTCGGTACTGTGCCCTCGGCACGCCCGAAGATGGCATCGCGGCCGCCAACCTCTTCCTGGGCAAGGGCCGCATCACGTACCTCATGGGCCAGCGCGTCCCCCGGCAGAACTTTGACGCCGACCCGGCCAAGGCCATCACCACGCTACCCGTCGCAGTGCTGATCAATCGCGGCACGGCCGGCGCAGCCGAAATCCTGGCGGCAGCCCTGGGCGACAACAAGCGCGCCAGGTTGGTGGGCGAACGTACCTACGGCGACGCCGCCATGCGCAAGGCCATCACTATGGAAGATGGCGCCGCCATCATTCTTTCGGTCGCGAAATACTATACGCCGGAAGGCAACAAAGCAATTCAGGATGCGCTGGTGATACCGGAGACTGTGGTGGCCGAGCCCGACGCCCAGATAGACTATGACGACAATGGCGACCCCATCCCGCCAGTCGACGATGCCCAAATGGGGCAGCCGAAAAAGGTTGAAAACGACGTGGTCGTCAAGAAGGCCATGGAAATCCTGAAGTAGGACAGGCGATCGGTTTTCGTCGCCTGTCAGCCGCCGGAACTTGGCCCAATGACTTCGGCCAAACCGACAGGGTCGAAAAACCACCTCGCCAATCGGGAATCTCCCGGAGCCTGGCGTGGTTTTTCATGAAGTTTCGCGGGCGGAAGGCCCATACCAACAGACCACGAAAGGCGATGGTCTGTCCCACCAACCCTAAGCCCGACAGACCACGAAAGGCGATGGTCTGTCCTACTGCGCCCACAAGCCGTTACAGCGTCTTCAAATAGGCGATCAGGTCGTCTTTCTCGGTGTCGCTCAGCATGTCCTTATAGGCAGGCATCCCACTGCCGCCCTCGTCCACGCGGCTGCGAATGTTGGCTTCGGTGGGTTTCTTGCCGTTGACCATCTTGTCCCTCTTGAAGAGACCCTTGAGCCCCGGCCCCATCTTCTTTTCCTCGCTATCCGCATTGTGGCAGACACCACACTGCTCAAAGACATCTTTGCCCTTGGCGGCATCCCCCTTGTCGGCCGAAAGCATTACCTTCGGGCCCACGGCCAGGGTCAAACAAACGGCAAATACGCGAAATCGATACATAGTTGGCAAATTCTCCACTGGTGCGAACTAATTTATTCTACACCGCCCACGACATATCGATGCTCCCATGGGGTGCGCAGTTACGCACGCCAAGTCGCTTTTTGCATTAATTTCGCTTTATTAAGCCAGGAACACAGCCCGGGATGGCCGTGTTACGCCAGGGCTTTCTGGGCGCGCGGTCCGTCCGTGATGCTCACCACCGACCGGTCGAAAATCGTCATGTCCTGCACCAGACGGCCCGTGTCGGCGCCATCGTCCATGGCGATTTCGTGCTCGATCCATTCGGAAAGCGGAATGTTGCGGAAGTACATGCGTTCCTGCATTACCAGGCTCTTACGGCTCTGCAGCAGCATCTTGTTTTCGCGGGTGTAGTGCCGCTGCTCCACGCGGAGATCTCCCAGGAAGTTCTCCAGGGACTGACGCCTGGCAGTCTCCTCGACGGCCTTCATCGCGGTAGGCAGCGCCGCGTCCAACGCCGACCTTTCGGCGTCCAGCGCCCCGCGCGATTCAGCCAGCCTTTCCCGCTGCTGCGCCAGAGCCACTTCCATCCGCGATTGCATGATGAACCAGGCCAGCAGACCGGAAGCGACGGCGGTGAAACCCGGCAGCAGAATCCAGAGTAAAACTTCCATGCGGTCCATGCTATCCCGGCCAGTGGCTAAACACCAGATATCAAAGGTAAACTGGCGATCATTACCATCCGGCAGGAGCCGCGTCTCACACCGGCGGCATCACGCTGCCGCCACCCTCACCGTTGCCAGGTGGCAGGCTTTCCGCACCGCCTTCTTCAAGGCCGCGAATGCCGATCCATTGTCCCCGCCATGATCCGCACCATTGTGCGTCCCGTTGCCCGCTGCGCCGATGTGTTTTTAACCCCAAATCTGTTGTAAAATGGGTCGAAATAGTCATCGTTCCGTTACCGTTGGGGGTGGCGTTGCCGCCGCGGCGGAACGGTTGCTGCGCCGGTTTCTGCTTTGGGCCGGCGAAGGCCGGTTTGAATCTGTTTGCCCTCCCATCTGGAGGCTAATGAGTGGAACGGGTGATCGAATAATGAGTGACGCGCTGTCCGTGGGTGATTGCGATTCCAACCGAATCACGCCTGAAGCAGAACTTCATCGCACCAACATCATCACCGATATGCCGGCCTTTTCGACTCAGACCACCTTGCCTTACGGCGCCATGGATGTTGCCATTCGCGGCGCTCTCGAATGGAGCCTGAACGCTCAGGACCCGGAGGGTTTCTGGGCCGGCAATGTAGACACCAATTCCTGCATCGAAGCCGAGTGGCTGTTGGCGGCTCACATCTTGGGCATCCGCCTTCCCGAAGAGGACGGAGTCATACGCGTGCTGATGCAGCGGCAAAGGCCGGACGGGTCCTGGGAAGTGTACCCGGGAGCACCGTCAGGCGACATCAATTCCACGGTTGAAGTTTATGCCGCCCTGCGCAGCCGGGGCTTCGATCCGGAGTGCGCCGTGCTGAGCCGCGCCCGCGCATGGATCCTGAGCCACGGGGGCCTCGCCAACGTGCGCGTCTTCACGCGCTATTGGCTCGCCATGATCGGCGTGTGGCCGTGGCAGGGGACCCCCAATCTTCCCCCCGAAATCATCCGGTTCCCCACCTGGTTCCCATTCAGCATTTACAATTTTGCCCAGTGGTGCCGCGCCACCATGGTTCCGCTGGCTGTCATTTCCTCCCGCCGGCCGGTCTGGCCGCTGCCGGGCGGCACCCGGCTGGAAGAACTGTTCCCTGCCGGTTACGAAGCTTTTAACTTCGCCATTCCAACCGACCGCACGCGCACGCTTTCTCTGGAATGGTGGTTTCTGAAAATCGACCGCCTGTTGCACGCCGCTCAAAGCTGGAATGCGATTCCGGGCCGCGAGAGTTCCATCCGGCTTTGCCTGGAGTGGGCAGTGCGGCATCAGGATGCCGACGGCTCCTGGGGCGGCATTCAACCGCCATGGATTTACGGCCTGATCGCTCTCAAGAACGAAGGCTACGCCACAACCCATGCGGTGATCGAAAAGGGCCTGGCAGCGCTTTCCACCCACTGGTCGTTCCAGCGCGATGGCGCCACCCACATCCAAGCCACCGAGTCTTCCGTCTGGGACACGCTGCTCACCGTGCTCGGGATGCACGAGGCCGGCTGTCTGGTCAGCGAGTCGGCCGCAATGCAGAAGGCGGTTTGCTGGATCCTCGACCAGCAGGTGCGTCTTCCCGGCGATTGGAGCGTCACGCAGAAAACCGTCGAACCCGGCGGCTGGGCTTTCGAACGGGCCAACATCTATTACCCCGACGTGGATGACACGGCGGTTGCCCTGTTGGTCCTGGCCAAAATAAGGGCCACCGCCGGGCCGCTGCGACCGCGGATCGATGAAGCTATTTCGCTCGCCATGGGATGGACCCTGGCCATGCAGTCCTCCAACGGCGGCTGGGGCGCGTTCGACAAAGACAACAACAAAGCGATCATCTGCAAGCTTCCGTTCTGCAATTTCGGCGAGGCGCTGGACCCGCCCAGTGTCGACGTGACCGCCCACGTGATCGAGGCCTTCGGTGCTCTCGGCGTCATCGCCCGGCATCCGGCGGCCCGGCGCGCTCTCGACTTCATCCGAGCCGAACAGGAACCCGACGGCAGTTGGTTCGGCCGCTGGGGCGTCAATCACATCTATGGCACAGCGGCCGTTCTGCCCGCGCTGGAGGCCATCGGCGAGGATATGTCGCAGCCCTATGTCCGCCGCGCCGCCGATTGGCTGGTTGCCAAGCAGAACGGCGATGGCGGCTGGGGCGAAAGCTGCGCTTCCTATATGGACCCGCAATGGCGCGGCGTAGGCCCAAGCACTCCGTCACAGACCGCCTGGGCTCTGATGTCGCTCCTGGCCGTGGACAGCGACCGCTACCTGGCATCGCTGCGCCGCGGCATCCAGTATCTGTGTGAGACGCAAGAAGAACACGGCACCTGGAACGAACGCCTTTACACCGCCGCCGGCTTCCCCGGTTACGGTGTCGGCGCCAGAACCAACTTGCACGCCAGCGACCTCTCTGAGAAGCTCCAGCAGGGAAACGAACTGTCGCGCGGCTTCATGCTGAACTTCAACCTGTACCGCCACTATTTCCCTCTGATCGCTCTAGGTAGGGCACGCAACCAGGTCTGGCCCGACGATTAAAGAATAAGATGAATCGATAACTTGACGCGGACGCGCGGGTAGTGGAAGGAATTGGACGTTCCGGCGCCCCACCGCTGTTGTGTCTCCACGGTTAGGTCTCGACTCATTGGCACCACCTTCGTCGATTGACGTACTCCTCACGCGGCAAGTAGTTCGAGAACCTGTTGAATCGCATGATGGCCCCGGTAGTAAGCCGTTTCGACCTTGCTGGCAGGCTTGCGGGTTTTCGTCCGGCCGGTGATGGAACAGCGAGTTGGCCAGCGGTCCAGCCTGCTGGTAACTTTTCCGCGGAAGCGCGGCCGGAAGATGTATGATGGCTCTCTGATTAACGAACGCGCTTATGCTCGCTTACGATATCAGCACGAATCCACTGAACACGATTGAATGGGCCTTCCCCGTTGCGGAGTGCGTCCACATTGTCGGGTTTGCCTTATCCATGGGAACGGTTGCCCTGGTGGATCTCCGTCTGTTGGGTTTGGGAATGCGCAGCCAGTCGTCCGCGCAGCTTGTTAAGGACACCACGCCGTGGACTCTGACAGGTCTTGCCATCATGCTGATCTCGGGTCCGCTCATCTTTTCCTCCAACCCGGTCTTTTACCTCTCGAACGAGGCATTTCAGCTCAAGATGGTCTGCTTCTTGTTGGCCATCGTCTTTAACTACACCATCCACTTCAAGGTGGCGATGTCGAATGCTTCGCCCGTGATCGGGAAACTGGTAGGGGCCATTTCCCTGGCTCTTTGGGTTTCCGTGGTTGCGGGCGGGATCTTCATCGCGTTTATTTAGGAGCTTAGGAGAGCTTGATGCCGCTGGCTTCCCTCTTTCACGCCATCCAGGAGACCGAATTTGCCACAGCCATCCGCGAATCCGCCCTGGTATACCCGGTGATCATGACCTGCCATCTCACGGCCATCGCGTTGTTCGGCGGCATGATCCTGATGACCGACCTCCGCCTGCTTGGCCTGGCCATGCAGAGCCGGCCGGTGGCGGACGTGGTCGGGGGGTTGCGCGCCTGGAAGCGCGCCGGCTTCGTCATCATGGTGACCTGCGGCATTCTGCTGGCCGCTTCCAAAGCCGATTCCTACTACGGCAATCCGTACTTTCAACTCAAGATGACTTTGCTGGCGCTGGTGGGCGTGCATGCGCTGGTGTTCCGGCACAGTGTTTACGGTAGGGCGGAAGAGTTCGACCGCACGGCGCAGATTCCGCGGCTGGCCAAATTCGCGGCCTGCCTCTCGCTGCTGCTGTGGATCGGCCTGGTCTGTGCCGGGCGGTGGATCGCGTACTTTGAACCGGGCGAGAAACCCGGCGGCCAGTCAGGTTTTTCGCAACCGCGCCAGCAGGTCCTGATCCACCTTGCTCTTCACCGTCCGCCGGTCCAGGCCAAGCCGGCGCGCGGTCTCCTCATAGCTCGCGGTGCGGCTGTAGACGATCGTCACGTACCGCCCCAATAACTGATCGGCCGTAAGCCTGCCCGCGCGCGCCTCGGCGGCAAACTCCTCCACCGGATCTTGCGAGCCGGTTCCGGACGGCCGGTAGTTGCGCCGGATCAGCACGTTCTTTACGCACTGTTCCAACTCACGGTAATTGCCCGGCCACCCGTATCCGGTGCCGCCGTTCGAGGTTCCCGCAGCAGTTACCGCGCCAGTTACAAGGTTGTCCTCGATCCACCGCATCACGTCGCCAGCCAGGTCCTCGCCCTCCGCGCCCGCCACTCGCCGCGCCATGTAGAACACCAGTTCCCGCAGCACGCCCGGCGAGTCCGCCAGTTGCTCCGCCAGCGAAGGCGTGGCCACCTGGTCCGAGCACAGCCGGTAGTACAGGTCTTCACGGAATTGGCCCTGTCGCATCGCCTTCGCCAGGTCTTTGTTGGTGGCCGCGATCAGTTTGCCCTGGAACTGTTTTCCCGCGGTATCGCCCACCGGATGGAAGGTGCGCGTCTCAATCACCCGCAGCAGCTTCACTTGAATCGACGGGTCCAGGTCCCCCAACTCGTCCAGGAACACCGACCCCGCTTCCGGACAAGTTTCCAGCCACCCCTTCCGGTCGACCACGGCCCCCGTGAAGGCGCCCCGGCGGTGCCCGAACAACTCCGACTCCACCAGCGTCGGCGAAAGCGCCGAGATGTTGATGGGAAAAAACGCCCGCGCCCCGTCACCGGCGAAGGCCAGTTTCTGCGCGTCGAACGCCGCATACCGCGATTCCGCAATCGCCAGCGCTACCAATTCCTTGCCGGTGCCCGAAGGCCCCGTGATCAGCGTGGCGAACTCGCCCATGCGCGCGTACAGCGTGCGCTGGTAGCGCCGCATATCGTGGGTGAAAATGGATTGCCAGACCGCCGCGCGCAGCCTCGCCGCCGGCATCGAGCTGCCGATGATGTCCCGAAACACCTGCTCGAATGCCCGCTGGATCTGCCGGAAGCAGGCGAACGTGTGCCGCGCCTCGTGCCCGGTGGGGAACCGCACGCCTTCGATTTCGAAGAACCGCCGCCAGTCCGCCAGAAACTCGGCGTAAAACCGCCAGCGCGCGTTATCCGGCTGCGCGGGCGTCTGCAGCGCCCCGGCGCCGAACCCGGCCTCGAAAAACCGCGGATAGTAGCGTGTGTAGAGCAGATGCAGGACCGCGTCTTCATAGAGCACCAGGTCGGCTTCCCGGGCTTCCGCGCCTTCCGCCAGCTTTCCCCGCAGTTGCTCGACCATGGGCTCCAGCCGTTCCTGAATTCGCCATACGTTGGCCCGCGGCTCCGGGTGCTCAATGCGATAACTCCACACCGGCTCGCCCTCCACGAACGCGCTGCCCAGCGCCGCCCGTTCGTACTCGACGCGCTCGGGCAAGAACGGATTGGCATACCCAAGGCTGGAAACGGCGCGCAAGACCGCACGCTGGCCGGCGTTCAGGAAACTCATGATTTCAAATTGTACATGGGCTGTACGGGGCTCTTGTGGGGCAGGTTGGGAACCGGTTGGCAACCTGCCCCACAATCAGGTCAAAACGGGGTCGATGCTGCCCAGCAGGGCGCGGAGGTTGTGGATGGACTCGCAGAGGACCTCGCGATCCTTGGCGGAACCGAGTCCGATGTAGAGGCGCTCCTAGCGGGCGGCGAGGGCGCGGCCGCGGCTTTCGAGGCGGGCGAGTTGGTCGCGGAACTTGTCGGAACCGAGTGGCTGGGCGCGGGGCTGGGGCGCACGGCGCTGGAGGAGTTCCGAGATGGCCGAGGCGATTTTGACGGAGTTGGTGGGGATGAGGGCGATGACCTCGGCATCGACATAGATGGAGTTTTCGCGGACGCAGGGTTCGATGAGGCGATACTGCTCGGGGGTGACGCCGACCAGTTCGGCGAGTTCGAAGTATGTGATCGTTAGCAGCGCCTCTGGCGTTTTCCGAGACTCTCGCCGGCATGCACGGGCGATCGGTCCTTCAAATAAACAGTCATATAAATAGTCCGGGGGCTACGCGGAAGAGTTGGCCCAGTTTGCGTGCCTGCGGGGCGCCGATGGGGCGCTTTCCGGTCAAGGCCTCGTGGACGTGGCTCCGCTGACCGAAAACGGGCAACAGATCGGAAGCAGTCTTGCCGGAATGTTCGAGCAGGAATTGGAGCCGTTCCGCAGGGGTCGAATCGTCCGGAGGCATGGCGTGCCGGCGGTCGTAGTCCTCGACGAGAAGGCCGAGGAGCCGCAGGAACCTGGTTTCTTGCAGGGAGCGCTTGCGGCCCTTACCGATAAGGTCGTCCAGGCGAGTGCAGATAGCCTGGTACTGTTCGTCGTCCTCAATGACCGCGGGCATGCTTTGCAGAAGGAGTTGTTCATAGGTGATAGCGGGCATAGTGGTTTATAGTGTCTCCCGATTGTATTGTTCATGCGTCATGACGGCTCGAACCAGCATCGTCTGCAGTTCGAAGTCCACGCGGGCGATGAGCCGGTAGCGGTTTCCGCCAATGTCAAATATAAGCAATTGTGTCGCCGGGACATAATCCGTGGCTGCGAAAGACTGCTTCACTTCAGGGAAGTGCCTCCAGGTTGCCTGGCGAACGATGGCGAGGAACCGAGCGAGGGGCTTGCGGGCGGCGGCGTGCTTCTTGGCGAATTTCGCTACCCGCATCTCCGCCCCTCTTGCGACGATCTCATAACGTCCAACGTCACTACCCAGCCAGCCTGGTGCTCCGAGCCAACTCGGACCGTCGAGTTGATATTCCTTGAGGTTGTACGCCCACTTGATAAGGACCTCAGCCGCACGTTTCGCATTGACAGGCTACCAGGGCAAGTCTGCCGTGCTGCCCTTGAATGTGCCTATCGCATCTATGTCGGTGTCGATCTACATCCAGAGGCAATGCTGCCACGTCTATTTCGTGTTTTCAGCAACCGTGGCGAGATTCTTCACGAACTGTGGCACCCAGTCGCAGTTTGCCCTTTTAAAATCAGTACAGGCATTTTCACCTACTCTGACAACCTACAGGCGCCGCATAATGCAATTCCGGGCAATATGACACGGGCTGGACAGCCGCCGCGCACACGTTCACTTATGATCAGGGGGGGCCAGGGACCTCCGAGCGATGCCGGCGGATTAATAACAATCCGCCGCAGATTGGCAATCTGCCCCACAAAGGAAAAGGAAGAGAAAAAGAAAAAGGGGAAGGGTGGGGCTAACGGCCGACCTGCTTCATCACGGCGTGGACCGCACTGAAGACGCGCTCCTCTACGCCGGGGGCGAACGGGCCGGGCTGGCCGTAGTACACCATGCTGTCCACAGCCTCGTAACCGCCTTCGCGCAGCACCCGCTCGGAGGGGATGTAAGACATCACCGCGTTGGAGTAGCCGGCTACAATCAGAGGCTCGCCTGCGTGGTCGCGCTGGTGTTCGCGCTGGTGGCCGCGCTGGTGTTCGGGCTGGTGTTCGCGCTGGTATTCGCGCTTGGCGCGGAGGTCGTAGTCCACCACCACCTCACCCGCGAGCGCGAGCACGGTCAGGGCGCTGCCAAAGCGAATCGCCTGCACCGGGTACGGCGTTTCCCGAACCGGATGGCCGCTGTCGATGGCCTGGAGCATGCGCTGGGCGCGCTGTTTGGCGGCAGGTGAGGCCTTGGGGTTTTGCAGGTCGGCCTCATAGGTCGCGCGTTCCTGCGGGGCAAACGGAAGGCTGGCGATCTGGTAGGCGGTGCGCAGCCGGCCAAGCAGAGGCTGCATTTTGCCCTTCATAACCCGGCCTACCTCAGCCGCCATCTCGTGGCCATGTTGTACGGCCAGTTCCAGGGTGCTGCGCGGATACGGATTCTGGTCGCCGCCGCACAACTCCACGAACAGTGCCGTGCTGCCGGGGTAACTGCTTTCCAGTTCGGCTTCGGCGAAGCCGGCGTAGTCGCCCGTGATCTGGTAGAACTCGCCGGTGAGTGTGGTGTTGTGGCAGGCGTAGGCGAACAGGATGGCGCGGACTTTGCCGTCCTGCCCAGCCACTTTCAGAACCGGGACTTCGTGATCGCCCGGACCCTGGCGGTTGACACCGATCTTGACGCCGGTGGGCGTGGCCTCACGCCGGTTCATGGCAAAGCCGGCCTGGCCGAAAGCGAACGAAACCTCCGCCGGCGCCAGTTCGGCGACGGCCTTGCCGATCGCAGCCACCAGATTGTCCACCAGAAGCGCCGCGTAGTCCTTGAGCTTCTGCTCCTCGCCCGGCGGCAGGACGAACATGCTCGCCAGGTTCGGCCAGATCACCGGCCCGGTGTGAGTATGGGACGAGTTCAGCCACAGGTGCGAGCGTTCAATTCCAAACTGCTGCCGCGCGCGGGCGGCCACCTGGTCCGACACCTCAAACGGCAGGCCGATGAGATCGGTGCTGACAATCACCAGGCGTCCGCGGGAACCGGTATCGATGGCCAGGGCGCGCGCCCATAAATGCTGCCCGACGGATTCCGACGGGTGGTTGCGGGTGGCGTAGCCGGACATCCAGATGGGGCCGGACGGGGTGATATCCACGCGGCCTGCGCCGGCGCGGACGGTGGCGCCGGAAGCGGTGGCGGCGCAGCCCAGGAGGGCGAGGGCGACGGCACGCCAGCCGCGAGTGTGTGCGCCGAGGAGTGACAGGGTCATCTCAACAGACCACCAAAGGCGATGGTCTATCCTACCTTACCTGGCGGAGAAGCGGTAGGCGGTGGTGGTGTGGTAGGTGGCGCCCGGCTTTAGCTCGGTGGTGGGGAAGGTGGGCCGGTTGGGCGAATCGGGGTAGTGCTGAGTCTCCATGCAGAAAGCGCCGCGCAGGGGATAGACCTTGCCGCCCTTGCCCGTGAGCGTGCCGTCCAGGAAATTGCCGGTGTAGAATTGCAGGCCGGGTTCGGTGGTCCAGACTTCCATCACGCGGCCGGTTTTGGGCTCATGAACTTCGGCGGCTTTGGCCATGCCACCTTTCTTATTGAGCACCCAGTTGTGGTCGTAGCCCTTGCCAAACTTGAGTTGCTCGTCGTTCTGGCCGATACGGGCGCCGATGGCGGTGGACTTGGAGAAGTCGAAGGGCGTGCCCTTGACGGAGCGCAGTTCGCCGGTGGGGATGAGGCCGGAATCGACCGGCGTGAAACGGTCGGCGGCGATCATGACCTCATGCCCCAGGATGTCGCCTTCTCCCTGCCCGGCCAGGTTGAAGTAGGAGTGGTTGGTGAGGTTGACCACGGTGTTTTTATCGGTGGTGGCGGTGTAGTCGATCCTAAGCTCGTTTTTCGCGCTGAGCGTGTAGAGAACTTTGACCGACAGGTTTCCGGGGAAGCCTTCCTCGCCATCCTGGCTGGTATAAGTGAGTTCGAGCGATTGATCGCCGCCGGTGCCGGGAGTGGCCTTCCAGACCCGCTTGTCGAAACCTTTGAGGCCGCCATGCAGGGTGTTGGCGCCATCGTTGGCGGGCAGGTGAAAGACCTTGCCATCGAGCGAGAATTGGGCGTGGCCGATGCGGTTGCCATAGCGGCCGATCAGAGCGCCGAAGTATGGCGGCGGGGTCAGATAGCCAGACAGGCCGGCCATGCCGAGGACGACGTCGGCGAATTTGCCGGTGCGGTCGGGAGCGGTCAGCGACACCACAACGCCGCCGTAAGTCATGATCCCGGCCTGCATGCCTTTGGCATTGGAGAGCGTGTAGAGTTCAATCGGAGTGCCGTCCGGCAGCTTTCCGAAGTCCTGTCTTTTCACGTCGGATTTTCCCTTCTGAGCAGGAGCCTGCGCCAGGCAGGCGAGAGTGAGAGCGCCCAGCAGGGCGGCGACGGAGGCGAAGCGGATATAGCTCATCAACCGTATAGTAAGCGATTACCACCGTTGCCGGCGATGGTATTCTCCGCCGCCCAACCCGCCGACATCGACGATGACGGCCACCAGCAGGATCACCAGATTGACGCCTTCCAATGGCATGTGTGTGTTGGTCATCCAGGCGTATGCAAGAGTGGTGAGCGGGAGGAAGAAAAAGCCGAGCAGGGGAACGAGAATACCATGGTAAGCACGCTCAAGGTAGTTCGACAGCAGGAACATCAGCACTAGGATGACCCGCGGGAAGGCGGCGGCGACAATCACGAGGAGGCAGGGCATAGGGCGTCCTTCAAACGCAGGCTTTATTGTCGCAGAATCGCGGGGCATGCGGCAGCGAGCCAGCTTGTGTTGGCGGCGTTGGACAGTGAGACAGGCGGATTGCCAATCCGCCGCAGGTTACCATCCTGCCCCACATAGCGCCACGGCCCTAAAAAAAAATGGGACGGCCTGGTGAGGCCGTCCCGAAGCGAATCGAAACTCGCAAGTGAGGTTACTTCATGGTGCAAGGCGCGGTCATGTCGTGAGCGCGAGGCCCATTGGATGCTGCCGCGCCGATTAGTTCGGCGAATGTCTGGAGGGCGGGACCGCCGGCGAAACCTACTTCCTGGAGCTCGACCATGTTTTCCATGGCCTCGTTCGGGAAGCGCGAATCGGTTGAGCCGTTGAGCATCAGAGAGCCCGATGGCATCGTCTTCGCCCCGTCCGCCACGCAGAGTTGGGGATGGTCGAAGGGCGCGCGCTCGAACCGAACGCGGTCGTCGCTGAGCGACTTCATGAACGCCACCAGAGCGGCCTTGTCGCTGGCGCTGAAACTGAGCGGTTGGATGCCGGGTCCAAGGTTAGCATCGCCGGGGGTGTTGCCGCCGCGGGAGTAAAAGTCCACTACCTGCTCCAGCGTGGAAGCCCCGCCGTTATGAAAATACGGTCCGGTGAACTCGGTATTGCGAATGGTCGGCGTCTTGAAAGCGCCGTTGACGCCCGCTGCGCTGGCGTGCCCCTGCACCGCGATGGAAAGCGGTTTGCCGAAGCCATCGTTGCCGCCCACTCCGAGGTCTTCCACCGTGGGACGAACCCCAGTGTGAAAGAAACCGGTATCGGTCACAAGACCGTGGCTTAGGCCGGTCAGCGCGCCCTTGCTGTTGAGGGCGGTATAGGTGGCGCCGGCGAACTCCGGGCCACTGTGGCAAGTGCCGCACTTGCTCTGGAATATGCCCTGGCCCTGTGCCGCCTGCGCGCTGAGAGCCGACTTGTTGCCCTCGGCCGACTGATCGACGGGCGTGGAGTTGGAGACCAGCGTGGATTCATAAGCCTGAATCGCCATACCCCAGAACATCGCGAAGTTGTATTCGATCTGCGAGAACTGGTTGGTGTTGACGGGTGCGCCGGTCAGGCCGAGATCCTTGCCGGTAACGTCGACCAGGCGCGTGGAATTCCAGTACTGCGGTTGGAACGCGGCCTGAACCAGGGAAGCGTAGGTGACGGCGGCCTTCATCCCGGTTCCGTTCGCCTTGGCATAAGTCCCCAGGACGCTGTCCTGCGGATGAATGCGCTGATTGGCCATCGGCGGGAGACTGAGCATCTTTTTGCCGAGTTTCGGCCAGTTGCGGCCATTGGAAGACATCTCCGTGGGATTGTTGGGCGGGCCTACGGACTGCGAAGCCAGGCTGGAGTGCTGGATACGGTCCTTGACGGCCGTCAGCTTACCGGCGGATTCCATCACCACATTGGCGTTAGGGTCCGAATCGCCGAACGGCGTGAACACGGTGAAGACGTCCTTGGCGCGGCCATCCCAGAAGTTGCGCACGTTGAAGACGGCATTGATCACGGTGGGAGTGTTGCGGCCCGTGACACGGTGGAGGCCTACGCCGCCCATGCTGTAAGAAGGATCGAGCATGGAAAAGCCATCATCGACCCGGTTGCCTGGGACGACATCGGTGAACGAACGGTCAAACACGCCGGCCGAACCAGCGATGGTGGACCCATGGAAGGGGAAATCCGACCCGCCAAGCGTGTAGTTGGCAGTGAACGGGCTGCCGTTCCCGTGGAGCTGGTTAGTCTTGCGATGGTCGGCGCCCGCATGAAAGTGGCAGGTGGCACAGGCCTGCTTGCCGTCGTTGCCTACCTGCATGTCCCAGAACAGGGACTTGCCGAGTGCGACCAGGGTACTCTGGTCTCTCACGTAGGTGGCGAGATCGGGCGGCGCCGGGATGGCGACGGTCTTCAAGGACGCGGGAGTTCCGCCGCCCCCACCGCTGTTTCCGCCGCCCCCACCGCTGGTTAGGCCTCCGTCGTTTCCGCCGCTTCCACCACTGGTTGCGCCGCCTTTGCCTCCGCCGCTGTTTCCGCCGCCGTCAAACGCCGCAGCCGGGTTGGCTCCACTTGCCATGAGCAGCACAGCCACACCGGCTGTTGCCACGAATTGTCTCGTCTTTCCGATAAGCCTCATCTTCTTCTCCGATCCTTGCCGTTGGGCCCGTTCGACGCGCCCACGGCGCACACGACAGGCGTGTTGTTTTCTTGAAGCGTTTAATGCTAGGATCAGGAGCGGGGACAGAGTTACCCCTGGTTCGCTAGCAGAAAGCGCACCCGAAAGAGCGGGCCGGTGCAGCCAACACCGGCCTACTCGTTTTCTCAAACTTTCATACAACCTTTACAACCTCACTAATTCTTACAGATAGTCGCTGATGCAGCATCGGATAGAATACGGAACGCCATAGAGGAAAATACGGAGTCCGGTTGGGCTATACTACTCGCGGTGAGACTGGCGGCTATCCGCGGCGGCTGCAGTGCGGCAGTGGTTGTCAACCGTTGTCAGCCGGCGGCGCACTGGGCGGCGGAGCAATAGAGGCGGGTGCGCTCGCTGCCGCATCGCGCGGACGGATTAACAATCCGCCGGACCTAGAGGGTACCCCTAACAACCTGCCCCACAGTTACGCGCTAAAGTAGCAAACGGGGCCGCACATGTCCGAAGGCGCGCAGCCATCCGCTACCAGCAGGCCTACAATCGAGTGGCTCGGCCGCTTGCGGGCGCAGTTTTCCTCCGTCATCGTGGGGCAAACCCAGCTTCTGCGCCGCCTCCTGCAGGCCCTCATTACAGGCAACCACGTGCTCATCGAAGGCGTCCCGGGCCTGGGCAAGACGCTCTCTATCCTCACCATCGCCCGCTGCCTGGACGCCACATTTCACCGCATCCAGTTCACGCCCGATCTGCTGCCCTCCGACATTATCGGGACGCTGATCTACGATGCCCGCACGGGCCAGTTCACGCCGCGCAAAGGCCCGGTCTTCGCCAACATCGTGCTGGCCGACGAAGTCAATCGCGCCCCGGCCAAAGTGCAGAGCGCCCTGCTCGAAGCCATGCAGGAACGCCAGGTTACCATCGGCGATCACAGCTTCCAACTGCCCGCGCCTTTCCTGGTGCTGGCGACGCAAAACCCCATTGAGCAGGAAGGCACCTACCCGCTGCCCGAAGCACAACTCGACCGCTTTCTGTTCAAGCTGGTCCTGGATTATCCGGAAATCGCCGAGGAGCGCCTGATCCTGGACCGCATGGTTCGCGCGGTCCCCGTGCTGGACAATATCCGTCCCGTGGCTTCGACGGCAAACATCCTGCTTAGCCGGAACCAGCTTGACCAAGTCCACCTGGATGACAGCCTGCGGGACTACATCGTCAACCTGGTGGATGCCACGCGCCACCCGTCCAGGTACGGGCTCAAGCTCGACCCGTTGATCCGCTATGGCGCCTCCCCGCGCGCCTCCATCTTCCTGGCGCTGGCCGCCAAGGGCGAGGCGCTGCTTAGCGGGCGCGGCTACACCACGCCGCAGGACGTCAAGGAGGTGGCGCTCGACGTGTTGCGCCATCGCGTGCTGCTCACCTACGAAGCCGATGCGGAAGGCGTCACGCCGGAAAAGGTGATTCGACAGGTTTTGGGGGCCGTCAAGGTGCCATGACTCTGCCGCCCATGACCGCCGCCGAACTGGCCCGGAAGGTAAGGCTGGTGGAGTTGCGGGCGCGCAAAACTGTGGGCGGCGCGCTTTCCGGGGCCTATCGCTCGGCCTTCAAGGGGCCGGGCGTGGAGTTTCAGGAAGTTCGGGAATACGTTGCCGGCGACGACACGCGCAGCATCGATTGGAACGTCACCGCGCGTGTCGGCCGGCCGTACATCAAGCGCTTCGCCGAAGAACGCGACCAGACCGTGATGTTGTTGCTGGACGGGTCGCGCTCCAACCTTTTTGGAACCGGCGCCGCGCCCAAGAACGAAGCCGCCGCCGAGGTGTTCGCCGTGCTGGCCTTGGCCGCGGTCTACAACAAAGACGAGGCCGGCCTGATCCTGTTCACCGACGACGTGGAACTTTACGTGCCGCCGGGCCGCGGCCGAAGCCACGTGCTGCGCCTGATTCGGGACGTGCTGGCTTTTCAGCCGCGGGGCCGCGGCACCAACATCACGCGCGCGCTGGAGTTTCTCGGCAAGGTTCGCCGCCGCCGTTCCCTGGTGGTGCTCATCTCGGATTTCCTGGCGGATGGCTTTGATCGGCAGTTGCGCGTCTCGGCGCGCCGGCACGATCTCATCGCGATTTCCATCTTCGACGCGCGCGAAGAGCGCTTTCCCGATTGCGGGCTGGTGCAGGTGGAAGACGCCGAATCGGGCGAGCGCTGCACCATCGACACCAGCAACCCGGCGGTTCGCGCCGCGTGGGATGGAGCGGCGCGCCAGCAGACGGCTGCGCTTGAAGCGCTTTTCCGTTCGGCCAATATCGACCACCTGCGCATGGCAGCCGGCACCGGCGATCTGCAGTCCCTGATTCCGTTTCTGCGGCTGCACGGAGCGCGCGACTGATCTGCGCGACTGATATGCAGGATATCCGCGACGCCCTCCAACCCGAAATGCTTCCGGCCGCGGAATTCCCCTGGCCCGTTTTGCTGCTGATCATCCCGCTGGTCTGGCTGGCCCTCATTCTTTACCGCCGGCGCCAACGCGCAGCGCCGGTAGCGACGCCCGAAGCGGTGGCCAGAGGGCGGTTGCATGCCTTGGCCGCGATCACTGAGCCGCGGGCTTTCTACGCGGAACTGGCCGCTATACTCAACCAATACCTGGAGGCCCGTTTGCACCTTGGCGCCGCCCGTCTCACCTCGGTGGAAATCGCCCACGCCCTGGCGCGAGTCGGCGTGATGAGCACTGGCTGGCAGGAGTCTCTGGAGGCCCTCCTGGGCGAATGCGACCGCGCTAAATTCTCCGGGGACGAGTTCTCCGGGAACGGGGCGGACTGGGACAGGGCTGCGGCGATGGCCAGGGCCCGGAACATCGTCGATCTGCTGGCGGCCAATGTGGCCTCCACCCCGAGCCTGGCAAACCCGTGGGAGCGTTTGGGCCAGGCTGAGAACTGAGATGCCTGGCCATATTGATCTGGCGCTGCAATGGCCGTGGGCGCTGCTGGGTTGGCTGCTGCTGCCGTGGCTGGCGTGGCAAATCAGGCGGCGGCGTGTGACCGCACCCGCTTTGCGTTTTACGAAAGTTGGACAGGCCGCCCTGCTCCCCACCACCAGGCGGCAAGGCTGGTGGAAGCTTCCGGCGCAACTGCGGCTGGCGGCGGCCGGGCTGCTGGCGCTGGCGATGGCTGGTCCCCAATTGAACCCCCGCCGCGTCCGCGACATTACCAGGACGATCGGCATCCAGTTGCTGGTGGATTGCTCCGGCAGCATGGCCAAACAGGACATGGTTTTCGACAACAAACCCACGACGCGTATCGACCTGGTGCGGCGGGTCTCCAAGGAATTTGTCTTCGGCGATGGGCTTTTCAGCGACAGGCTTTTCGGCGACAGGCTTTTCAGCGATAACCATGGGCTGCCGGGCCGGGATGCCGACATGATCGGCATTATCGGCTTTGCGGTGGCGCCGGTGACGCTATGCCCGCTGACCCTGGCGCACGAGCATCTGCGCCCGGCGTTGGATGGGCTGCGAATCGCTCAGGATTCCGACGGCACGGCTATCGGCGATGCGATAGCGGTGGCGGCCGCGCGTTTCCGCCGCATCGAAACCACTGCCGCCGGCCAGTTCAAGAGCAAGGCGATCGTGCTGCTGACGGACGGCGAAAACAATTCCGGCGCGCGCAGCGTTGCCGACGCTGCCAGGCTGGCTCGGGACTGGGGTGTGCGCGTCTACGCCATCGGCATTCGGCCGCCGAACCGGGGCCAGGACGCGGCCTCGGCGGATCTGCAGATGCTTGCCGGGCAAACCAACGGCCTCACAGGCACGGTTCAGGATGAGAAGGGGCTGCGCGCCATCTACGCGGAAATCGACAAGCTGGAGAAGAGTGACCGGGCGGTGCCGCGATTCAGCGGCGGCAGGGAACTGCAGTACGGTTTGGGCGGGACGGCGATGCTGCTGCTGGTGCTGGAGATTGTGCTGAGCCAGACATGGCTGCGGAGGATTCCTTAGCACACCGCTTCAGAAGTCGCTAACGTATCGAGAAACCGCTTGCTGACGCGCGCGGCTCCGATTAGAGGCGCGACCGTTAGTCAGGGAGTGTTCTTCCTGAGATACGAGACCGTGTTTAACGATGGCGTCAAATGCCGGGCAACCGGACCGTCACCATCGTGCCATCCTCCACCACCTGCGTGTTGGCAACCTTGCCTTCCCGCACCGTGTCCACCCGCAACCTGGCTTGCTGCCGGGTCACCACCAGGTCGAACACGCCACCGAAGGCGTGGATGCCCGACAGTTTCATGCGATCCCAGTCCTTCGGCAATCGCGGCGTGGCCTGGAACGAGCGCAAACCTGTGGGGCGGATGCCGAAGAGACCTTCGGTGAAAATCCGGCAGTAGAGCGCGCTTTCCGCCGCCAGATGGCGTTGGTTGCCCTCGGGCCAGGCTTCCACCGGATACGGCACATGTTCGCCCAACAGGCGGCGCGTGGAGTAGCGGACCAGAAAATCCATGGCGCGCTGGGTTTCGCCGGCGGCCAGCACGCCACGCAGCGCATACAGCGTGGCGCGGTCCCAAAAAGTCTTCTCGCCGGCCTGCGTGGCCAGACCGTCCGGCGTCCATAGGGTGGGCGAGAACAGCGCGTTGATGGTGCCCTGCTTGCGGTCGAAAATGCCCATGGTCAAAGGAACGCAGATCCAGGCACGCAGCACGGTATTTTCATCGTAGTAACGGTACGTCTCGAAGCCCTGCACGGTGGCGCCGAAGTAGCGTTCGATAGCGCCTCGAATTTCCTGCGCCTGCGCGGAGTAGCGGTCCAGACCGGCCGCCGGCTTGCCGAGATCGCGGCCCAGCAGCACCGCCGAATTGAGCGCGTCGAAGTATAGAGAAGACGTCGCCAGGTTGGCCTTGCCGGCGGGAAAGCGGCCTTCCAGTTCATCGCTGTCCGAGGCCACCACGCCGGCCGCATTGACCTTGCGGCGGCAGTACTCCAGGCACCAGGAGACCAGCCGGGACAACTCCTCCGCGATGGCGCGGTCGCCGTAGGCCAGGGCGAACCGCGAGGCGCCGTAGGCAATCATCGCCATATCGCCGCGGTCGCCGGCGCCATTCCAGAAGCCGGTTCCCTCGGCGATGATGGAACTCGGAATGGGCTGGTAACCGGGGTTCATGTAGCGCGCGAAGTGACGGTACGAATTGATGGCCGATTCGTTGCCGGCGGCGTCGCCCAGGAACGGGAAGAAGGGGTTGGCGTACTCCGCCTGGTCGTTGGCCCAGATGGCCGCGTAGTAGGCCCCGCCACCGGGGCCGTGCATCAGCCCGCCCTTGGTTTCGAAGATGCTCTCGGTGGCGCGGATCTTGGCAAACGCAAACGCGCGGTTGAGCACCGGGTCGGGCGTCTCCAACTGGAGTTTGGAAAGGAAACTGTCTACCCGATCCCGCCGCGCCCGCTCTTCGGCATCCACATCCACGGCCAGCCGGGCGGCCTGAGCCTGGCGCGCCGTGAAGACCAGCGCGAAGGTGACGCTCTGGCGCGGTTTGACGGTCCGCACCCCGGCATCGGGCGACTCGGCCGAAATCACATACTCGCCCGACAGGCCGCGCGCCGGATTGGTGCTGACCGTGTGGGTAGTGTTCTCCATTTCGATGTCGGCATCCGTGGTCCCCTGGTTGGTGAAGGTGTATTTCTCAAGCAGCATGGGCTTGTCCACGGAGGGAAAGATGGTATGGGTGAGCAAAACCTGACCGCGAGTGCCGAGCGCGCTTTCGATGCTGATTATCCCGCGATGGCGAAAGCGGGCGATGGTCTCGCGCGCCGGTCTGCCATCCAGGAATAGACGCGGGGAAGCGTCGTTGTCGAAGGTGTAGCTCAGGCTGGCGTGGGTGTCGTTGGGCAGCGTGCGCAGGGTGGGGAAGACCACCTGGCGCGTCAGCGTGAGCCCGCCGTTCTCGCCAATGCCGTAGGTGACGATAGCGGATACCTTGCGCCCGCTCATCTCGATCTGGTCGGTGTGGGCGTCGCCGCGTTTTGCGTCCCACGCGATGCCGCCGTCGTTATCCAGCCTCCAGCGGGATTGAGCCAGGCCGGCTGATGCCAGCGGCAGGAGGCAGGACAGCACGGAAACCGGAACGGTGCGCATGCTCTCTGTTGTACTCCAAAACCGGCTTCGAAAATACCGGAGCGAAGGGGATTTCGCAACAGAAACCGGTTTTCCTAAAAACACTTGGGCGTCAGGCTGCCGGCTCCGGGAACGGCAACCAGCGGATCAGGCGGGACCTGTCTAAAGAATCCGACGCCAACGAATCCCTTTCCTAGCGCTAATGCACATCGCTAACCGGAGGTAGCACCTGTTCGTCATAAGGAAGCGCTTTGGAATGCCAGGACGCCAGGTGACGCACGCATGGCAATACGCCCTATTTCTGCCGCCTTCCTAGCATCGCTCCTAGTCTTTACGCTTTGCCCGGCTTGGCAGCAACGACCGGATCCCGTCCCGCAAGCAATCGAAAAGGACGGATGCACAACCGCGTCCGATGTCAGAATCTGCCGCTACGATTTCAGCCTGGACGGACGCAACCTGGAGGCCATCTCGTTCCAGCCGGCCGGCGACGGACCGTTTCCCGGAGCGCTGTTGATTCCCGGGTATCAGCGCACGGCGAAGAACCTGGTCCCGCTTGGCACGCAACTGGCTGCCGCCGGATTTGCTGCTGTCGCGGTTTCGCAGCCGGGCTTCGGCGGTTCGGAAGGACCTGCGGATTATGTCGGACCGCGCACGATCGCCGCGCTGAGAGCCGGCTATGAAAAGCTGCGCAAGGAACGTTGGGTCGATTCGTCGCGCATGGCCATTTACGGATACTCACGCGGCGCGATCGCAGCGTCGTTGCTGGCATTGGAGTTCCCCGACCTGAAGGCCGCTGTCTTCGGCGCCGGTGCCTACGACTTCCAGCGGCTCTACAACGATGCGGTACTGCCCGGCGTGCGCGGGAACATGAAGGCGGAGACCGGCATGACGCCCGCGGCGATCCGCGAGCGCTCTTCGATCCTGCGTATGGATCAGTTGAAGTGTCCCGTGCTGATTCTGCACGGCGAAGCAGATCAGAACGTACCGGTCAGCCAGGCGATCCTACTGCGCGAACGATTAATCGCCCTGCACAAGGAGTTCGAAATCAAGATCTTCGCCGGTCGCGAGCACTCAATCGGTCCGGAAGTCGCAACGATGACTCTTGATTTCTTTCGCCGCAAGCTGGCGTCGAAGTGAAACATGCCGGTCACCATTCGTAGTTTGTGTTCCCGCTTCGGTCGAAGCTAATGACTATTTCCGAACCGCCTACGCCTACGCCGTCAAGCCGGCCTTGGTAAGTCCTGCCTGGTCGCTCAGCGTTTACTGCTTCCTGGCTAACAGCCCACCAGCAGTTCGCGGCCGGACTTGATTTCCGCCGGCCAGAAGGTACCCTACCAACCCTAACAATCTGCCCCACACTCCGTCACCGCCTGCCCCAACACATCCCACCGCGGCTCCACGCCCAGGCCCGGCGCCGACCCCGCCGCCAGCCGGCCATGGCTTCGTTGCGGCGCTCCCCCGGCAATGCTCACCGTCACGTAGCTGTTGAAATCGGTGGCGGAGAACAGGTAGCCGGGCGGTGTGCTGTGCGCCAGGTGCGCGATGGCGGCGGTGACGATGTCGCCGCCCCAGGTGTCCTCGATGGTCAGCGCGATGCCCAGCGAAACCGCCAGGTCGCGAATCTGCCGCGCCTTGGTCAGCCCGCCCACCTTCGAGATCTTCAGGTTGATTACGTCCATCGCCTGGTCGCGCGCGCCCTCCACCAGCATCCCGACGCTATCCACCACTTCATCCAGGATGAACGGCCGGTCGGTGTGGCGGCGCACGGCCAGGCACTCCTGATAGCTGGCGCAAGGCTGCTCGATGTAGACGTCCACATGGCGCACGGCATCGGCCACGCGCAGTGCCTGGTGCTGGGTCCAGCCGGTGTTGGCGTCAGCGATCAGCACGTCGCCCGGCCGCAGTTGCGCGGCGGCCGCATGGATGCGTTCGATATCCGTATCCGGGTCGCCACCCACCTTGAGCTGAAATTTGGTGTAGCCCTCGGCGCGATAGAGCGCCACTTTGCCGGCCATCTCCTTCGGGCTTTCCTGCGAAATCGCGCGGTACAGAGGGAACGATTCGCCGTAGCGGCCTCCGAGCAGCGTCACCACCGGTTGGCCCGTGACCTTGCCGAGGATGTCCCAGCAGGCCATATCGAGGGCCGATTTCACATACGGATGGCCGCGCAGTGCCCGATCCATCAGCCCGTTCACCACCGAAAGCGCCGTGGGGTCCGCGCCAATCAGGTGGGGCGACAGTTCGGCGATGCCGGTGCGCGCGCCCTTGGCATACGCCGGCAGGTAGGCCGGACCCAGCGGGCAGACCTCTCCATAGCCGGTGACGCCGGCGTCGGTGTGGACGGCCACTACGGTGGAATCGAAGACCTCCACGGTGTTGCCGCCCGACCACTTGTAGCTGCCTTCGTGCAGCGGCAGGTCCACCTGGAAGGCTTCGATTTTCGTAATCGTGGGCATGTTCGTTCGGGGCATGTTCGTTTTATGATACTGGCTGGCGGTGGCGCACACGCTGCTTTCTATTGACGCTCTCTCCATCGACGAAGCCCGGCGGATCGCGCTGGCGGCCCAGGGATTCGACCGCCCGCGGCCGGCCGGCAAGGTGCAAGTGAGCCACCTCCGGCGCGTGATCCGGAACTGGACCTGCCGCAGATAGACTACGTCAACGTGCTGCTGCCGGCGCAATAGGTTCAAAAAGCGCTGGCGTGACGGCCACCGCTGTCATATACTATCCGGGATTACAAACCGGGATTCACTCTTCTTGGAGGCAACCATGAACACGCGCATTTTACTGGCTGGCGCCCTGGGCGGCCTCGCCATATTTGTCTGGACCAGCATCGCCCATATGGCGCTCCCCCTCGGCGAAGCCGGAATTAAGCAAATCGATAACGAGCAGCCGCTGCTCAGCTCGATGCAAACCACCTTGAAGGCTCCGGGCTTCTACATGTTTCCCAACATGCCGCCCGGGAACGATATGACGCAAAATCAAAAACAGCTGGCCGGGGGACCCTCGGGCCTGCTGATCTACTTCCCCAAGCGCGACTTCTCGTTTGGCCAGTCGCTGGCCTACGAGTTCGTCACGGAGTTGGCGCAGGCCCTGATTGCCGTCTACCTGCTTTCGCTGACCAACGCCGGCACCTTCGCCCGGCGCCTCGGCTTCTATGCGCTGCTTGGCCTCATCGCGGCCATCGCCACCAACGTCTCCTACCTGAACTGGTACGGCTTCCCAATGGTCTACACGCTGTCTTATATGTTCACCGCCTGGGTGGGCTATCTCTGTGCCGGCCTGGTGGCAGCGGCGATGAAGATTGGCGGCCCCAAGGTACGGGTGGCTGCCGCGGCTGAAGGTATCCCGATGCATGCTTGAACGCGTCTGGTGAAGACCGGTCCCTGACGGTCATGGCTCGGATCGGAGCCGCGCGCGTCAGCAAGCGGTTTCACCACTCCCTGACGTCATGCTGCCGAAAACCGGGCTGTCCGAAAACGGCTGGCCGCCCGGCATGCTCAATCGCGGCGCTGGGTTTCGACGGACGCTTTCTTGGGTCCGTCCGTCCTGTCTTTCGCCAACCGGAGTTGCGCGTCTTCCAGCCGCTGCGCTTCGTGAAAGGTGTAGATCATGCGGTGAATCACCGTCCAGTTGGACAGCACCGCGATCACCCACAGCACCGGCGCCATGCGGTCGAACAGCGCGCCGATGATGATCAGCACCACGCGCTCGGGACGCTCCAGAAAGCCTACCTTGCACTTGGGAATCGCGTTTTCGGCGCGCGCGCGGGTGTAACTGACCATCACCGAACCGGTCATCACGATGGCCGTGAGCACGATGTAGAAGAAGCGATTGATGGAGGCGTAGAAGACCAGCAGGCCCATGTAGAGGGCCAGGTCCGAATAGCGGTCCAGCACCGAATCGAAGAAGCCGCCGAAGCGGGTTACCTGGTCGGTGACGCGAGCCACGCGGCCATCCACCATGTCGAACAGGCCGGCGCCGATCACCACCACTCCCGCCCAGGTGAAACTGCCGCGCGCAAACAGCCAGGCAGCCCAGATGTTGATTACGAGGCCGATGAACGTGAGCACATTGGGGTGGATCTTGGACAACGCCAGCCAGCGCACGATGCGATTGATCGCCGTGCCGAACACGAGCCCGATCGCACGTGTGTAGGTCATAGATCAGCCGACTGTGTCATTCGGTATCACGCTACGTCATGGATGGTGGTCAGCTTCAGGATCTCCAGTGTTTTGAGACCCCCTGGGCTGGTTACCTTGACTTCATCGCCCACTTCCTTGCCCAGCAGGGCCTTGCCAATCGGCGAAGTGGTGGAAATTCTGCCGTTGGCGGCGTCAGCCTCTTCGCTGGTGCCCAGATAGTACGTGACCTCCTCGTCACGCTTCACGTCAAGCACGACCACAGTCGAGCCAAGCCCGACTTTGCCGTGTGGAATCTTGGTGAAATCGATCATCGACATCTCACCCAGCCGTTTTTTCAGTTGGTTGAGGCGGGCGGCGACGAAGCCCTGCCGGTCTTTGGCGGCATGATATTCGGCGTTCTCGCTCAGATCGCCGTGAGCCCGCGCTGTCAGGATGTCTCGCGGCAACTCGACGTGCAACTCGTGTTCGAGCACGGCAATCTCGTCCTGCAGCTTTTTCTTGATATCGATCATTCCGCGGGAACTGCTCCCAAGGTCACATTATAGCGGACCGGGTGGCCTTGACGGCGGCGGGATTTGTAGGGGAGTGCGCGACATGAAAGTGATGGATCGGTGGTTTTCTTTTTTTGGAGCCGGTTTCTTAAAGTATGTAATACTGTAGGCCAAGGAGGCCCCATGCCAGACCCGCTACCGGCTTTGGTCAGCGACAGATCCACCCTGCTCCA
>DATMNI010000234.1:0-24546 GCA_035570275.1 Candidatus Acidiferrales bacterium | reverse complement strand
CAGCGAGTCCAAGATGCTTCGAATACCATTCGCGCATCTGATCACGATTAGCGGATTTGAAGAAGACACCGCCGATTCCAAGGATGCGCCCGCGCTGCTCCATTTTGACGGGCGGCTTCGACTTTTCAGGTTGCGGAGATTTCACTTCCTGTCCTCCTTTTAAGCAGGCCGAGATAAGCAACAGCGAGCCGAGCGCGATTGTGCTCCGGGGTATTCCTTGCATGTGTGGATTATACACAAGTTTCGATTCGAATCGAGAAAACGGTTCGCTCAAGGTTCGCCGCGATTCACCCTTTCCCGATCGCGCATGAGGTCTCGAACTGGCCTGGTATCGCCCGTCGAGAACCAGGCTCGCGGGATCGCAAAGTATCCCAGATTGCGTGTTCGTGATACCGAATGCGGTGTCATAGCGATTTTGGCTGCCGGCAAGACTCTTCAGAAGAAGCGCAAGAATAATGTGGGCTGGCGCATCGAAGAATTGGAGGCGGTGGCAGAAGAGAATCTCGGTTGAGTGGCGCAGGCCCGGCCGCGGCGGCAGCCACGTAATTTTCAGCGCGCCCGGTGTGCGGGAGATCGTTTCGGTGCCAGCGAAGCATACCATTAAGCCGGTCTACATCAAGCAATTCGTGGCGCTGATCGACGCTGTTGGAGGTATCAGAACAAAATGCGAGCAACGACCAATCGAAATCTTGACCAGTACCGGTTCACGGTTCGGCCGCTGTCGAACGAAGAGGGGGGCGGCTATCTGGTGGAGTATCCGGATATACCCGGATGCATGTCCGACGGCGAAACCATCCACGAGGCGATCTCGAATGGCCGCGAAGCTCTCCGCGATTGTATGGAGGTGTTCAGGGAATCGGGCCGCAAGGTACCAAAGCCCAGCATCGAGGCGGCTCAATGGCGGCAGCGCCTGCCCAGAACCCTCTACTCGAAGCTAACGAAACAAGCCGAACACGAGGGCGTCAGCATCAACAGTCTGGTGACGGCAATCATCGCCGAGGCGATCGGAGCAAGGCAGGCGCGTCGGTAATTGGGTTAGCTCTAAAATAAATGGCTCCCCCAGTCTGGATACGTTTTGAACTTTGCGGCCTGAAACGCGGACCGCTCAGGGCAACTCTTTGTTTGCCAATAGGGTGCATTGACAATCGCCACGAGGGTCCACGGTGGGTGCGCAGTTTGGTTGAAGCTCGAAATTCCCGCATCCGAAGGCATTGCCCGGATGCCTAGCGTCGCATCCGGCGCCGCGACTGACACTACACGGCGGTCATTTCTCACCACCGCATGGTAAGATCAAGGTCGTGAGGGTCGTCGAAGCCCAATACGAGGATGGTGTGCTCCGTCCCGCGCAGAGGTTGAGCCTTCGTCCGGGTGAGCAGGTGAGCTTGATCGTGGTGCGACGCCCGGATCCTAGCCGCTGGGATTTGGCGAGGTTAGTGAAGGCAGCGAATGCGGAAGACCTTGCTCTTGCGGAGCAGGGACTTACTGAGTGGGCCGGCGAACTCGACGCAACGGAGCGCACTTGAAGTGAGGGGAGGTCTGGTGGGCAGACCTCGGAGCGTATCGACCAAGGGAGCAGACCGGTCGTAGGCCGGTCGTGATTTGGCAGAGTGATACGTTAACGCGGGCGTTCCAATCGGTTCTCGTAGTCCCGCTCACCACGAACCTTGACCGGGCGAACCTGGCCGGAACCGCATTGATTAGCTCCTCGTCGGCCGGTGGGCCACCCGAGGACTCCGTTGCTCTCGCATTCCAGATGCGCGCGATTCCCAAATTTGCGCTGCAAACCAAGATTCGGGATCTCGACGACAGTGAGATGGAAGAGTTGGACTTGGCAACCGATGAAGCCCTTGGGCGGGTTGAGCCGAAGTAGCAGCGCCTATCCGGACAACGCCATTTTGGAGCCAACCCACCACAGCAGCGATCGCCTCACATCGCATACGTAGGGTTGGTCCCTTAGCTGCACCAGCGGAGCAGGTCATTTATGTTCGGTTATACTCGGTCTGTGGACGACACGTCCAACCCTCGACAATGGTCAGCGTTGGAGAAGGATGACGCCGGTCTCAAGACGGAGCTTGAGGAACTCTTGACCGCCCGTGCTGCGGGAGATCCCTACTCCCAAGAAGACAGTTTCGCAGCAAACATCGCTCGGCTTCCTCCGGGGCTCAGAGCGATGGCAGCGACACTGGCTGGACATAAGCCTTACTCTCGACAGCATCACCTGGCACTTCGGCAATTTAGCCGCGGCGAGACGCCCTCCGACAAAAGCTATGCCCGCATTTATGAACTGACCCGCGAGGCCGCCCGCCGCGCCAAGGGCTTCCGCCTGGCCATTGAAAACATCGGCGGCGGCTACGTCTGGAGCGGCGCCCAGGCCGGAGAATTGCTAAAACACGTGAAAGAGGACAACGTCGGCATGACCTGGGACCCCAACAACGCCGCCGAGTCCGGCGAGCAGTCTTTTCCCGATGGCTACCGGAAACTCGACCCGGCCCGCATCTTCCACGTCCACGTGCGCGATTTCAAGCATCAGGACGGCAAGGTGGTCTGGACCGCCGTGGGCGCGGGCGAGTTCGATAACCTCGGCCACATCCGCGCGTTGCTGAAAGACGGCTACCAGGGGACGTTTTCGCTAGAGACCCACTGGCGCGACCCGAAGGGCAAGATGTTCTCCACCGAAACATCCATCAAAGCGCTGCTTCCGATCGTCGAGAAGGTGTAACCGGCCGCGCGAAAAGAGCGGCAGCAAATTGCAAATGGCCATCCGGGCGGGTTAGTCGACGCGGCATACCAGAATGCGATCGTTCTGATAAGGACAGCTCAGGCCGCGTGTTCCAGGCTGCTGCAGCACCACCCAGTCCACGCGGTAACGGGCCCTTAGCCTCGCAAAATCCGCGCGCTGAAATTGCTTCCAGCCACGCCTGGCCTCCACCTGTTCGCTCCATTCGCCGGCCAGCCCCGGAAACATGCTGACGGCGCCCGAGTCCTTGCCGTTGTCGGCCAACATGCTGCGTTGCGCGATGGCGCGGAAACCGTGCACATCTTCGCCGGGCAAGCGCTCGTAATCGGGATCCAGGGCAAAGTAAGCATTCTGAGGCGTGTGTGTGCGGATCCAGTCGAATCCCGCAACCCACAAGTTCCCCGGGGACCCCCACGGCCACTCCAGATGGCGCGAATCGGGAAAAAGTTGCACCTGCGCGAACGCCATGCCGGCACAGAGCGGCACGAACAAAACTGCCCACCGCCAGGCCCGCCGCCGCAAGACCCACTCTCCCAGCAGGCAGCCGCCCAGCAGGAACAGCAGAATGTAGACCAGCAGCAGGCAGCGCATCGGCTGAATCTCGGCCCAGCGTTCCATCGGACCGGGAACGCTGATCACGAGCGCCCACCCAACCCAGAACACCTCGAATGCGACCAGGGCTTTCAGCAGCCGCACCATGGGTCCGTGGCGCCCCCGCCGCAACATAACCGCAATCGCCGCCAGGATGGCGATTGGCGCCAGCATGCCCAGCCACTCATACCAGGCCCAATTGGTGATCAGGAAATACGGATGGGCTTGGATAACCTGCCGGTAGATCTGGGAGACGGGCGGAAACAGGCTCAGCGGCAGAAACGCCAACAGCGTTGCCGATTGCCGGGGCTTCAGGTGCTCCGCCCAATCGAGCACAAGGAGCAACGCCACGAGCACAGCCACGAAAAGCGCCATCAGCGGATGGATAGCAGCGGTGAAGGCGACCCACATGCCGGCCGCCAGGTACCGCCTTTCCAGAACGCCGGCCAGCGCCAGCATGGATGCCGCGGTGGAAAACGAGCGCGACGTCACGTACTGGTCCATGATGTAGAGCGCCGTGCCGGCGACCGGCAGCGTGAGCAGCGATGCCACCACCGCGACCCCACACCACGCCACGTGCTTTTCGCGAAAACAAAGGCGCGCAACACGGAAGCAGGCCAGCAATAGGGCGAAAATAGTCGCCACATACCACAACAACAGAACCGTTCCGACCGGCAGATGCAATAGCCGGATTGACCCCGAAACCAACGTAGGAAACAGCGTCATGCCGGCGTGGGAGTTGAAGAACTGGGCGTTGGCCGGAAACAGCGCGGGATTCAGGCGCTTTAAGACGCCGGGCAGATAGATCTCGGCATCTTCAACGCCGCCGTGATATCCGTGAATCAGCACGGCTCCGGCGGTCAATGCCAAAAGCAGAAGCAACTCCGGCCTGGTGCTGGACCGCCGATGGTCGCCCACAGCCAAGAGGGGCTGAGGGCCCGCGGCCGGCAATGTCACTGTCTGTTCCATCCTGATGGCGACGCGGACCACGTCACGGGAGTTTCCGGATAATGAGGGTTCCTTATGACTTTAACAGAAACCCGCACGGGCCAGGAGGCCTGAGCTACTAGGGGAAACCCGAGCTACTGGCGGATGCCCGTGCTGCTAATCCCAGATTCGCTTCACGATCCGCACCACGATCCCGCCGCTAACCAGGAAGGCCGCAAACAGCGCCAGAGCGTAGCCGGTGCGCCCGTACAGATAATTGCCAACCGTGAAGAGAGCCGACCAGATCATAATGCAGCCCATGATCCAGCCGACCAACGCCTGCGGGATGTTCTGCACGCGGATGTCGGCCTTGGCTTCGGCATCGGAAATGCCCAACTGCAGCCGGACGTGACGCCAGCCCGGGCCGAAGGGGCGCACCTTCTTGTAGAATTCCGTCAGGACCGCGGGGTCGTTGGCTGGACCCAGATACGCGGTGATCAGCCAGCCGACGGTTGTGCAGGCGATGGTCAGCATGAGCTGCTTGGAGGTGTCGATGACCATGCCGTTCTTCTTCAGAATCAGGAAGACGATGGAAACGCCAAACGAACTGATCATGGCCACGATCTCGCACCATGCCGTGACGCGCCACCAGAACCAGCGCACCAGGTAGAGCAATCCGGTGCCGGCGCCCACTTGCAAGAGGAGGTCGAAGCTGTCCTTGGCAGTGTCGAGCGCGAAGACCATGGCGGAAGATCCGAGAAAGAGCCCGATGGTGGCGATGCGGCCGGCCAGCACGTAGTGTTTTTCGGTGCCGCTACGGTTTAGGAATCGGCGGTAGAAATCGTGAACCAGGTATGACGCGCCCCAGTTCAAGTGGGTCAGGATGGTGGAGGAATTGGCTGCCACCAGGCCTCCCAGCATCAGCCCGACCCAGCCGGCGGGGAGGAACCGCAGCATGGCCGGGTAGGCGATGTCGTGCCCCAGGAGGCTGGGGTCGAGATTCGGGAAGGCTTTTTGAATGTCGCTCAGTTCCGGGTAGACGATCAGCGAGGCCAGCCCCACCAGAATCCATGGCCACGGGCGCAGGACATAATGGGCGACGTTGAAGAACAAGGTGCCGCCGAGCGCGTCCTTCTCGGATTTCGAAGCCAGCATGCGCTGCGCGATATAGCTGCCACCGCCCGGTTCGGCGCCGGGGTACCAGACGGCCCACCACTGCACGGCGATGGGCATGATGAAGACTGCGAGGGCGAGGTCCCAGTTGTTCGAGAAATCGGGTAGCAGGCTGAGGTAGTTCAGACCGTGCGGGCCTTTCAGGTTGGAGAGCTTGTCCACCAGGCCGCTGAGCCCGCCCACCTGCGGCAGCGTGACGGCAAAGTAGGCGGCGCCGATCACCGCCGTCATTTTAATAAAGAACTGGAACATGTCGATGACCAGCACGCCCCAGAGGCCGGAATGGGTAGCAAAGATGACGTTGAGCAGGCCGACCGCGAGCAGCGTTTGCCATCGCGGAAGCCCGAACAGGATAGCGGCGATCTTGCAGGCCGCCAGGTTCACGGTGGCCATGATGATGCAGTTGAAGAAGAGGCCCAGGTAGACGGCGCGGAAGCCGCGGACGGCGCTGGCGGCGGCGCCGGAGTAGCGCAGTTCGTAGAATTCCAGGTCGGTGAGAACGCCGGAGCGGCGCCATAGCCGGGCGTAGAAGAATACCGTGGCCACGCCGGTGAGGGTGAAGGCCCACCATTGCCAATTGCCGGCGACGCCTTGCGTGCGGACGAAGTTGGCGACCAGGTTGGGAGTGTCGCTGGAAAAGGTGGTGGCCACCATGGAGATGCCCGCCAGCCACCACGGGACCGAACGGCCCGACGCGAAGAATTCAGCGGTGTTCTTGCCCGAGCGCTTGCCAAAGAACAGCGCGGGAACAAAACAGATGGCGATTGCAAAGAAGGCGATGATCCAATCGATGGTGTGAAGCTGCATAGGGAGAAGCGATCAGTTTACTCTTGTTGTGGGGGTCGCGGTAGGGATGCCGGTCTGCCCGGCACCGCCGAGGCGGCCCGGGGAATTTCACCTTACCCGCTTCCTCGCTACTACGGGACAGTCCGCCCTTGCCCTGCGCCTTGGCGGCTTTGCGTGAAATCTTGCCTTTCTTAAATCCCACACTCCAAGCCGATCATCCACCTTACGCTTGACTCAAATTGTCCAGCTTACTATTGTGACTGCGCCTTACCATAGACTTAGAATAGGTCGGGCTTTGGTTGCCTTGGCGTACACCGTCCCGCGTGTTCCCATCCTTCCGCGCCGCACGCCCACCGAGCCACACCCCAACACATGGATTCGCCGCCTTTGTAGTGCGTACCCTCCCACGAACAACCAGGAGGCCACGGTACGCTCTTCTGCGCCAGCGCGCGCACCAGACGATTGGTGGCTCCGTAAGGCAGCCCCCACTCCTGCCGATCCTGGACATCCTCGTACACCAGCATTCGATAATCTTGCAGCACCTGAAACAGTTCGTTATTGTGATATCCGCCCCCCAACGGCCGGACCCTGGCGGTGTCTATGTGAAATCCCTCGACCAGGATCAGGCCTCCGGGTTTCAATGAATCCCGGACCATTGGCAAGGCGGCCTGCGGGAAGAAGTATGAGAACACGATCAGATCCCATTTCTCCTTTCCCCAGTCAAACTGTTCGTACGGGATCACAAATGTTTCGATCTGCAGACCACGCTTTCGAGACTCCTTCCGCACCTGATCGATCGCCACAGGGGAGATGTCGAAGCCAGTAACAGCCCATCCTTGCGAGGCCAGCCACAGCGCATTCCGGCCTTGTCCCATGGCTACGTCCAGAGCGCGCCCAGGCTGTCGGCCAGTGATCGTCCGTACCATAAAGGCATTGGGCCCGGTGCTGAATACCTCACCTTTTGAGGAATAGATTTGATTTCGTCATAGGCCTTCCGCTCCTGCTCATGGGGATCAGACGTCTTCGGCTGCTCCTGAGCCGCCGCGTAGAGGCACGCCGACAAAATGAGTTTGGGTAAGGATGGCATTCGAGGTCTCCTGACTGGCAACGGCCAAAACCGGTTTCTCTGGTTTGATCCTCATCATAAGTGTCAGCCCAGAATTCCGATCTCTCGTTTTGGACGACGGACGCAAGGAATCCTTCCCACAAATCTGTCGCGGTACCCGGGACACGCCGTCGATGCCCTGCACGCCCGATGCGCTGCCCGGAAAAGTGCGCGAAGTGGCGGACGGAGAACCGGGGTGAGGGAGGGAGCGTGGACGCGGCTGCGTGCGATCTCGCGGGAACACCAAGCCGGTGGGGTACAAGGGTCGCTGGTTGAACGTCGCGAAGTGCCGGGGTTCGATCCGGTGATGAAGACGCCCGGCGCCGGATTAGGCTCGCATACCTAAACGGGACAAATTGTCCTTGAAGTCGGCTCTAAGTCCTTTGTTTGAGAATTATTCCGGGACAAATTGTCCCAGATCGCCGCTACCGTGAGAGCCTGCCTTTCTTGCGCGCCTGGCTCAAGTGTCCAGCTTATCATTTAACTTTCCCTAAGTGCGCCGTTTCATAAACTCGATCATGCATGCTGCGACTACCGCTCCCTTACGGTCGCGGCTCTGAAGATGGCGCGGCTCTGAAGATGGCGCGACTAACGCGGCTCGGACAAGAGCTCCTTTTGCAGATCCGCCATCAACTTAGAAAGATCCCGGTCATCTTCGGCATCGGTAACCTCGGCATTACACAGCAGCACGATTCCAACACCCTCCTGGGGAAAGTAGTGAGTGGAAGCCGTCGCCGACGGCTGCAAGCCGTTGAATCCCACCATTCTTCGCCCTTCCAGTTGCGAAATACCCCAACCCAGACCGAATGGGCTGTTGGTTCCATCGGAGGTCTGTTGAGGAGTCCAGATCTGCCGCAGCGTTTCCGGCTTCAAGACGTGGCCGGAACCAACTGCAATGGCAAAGCGAAGATAGTCTTCCGCGGATGCCGTGAAGCCGCCCCCTGGGTACTTATTGCTCGCATCATAGGCACGTGTATTGGCGATCTTGCCGTGAGTGTCCACTAAGTACCCCCGGACTCGTTTGGCGACGATGGCCCGGGGGTCGTCGAGATCGAAACCTGTTATGCCGTACCGGCGAAAAAAGTCCTTCGATAGATCCTGGAATGTCTCTCGTGTCGCCCCTTCGGCGACAGCCCCGGCCATCGTGAAGCCAAAGGTGGAGTATTCCGTGTTCGTTCCCGGCTCGAACAGAAGCGGGTCATTCACGAAAGCCCGGAGTGCGTCTCGCGATGTCGCGTAATGGACCGAGCTGAAAACTTCTTCCGTGTCACGGTAGCCTCGCACCCCCGCTTGATGACTGAGCAGGTGTCGAACGGTTACCCTGTCGTAGGCCGTGGGCAAATCCGCCAGATAAGTCTTCACGGGAGTGTCAAGCTGCAATCGGCCTGACTGGACAAGGTCCATGACGATGGTTCCGGTTACCGGTTTCGAAAGAGAAGCCAGACGGTGCGCGCTATCCGTCCGGAGGGGCACGTTCTGCTCGATGTCGGAGAAGCCCATCGCCTTGGAATAGATAATCCTGTTGCGTGCCGAGACCGCCACCGACAGCCCTGGGCAACCGGTGGCCTTGAAGGCAGACTCTACGATCCGGTTGACCTGAGTTATCTTTGCGGCAGCATCGCCCTGTGCCCGAACCAGCACCGCCAGAGTCAGGAGGAGAGCCCAGGCACGGAACGCCTGACAAATGAACGCCTGACGTATCATAATGTGTGGCAGACGCAAACCGGAGTCATTCGGTTTCTCCCGGGTAACTCGAATGCTGCCCCGAATGCCCCGAATGCCGCCCCTTTTTCCCCCCGTGGCTCCGGCAGTATAATCCAGCTTCCTTCCCGAACACGGGAGTAGCCATGATGAATCGCAGAGATTTCGCAAGAACCGCGGCGGCGCTGGGTTGCGCCCTGGGACGCGCGGTGCCGGTTCCGGGCGCGGCCGTGGGCATGTACATTTCGATGAACGGGTCGCTCACCGGCGGGAAGCCGGCATGGCCGGACCCTGGCAGTGATGCGCAAGGCCGGGGTGGCGTAGAATGCCTTCCAGGAAAGTGAAAACCACTCCCGCAAGAATGCCGGCGCCCCTCACGCTGCTGCTGATCGCGGCCGGACTCGGCCTGGTGCCAGCCTACCTGCATGCCTACACCATCGCCGGCAGCTCGGAGATACCGAACGTGCTTCTGGGCGATAAGATCGTCGTCAACAGCGGCGCCTACCAGCTGAAACTGCCATACTCCAACGTGACGCTTTTCGGCACCGCCCGGCCCAAACGCGGAGACTTTGTTTACTTGCGTCTCCCCAACAATCCCCGCCTGAGGCTCGGGTTCTTCAAGCGCATACTCGGGCTCCCGGGAGAAACCATCGAAATGCGGGACAACCGCGTCATCGTCAATGGCCAGGCGCTTCCGGTGGAGACCCTGCCCAAGGCCAAGTTCTCATGGCTCCCGGACCCGGGCCCGGCAGAGCGGGTTTTCGAGTCGGAAGACGGCCATTGGATTATGTTCGCTCCGGAGAAGGGCAGCTATCGAGATCATCCACCGGTCCGGTTACCGGCCGGCCAGTACTTCCTGCTCGGCGACAATCGCGACGACAGTTACGATTCGCGGGAGTTTGGTCCGATATCGGAGGACTTGTTCCTCGGAAAAGTGATCGCCGTTCTGCCTACGGGGGCGCGGAGGAAATAGCAAGAAGCGGATGCCGGATGCCAGATGCCGGTGGCCGGTTTAAAAGCAGCCGGTCCCGCGTCTTTCACCGGCTACCGGCATCCGAGCGCAGCGAGCATCCGGCATCCGTTCCTCAGCGTTCTTCAGCTGCCCACCACTCCCGCCAACGGGCTGCTGGCCGTGGCATAGAGTTTCCTGGGCATGCGGCCCGCTTCGTAAGCCAGGCGGCCGCACTCCACCGCCAGCTTCATCGCCCGCGCCATCTTCACCGAGTCGTCCGCGGCGGCGATCGCCGTGTTCATCAGCACTCCATCGGCGCCCAGTTCCATGGCGATGGCGGCGTCGGATGCGGTGCCCACACCGGCATCCACGATCACCGGCACGGCCGTGATCATCTCGCGGAAAATTCGCAGGTTGACCGGGTTCTGTATCCCCAGGCCGGAACCGATGGGCGCCGCCAGCGGCATTACCGCGGCGGCGCCGGCGTCGATGAGCTTGCGCGCGTTTACCACGTCGTCATTGGTATAAGGGAGGACGACGAAACCCTCCTTGACCAGTGTGCGCGTAGCTTCCAGCAGACCGGCGTTATCCGGGAAAAGCGTCTTCTCGTCGCCGATCACTTCGAGCTTGATCCAGTTGGAAAGGCCCACTTCCCGGGCCAGCATGGCCGTCCGCACAGCGTCATCGGCGGTGTAACAGGCAGCCGTGTTGGGCAGGATGAAGATCTTGGAACGATCGATATAATCGAGCAGCGATTCCTTCGACCGGTCCGTCAGGTTGACGCGCCGCACCGCCACCGTGACCATATCGGCGCCCGAGGCTTCGTGACATCGCTTCATCTCCGCGAAGCTGCGATACTTCCCGGTTCCTACGATGAGACGGGAACCGAATACGCGGCCCGCGATGGTTGAGGTATCGGACATGAATTCATTGTAAGCCAGGAAACAGTGGCCGGTGGCCGGTGGCCGGTTGACAGTGGCCGGTGGCCGGTTAAGACGAGGGGCAGGGAAACGGTGGCCAGTGGCCAGTGGCCGGTTAAGACGGGGGGCAGTAGCCGGGATGCCGGGCGGTGGCCCCGGCCTTTTCACCGGCCACCGGCCACTGGCCACTGGCCACCGTCTTTAAGCTTCCCACTTGACGCTGTGATCGCTCATCACCGCGCGGGTTTCGGCCGGGGAATCGGTGCGGAAGTACGACCAGGGGCCGGGAATCCAAGGGTAGCGCTCCACTACCGATTCGTCCACCGCCACCCCGAGCCCGGGCGCTCTGGGAACGATCAGGTCGCCGTGATCCAGTTCCAGGGGATCCTTGAGGATCTCCGAGGCCAGCGGGAAGGGGTACATGCCGGTGCGGCCGAGGCTTGCATAGCAGGGATACTCCAGCCACTCCACCACCGTCGGCGGCCAGCAGATACCAAGCTGCGCGGCCGCGACTACTTCGAGCGCGGTGCCCCAACTGTGGAAGGCGAAACACAAACCCTGGCGGGCGATTTCGACGAAGATGCGCCGGCCCAGCGAATAACCGCCCTGGCAACAAATGTCCATCTGCACGTAGTCCACGGCGTGCGACAGGATGAGATCCAAATAGCGCGCTTCATCGGGTTCGTGCTCGCCCGCGGCCAGCGGCACCAGGTCCTTCTCCTTGAGCCTGAGATAGCCCTCATGGTCGTCGGGCGGCAGCGGTTCTTCCAGCCACGCAATGCGGTAACCGGCCATCTCGCCAGCCAGTTGCTCCGTGGTATCGAGGTTATAGCTGCGGTCGCCCATACGCCACCAGGTGTGGGCGTCCACCATCAGGTCGAAATCCGGGCCCACGGTCTGGCGCATCAGCCGGACAGTTTCCAGATCCTGTTCCGGGCCGTGCGCGGGCCGCATCTTGTAGGCGCGGAACCCCAGTTCCGCGATGGCCGCTGCCTCGGCGGCGTAGGCCTCGGGCGGCATGTACATTCCGGCGCTGCCGTAGAGCCTGATATTGTCGCGAACGCGCCCGCCGAGCAATTCGGAAACCGGCACGCCGAGCGCCTTGCCGGTGAGATCGTATAGAGCGATTTCCACCGCGCCATAAATTTTCGCCAGGTCGAGACTGGCACCGGGGCCGTCAATGAACAGCACGCGCAGCGCATCGGGGTCGGCCAGCGACCGCCCTTCCAGAAAAGGCGCCACCGTCTGTTGAATGGCCCGCTGCGCCTGCTGGCTCCCCGGCCCCGGCGCGTGTCCCACCAGTCCGTTATCGGCTTCCACGCGGATCAGCATGGCATCGCGCTTCACGATGGTGCGCTCCCCGCCGTAAAAGGGCAGCCGGATCGGCTCTGGAAATGGGTACGACAGCAGGTACGAGCGGACGCTGACGATTCTCATAAAGGTGGATAGGCTTCCTCGCCTGGCCGGCGCGCTTTCGGGCGTGGCTTCATCTTACTACCGTTCCAGTACGTTTCAGCTTCCCGCTGGCCGTTTGCGGGCTCCACGGTGCGGTGCTGCTACAGGAATTCCAGCCGCAGGCGCCCGATCGCTTCGAACTCCCAAAAAATGTCGAATCAACCGTTTGCAATCCGCTCGGGCGCTTGGTACTATCTAGAAGGCAGATTCGAATCCTCCCCCATCGAAGTCTCACAAATGAAGTGCCCCAAATCCAACCAACGGAGTAAAATAACCAACTGAATGAGCTTTACCGTATTTCTTGGCAACCTCCCCGTCTGGGTCACCGCCGATGACATTAAACAATGGCTGGCCGCTGAAGATCTCGTGGCCGATGCAGTAAAGGTGATCCGAAACCACGAAACGCAAGAATCGAAGGGGTTCGCTTTTGTTGAAGCGCCCACGTCCGACGAGATGCAGTCCATCATCCGCCGGTTTGACCGTGCCCCTCTCGAAGACCGCCTGTTGCGCGCCAACCCGGCCCAGCCGCCCAAGGGCAAGGATGCGCCGCGTTCACCGCAACAATCCGCAGTGCCACCGGCAGCGCCCAATGCAATCCGAACCGAACAACGCCCCGACCGCAGGAAGCGTGGTGGCCGGAGCCGTGAGCAGTCTCCCCGCAGTGCGTTTGCAACCGAGCTGGCGAAGGTCCTGTAAGCGAGACCTCGCCTGCCCGGGCAGCGCGGATTCCCCCGCCTTTCCGTTTCAGCCGCCTAAGCCACACTGTCCAAATACACACCCGTGTCCCATACACACCTGTGAACACAGGGCACAACGTGACTATCGGCATCCCGTTTCCCTCCAACAGTTTGGAATTGGTCAGCAGCGTGCCTTCGAGAGCGTCATGAAATACGCCTGGCTCGCCTGCCTGATTTCGGGCGGCATGCTTTTCGCCGGATCGCTCTTCGGCGGAACGCAGGATTCCGACCTCAATGTGAACAAGCGCTACACCGTAGATACGGTGATTGTGGCCGGCAAGGGTTGGAGAACCGACCTGACCGATCAAAGCGACAAGATCAGCGCCGGGTTGCGCCGGGAACTGGCCGCGTTGATTGGCCTGAAGCTGAATACGGGTGTGCTGGACGATCTGGCCGCCAGGCTCAAAAAGGAATTCTCCGCCCGCGAGGTCAGCCATCATTTGCTGCGCAGCGACACACCGCAGCACGTGCGCGTGGAATTTGAGGTCAGACCCTCGCGGGGCAACATGGACGCAACGGTCACCAAGTTCCTCTACAGTTCCAAAGAGGGATGGAGCGGCGCCGGTGCGGTGGGCTTCACGATCCACCAGAACAGCCTGCTTTTCGGCCTGGCAAGCGACGGCGATTCGCTGATGGAGCGCAACGCAGGTATTTCCGCGCGCTATGAAACCAAGTCTCTGGGCACCGACCGGGTGAACTTGAAATTCCAATTTGAGAGCTACCACGAACTGTGGAACCGCAATACCCTGGATGCCATTGAAGCCCATCCGGGGCTGACCTCCGACGCTTACCGGTCGCGGCAGAATTTCCAGCCGACCGCAACCATTACCTTGGCCAAGCCCTTGACCTTAGAGGTCGGAGCCAGCTTTGAGCGGCTGGAAAACCAGTACCCGGCTGCCCACAACGATGCGGCCAATGCATTGGTGACGACACTGCGGTATCATCGAAGGCTGGACCAGGCGGG
Source organism: Candidatus Acidiferrales bacterium (assembly GCA_035570275.1). GTDB lineage: Bacteria > Acidobacteriota > Terriglobia > Bryobacterales > Bryobacteraceae > DATMNI01. The sequence goes on along the minus strand of DATMNI010000234.1, from coordinate 10,498 downwards.
GATGGACCAGGCGGACTCCCAACAGGACATCGATGCCGGGTACACATTGCGCGCGGCTACCCGGATGTTCGGCAGCGATTTCGTTTACGTTTCCCATTTCTGGGGTTTACACTACCGGTTGACTCACGGCAAACACCAGTTCCTGGACGATGTGTCGGGCGGTGTCATCAGCGGACGGGCTCCTCTGTTTGACCGCTTCGTGGCCGGAAACAGTTATTACCTGCGCGGATGGAACAAATACGACCTGGACCCGATGGGAGGAAACCGGTTGGTCCACAATAGCGTCGAGTATCGTTACGGGCCTTTTCAGGCGTTTTACGATACCGGCGCGATTTGGGACAGCGGTCAGCCCGTCTCCCAGAAGCATTCGGTGGGAGTGGGAATCAAGGAATCGATCTTTTCGCTGGCGATCGCGTTTCCCATTCGGGCGGGGCACGTGGAACCGATCTTGATGATGGGCATGATTTATTGACAATGTGCATGATTTATTGACAATGGGCATGATTCATTAATGGAGCAACCCTCACGGGGCAACAGGATTAGCCGCAGGAGCTGGCTTCTGGCTGGCCTGGCTACTCCTTTGTTCTCCGTGCGGGCGGCGGAACCCCTTGAAGTCAAATATGATGGCGACAATCTTCATCTCTCGGCGCCCACGTTGCACTTCCTGATTGGCAAGCCGCTGGAACGCCTGAAAGATGGAGCTCCGGTGGCCTACGTGGCCCAGGTAACGCTCTTCGGTGACGATCATGTGACGCCGATCAAGCGGGGGCAGGGCCGGTTTGTGGTGAGCTTCGCGCTATGGGAGGAGAAGTTCTTCGTCACCCAGCTAGGCACGCAGGCAGTTCCGTCACGATCGGTGGAAGGCTTGACGGCGGCTGCGGCGGAGGTCTGGTGCCTGGACAGCCTGGCGGTGAGCACGGTCGGGCTCGAACCGAATGCTTATTACTGGCTGCGGTTTGAGTTGCGGACCGCGGATCAGAAGGAACTGGCCAACTTGACGGAGCAGCCGGTGGTAAGTTTCCGCAGGATCGTGGAGTTTTTCAGCCAGAGGCCCAAGGCCGGTGAGCCGCGATGGGAGCCCCTGGAGAGGCGCCTGCGATTGTCCGACCTGCCGCGCATGGCTGGCCGCGGGCGCAACGGGTGAATCGGCTACGCAACAGACTGATTCTGATATTTTTGGCAGCCACGCTGGCCCCGCTGGCGGCCACCGTGTGGATCACCACCTCGCTGCTGGAACAAAGCGTCGAGTTTTCGTCCACCGGCGAATTGGATACCATCTCGAAGTCGCTGCAGAAGATTGGTAAGGAGTTCTACCTGCGGGCCTGCGACCGCCTCAAACAGGACGCCGTGGCCGGGCGGGTGGCGCCCCGGAAATACACTCCCGCGGATCGCGGCCAAGCCGGTGATCAACCTGAATGGCCCGAGGCAGTGCAGACGTTTGCCGCGGGCGATGAGGCCGACAAGTTCGTGCTGGCCGGGCGTGAAAAAGACCGGCTGGATTACCTGGTGAGACACGGCGGTGAAGTCTGGGCGTATTCGCAGAACCTGGGTGTAGCCATGGATCAACTCACCCAAGAGATTCGCGATGCGCGCGATATTGTGGAAACCGGTAAGAATCGCGATTTAGGCCGCGGGTTGAAGCTGGCGTACGTTTTGCTGGCGGCTTCGGTATGGGTGATCTCAATGGGACTGCTGGTCTACCTGGCGCACCGCGTGAGCCGTCCTATCCACCAGTTGACCGCCGGCCTCAGCGAATTGGCGGCGGGCGATTTGAATGCGCGCGTGAAGGAGCAGCGCGACGACGAAATCGGCCGCGCCATCCAGGCCTTCAACCACATGGCGGATAAGCTCCAGGAAAGCACGGAGCGCCTGGTCTATCTGCGGCAGCTCGCCAGTTGGCAGACGCTGGCGCGCAAGATGGCGCACGAGGTGAAGAATTCGCTCACGCCCATCCGGCTCACCGTGGAGGAGATGCTGGTTCGTTACGATGAAGCCCGGTACGGCGAGGCGGACCGCGGCTTTATGGAGCAGGCCACGCAGATTGTGGTGGACGAAATCGAAACCCTGGAGCGGCGCATCCGCGCCTTCTCGCAGTTCGCCGCCGAGCCGCCCGTCCGGCCGGGGCCGGTGGATGTCAACTCGCTGTTGCAGGAGCGCATTGCATTCCTCAAGACCGCGCACCCGGAAGTGGCGTACGATTGCCGCCTGGCCGGCGAGACGCCCAAAGTGGTGGCGGATCAGGACCTGATCAAGGGCATCCTCACCAACCTTTTGGAAAACGCGGCGGAGGCGGCGGGCGAGGGCGGCAAGATACTGGGCGTGACTTCGGCGGACAACGGCCGTATCGCGATCGAAGTGCACGATTCGGGTCCGGGGCTGAGCGAGCAGGCGCGCGCCTCGTTGTTTCAACCCACCATCTCGTTCAAGAAGAGGGGTATGGGCCTGGGGCTTTCCATCGCACGGAAGAGTGCGCTGTTATCGGGCGGGGACATCGTAGTGGTGAAAGGAGAACTGGGCGGCGCGGGCTTCCGCGTGCTGCTGCCCGGGTCGGCAAATGGCTTCCAAGCGCGTACTGATCGTGGATGATGAAGAGAACATCGGCCGCTCGCTGCGCATGATTCTGGAGCGCGAAGGCTACGCCGTGAATGTCTGCCGTACCGTGGCGGAGTTCAAGAAACACCCGGACGCTCACCGCGCCGATGCCTACCTGCTCGACATGAAACTGCCGGACGGCAACGGCATCGACTTATTAAAGGCAGTACGGCAAAACGGGACGCCGTCGCCGGCGATCATGATCTCCGGTCACGGCACCATTGCCGACGCGGTGGAAGCCACGCGCGCCGGCGCCTTCGATTTTCTGGAAAAGCCCCTGAGCCGCGACCGCGTGCTGCTGGCCATCAAGAACGCCATGGAGCAGGGCAGCCTGCGACAGGAAAACGAGCGGCTGCGTGAGTTGGTGGGCGGAGCGCCGAAGATGATCGGCGGCAGCCCGGCATGGACGCGCGCCGTGGAGCAGGCGTCGATGGCCGCGCGGTCGGATGCGCGGGTGTTGCTGATCGGCGAATCGGGCACCGGCAAGGAGTTGCTGGCGGCCCATGTTCATAACTCCAGCCCGTTCTCATCGGGCCCGTTCGTGAAGGTGAACTGCGCGGCCATCCCGACGGAGTTGATTGAGACGGAACTGTTCGGCCACGAAAAAGGCTCATTCACGGGCGCCATCGGCATGCGGCGCGGCAAGTTCGAAATGGCCGACGGAGGCACCATCTTTCTGGATGAGGTTGGCGATCTGCACGGCGCCTCGCAAGCCAAACTGCTGCGCGTGTTGCAGGAGGGCGAATTCCATCGCGTGGGCGGCGAGCAGATTATCCACGTCAGCGTGCGCGTGATCTCCGCCACCAACCGCGATCTGGCCGGCATGGTGGCCGCCGAAAAGTTCCGCGAGGACCTGTACTACCGCTTGAGCGTGGTGCCGATTCGTGTTCCCGCCTTGCGCGAGCGGCCGCACGACATCCGCCTGCTGGCCGAATATTTTCTGGACGAGTTTTGCGGACGCAACAACTTCAAGGCGAAGATGCTCGACGAAACTGTCTTCCCGCTGCTGGAGAGCTATAACTGGCCCGGCAACGCCCGTGAGTTGCGCAACGTCATCGAGCGCATGGCGATTCTGACGCAGGGCGAACGGTTGACGCGCGAAGGCATTCCCGTCGAGGTCCGGGTGCAGCGCGAAGCCGGCCCGAAATCGACCATTCAGGAAGCCCGCGAATCGGCCGAGCGCGATCACATTTTGCGCGCTCTGGAGGAATCCAGTTGGAACGTCTCCGGCGCCGCGCGCGCCCTGGGCATGGAGCGCACGAACCTGCACAAGCGGATTCGGGCGCTAGGCCTGACGCGCAAGTAACACGGCCATTCCTGGCTGTGGTGGTTTCGGGGTGATCTACCGTGCGGCTGGGCTGGCTGACCGATATCCATCTAAACTTTGTTCAGCGCAAGGGGCGCGCTGACTTGTATGCCGGGTTGCGGGCCGAAAACTTCGACGCCCTCCTGCTCGGCGGCGATATCGGCGAGGCCGGCTCGGTTACGCAGTTCCTGGATGAGATGGCCGGCGCACTGAGCATCCCCATTTACTTTGTGCTCGGCAATCACGATTTCTACCATGGCTCCATCGCCGCCGTTCGCCAAGCCGTTGCGCGCCAATCCGCCGCCTCGCGTTGGCTGCACTGGCTTCCTACCAGCGGTGTGGTTCCGTTGACCGCCACCACGGCTTTGGTTGGCCACGATTCCTGGGCCGACGGACGCCTGGGCGACTTCTTCGGCTCCGATGTGCTGCTGAACGACTATGTCCTGATTGCCGAACTGCGCGCCCCGGGCAAATCGGCCCCGGACAAATCGGAACTTTACACGAAACTGAACAGCCTCGGCGATGAAGCGGCCGAGTTCCTCGATCGCCAGGCACGCGAGGCCGTCGCCGCCTACCGGAACATCGTGGTGCTCACGCACGTGCCGCCGTTCCGCGGGGCCTGTTGGCACGAAGGCCGGATCTCGGACGACGATTACCTCCCCCATTTCGCCTGCCGTGCGGTAGGAGACCGGCTCGCCGCCATCATGCGCAGCCACCCCGATCGCCAGATGACGGTCCTGTGCGGGCACACGCACAGCCCCGGCGTGGCCAGGATTCTCGACAATCTGGAGGTGCGCACCGGCCATGCGGAGTACGGACGGCCCCGATTGCAGCAAGTGTTGACCGTGGAGTGAACGGTGCGCTGGGGGTTGGCCAGTTTGATGTTGTACCATGGTCGTTGACTATGGTACAACCGTATTATGACAGAAATTGCAATCTCGAAGTTTAAAGCGACCTGTCTGTCGGTGCTGGCGGATGTCCGGCGTACCCGTACGCCGGTTCGAGTCACCCGTTTCGGCAAGCCGGTGGCCGATATCCTTCCTGCGTCGCCCTCGCCCAAAGGCTCCTGGCTTGGGTGCATGCGAGACACCTGCGAAGTTTCCGGCGACATCGTCGGGCCGATCGGGGCTTTCAAGGGCTGGACTGGCCGGCCGAAGTGAAATACCTGCTCGACACGCACATCTGGATTTGGGCCCTCACCAAGCCGGAGAAGCTCAGTCGAGAGGTTCGGCGTGAGATCGAAAAGCCCAAGAGCGAGCTCTACCTATCGCCGGTGTCGGTCTGGGAAGCTCACCATCTGGTACGCCGCGGAAAGCTGCGGCCAAAAAGGGACTTTCCGGACTGGCTCGATCAGGCATTCGCGCAGGTCCCCATAAAGGAGGCGCCATTCAACTTTGCCGTCGCGGCCGAGGCCTCCAGAATTCAACTGCCGCAAGCCGATCCCGGCGATCTCTTTCTGGCTGCGACGGCTTCCGTCTTCGCCCTGACACTCATCACCGCCGATTCGCAACTTCTCGATTGTGCCTGGCTGAAGACGCTGGCCAATGGGTGACTCGCACGCGGCCACAGGCCACGCCGCGGAACTCACCGCAACCTGGCAACAGCCGCAACGCGAAGCTCCCGTCGCCGGGTGATGAGCTATGATGGCCGCAGACATCTGTGATACCGCTGCTGCTGGCCTTCTTTTTCGCTCCGCAGAACCAGCCGCCGGAAAAGTGTTCCATCTCGGGAACGATTGTGAACTCGGTCACCGGAGAACTTTTGAACAAGGTGCAGGTCCTGGCCCTGAATGCCGGCAACGCACAGGCCGCGCCGGCATCCACCATCACCGGCGCCAAGGGCGAGTTCACGCTGGTGCAGCTTGAGCCGGGCCAATATCGGCTCAAAGCCGTGCGCAACGGCTATCTCGAAACCTGCTACGGCGCGCGCCGGGCGGAGAGCAACGGCATCACGCTCACGCTTGAGGCCGGCCAGGAATTGCAGGACCTGCAACTGAAGCTGTTGCCTTTCGCGGTGATCGCCGGTACGGTCCGCGACCCTGAAGGCGAGCCTTTGGCCGGCGTCTCTGTCGCGCTGCTGACCATGACCTACCGCGGCGGCCGGCAGCAGGTTGTTCCAGCCGGCATAACGCTCATGACCGACGATCTGGGCCAATACCGCATCGCCGACCTTCCACCCGGCAGGTATTACGTACGCGCGGCGTTGCATCGTTTTGAGGGCAGCCACGCGCCGGTGGATCACTCGCCAAAAGGCGCGCCGCCGCTGGAGACACTGGTTCCCACGTTCCACCCGGCTTCCCGCGACACGGCTGGCGCCCGCAGAATCGAAGTCACCGCCGGCGCCCACTTCACCGGAGCGGATATCACCCTGCTCCGCAGCCGTATGTATCGCGTGCGTGTGCAGGCGGAGGCGCCGGCGGGCCTCGGATTTGGGGTGCGATTGCATGAGGCGGCCGGAACTGGGCGACGGGCTCTCCATCAACCCGCCATCGAACTGCCGGAACGGCATCTGCGAGTTTGCGGGAGTGCCTTCGGGTTCCTATGAGGTATCGGCGTCCGCATCGCCGCGCGATCGGCGTGGCACCTTTGAAGAACTGATCTTCAACAGTGACGAGTACCGCGCCAGCGTCCCGGTCGAGGTGGCCAATGCCGATGTGGAAGGAGTCCGCGTCGTGGTCAACGCCGGAGCGGAGATCGCGGGCCGAATCACGATCGCGGGAGACGATCAACCCGCCCTCAAAGGTGGCAAGGTGGAATTCCAGAGTGCCGAGGGCGAAGGCCATCTGGCCTCTCCGGCCAGCGACGGCGTCTTTACCTGCCGCCTGTCTCAGGGACACTACGACGTCCAGTTCCATGCCGGAGCGGACCTGTTCGTGCGGAGCATACGTTCCGAAGACATCGATGTTTTACAGGTAGGCCTCACGGTCGCGCATGCCGGCAAGATGCCGCTCGAGATCGTGCTGGCGCGCGACGGCGGCAAGATCGAGGGCACGGTTCTGGACAAGGACGACAAACTCGCCGCGGGCGCCACGGTGGTCCTGATGCCACAGGCCAGCTTGCGATTCCGGCGAGACATCTTCCAGCAGACCGAAACCGACCAGTACGGCCGCTTCCAATTCAAGACCGTCGCGCCCGCCGACTACCGGCTCTTCGCCTGGGAAGACGTAGAGCCCGGCATCTGGTTCGACCCCGACTTCATGAAGGACATCGAGCGCCGCGGCGAAGCCGTCACCGTTCACGCCAAGGGGCAGGAGCAAGTCCGCCTGCACGTTGTGCCTGACATCGTGCCGTGACAGCGTACGTGACAACGCGACGTGCGTTTCCGCCGCCAGCCGCGCTTTAAGTTAACCGCACAGAGCGATGTTCGTCCGCAAACATCGCCTGACAGGTCGGCCTCACGATGCCCACCATGATGTACGGCGTCACGGCCAAGGCTTAGGCGCCAAGCCACCGTGGCAGAGTATCACCAACCCGTACCGCGGTGGCGGTAGCGGGTCCGGCCGGTCCTGCTGGTCCCACGCCAGTCCCTGCCTGCGGTCCCTGCCTGCTTGACGCTGCACCTCGCCGCGATATATATTCAACCCAACGCGTCGACCTTGAAGCGATTCAAGAGGAGAGTACTCATGAGGAAGTCCGGTTGATTTTCCCGCTGGCTGCGTTGGCGCTGGCCGCCGGCCTCTCAACGCGGCAGCCCTGGACCCCACTGGCATCGCGGCAAGCCCTTCGGAGGCAGCACTACGCAACCGCGGGCGCGCCGTCCAGCGGTTGCGCCGCCGTCACAGCTAAAGGAGCAGATTGATGAGAAAGGTAACATTGGGAATTCTGAGCGGCGCCGTGCTGCTGCTCGCCCCCGTGTCGCGGGCGGCAACCCCGGCCCGCGTCATGATACTTGATGGAGAGAGTGGCGGAACATATCACAATTGGCAACTGATCACGCCCGTGCTCAAGAAGATGTTGGACGAAACCGGGCTGTTTCAGGTGGACGTCGTCACCGCGCCTCCGGCCAACGGCGATTTCAGTAGCTTCCAGCCGGAGTTCGGCAAGTACCAGGCTGTAGTTTTCAACTACGATGCTCCGGATGGCCGATGGCCTCCGCAACTGCAGGCCTCGTTCGAGCAGTATATTGCAAAGGGCGGCGGCTTGGTGACCGTTCATGCCGCGGATAACGCGTTCGGCGGCTGGCAGGCGTTCAATGAGATGATCGGGATCGGAGGCTGGCGAGACCGCAACGAAAAATCGGGTCCCCTCTGGTATTACAAGGAGGGAAAACTGGTTTCCGACGAATCTCCCGGACGCGCCGGAGCCCACGGCGCCCGGGTTCCCTTCCCCATGACGGTTCGCGACGCCAACCACCCGATCACCAAGGGCCTGCCCAAGGTCTGGATGCATCAGGGCGACGAACTTTACGGCACACTACGCGGCCCGGGAAAGAACATGACGGTTCTGGCGACAGCGTTCTCGGACCCTGCCAACCGGGGTACGGGCCACGACGAGCCAATGCTCATGGTCCTGAGCTACGGAAAGGGACGGGTGTTTCACACCACTTTGGGGCACGATGTCCCTGCGCTGAGCTCGGTCGATTTCGTTGTGACCTTTCAACGTGGGACGGAATGGGCGGCCACCGGTAAGGTGACGCAGAAGGTACCGGCCAACTTCCCAACGGCCGATTCGGTCAGTTATCGAACGGATCTGGCTGCCATGGATCCGAATTACAAGAACGGTCTGGGCGCCGCGCCGGCCGCTGGCGGCACCGGAAGGGGCCGGGCGGGAAGGTAAGCCGCCTTGGATTGGGCGACCATAGTTGTCCTGACTACGAGAACAGGACTCCAGACCAGTAACGCTTTGCGCCGGGCGCGGGGCGGAGCATTCTCCCGCCATCCCGGCAAGGCCGCTATCCGCAGTACCGCGGTCAAGACCGGTAACCCTGGTAACCCGGTTAACCCCGGTAACTGCCTGCTTGACGCTGCCCCTCTGGGCGATATATATTCAACCCACGCGTCGATCTTGAAGCGTTTCAAGAGGAGGGTGCTCATGAGGAAGTCTGCGTTGATTTTCCTGCTGGCTGCATTCGCGCTGGCCGCCGGCGCTTATGCCCAATCGATTACGGGCGACCTGGTCGTCAATGTCACCGATTCGAGCGGCGGAGCCGTTTCGGGCGCCACGCTGAGCCTGGTTGAGGTCGAAACTAATGTAAAGCTGTCGGCTGTGACCGATAGCCTTGGAAATTACTTGTTCGTGCAGTTGAAACCGGGCCGCTACACTCTGGAGGTTGGCGCGGCGGGCTTTCAGAGGGCAAACCTTACAGATATTGTGATCGCCATCGGGCAGCGTTCGCACGTGGATGGCAAACTGACAGTTGGTGCGGTAACCGAAGCGGTGAGTGTCTCCGCGGCTGCCGAAACCCTGCTGACCGAAAGCGCCTCGGTGGGCCAGGTGATCGGCAGCCACTCGATTGTGGACCTGCCGCTGAACGGGCGCAATTTCATTCAACTGGCGCAGATTTCCGCGGGTGCGGCGCCCATCGGCATCGGCACTTCGCCGTCAACCTCATGGACAGGGCGAAGTGACTCGACCCTGTCGATTGATGGCGGCCGGGAAACCAACAACAGCTTCCTGGTGGACGGCATCGAGACGCGAAACTCGCGTTTCGGAAGCGCCGGCATACGGCCCTCCGCCGATGCGATCGAGGAATTCTCGGTGCAACGCGGCACTTTCGGAGCCGAGTTCGGGCGCAGTTCGGCGGTCATCAACACCACTATCCGGTCTGGCACGAACGGTCTGCACCTGGCGATGTACGAATTTCTCCGCAACCGCAACATGGACGCGACCGACTTCTTCGCCAACCGCTCCGGAAGCGCAAAACCGGCCCTCACGCAGAACAATTTCGGCACGGCTGTGGGCGGACCTGTGACGCTGCCGTTCTACAAAGGCAAGGACAAGACGTTCTGGTTCTTCAACTACGAAGGCTTCCGCCAGCGACAGGCGTCAACCAGCACGGGGCTGTATCCCTCGCCGGCTCAGATGGCCGGGAACCTGGCCGATGATAGTTTCGGCACGGGGATTTTTCCGCTGAGCTCGGCCTTTTGCCAGGCCAACCCCGGTTCCGCCAAGTGCCACGACGTGCTGGACCCGAACTCGGGGTTACCGTTCCCAGGGAACGTCATCCCATCGAACCGGCTGGACCCGATTGTGCAAAAGCAGTTGCCGTACCAGCCGAAGCCTAACGTGGCCGCCACACCGAATTCGGCCCGGTTTCCCACCTTCAATACGGTAGGCTTTCCAAAAACCATCAATGACTGGGACCAGTACAATGTCCGACTGGACCACCATTTCACGTCGCGCGATGTGGTGTACGGCACGTTTTCCAATTCGGATGAGACCCTGTTGCGGCCGGCGTTGCGGCCGTTGGGCGGCGACGTTTTCCCGCAAACGGACCGGCTCTATACCGTGACTTACAACCGCATCATCACGCCGGCCATCATCAACGAGTTCCGGTTCGGTTATAACCGGAGCGTCACCTACCGGACGGCGGAGACTTCGAACACACAGGACTATGCCAGCCAGACTTTCGGGCTCAAGAATACTTCGCCGAATCCCTTCG
>DATMNI010000233.1:0-83329 GCA_035570275.1 Candidatus Acidiferrales bacterium | reverse complement strand
AAGACGGGAACGATCCGCGATGTGGTGCAAAATCACCTGTTCCAGGTCCTGAGCAACCTGGCGATGGAGCCGCCTGTGCGGATGGACAGCGAATCTATTCGCGACGAAAAGGTTAAGGTGCTGAAAGCGATTCCACCGATCGAAGCGAGGAATCTGGTTCGCGGGCAGTTCCGCGGATATCTGTCCGAGAAGGGTGTCTCGCCGGACTCAAAGGTCGAGACTTTCGCGGCTCTGCGACTTCAAATCGATTCGTGGCGCTGGCAAGGGGTCCCCTTTTACATCCGAGCTGGAAAGAGCCTGCCGGTGACATGCACGGAGGTGGTCATCCGGTTGCGGAAGCCGCCGGCGATCGTTCCGGGCGCGAAGCTGACATCGAACTACCTGCGGTTTCGCATCAGCCCGGATGTTACGGTGGCGGTTGGCATGTTGTCCAGATCTCTGGCAGATGAAATGACGGGCGAGCCGGTGGAACTCATAGCCAGCCAGCACCCGGATGCCCACGAGATGGACGCTTACGAACGCGTGCTGGGCGACGCGATGTCGGGAGACCGGACGCTGTTTGCCCGGGAGGACTACATCGAAGAGGCATGGCGGATCGTCGATCCGGTGCTGCGCGCCGGTACGCCCGTCTATGAGTATGAACCGGGGGCCTGGGGACCGACTACTCCATCGATCGCCCCAGCGGGCGGTTGGCACGTGCCGGCAATGGCGCCCGCAGCATCGCGTGACGCCGAGCGGGCTGCCTGACCGGGGAGGCCTTTTGGAGCTTGGCGGAGCGTGGGTGTGCTTCATGGAAACGAAGACGGAACAGGTGGATTCGAGCGGACAGGTGGATTCGAGCGACGATGCTCGCCAGATTTTCACGCGGCACAGTGCACGCTATGAAGTGTCGCCTTACTTCGTTGTGCTGGATGTGCGAACGTTCGGCGCTCCCCCCATTCACCGGAGAATCCACGCCGGGTTCGATGTCGATCTGTACGGAAACCGTCCTGACCATGGTTCCGCGCTCTCGTTCGAGAACGGCGAGCCCAGGGCAACATTAGACGAACTCTGCGCCGCTTGCCGCGAAGTCGTCGCGCCCGCAACCGAATATTGCACGATCGAGATTATCCCCGACGAGGCGACTCTCATTCTCAACGTGAAGAGCCATTTGGAACCCGAAGCCTTGCTGTGCATCCGTATTACGCACTCCCGTGGACTCGACCAGCCGGCCGGCGCCAGCGAGGAAAGGGCTTGCGCCGACGTCGGAGACAGGTTGGAGTCTCTGGGCGTGAAGAGGGCCTAGCAGGCTATTGACCCGCTGAACTTCGCGCCGCAGACGGCTGCGAGATAATGATCTCATCGTCAATGAGCGGAGCGCGCGGACGAGGACACGCTGTCGCAACAGTCTGCATGCTGCTGGCCGGTTCCGCTCGCCTTTGGGCACTGAACCCGGCGCTTGACATCAGCCAGTACGCCCACACGTCGTGGAAGGTCCGTGACGGCTTTTGCAAAGGGAATATCCTGGCGATTGCACAGACGCCCGACGGCTATCTTTGGCTGGGTACGGAATTCGGATTGCTTCGCTTCGATGGGGTCCGCGCTATCGCGTGGGAACCGCCGCGAGGACAGGATCTCCCCGGGAGCTGGGTTCGAATCCTGCTGGTCACCCGCGACGGGACTCTTTGGATTGGCACGAACAAGGGACTTGCCAGTTGGATGGGCGGCAAACTCACCCGGTACCCGGAATTTGACGGCCTGGCAATTAGTGCTCTTCGCGAGGATCGCGAAGGTTCGGTGTGGATCGGGGGGTTGGCTCTTCCTCCTCCCGGAAAACTCTGCTCGATTGTGAAAGGCGCCGTCCAGTGCTATGGAGAGGAGGGCCGGTTCGGCCTCGGAGTGACCAGCTTGTATGAGGACCGCCAGGGCAATCTCTGGGCCGGCGTGGAGAACGGGCTGTGGCAATGGAAACCCGGCCCTCCAAAATTCCATCCGATGCCAAACGTGCCGGACGGCATCGAAGCCTTTGATGAAGCCGATGACGGCGCGCTCTTGATCGGCACGCGCCACGGAATCCAACGATTCGCCGGCGAGAAGAATGAGGCCTATCCGCTGCCGGGATCGATGCCGCAGTCCACAGTTCGAAGGCTGCTTCGGGACCGGAACCGCGGGCTGTGGATTGGAACGGCGACCCAAGGCCTGGTGCATATAGGCCCAGTGAGGGAGGATCTGTTCACACAGTCCGGCGGGCTCTCCGGGGTGAACGTTCAAGCTATCTTTGAGGATCGCGAAGGCACGGTCTGGGTAGCTACCGACAAGGGGCTCGACCGCTTTCGCGAGTTCGCCATTCCCACTTTTTCCGGGGACCAAGGCTTGTCAAATGCCCCCATCTGGTCCGTTCTGGCGGCCAAGGATGGAAGTGTTTGGCTGGGCACCTTCGAGGGCTTGCAGAGATGGAACCACGGAGAGGTTACGGCTTACCGCGAGCGGCGCGAGCACTCGCGTCCGCCCGCGGATCAGCAACCTCCTGTGCGCGAGATCTTCGGTAGTGGATTGCCGGATCGTGGCCTGGGGTCTCTGTTCCAGGATAATCGCGGGCGAATCTGGGTTTCCACGCGCGGCGGCGTCGGCTATCTGGAGAATGACCGGTTCGTTGTCATTCGCGGCGTTCCCGGCGGAAATGTGCAGTCCATCGCCGAAGACATCGCCGGCAATCTCTGGATCGCCAACCAGAACTCCGGTCTTCTTCGTATTTCTCCCGGCCGTGAGGTCCTTCAAATCCCCTGGGCCCGTCTGGGAAATCAGGGCCCTGCCGTTGCCCTGGCGGCCGATCGCTCGCAAGGCGGCCTATGGCTCGGATTTTATCAGGGCGGTGTGGCGTATTGGAAGGACGGCGAGGTCCGCGCATCCTACTCGGCCGCCGACGGGCTCGGCAAAGGTTTTGTCAAGGACTTTTGGCTCGATCGGGACGGCACCCTCTGGGCTGCCACCGAGAGCGGGCTCAGCCGGTTGAAGAACGGCCGCGTCGCCACGCTGACGAGTAAGAACGGATTGCCTTGCGATACGGTTCAGTGGGTGCTGGAAGATGACGATCAGTCTCTCTGGTTGAACATGGCCTGCGGGCTGGTGCGAGTCGCGCGTTCGGAGTTAAATAACTGGAGCGGTGGAACGATCCAGACCACGGTTTTCGATAGTGCCGACGGAGTCAGAATCCTTGCCATCGGCGGCTTCTTCAGTCCAAAGGCCGCCAAGTCGGGTGGAAAAATCTGGTTTGTGCATGGCGATGGCGTGAGTGTCGTGGACCCGCGCCAGCTTCCCGGCAACAACCTGGCCCCGCCGGTGCATATCGAGCAGATCACCGCCGACCGCAAACCCTATGGCACGAATGGCGGCTTGCGACTGCCCCCGCGGATTCGCGATCTGGAGATCGACTACACGGCGCTGAGTCTGGTGGCGGCGGAAAAGGTACGTTTTCGGTACAAGCTGGAAGGCCACGATCGCGATTGGCAGGACGCCGGCACCCGCCGCCAGGCATTCTTTAACGACCTTCCCCCACGCCGCTATCGCTTCCGCGTGATCGCTTGTAACAACAGCGGTGTGTGGAACGAGGCCGGCGCAGCGGTGGATTTTGCCGTCGACCCGGCGTACTACCAGACCGTGTGGTTTCGCGTGTCTTGCGCGGCAGCCTTTCTGGCATTGCTTGGAGCTATGTATCAGCTGCGGCTGCGGCAGGTGGCGCGGCAGTTCAACCTGCGCCTGGAAGAGCGCGTCAACGAGCGTACCCGAATCGCACGCGAACTGCACGACACCCTGCTGCAGAGTTTTCATGGGGTGTTGATCATGTTTTCCGTCGTGACGAACCAGCTCCCCGATCGCGAGGAAGAAGCCCGGCGCAGGCTGCAGAAGGTCATCGAGCAGGCCAGGCAGGCGGTCACCGAGGGGCGCGATGCGGTGCAGGGGTTGCGCTCCTCAACGGTGGTTACCAATGACCTGGCGCGGGCGATCGGCACGCTCGGAGAAGAGCTCGCCGCCGGTCACACCGGAGAAAACTGTCCCGAGTTTCGTGTGTATGTCGAAGGCGCATCCAGGGACCTGGTTCCGCTGGTCCGGGACGAAGTCCACCGGATTGCATGCGAGGCGGTGCGCAATGCGTTTCGACATGCACAGGCCGAAAGCATCGAAGTGGAAGTCCGGTATGAACGGCGGCAGCTTCGGTTGCGGGTCCTGGACAACGGAAAGGGCATCGATCGGAAGGTCCTTGCCGAAGGCGGGCAACCCGGACACCACGGTTTGCCTGGCATGCAGGAACGCGCCAAACTTGCAGGGGGCAAGCTGGCTGTCTTGAGCAGACCCGATTCCGGTACGGAGATCGAGCTGACCATACCCGCCTCCCTTGCCTACCGAAAATCGCCCCGAGTCATCGGAACTGGAGCGTGAACGAGATCGGATAGTGGTCTGAAGCATCGACCGTGTCATGAACGCATCCGTGGACTGGCTCAACCGGCCCCGACACGTAAGCCCAGTCGATCTTACGCCGCTGGCGAAAGAGGCCGCGCGGGGTGGTGGTGTGCGGAGAGGGCAGTCCGAGCGCGTTGCGGAAGCCAACATGGTTCAACGCCCCGGCCGGCGCGGCGTGCGACGCGTCCAGATTCAAATCGCCGGCCAGCAGCGTTGGCAATTGCCCTGCCTGCGCGGCGGCGTCCTCGATGGATTCTTCAAGCTGCGCCAGCCGAAGATCTTCGTCTCCGCGGCTTTCCAGGTGGAGATTGTAAACCGTGAGGCTCCGTCCTGGCACCTGAACCTCTGTCACCAACGCGATCCGTCCGCCCAGCCGCTCTTGAAACAGACTCATTTGAGGCAGATACCATCGAGGGCGCCAGAAATCCGACTGCCGGCGGAAGCGGATGACGCGAGGGTTCCGCAGACACCAGCGCGACAGGGTCGCCTGGCCATGCCAGGCCGGCGATGTTGAGCGGCCTTGAGTCAATTCCTGAAACTCACGGCCGAAAACATAATTCATCTGGAGCTTTTGGGCGATCTCCTCGGCGACATTCAGAGAGTGGGTTCGGCGGGCATTCAGGTCCACTTCCTGAAGAATCAGGAGATCGGCTTTCTCGGACGCTAGAAAATCGATGACTTCGCGCAGCCGTAAGCCGCGATCGATATTCCAATTCACAATGCGCATCGCCTCCGGGGGCCAGAGGTCCCATCGACGCGGGGCGTAGTTTCCAAGCAGAACGTCGTTCATAGATCACATGCTAGGCAGCGGCAGGGATGCGGGCCAATTGCGGAAACACATTCAACCTGGCGAAGGAAAGGTCGCCAGGGTCGTCGATCTCCGCCCACGGCAGCCCGCCGGTTTCACTATAGGCGACGTGAAGGCCTTCGTCGGCCAGCCGCTGGACGGCGGCATTGAAGAATACCTGGCGGTCGCCGCCACGAATCAGCTCTTCGATCCGGTTGAACAAGCGCATGTGCGCCACGGCGCGCACTACGGTGATGCCTATATAGGTCGCGCTGAAGTCATCGCGAGAGATTTGCTTGCTCATGCGAAGGATGCGATCGCCTGAAATGACGACCTTCATCGTTTCATCGCGCCAGGCGGGATCTACGATCATCGTGATCGGCGCCGATGACGACAATGCCGGTGGCAGGATCCGCGCATCGAAGGCGACGTCGGCATTCAGAACCGCGAATCCACTGCCCTTTAGCCAGGCACGGGCCATCCATAGCGAGTAGATGTTGTTGGTCTCGGCGAAGGCCGGGTTTTCGATAAAATGGAACCGATCGCGGGATCTACGATAGTTGCTCATCACATGACGGATGATCTGGTCCTTTTCGTAACCCACGACGATGCCGATGTCCGGCACGCCCGCCTGGAACAACGCCTCGATTTGTTGATCGAGAATCGTCCACCCTGTGTGATCGAACGGGATGAGGCATTTCGGGCGAGCGCCGTGGGCCGAGCGGATTCGTGTCCCTTGGCCGGCGGCGAGAATGATGGCTTTCATAGTGTCTCCGCTGCGGTTGGTGTTTCTGTGATGGCGGCGCGTGTTTCCCCGACGGGTACCGGCGGCCGCCGGAAGAATTTCCAGTTGAAATAAAGGGACACCATCCAGGTGAGGTTGGCTCCCGACGCGGCCAGCCGCAGTAGCAGCGGCAGCCCGCCCAATACAGTAAAGATGAGTATGTAATGAATCGACACGCCCTTCTTGATGAAGATATGAATGTGCCGCACGGCACGGGAGATGAGATTCCGGGAATCGGACTCCATCAGATGGTTCAGCCGTCCCGCATACTCGTGCGGCCGATCGGGTGCGGTGGCCAGCTTGCGCTGCAGGCGCGTCACGGCCACAGATAGCACGCACCCGGCGATCAGGAGGTATCCGTAGATCAGCTCGCCGGAGCCCCGCTCGCGATAGAGACCGGCTGTTATGCCCGAGAACACAATCAAGTATGTGGCCTCATCGACCAAGCCCTCAAACCAAGTGCCAAACACGGACTCCCGAAACGTGATGCGGGCGAGCATACCGTCCACTTCGTCGAAAAGGCCGGAGAGGAAGAAGAGCAGAGCGCCGGCGACATAGCTGGCGTAGAATCCGCGCGCGAACAGGAAAGCAGCGATCATCGCGACTATCAAACCGCCGGTTGTGACCATGTTCGGCGTCACCGGTGTGTGGGCGAGCAGACGAACGGCGGGCCGGCACAGCAGGCGATTGAATTTGGAATAGATTCCATCCGTCGGTTTACCGGAGCGTGCCACCAGGAACCGCTCCGCTGCCGCGGTGGCCGTTAGAGGTGTGATCCGATATCCATCCGCCGTACCGGCGGCCAGTTGGATCCGTGTGTGGGAAATGGCCGCTCGCCTTTCCAGCAGGGCGGGAGCATCCCATGAAACGGGCTGAACGGCCAGTGGCGCAAGTTCCATAAGGGCCCGTTTGTGGGTCACCCAATTCCACGGCAGCCAGAGGAATTGTTCGGCCAAAGACGCGGCTATGGCCAACCAGTTGTCATGCCGCCGCGCGTCGAATGGTCGAACGGTGCAGGCAATCTGCAAGCCATGCAGCAGAGGGGATGCGGCGCAACGGTTCCATATCGACCGGTCCAGGCCGGGCGGCAAGATTACCAGGAGTGAATCCACGCCGGCGCGCCTGGCAGTTGCGATGACTCGCACCAGCAGGGGCACCCCGGCGATGCCGCGGGTCAAAACGCCCTCGGCATCCGCGTACTTGCGCAGTACAGATAACTCCGGAATTGCAATTACTGCTTGCATTAGATGTCTCCCCCTGCTGTTGTAAGTGCGCCCAGTTCGGCCGCCGCGGAATCGTCGTTGCGCCGTGCCCCCCAGGCGAGCCAGGTAAGCCCTATGAAGCAGGCGAGCAGATCGCGAGTTCTGCGGGCCAGTGCGAGTGCAAGCCCGGAAGCCGCGGGCAATCCGAATGACAGGAAAGCACCCGCGGTTCCACTTTCGTCGGCCCCGATTCGCGCCGGCAGCCATCCGGCGACCATTTTCACCATGCGGTTGGCCGCCTCCAGCCCAAGAATCGTGCCTGCATGAAACGGCAGCCGCAAGAACCAAAAGACAGTCGCCACCTCCGCCGCGACCAGCACCTGGCAACCCAGATCGAGCAGAAACATCTGCCGGATGGCGGAGCGATCTTGCAGGGCGAATTTTCTCACCGCGACTTCGATTTGGCTGGCTTTCCGCAACCACTTAGGACAACGGGCGCCAAGAGAGTCGCCGAGAGGAGTCAGGAGCAGACGCGGGCGGGCCATGGCGCAAAGGCCGGCGATGACGAGCGACGCCAAAATGACTGCCGAAGCCACCGCTTTAGCGCTGTGCGCCAACAGCACGCACGCCGCCAGTGAGCCGGCGATGGCGACGAGTCCGGAGGCAAACCAGTACACACCAGTGTCGACGAGCGTGGCGGCAGTGGCGGACTTGCGATGTCTCCGCAACAGGCTGATCTTCATTGGCTCAGACGCGATCGGGCCCAACACGGTCAGATAGCCAATGCCCTGCGAAGCCAGGCGAACCAGCATGAGTTCGCCGGTGGAGGTGTAAATCCCGTCCTGCCGGAGGGCGATCGACCAGGAGCGGGTCTGCAGCATCAGGCGAATCAGGCTGAGCGCCACGATGATCGCAATTCCAATACGCACCGCGGCGAGTTGCCTGACCACTGTGTCCGGACCGATGCGCCAGACCACGAAGGCCAGGAGCAGGAGGCCCGACACGGCCAGCAGCAGGTCCTTCCGCCCGGTCACGGCATACTCCGTTGTCCAGGCTCATTTGAGACTGTGGCCGCGGACGCGTTGGGCACGTAGCCGAAATATTCGATCTTCAACTCGGTGGCTCCGAAGATCCGCACATCGGTCACCGAGTTGTCCGAGAGTGGCAGCCAGAACGGGCCCTGTTTCGTGTAGGTGTGCACGAAACGTACCCTCTTGATCCAGAACGAAGGATTCTTTGCCGGCTGCCCTTCGATGCGCACGATCGCATATTCCTCGGCGTCGACCCAGATTTTTCCTTGCATCAGGTACTTATTCGCGGTCTTAGGAGTCACTGCAATCACATAGGCCTGACGCTGGTTCACAGTTTCGGCTCCAAGCATCTCGAATGAATAGTTCGCAGGGATGATGCGGCTTCGTTCATGGGAGCCCGGCTGCGATGCATCCGTTTCCGCCGCCAGCAGCTTCGGGAAGACATGCTTTCGGGCTCCTCCCCAACCGGCTGAGGAGACAACTTCGAACTCTTTGGCGCCGTCCTTGAGACACTTCATCCGAACCAGCATCTCTGCGCGCTTGCGATAACTCTCGTTTTCCAGTACGTAATGACGCCGCGCCGTGTAACCTTCGAGCGCCGCCTGGCGTTCGTGGTCCCGCTCAATCATTTTGGCGACCACGTCGTCGGCGCTCGGCGCCTGCGCGCTTAGATTACCGGTTGCCAGCGCGAGGGTGGAGAATACAAGAAGTAAGTTGCGTGTCATAGTCAGAACTCCAGGACGAATTTGCCGCGAAATGTGCGTCCCACACCGTTGAACAGGTCGGCGTAGCGGATGCTGTCGATATCGCCCTGAACATCGCGGGGATTGAAGTGGTTAAGCAGATTGAAAACACTGAAACCGACGCGCGCTTTCAGTTTTTCGTGCGGAAGCGGCAACCTTACAGGCCTTGTCACCTGAAGGTCGAACGAAGCGAACCGGGGAAAGCGCTCCGAGTTTCGAGGCCCTACGAATTCGCGCGCCTGATTGATCTCAGACCAGGGAAAACCGGTATGGACGTCAAGAACCGGAAGGATCATCAGCTTGAAGGGGGCGTTCCATTCTCCCCAGGCCAGGACCCGGTTTGGCGCATCAAACGGCAGGCGGCCGCGCTCGTCCGGTTCAATTACCGGCGCTGCGTTGTTGCCGAAGAACTGGTTAAAGTCATTCAAGTTTCCAAACGCTTTTGACCGGACGTAGCTGGCGTTGATGGTGGCGCGCGGCATCTTGTAGCGGCCGGTCAACTGGAACTCGCGGTAAAAGCTGCGGCCTCGATTCGAGAGGGCGAGGGCGCCAAGACCCGGATTCGGGTCAAGAACAAAGTCCCGGGATGTATTGCGTTGTTGATAGCCGCCTCTTACCAACAGAGCGGAGGTTAATTCCCGATCAATCTCGACATTCCAGCCCAGGCTTCGAGGGTTACGCAGGCCAAGCGGTACTGTATTTGCGTAATCAGTAGTGCCGCCGAACATCGTGACGGTGCGGCCGGGCAGATAGGGAAATGCGGCGATGTTCAGTGGCACCCGGTCATAGAACAAGCCGGCGCCGCCCTTGAGTATGGTTTTGGCATCCTTGGTGAGCATGAGGGCGAACCCCGCGCGCGGAGCCGTATTGACCGAACTGGTCACGGAGTCCCAATCAAACCGAAGACCCAGGTCGACGGTCAGGCGCTGGAATGGCGTCCATTTGTCGGCCACGAACCACGCCACCTCGTCTTGGTGGACCGCAAATCGCGATGCCGGCCCGAAGCCGATGCGCTCCACCGGGAGGCCCGCATTACCGATGATGCTGACCGGCAGAAGATCCACACGCCCGTCGTAACTGCTGCGCGCGACGTCGGAGCCGATCTTGAACTGGTGCGAACCGAGGTGGCCGCGCGATCCGAATTGCCAGGTCTCCTGCCATTCCGTGCGATCGCTTTCGCGATGCTGCCGGTCGAAGAACCCGCCTGCCGTGGTCTCGACCAGCAGTTGGTACGGATCAGTACTGTTGGCAGTTACATCGGCATTAAACCGTTTGTAGCTGAGCTGGGAGACCAAAAGCGAGTCGGCGCCGATCGCGTCGCGATGCTGGATGGAGGCCATGTAGCCGCGCTGGTGCAAATCTGGCGTCGAGGGTTGGGGCGTGAAGGTGTTCAGTCCGAGATAATTGAGCTTTTGTGGATAGAGGCCAAATGAAGCGGTGAGTGATTGCCGGGGAGTAAGATTCGCATCGATCTGAGTGAATGAAGTGACGCCCTCAAATTTCATGTCTCGCTGGAGCTGGGGCAGGCTGTACACGGGATTTCGGATGAAGCGATACTCGAAGGACTGGGTGAATGCGATCTTGTGCTTCACGAGCGGGCCAGTCAAGGTGAGCCGGGGTGTCCAGGACTCTATCCCGATGAAATCTCCGTCACGCCTTCTGGGGCGCACGAATAAGTTCTGCACCGATGCATGAAAGCGGTCAAGGTTCCCGGTGGCGGTTTCCACGCTGGACACAGCGCCGGTGAGCCTGCCGTATTCCGGGTCATAGGGATTGCTGACCACGGTTACGGATTGAACGACATCGATGGGAAGGTTCATCGCCGGGTTGCCCGTCACGGGGTCGGTTACATTGGCGTTGTTGATGAGAGCGCCGCCTTGCGACGAGCGAGCGCCCTTCATATTGATGAGGCCGTCGGGCCCGCGCACCACACCGGGAATCATAGGCAGGACGGCGTCGATACGGTCGCTCTTGTTTGGGGCATTGAGTACGGCCGACTTACCGATGGTTGACTGTTCGGACGATGCCGACGAAGCAGCCGGTTCGGCACTCGCTGTGACAGTCACGGACGCCTTCAGGAGTGCGACGTGGAGTTCGATAGAGACATTGGCCATCGCGCCCGGGTCGACCATCGCCAGGTTAGATCCGGTGAGACCCGGGGCAGTGGCTTCAACCTGATACTGGCCCGGAGCCAATCCGGTGAAACGGTACATGGCGTGTTCGTCAGTGGTTGCCTGCTGTGAAGGGCCGGACCCCTGCACGGAGACCGTGGCTCCTGGAATGGGGGACTTGGTGCCGTCGGGATCGGTCATGAATACCGTACCCTGCACTATACCGGTGGCAACTTGAGCCCATGAGGTTCCTGCGGCAACCGTAAGGCAGCAGGCCAAGTGAACTATTTTCCAACTCATGTCTCAAATATGCGCCATGATGCGGCAAAAGGCATCACGATAGCGGGGAGTTTTCAACTAACTGTCTTGGCGAAGAAGCGAGTAACTCGCCTGGGGTATGTGGGGCAGGTTGTTAACCTGCGGCGGATTGGCAATCCGCCTGTTGGCACAGGTTGTTAACCTTCGGCGGATTGGCAATCCGCCTGGCGGCACCGTGCCTGATCCCGGCCGGCGGGTTGCCAACCCGCCGCACTCTCGAAAGTCGCTTGTGGAGGTTCGGCTGTGCGCCAACTCCCGGCGGGCGGATTGCCAACCCGCCTGGCGGCACCATGCCTGATCCCGGCGGGCGGGTTGCCAACCCGCCGCAGGTTAACAACCTGCCCCACAAAAAAGAGTTCCGTTCCAACAGAATGGCCGCCTGGACGCTCCTCTGAAGGTGGAGAGGCGATGAATATCGAAGTGCTGGCTGATTCCGGATCGGTGGCTCAAAGGGCCGCGTTCCTCATAGCCGAGGAGGTATGGGCGGCCGTTGCCGCTCGCGGCTTCTTTGTGATGGCGGTAAGCGGGGGTCATACCCCCTGGCTTATGCTGCGCGCGCTTGCGTCTGTCGGAATTCCGTGGCGCGCCGTCCATATCTTTCAGGTCGATGAGCGCGTGGCGCCCGCGGGCCACACCGACCGGAACCTCACGCATCTGCGCGAAAGCCTGCTTCCGCTGGCTCCGATTCCGCCCGACCAGATTTATGCGATGCCCGTCGAATCCGACGATCTGGAGGCGGCAGCCGCACAGTATGCCGGGACGCTACGGCAGATTGTGGGGGCGCCAGCGGTACTCGACCTGGTACACCTCGGCCTGGGTCCCGATGGCCATACCGCGTCTCTTGTGCCTGGCGACCCGGTGTTGAATGTCGAGGGCGTGGACGTAGCTTTGAGCGGTCCGTACCAGGGGCGCCGCCGCATGACCTTGACGTACCCGATTCTGAACCGCGCCCGGCGCGTTCTGTGGGTGGTAACCGGGAGCGAGAAGGTGGAGATGGTGAACCGCCTGCTCAGCGGCGATCATGGAATTCCGGCGGGACGCGTTCGCAGCGACCACGCTCTGCTATTGGCGGATTGCGCGGCGGCGCCCGCACTTCACCCAACTAAAGAAGGAGGAATCATATGCGCGTAGGAATCGCCACCGATCACGGTGGGTTCGCTCTCAAGGAAGAACTGGTTGCCCGTCTTCAGGCGGCTGGACATAAGGTTGAAGACTTCGGAGCGCACCACCTGGCGCCCGGCGACGACTATCCGGATTTCGTCATCCCGCTGGGCCGGGCTGTGTCCGCCGGCCAGGTGGAGCGCGGGATCGCGGTCTGCGGCAGCGGCGTCGGCGCCTGCGTCTGCGCCAACAAGATTCCGGGAGCTCACGCCTGCTTGATTGAAGACCATTTCTCGGCGCGCCAGGGCGTGGAGGACGATCACATGAACATCATCTGCCTGGGCGGCCGGACTACCGGGCCATCGCTCGCCTGGGACCTGGTGGAGACTTATCTGAAATCTGAATTCAGCCAGGCCGAGCGGCACCTTCGCCGGCTCAGCAAAGTGGCATCTCTTGAGGAGGTAACGAAATGACCCCAGTAGCCGAAGTGCCGACGGGCACGGATCTGAATCAACTCTGCATCAATACCATCCGCACGCTCTCAATGGATGCCGTGCAGCAAGCCAACTCCGGGCACCCAGGCACACCAATGGCGCTGGCGCCGCTGGTTTATACGATTTGGAATCGCGCGATGCGGTTCGATCCCCAGAATCCGCTGTGGCCCAATCGCGACCGCTTCGTACTGTCGAACGGCCATGCTTCGATGCTGCTGTGGTCCGCACTTCACCTGACGCGCACACAGGCCGTCAACGCCGAATACGAGCGTTTGGGTCAGCCTTCGGTGACCCTTGAGGACATCCGCCGCTTCCGTCAACTCGACAGCAAGGCGCCGGGCCACCCCGAGTATCACTGGGTCTCGGGTGTGGAGACCACCACCGGTCCGCTAGGGCAGGGCATCGCGACGAGTGTCGGTATGGCGATCGCGCAGAAATGGCTGGCGAATCGTTATAACCGGCCTGGCTTCCCGATCTTCGACTACAAGATCTATACCGTTTGCGGGGACGGATGCATGATGGAAGGCATTGGGTCGGAGGCGGCGTCGCTCGCCGGACATCTGGGGCTCGACAACCTCTGCTGGGTCTATGACAACAACCGGATCACCATCGAAGGGCACACCAATGTCGCGTTCTCGGAGGACGTGGCGGTCCGCTTTTTGGCTTATGGCTGGCACGTGGTGAGGATTGGCGACGCCAACGATACCGAACGCATCGAGCACGTCCTGGATGGATTCCGGAAAGAGACAGGCAGCCCGACCCTGCTCATTTTGGACAGTCACATCGGGTACGGCTCACCGCACAAACAGGACACGGCGGCGGCTCACGGCGAACCGCTGGGCGAGGAAGAGATCCGGCTTTCGAAGCGTGCTTACGGATGGCCCGAAGACGCGAAGTTCCTGGTTCCCCCGGAAGTATATGAGCACTTCGACGACGGAATTGGAGCGCGCGGCGCCCAGACGCACCAGGAATGGACAAAGCTATTCGAAGCCTATCGGGCGCAGTATCCGGAACTGGCTTCCGAAATCGAGCAGATGCAACGGCGCGAGCTTCCGGCTGGTTGGGATCGGAATCTGCCGGTCTTTCCCGCGGATCCGAAAGGTGTTGCGGGGCGCGACGCCTCCGGCAAGGTGCTGAACGTCCTGGCGCAGAATATTCCCTGGTTTGTGGGCGGATCGGCCGATCTTGGACCATCCAACAAGACGCTGCTGACGTACGAAGGCGCCGGCCACTTTCAAGCCAATAATCCTGGCGGGAAGAACCTCCACTTCGGGATCAGGGAGCACGCCATGGGGGCCATCCTGAATGGGCTGGCCATCTCGAAGGTCAGAGCTTATGGCGCGACCTTCTTTATCTTCAGTGATTATGCGCGGCCGGCGATCCGGCTTTCGTCCTTGATGGAACTGCCCACGATTTTCGTATTCACGCACGACGCGATGGGCGACGGAGAAGACGGACCGACTCACCAGCCGGTGGAGCACCTCGCATCCTTACGTGCGATACCCGGACTGGTCGTTCTCCGTCCCGGCGACGCCAACGAAGTGGTCGAGGCCTATCGCTACATCATGCAACTGCGCCATCAGCCGGCTGTGCTGGTGCTTTCGCGACAGGCGCTCCCAGTTTTGGACCGGAGCAAGTATGCGCCGGCGTCTGGTGTGGCGCAGGGCGCTTACGTACTCGCAGACGCTCCCGGCGGAGTCCCCGAGGTGATCCTCATGGCCTCGGGAAGCGAAGTCAGCGTCGCTGTGGACGCTCATGAAAAGCTGCTCGCCGAAGGCATCCGTTCGCGGGTAGTCTCCATACCGTCCTGGGATATCTTTGAGCATCAAACGCAGCAGTATCGGGATAGCGTCCTGCCGCCGAGTGTAGGAGCCCGCGTCGCCATCGAGCAGGCTTCCACATTCGGATGGGAGCGGTATGTCGGCCTGTCGGGTCGCGTGATCGGAATGACGACGTTCGGAGCGTCGGCGCCGCTCAAGGAACTTCAACGGAAATTCGGGTTCGAGCCGGCGCGCGTGACCGCGATTGCAAAGGAACTCCTGGGCCGAGGGTGAACGCATGTCTGCCGCCTCCGCCACCTTCGTGGATACCGCCACCGGACGAAGCGTCCCGCTCGGGGCCAGCGTGGTTCCTGGAGGAGTCAATTTCAGCGTCTACTCTCGAAGCGCCTCGGCGGTCGATCTACTGCTCTTCGACCGGGACGATGATAGCCGGCCATCCCGTGTCATTCCGGTCGATCCCGTAGCGAACCGAACCTACCATTACTGGCACGTGTTCGTGCCGGAACTTCGGCAGGGCCAACTCTACGGATATCGGGTGCACGGGCCCTACGATCCGGCCAGCGGCCTGTGGTTCGATCCCGGCAAAGTTCTGCTGGATCCATACGGCCGTGCCGTCGCCGTGCCGGCAGGTTACTCCCGAGACGCTGCCACGCTGCCGGGCCGCAATACGTCCGCGGCCATGAAGAGTGTGGTGGTCAGTTCGGCGGACTACGATTGGGAAGGCGATACTCCGCTATGCCGCCCATCCACCCGGACCATCATTTACGAGATGCATGTCCGGGGATTCACCGGCCACTCCAGCTCCGGGCTTTCGGAGAAGAACCGCGGTACGTATGCGGGGCTGATCGAGAAAATTCCTTACCTTAAACAACTCGGCATTACCGCGGTTGAGTTGCTGCCGGTGTTCCAGTTCGATGCGCAGGACGCCCCTGGCGGGCTGGTCAATTACTGGGGTTACTCGCCAGTATCGTTCTTTGCACCGCATAGCGCCTACAGTTCACGGCCGGACCCGTTGGGCCCGGTGAACGAGTTCCGGGACATGGTCAAAGCGTTGCACCGCGCCGGCATCGAAGTGATCCTGGACGTCGTCTTCAATCACACCTCCGAGGGCGATCACCGCGGGCCGACGTTGTGCTTCCGCGGCTTCGAAAACGACGCTTACTACATTCTGGAGCAGGACCGCTCGCGCTTCGCAAACTACAGCGGCACCGGTAATACGCTCAACGCCAATCATCCGATCGTGCGCCGAATGATACTCGACAGCCTCCGTTATTGGGTTGGAGAGATGCACGTGGATGGTTTCCGCTTCGATCTCGCCTCCATCCTGGCGCGTGATTCGTCGGGCCAGGTGATGTCGAACCCCCCGGTCCTCTGGGATATCGAGTCGGACCCGGCGCTGGCCGGAACGAAGTTCATTGCCGAAGCGTGGGATGCCGCCGGGTTGTATCAGGTGGGCAGCTTCATTGGCGACAGTTGGAAGGAATGGAACGGAAGGTTTCGCGACGACGTTCGCTCCTTCTTTCGCGGCGAAGACGACACCGTCGCGCGCATCGCCGACCGCTTTATCGGCAGCCCTGCGATTTACGGCCACAAGGAACAAGACGCGGAGGAGAGCGTCAACTTTGTGACGTGCCACGATGGCTTCACGCTGAACGACCTGGTCTCTTACAACCAGAAGCACAACGAGGCGAATGGCGAAAGCAACCGCGACGGGGCCAATGATAATCGAAGCTGGAACTGCGGCGCAGAAGGGCCATCCACCGATCCGGACATAGAGGCGTTACGCAATCGCCAGGTCAAGAATTTCCTGACGGTCACGATGCTCTCGCTGGGCATTCCCATGATTTGCATGGGCGATGAGGTCAGGCGCTCCCAGTTCGGCAACAATAACGCGTATTGCCAGGATAACGAGACCAGTTGGTTTGACTGGTCGCTGCTGGAGAACCATTCGGATGTCCACCGGTTCGTGCGGCTGTTGATTGAGAGGCGGCGTCTGCGCGACCCGGACGCGGAGCAGCATCACCTGAGCTTGAATCAACTGCTTGCCCGCGCTTTGAAGACGTGGCACGGCGTGAAAATCGGACAGCCGGATTGGAGTTCCCGTTCTCACAGCATCGCTTTGACTGCTCACCTGCCGCATGAGAACATCATTACCCACCTGATTTTCAATGGGTACTGGGAGCCACTGGAGTTCGAGCTTCCAGACGGCAATCGCGGCCCGTGGAAAAGGTGGATCGACACCGCGCTCGACGCGCCGAACGACATCGTGCCCTGGCGGGATTCGCCCACTGTTCCCGGTTTCAAGTATGTGGCCGGGCCACGCTCCGTTGTGGCCCTGCACACTGAGGTAAGCGAATGATGCGTCTTTGTTACCGGATCGCCGGGCTGTTGTGTGCGATCGCGATCGCTAGAGCTCAGTCGGCTGCGCAACTTGAACAACAGTTGCAGGAACTGAAACAGCAGTACGCCGAGACCACTCGCGCGATGGAGCAGCGCCTCGCGGCCCTGGAGCAACAGATCACGACGCAGCGTGCTGCCGCGGCGGTGCCCAAGGAGGGCACGGTCTCGGTGGGCGAACTCGCCGCACAGGCAGCAGAGAAAGCTGTGTCGAAAGGCTCGGATCAGTTCGGTGCAGTGTTTCAGGGCGCGGTGCCTTCGGAGCCGACATACGACCTGCTGAAAGAGGCCGATCGAAAAATCGAGAAACTGGAGCAGCAGGTCAACAACTTCGAATTCCACGGATATTTTCGTTCCGGCTACGGCCAGAACAGCGCCGGCGGTCAGCAGGTGGCGTTTCAAGCTCCTGGAGCCGGAGCCAAGTACCGCCTGGGAAACGAGGCGGAAACCTACGGCGAGTTCATTTTTGTCAATAACTGGGTGAATCCGGATCACGCTACCGACAAAGCGTGGATGAAAACAGAGGTCATGCTAGAGGCCAACACTACGAACTCCGCGAGTTATGCGAGTTTTCCCGGTGGCGCCGGCAACGATCAATTTCGCCTGCGCGAGGCCTTCGTCCAAGCCGGAAACGTCCTGGAGAGCCAGCCGGACGCGAAGTTTTGGGTGGGCGAACGGTACTATCGCCGCCAGCATATCGACATCAACGATTTCTACCCCCTCGATATGAGCGGCTACGGGGGAGGGATTGAAGATCTCAACGTGAGAGTCGGTAAGTTGGCGGTGGCCTACTTATCCGGCGCGCGGCCCGATATCGTCACGGAAAACGGATACCTGGCGAAGAACAACGTCGACGTGCGGCTGTATGACTTGAAGGGACCTGCGGGCCTGTGGGGCGGATGGTTCGATTTCGCGAGCACGAAAGGCGGTAAGACCTCTACCGGCGTCCCCGTTTCCACAACGGATGGATATGCGTTTGGAATTCGTCACCAAAGCCTGGAGTGGCACGGTGGGTATCACACATTCGGCATCCAATATGGGACCGGGGCGGCGAGCAATTTCAGCACTTCGATCGACGACCCTACGCCGTATCTGCGTAGCTCGGCCAGGTTTCAGGTGATAGAACACCTGCTCCTCCAGCCGAACGACCGGTTCGCCATCATGCCGATTTTTGTGTACCAGCGGGTGAAGGATGGCAATCCCCAGCACGACTGGAACCAGTGGGTTTCGTTTGGAGCCAGGCCGGAGTTCTTTTTCACCAAATACCTGTCCCTGGCGCTCGAGGGCGGCTTCGATCACACGCACAGCCCGAATGGACAGTACGACGGCTGGCTGCGCAAGTTCACCATTGCGCCGCAAATCGGGGCGGGAAGGAAGTTCTTCAGCAGGCCCGTCCTGCGGGCTTTTCTGACTTATGCAAACTGGTCGGACGGACTCCGCGGTTTTGTGGGTGGAGATCCCTATCTGAAGAGAACGAGCGGCTTGACGTACGGGGTTCAGGCCGAAACGTGGTGGTAGAAGAGAGTAAGAGAGACTAGGGGAGTCACATATGTCTGACGCTGACCTTGCGTACCTCGCTTCACCTGACGTATTGGCCCGTGCCCGTAAGATCAAACTCTTTCTGATGGACGTGGATGGTACCTTGACCGACGGCGGTGTCTGCCTTATCTCATCCACTGTCGCTGGCGGCTCAGGAGAACCGATTGTCTCCGAAATGAAAGTGTTCAACGCCCACGACGGCCAAGGGCTATCGCTCGCCCATACTATGGGGATCCGGACTGGCTTCATCACCGGCCGGCATTCACCGGCTGTTGCTAAGCGTGCTCAAGAACTGCAAGTCACCTTTGTCTATCTGGGACAGCAGAGGAAGACCGCGGCCTTCGAGGAGTGTGTTCAAAAGGCGGGCGTGACCGAGGACGAGGTTGCTTATATGGGCGATGATCTGCCGGACATTCCTCTGGCCCGTCGAGCCGGACTGTCAGTGTGCGTAGCCGATGGAGCACCTGATCTGGCAGCTATATGCCACTTCACTACCCGCCGGCTGGCGGGGCGGGGAGCTGCGCGCGAGGTGGTGGAACTAATCTTGAAGGCGCAGGGGCGTTGGGAGGAGGCGGTGCCGCGGGCGCTTGCGTAACCGAACTGCGAATCAAGAATTCATTACGAAACTGACGATGAGTTGGTTTCCGATTTGGTGTCCGCTGTTCTTGAAGCGGCCGGTCTCGACTGCAAAAGGCGAAACACTTAGCGGATTCGAACAGCGCGGTTCTTCGACCACGAAAAGCGCGGAGGAAACACAGAGAAAGGCAGTGGGAAGTCAAAACCTGAGCGCGCGGAGGGGGCGGAGACACTCAGGGGCTGGCGCCACGAAGCCGCCGTTGCAGCGCGGGAGTTTCGAGGTTCAATGCCCGGAATTTCGTTGCTTGTCTCCAAATTAACCAAAGGATCGCATTGAAGGGAAATAAACGATATGGCGACTCAGCAAATCAGCGGAATTAAGGCCGTTCCGGCGGCTCCGCCTACACCGGCAGCAAATGACTACTCACGGCCATTGGCGATCGTCACCACCTTATTTTTCATGTGGGGTTTTTTGACCTGCTTGAATGACATTCTGGTGCCCCACTTGAAGTCGATATTTGATTTGAGCTACGCGGGAGTCATGCTGATTCAGTTCGCGTTCTTCTCTGCTTATTTCCTCTTCTCCGTGCCGTGGTCGAGGATCGTGAACGCGATCGGCTATCAGCGGAGTATGGTGGCCGGCCTTTTGACTATGGCTCTGGGAGCGTTCCTGTTCATACCGGCCGCGACTACGGTTTCCTTCCCATTGTTTCTGACCGCCCTCATGGTTCTGGCGGCCGGAATCACCGGTCTTCAGGTAGCCGCGAATCCTTACGTGGTGGTGTTGGGGAAGCCCGAAACCGCCTCGAGCCGTTTGGATCTGACGCAGGCGTTTAACTCTCTGGGCACTACCGTCGCGCCCAAACTCGGAGGGCTGCTGATTCTGAGCGCTGCGCCGCTGGCGATGGAAAAGTTGCGGCAGCTCACGCCGCAGGCTCTGGGGGCCTACCGGGTGCAACAAGCCGCTTCCGTCAAGCTGCCCTACGCCGTAATCGGCGTCGCTCTCATGCTGTTGGCCGTCCTGATCGGCGCCTTCAAACTGCCTAAGATCGAAGCCACGGAGCAACGCGCGGGAGAGACAGTTGGCGATTCCATCTGGAAGCACCCGAATCTTGTCTTTGGGGCGCTGGGGATTTTTGCGTATGTGGGAGCGGAGGTTTCCATCGGCAGTTTTCTGGTGAACTATTTCGGTTTGCCGAACATTGCGGGAATGTCCGCTCTGACTGCCGCCGGGTATGTTTCGTTCTATTGGGGCGGCGCCATGATCGGACGCTTTCTCGGTGCGCCCCTGTTGCGGCGATTCAAAGCCGGTCACCTGCTGGCTATTTGCGCGATCTCGGCGGCCGCGCTGGTGACGGCTTCTATGCTGTTTGGCGGCCACACGGCAATGTGGACGATTCTAGCCGTTGGCTTTTTCAACTCGATCATGTTCCCCACGATCTTCAGCCTTGGCGTGGCCGAACTGGGCCCACTGACTGGAAATGGTTCCGGCCTCCTGAACATGGCTATTGTGGGGGGCGCCATTCTGCCCGTGATCCAGGGCACAATCGCAGACCATGTCGGGCTGCACCATGCCTTCGTGCTGCCGGTGGTCTGCTATCTCTATATCTTGTACTACGCGCTGAGTGGATCGAAGCCGAATAGCGTCAGGAGGGAAGACTATGCTGTTAGCAGGTGACATCGGTGGGACTAAGACCGCGGTCGGTGTTTTCTCGTTGGAGCAGGGATCGCACACGCCTCTGGCGGAATCCGAGGTCCACTCTGCGGACTACCCGAGCCTGGAGGCGATTGCCAGCGAGTTCCTGGCGAAGACCGGCCTGCACGTCGAACGGGCGTGCTTCGGCGTCGCCGGGCCAGTACTCGCGGGCCGGGCGAAGATCACGAACCTCCCCTGGATCGTCGATCAGGCATCCCTCACGAAGGAGCTTAATCTCAAGGCCGTGCATTTGTTGAACGACCTCGAGGCGATTGCCAATGCCGTCCCGGGGCTGAGGCCTGAAGATGTCGAGATGCTCAGTGCCGGGCAATCGGTGGAGCGAGCCAACATCGCCGTCCTTGCGCCCGGCACGGGGCTCGGCGAGGCGTTTCTGACGTGGGAAGGCGGCTCATATCGAGCCCACAGTTCGGAAGGCGGGCATGCCGATTTCGCTCCCACCGACGAGACCCAGATGCGTTTGCTGGCGTTCATGCGCCAACGCTTCGATCACGTCAGTTATGAGCACGTCTGTTCCGGAGTCGGTATCCCGCAAGTTTACGACTTTTTCCGCGACAGCGAGAGGACACCGGAATTGCCGGAGACTACGGAGCGGATTGCCCTTGCCGGCGACCGCACGAAAGCGATCATTGAATCCGCGCTTGACCCTGCCGCACCCAGCCGGCGCTGCGTGGCAACCATCGAAACGGTGGTCTCGATCATGGGAAGCGAGGCGGGAAACCTCGCTCTCAAAGTGCTGGGGGTGGGCGGAGTGTATCTTGCCGGCGGAATTCCCGTCCATATCCTGCCCGTGCTGAGATCCTCGCGCTTTCTGCAGTCCTTCCGGCGGAAGGGGCGGTTTTCGGAGATGATGAGCCGGATTCCGGTTCATTTGATGACCAGCAAAGTGGGCATTGCAGGCGCCGCGGCATACGGACTGGCAGGGGAGGCGAAAGCCAACAAAGCCTGAGCGCGTAGCCTCTTATAAGGATATGAGCGAGCATCTCCCAACTATCGTAATCGTCGGCGGCGGTTTTGGCGGCCTCGCCGCCGCCAAGGCGCTCAAGCGGGCGCCGGCGAGCGTTATTCTGATTGACCGGACGAACCACCACCTGTTTCAGCCCCTGCTCTACCAGGTGGCGACTTCGGTCCTGACGCCTGGTCAAATCGGGTCGCCCATCCGCGGCATACTGCGAAACCAACCAAACACCTCAGTCTTCCTTGGAGAAGTAACGGGTGTGGATCAGGCGGAACGATGTGTCATCTGTAGAGACGCGGATCGCGAGAATGTACGGACCCAATACGACTATCTGATCCTGGCGACGGGCGCGGGCCCAAGTTACTTCGGACATGACGAATTCAGTAAATACGCTCCAGGATTGAAAAGCCTGGCGGACGCTGTGGAGATACGGAATAAGGTGCTCGGGGCGTTTGAGCAGGCTGAGGCGGAAGAAGACCCCAGCCGCCACCGCGACCTGCTGACGTTCGTGCTGGTCGGCGCTGGTCCCACTGGAGTGGAGATGGCCAGTGCGATTGCCATTCTGGTGCGCAATAGCCTCCGGGCTGAGTTCCGGCGAATCGATCCTGCATCGGCGCGAATTGTACTGATCGACCAGTCCCCCCGGGTATTGGGAACCTTTGCGGAGGGTCTCTCCAGTGCAGCCAAGAAGCACCTGGAGGAACTGGGTGTGGAAGTACGGCTGGGGAGCGGCGTGGAACTGGTAGACGAGGCAGGTGTGATCGTGGCGGGGGAACGCATTGCCAGCCACACGGTCATCTGGACGGCCGGTGTCAGCCCGTCCCCTGCGGCCAGATGGCTGAAAGCGGAATCGGATCGCGCCGGGCGGGTCCGCATCCAGAACGATCTCAGTGTCCCGGGACATCCCGAAATTTTCGTGGTGGGCGATACTGCGTCATTGGATCAGGATGGTCACCCGCTTCCTGGCGTGGCGCAGGTGGCGATACAACAAGGCCGATACGCGGGCCGGCTGATAGCCAACCGGCTTGCCGGCAAGCCGGCGCCCCGGCCGTTCCGCTATTTCGACAAGGGCAATATGGCGATCGTCGGCAAGGGCTTCGCCGTTCTGCAGAGCGGTAAATTCCGCATCAGCGGTGTCCTGGCATGGCTTGCATGGGCGGCTGTGCATCTGGAATTCCTGGGCCAATCCAGCCTCCGCGTGAGCGTGTTTCTGCAGTGGGTCTGGACCTATCTGACGGGTCAGAGGGGTTCCCGGCTGATCGTGAATCACCACGCATCCGAAGCAGTCAAGACGGCAGAGGCGCCCAGCCTGGTCCGGATGGAGAAGTAGCGTTCATCGGTGTGGCTGCGCTGGTGGGGCAGGTTGTTAACCCATAGGCGTTAAGATAAGCCCGTTGCCAAGATGACCTTAGCTCGGCTCGATCCAGCCTCGGGACCGGGTCTGGTGCAACCTCCCAGAACGCGACCTACGGCCAACCACGGCCCCGAAGGAGGAAGAGCAGCAACGGCTTCCGCTCGGGTTCAAGACCTTCCGCGTTCATTTCTTCGCGTACTCCGCGGAGATCTGGCCAACGAGCTTGGCCCAATCCATGTCCATAGCTCCGTAAACAGAACCTGCCTCAGGACGCGCGTTGTCCTTGAGGATCTCCACCATCAAGGTCGTGTAGTCCGAAACGACGACGCCGGCTTGGACCATGCGCAGCAACCCGGTCTGATGCTTGGTCTCGCTGAACGTCCCGCAGGCGTCCACGGCCACGTACGCCTCGAGCCCTCTGCTGACGGCCGTCATGGCCGGGAAAGCCGCGCAAACTTCCAGAGACAGGCCGGCGAAAATGAGCTTCTTCCGGCCGGTCGCCTCGATGGCGCGGGCCACGCGAGTATCGTCATAGGCGTTGACCGAGGAGCGGTCGATGATCTCGATGCCCGGCAATGCGTCCACCAACTCTGGAATCGTCGGTCCCCACATGCTGTCGCGCGCTGTCGTGGTCACAACTATCGGCAGATGCAGAGCTTTCGCAGCCTTGGCCAACGCCACCACATTGTGCTTTAGCAAGCCGATCGGATAGTCACGGACGCCCGTCATCAGCCCGATCTGATGATCGACGAGGATGAGCGCAGCGTTTTCGGAAGTCAGAGGCTCATAGGTACGGTTCTGGTTAGTCATCTCATTCTCCTTAGAATCTGTAGGTCGATGCCGAGTCCCCGAGGCGGCGTGAGCACCAGCACTGCGATGGTAATCTCGTTCCCCACCATTCCCTTGGCCTACCGAACATCTTGGGGGACTTCGCCGGAGTTGGGAAATACTTTGGAGTGACGGCACTATACCCATTAGGTATACTCGTGCTATGGAGCTGAGGCACCTCCGGTATTTCGTCGCCGTTGCAGAGGAGCAGAATGTCTCGCGCGCCGCCGCCCGGCTTTACGTTTCCCAGCCGCCGCTGAGCAGACAGATCCGCGATCTGGAGCGAGATCTCGGCGTCCTCCTTTTCAAACGCACGCCCAAGGCCATCACGCTCACCGAAGCCGGCAGAGTCTTTCTCGTGGAAGCGAGAGCCGTCCTGCACCGCGTCGATGAAGCGATTGGCGTTGCGAAGGCGGCGGCATCCGGGAAGACCGGCCGGGTCCGGGTGGGTTATGCCGCTTCTCCGTCGGTTGAGATTCTACCCAGGGCGCTTAGAACCTTCAAGCAATCCAACCCGAACGTCGCCGTCGATCTGCACAACATGACGAGTCGAGCCATCCTGAATGGGCTCCACGACGGGAGCCTGGATGTCGCCCTAGTGGTTACAGTATCGCCTTGCGAATTCGACGGTCTTATCGTGGAGCATCTCCGGACCTATGGCATGAGGGTGGCAATGCATCCACGACACAGGCTTGCGCGAAGAAAGAGGGTCCCGCTGAGGGAAATCGCCAAGGAGTCGTTGGTGGCCTTCAGCCGTCTGGAGCATCCCGAGCATCCTGTCTTTCTGGCGAGGGTTTTCGCCTCGCAGTCACGGAAGCCGCACATAGCCGAGGAGTGTGACACCGCCACCAGCTTGATCGCAGCCGTGGAGGCGGGACGCGGGGTGGCGTTGGTTTTCGAGACTATGTCCCGGCTTGCGGGTGAACGGCTTGTATTGAGGCCAATCACCCCAGCGCTTCGACGCTACCCGGTTGACGTCGCGTACCGGGAAGGTGTGAGTAAGGCGGCGATGGCCTTCGTCGAGGCGATCCGCCGAACACAGCGAGGTCTGAAAAAGGACGCGGGCTTGGACACTCATCAAAGATCAACCTCGCAAAAGAAGAACGCTACCAAGCAACTCTTGTCTCCCACGATCGATTAGTGTCCGAGCTTTGGACTAATGGTTTTCAGTGATTCTAGGCATAACGAAGCCGGTATAGGACGCAACCGAGCTCGGCTTCGGGAAGTTGCCAGTCTTGATTCGCTTTTCGGACATGCGGAAGCTTACCCAAAGCGACTTCAGGGAAACATCGCCTGCCTCCGAGTGGATCGTCCCCCACTCGTACACTGGCCCCAAACGGCCTTCTGGGGGAAGTTCCAATCAGCGCGGGCCTGAGACTCGGTCGCGCGCAGTGACTGTCATTTCGGCAACGGCGTTATTTAACGCCTATGGGTTGTTAACCTGCGGCGGATTGGCAATCCGCCTCCCGAGGCTTTATGCACAGCTACAAGCAGGCGGATTGCCAATCCGCCGCAGATTGCCAATCTGCCCCACAAAAGCTTACCCCACGCGGTGTTCGGGCCACAGGGCACTGATCGCCAGACCTACCGCAATTCCCACGGAGACTTCAAAGAACCGGTGGACCGCTATGGTCCATCCGCTGTGCGTCCGCAGCAGCATTACGACTGCCAGTGTGATGCTGGCGGTTCGATAGGCGTTGCGCTCCAGCCGGAACGGCACGAAGAGGGTTCCCATGATGAAGGCGCATGCACCGAAAGCGAAAGGGTTCCCGGGAAAGTGGGCGCTGGCCCATCCTCCAATGGCGGCGCCCACCGCGGTTCCCGCGAAGTACTGAATGGCGCTAGGTAGTGTTGCTTCCGTCGTCGACTGCATAATAGCCAGGGTTGTGATCCCGGCCCAGTAGGCCTCCGGAAGCCGGATCAGTTGGGCTACCAGGAGCGAAGCGACCGCGGCGCCTGCCGTCCGCGCCGAGTGTTCTACAGATAGGGGGCTGTCTTTGGCGACCAGACTTCGTAGTGGTGTCATCGCTCAAAGGAGGCGCCGGTCC
Organism: Candidatus Acidiferrales bacterium; assembly: GCA_035570275.1. Classification (GTDB taxonomy): domain Bacteria; phylum Acidobacteriota; class Terriglobia; order Bryobacterales; family Bryobacteraceae; genus DATMNI01. The sequence continues at coordinate 57,126 of DATMNI010000233.1, read as the reverse complement.
AAGACCATAACGGCGAGCAGCGCGGGAAGGTAGAAAACGGACGCGAGCAATACGGCGTGCGCGCGAGCGACGCTCTTCTCGCGTCCCAACCGCACACCAAAGTAAAGCAATCCAAGGCCGGCGGCGATGGCGGCGGCCGCGTATACCAGGCCGGTCATACCCAGGAGGCTGGGCAGCAGGCTGATCGGGATCAACAAGAGCGAGCAGACCACCACGCGCCTGGCGGTGGACTCGCCGTCCGGCTCGACCACGGGCAACATCCGGATTCCGCCACGGGCATAGTCTTCGCGATACATCCAGGCGATGGCGTCGAAGTGCGGGAACTGCCAGACGAATAGAATCAGGAACAACGCCACCGCCTGCGCGTCGAGTCTCCCAGCCGCGGCCGCGTAGCCAATGAGCGGAGGCATCGCGCCAGGGATCGCGCCCACGGTCGTGCATATTGGCGAGCGTTGTTTCAGGGGTGTGTACAGAAGCAAATAACTGAGGAGCGTGAACAAGCCCAGGGCGGCCGCCAGCAGATTGGTTCCGCTCCACAGTTCCACGAAACCGCCGGCGGACAACAGCACGCCAAACACAAACCCATGGCTTCGTTTCATCCTTCCGGCAGGCATGGGGCGCATGCGGGTCCGCCGCATCTTGGCGTCGGAGTCCACCTCATACCATTGATTGAGCGCTGCCGTTCCAGACGCCAGCAGAGCGGTGCCGAGGAGAGCGTGAAGCAGCATCGTCCAGTGAAACGAGATCCCGCCGCCAAGAAAGTAGCCAACCGCGGTGCAGGTCAGAATGAGTAGAGTGATTCGCGGCTTGGTCAACTCCAGATAGTCTCGCATGGACTCACCTCTTCGGCCGGATCAGCCAGCCGTGGATCGCAAAAGCCACGATGAATATGGGCAGAAACGCGACGTAGCCCCAATAGGAGATCACCATGACGGGGGTCGGCGCCATTTCGACAAGTGAGGCGGCGAGTTGAGTCGGCATCATATGGACACAACCTCCATGACCTCTCGGGAATTCCGCGGCGAGAGCAACTGCATAGATAGAATTGTTCCGGCCACGAGAAAAACCACCGTGACGCAGGTCCACATTAAGGCGGCCGCGCACTGCTGGTCTTCGAGTGCCGAAAGGCCGGACTTTTGCGGCATGCAGAGGTACATCGGGTAGGCGACCCGGTCGGAGAACACGAGCAATCCGGAAAGGACGTCGCACGGCAGGGTGGCGAGAAAGAGGTAAAGGAGCATGGTCCATCGAGGCCACCTTGGGAGACTTGGCCAGGGCTGGACGACGGGCCACCAGAAAAGAAGGCCCGTAACCAGGAAAGACGCGTGCTCGATCAAATGCCAGGTCTGCGACTGCATCCCCAGACGAAACAGCGCCGGAATATGCCAGATCACCAGCGCGGCGGCAGCGGACAGCCAGCAAACCGCGGGGTGGGCGAGGATGCTCCCGAGCTTTTCGAGCGGCGGCCATCGGAACAGCGGGCACGCGGCCCGGAGGGGGTACAACATCGCCAGCACGGGTGCTCCCAACCAGATCAACGGAGGCGCGAACGTCATGAGCAGCAGATGTTGAACCATGTGGGCCGTCAGCATTTTCCCGTCGAGATACGCAACGGGAGAAGCCGCTGCGACCCACGTGCAGAAGAGACCGAGAAAGAAACTGGCGGCGCGCCAGACCGGAATGCGCTTCACGGAAGCGGAGCGCGCATGAAGCCATCCCCGCAAGTAGAGCACTGCCAGGAAGAGTATGACCAGCGTAAGCGCAAGTGTCATCGCAAATCTCTATTGCCGATCCTGAAGAACCACATCGCGGGAAGCATCGCGCGCGGCGGCTTGCCCGGCCGGATGCAGCGTTTCGAGAAATGCTACGAGCGCGGTGGTTTCCGCCGGGCTCAGATTCTTGCCGTAGGCGGGCATGTTGCCGCCGCCCTGGATCACCTGGCGGATGAGTTGATCCGGCGTGAGCCGAACCGCAACGCTGTCGAGAGACGGACCTCTCTGCCCACCGCTCTCCGCAAGGGAATGGCAGTTGCGGCACTGCTTCCCTTGGAACACGAGCGCGCCTTGCCGCTCCAGGGCGGTTGTGCCGTGCAAGAATCGCGCCGGCACCACTGCGCCGCTCCAGGCGTTCATCTGCGGGCTCCAAGGCGTGTACTCCGCGAGATGGGTAAACGTTCCGAGCGTGATCGCGAGTAACAGCACCGTCAGGACCGCAATCGGCCTTCTTCGCCAGCTTTTCTCTCCTTCGCCGGACAGAAACGGAAGCAGAAGCAATCCGAGGATGACCACGACCGGACCAATCAGAAGCGCGGGAGTCTCCATAGAGGGCGGGAGCAGCGAGAGCAAGGCGTAGAGCCACAAGAAAAAGTAATCGGGTTTCGGCACGGTCTGAATAATGGTGGGATCCGGCCTGCCGGTCGGCCCAAACGGACCGAACCAGAGCGCGCAGGCGGCGACGGCCAGGAGGATGAACGCCGCGAAGAACAGATCTTTCCAGATGGCGTAGGGAACGAACGGCGCGCCATCCCTCTTCGTCAATTCGTGATACTCGCCAAGATAGGTCGCCCGCTTTACGATGCGCCCCGGCATGGGCCATTCGTTGATTCCCAGCTTCAGCACCATCAAAACGTGCAGGCATACGAAACCGATCAGCATTCCTGGAATCACGAAGACATGCAGGGCAAAGAACCGGGATAGCGTGGCGCCGGCGATGATGGGCCCGCCCAGCATCAACTTCACTACCGCGGGCCCGACAAATGGCACACGGCTGGCGATGGACGCGCCGATCCCCAAGCCCCAATATGCGTCCTGATCGAAGCGCAGCACCTGCCCGCTGAATGCCATGCCGAGTGTCATCAGCAAGAGGAATATGCCAACGATCCAGGTGAGCTCTCGCGGAAACTTGTACGCGCCGAAGAGAAAGACCTGCATCATGTGGATGAGAACGATCGCCACCATGAAGTTCGAACCCCAGCCGTGCAGCGCGCGGATGAACCAGCCGAGAGTGATATCGTGGTTGAGCGCCTGAAGGCTGCCCCACGCCTCTCCGGCTGAGGGGACATAGGTCAGGGCCAGCATAACTCCGGTCGCGAGTTGAAGCAGGAAGACGACCAGCGCCGCGCTCCCGAATACATACCACCAGCTTGCGGTGTTTCGAGGCACAGGATGTTCGGAGGCTTCGCGAATGGGCGCGGCGAGTTGTAAGCGCTGGTCGAACCACTCTCCGAGCTGCGAAATCAGGCGCATGATTGGTCCTTTCCGGTTTTGATATTAATGAGGGCCGCGCTCGGGCCTGGTGTGGGCAACTCACCGGCCTGGATGGTAATCAGGCCGTTCTGAACCTTGTACGGGTATTCAAACAAACCGCGCTCCGGCGGACCCGAGGCCCGGGCGCCGTCACGGTAATAGGCTCCGCCATGACAGGGGCAAAGGAACAGGCCGGATTGCGGAAACCATCGGACCGGACAACCCAGGTGCGCGCAGTTGACGGCGAAGACCTGGAATTTATCGCCTTCGACCCGCCGCACCCAACAAGCCGTATCCACGGTCTTGCCGTCGGTCGGCATCACAAGCGGATTGCGGAAGGTGGCGAGGCGAGTCTCGCCCTCGGGAAATTCGCTTATGGGGCCGAGAGACACCCAGTCCAGGTAGCCGTTGGCACGCCCGCGTGTAATCGACGATAACAGAAACCGCCCGATTGGCACGGCGAGCGCCGTCGCTACCAGTCCGTTGAAGAGAATGCCCAATTTCATGAACAGCCCGCGTCGGGAGATGGTGGTATCGTTTTTCATGGTTTTGGCTCCAGGTGCTGAGCGTAATTGGAAGCGGAGTATGGTTGCCCAGGGACTTGAGAGCGGTGCGAGGCCAGCCAGGCAACTGCGTCGGTGACGTCCTGGTCCGACATCGGTTTGCCGCGCACGTTGCCGCGCCAATCCGGCGCTCCCAGTTCCGGGCGGCCGGCGATGACGATCGTCCGCAATCCCTGGTCGCTGACCAGGGCCAGAAAGGAGTCGTTGGTGATAGCGCTGCCCTTGGACCCGCCGCGGCCATCAGGGCCGTGACAGGATTCGCACCAGGTCTTGTACACGGCTTCGCCCCGTTGCCCGTCGCCGGCGGATTTCGCGGCGTAAGATGGCGGATTGGCGCCGTCGAGGATACCGGGCCTGCTCCACTGTGACCGGATTCCTTGCGTGATGGCATCGATCTGCTTGGCGGTGAGCAGCCCGCCAGCGCTCTCGGCAAAGGCCGGCATGGCAGTTCCCCGCACGCCGTTGGCGATGACTTTGCGAATGGCTGGTTCGTCCACGATGGCCAGATACACCGGATCGGCCAGAGCAATGGCCGCGCCTCCGCGGCCTTCCTGTCCGTGACAACCGGCGCAGTTCTCCGCGTACAGTGCGCTGAATTCCAACACCTCGCTCGGCGCCAAGGTCTCCGAACCGCTGCGAGGCTGGCCATGCGGCGTTCCGCAACCGGCAAGCAGGCCGGAGAGCAGCACGGCTCCCGGCGCCGCGATTAGATAAAGAAAACGGAATGAGTTCACGGCTATTCCTCTCTTCCTCGTGGCGGAATCATTCCTGGCGCCTCTACTCCCGCGCGCACCGCGAAGGATATGTTCTCGCGCGTCGGCACTTGCGGATGCCGCACCACCACGATGCCGGCGACGATGCCGAAGGCCACCTGCGAAGCCATGAACCAGAACCAGTCGATATGGCTCTCCAGCAGAGGGTTCAGGAGGGACAACATCGAGTACAGCAGCCCCGACCACAGCACCGGGCCGATCAGCCCTCCGAGGACGATGGGCCTTCGGGCGAACATGGGAAGCATTGCGCCATAGAGCAACCCCACCGCCGTGGACACCAGCGCGTGCAGGAACAAAGCCACCGCGAAGCTCTCCGCATGAAACGAATACAACTGGGCGGACCCGAGTTTCACCGATTCCGCATAGACCGACGCAGCGAGCAGATTAATCGGATACCAGATGCTGTGCGCCTTGAGCAGACCATAGGCGCAGGCCAGCACAGCCATGGCTACGCCTCCGGCCAATCCGCCTTTCACCCCCGCCGATATTGGGTGGGTATGGAGGGGAAGCCAGACGCGCAACTGATCTGGCGCAACCGGGATCCGTTCGACTTCGCGCCGCGTCGTGACAGCCCGTAGCTCGTCCGGCAAAACGGGTACGACTTCTTCGTGTTCACGCGGCAGGACTTCCCGGAACCAGCCGGCACAGCCTGCGACTGTCAAGACCGCGCCTAATACGCTCACTGACATGCTGGTCAGCAGACCCGCGAACATTAAGGTGAATCCAAAGGCCAAAACCATGGGCCAGGCGGTGGATGCCGGCACCTCGATCTCGCTTGGCCGCTTAGAGCCCTGCTCGATTGGTTCGACTGTTTGAAGCGTTGCCATTTCTTCTCCTCAGCGCCCCAGAATATAAACCACGGTAAACACGACCACCCAAACGGCATCCACAAAGTGCCAGTACATCCCAAGCACTCCGACGCGAGCGGATTGATCCTGCCCGACACGGCCAGACAGACCGAAGATGAGCACGGTCCCGAGCATGACCAGACCCGCCGTCAGGTGAAAGGCGTGCAGGCCGACCATCGAATAATAAGTCGTTCCAAAGAGATTCGTGGATATGGTCAGCCCGTGTTCGTAGATCAGACGGTGCCATTCCTGGCCCGTGCCGAACAGAAAGAGGCCGCCCAGAACAAAGGTCAGGAACCATAAAGCCAGGAATGCGCTCCGCCTGCCGCGTTCCAGGTACTTTGCCGCGAGGTGCACCGTCAGACTGCTCGACAACAGACAGATGGTGTAGAAGACCGGAGTTTCGAGCACTTCCCTGGGAGTAGGTCCCGAGAGGCTCTTGCCTACGTAGTAGAGATAGGCCACGACGAAGATGGTGAAGATGGCCGACTCGGCAACGATGAGAGCTGCCATGGCGACCTTACCGCGATTCGGAAGGTTCCAGGGTCGGGGTAACTCAGGTATCGGAATCGTAAGTGCGCTCATTACTGGCTCCCTTCACTCATAGCGGCTGTCCGGATCTTCCGGATGTTTCTGGTCCCACAACGGCCGGCGGCTCGCGACTATCGGGATGGACGCAAAGTTATAGGCGGGCGGCGGGGACGTTACCGACCATTCGAGAGTCCATGCGTCCCAGGGATCGTTTCCTGCCTTGGCGCCCTTGCAATAAGAGACGACCAGGTTCCACACGAACACCAGGATCGCTACGGCCTGGATAAACGTGCCAATCGTGACGATCAGGTTCAAAGTGTCCCAGCCGCGACCTGGCTCGTAGGTGTAGATACGGCGGGGCATGCCGAGAATTCCGGGGATGTGCATCACATCGAACGTCAGGTGAAAGCCGATCACGAAAAGCCAGAAATGCCATTTGCCGAGGCGTTCACTGAGCAATCGGCCAGTCATTTTCGGGTACCAGTAATAGAACGCTGCGAAAAGCGCGAACAGAATTCCACCGACGATCACATAGTGAAAGTGCGCCACCACAAAGTACGAGAGACTAAGCTGCCAGTCAAAAGGCGACGAGGCGAGCATGATTCCGGTGAGTCCGGCAATCAGGAACTGAAAAAGGAATCCGATGGCGAACAGCATCGGCGTCTTGAATTGGATGCGTCCACCCCACATGGTGCCGAGCCAGTTGAAAATCTTGATGCCGGTCGGGATCCCCACCGCCATGGAGGTAATCGTGAAGAAGCTATTGGCGTAGGAGTTCATCCCCACGGTGAACATATGGTGCGCCCAGACGCTCATGCTCACGAAGCCGATGAAGACTGTAGCCGCGACCATGACGGGGTAACCGAAAATCGGTTTCCGGGAAAACACCGGAACGATCTCCGAGATAAACGCAAAGGAGGGCAGAATCAGAATGTAGACTTCGGGATGTCCGAAGATCCAGAAGAAGTGCATCCACAGCGTGGCTGACCCGCCGGCTTGGGTATCGAAGAAGTGGCCGCCCAGGTAACGATCGACCAGCAGCATGATTTGAGCCGCAGATAGCGGAGTCACCGCAATCAGAATCATTCCGGACATCACCAGGTTGAGCCATACCAGCAGGGGCATGCGGCCGAGGTGCATTCCGGGGCATCGCATGCATAGAACGGTGGCAAGGATATTGATGGCGGTACCGATGCTGCCGAATCCCGAGACCAGCAGAGCGATGGTCCAATAATCCGAGCTGTGGCCCGGCGAGAACGCCTTCGCGGGCAGCGGCGCGTATGCCCACCAGCCGGCGTCGGGTGCATTTCCGGCGCCGTATAGGCCGCTGCCGCCGAGAAAACTGAAGTAGAGCAGCAGCCCGCCGAGCGCGGTCAACCAGAAACTGAATGCGTTCAGCCGGGGAAATGCCATATCGCGCGCGCCGATCATCAGCGGCACAAGGTAATTCGCAAAGCCGAAGAGAACCGGCATGGCCACGAAGAAGATCATCGTGGTTCCGTGCATCGTGAACATCCGGTTGAAGACCTGCGGCGAGACAAAAGTGTTGTGCGAATGCATCAACTGGATGCGCATGATCAAGGCTTCGACGCCGGCGATGACCAGATAGGACAGCGCGTAGAGGATGTAGAGAATGCCGAGCCGTTTGTGATCGACCGTGGTCACCCACTCATGAAGCGTCTGTGTCCATGTTCGGCCGGTAGTTTGCAGGTTTTCAATGGCGATAGCACTCGTTGACATGTCCGGTCTCCAATTCCGTCGACTACCGCAGCGTCTCCATATACGCCACGACCGCGTCCAGATCCGCGTCGCTCAGTTGCATAGCAGGCATCAGAGCCCCGGGCTTAATGGCATCCGGGCTCTGGATCCAGAGGCGCAGATTCGCGGTGGTATTTTCGGCCGCGCCGGAGGCGATCGTGGTACGGCTCATGAGGTGCGCCAGATCCGGGCCGAATCGTCCGTTGGCGGCGGTGCCGCTGACCGCGTGACAGTTGATGCAGGCAGTGGTTTCGAAAACGCGCTTGCCCGCAGTCGCCTTTTCATCTTGAACCGCGGCTTGCTGTTGCGAGCGGACCCAAGCCGCAAAATCCGCGGGCGGGTCCACGGACACGCGCAATAGCATCTTGGCGTGCTGCGTTCCGCAATACTGCGCGCACTGGCCGAGATAGATTCCCGGACGGGGCGGGTCCATCCACATCTCGTTTACGCGATTCGGAATCAAGTCGGTCTTTCCGCCAAGCTCCGGCACCCAGAAGCTGTGGTCGGTGTCGGCCGACAACAGCTTCAGGAATGTTGGTGTAGGGTGGGCCGGATCGCTCGCGGGAATGTGCAGTTCGTTGGCCGTGACAATGCCGAGCTTTGGATATCGAAACTCCCACCAGTACTGGTGCCCGATAACCGTTACGTCTAGAGCTGTCTTGGGCTTGGGGGCGTCTTGAATTGCGTGGATTACCCGGGCCGTAGCCAGAAACAGCACGGCCACGATCAGAACCGGAATGACCGTCCAGGCCAATTCGATCTGTGTGCTCCCATACACCTGGGCCGGCTCGCGGCCGGCATCGGACGCTTTGCCACGGAACTTCACCACTGAGTAGGTCAACAGAGTGCCGACGACTACGAATATGATCGCCGTCACTACCAGCACAAAGACGGACAACCCGAAGATCGACCTCGCCGGAGTGGACGCCGGCTCGAAGATATTCGTAGAACTCAGTGGCGAGCCTGCAGGGGCGGCGGCGACCGCCGATGCCGCGCACCAAAAGAGGAACGCGAATACTGGAAGCACGCTTTTTGTCACCGGGTGTTGTCTGTTCCGCATGGCGTTGGACTCATAAACTACGAGCATGGTGGGGCGCCAATTTGTTGGGTGGCGTTAATGGCGAAGCAGGGGCGCCGCCGCGGCGGCTGGCAGCTACCCCGATGGAGTTATTCAGGCGTGAACCTGCAGTGGCACTCCAAAACCATCCAATGTTGTGATGTTTTCGCGGCGCCGATGGTTCAGAGTGTGATTAGCAGGCTCCTCCAAGGGAGCCAATCTCAGAAGGGACACAAATCATTCATGACGAAATCGCAGGAGTGCGAGGCGGCTGAACAGTTTCTAAACCAGGCTGACGAAGATTCGTTCAATAGCCTGTACCGTATCTTCTCCCCGCAACTGGTTGCGTTTTTCCGCAGACGAGGGCACGAAAATGGCGTCGCCGAAGACCTGGCCCAGGAAGTGATGCTCACGGTTTACCGGAAGGCCGGACAGATTCGCGACCACAAATTGTTTCGCGCCTGGCTCTTCAGAGTGGCGCGCAACGCCGCGTGCCGGCATTTCGCAGAGCGCGCGCGCCAGGTGCCCACCCTGGATTTGGCCGATATGAACGATTTTCTCGCGGCTCCGCAACTCAGTCCATGCGGACCGGCCACAGAATTCAACGAGTGGATGAAGTTTTTGGATCCCGAAGAGCGCGAAGCCATGACACTGCGCTTTGTGGAAGAGTGGGAGTACCATGAAATCGCCGCCGCCAAGGCCATCCCGATCGGCACCGTTCAGTGGCGGGTATTCAATTCCAAGAAGAAACTGGCGGTGCACTTGAAGCCGCGGCCGGACATTCTCCCCAAGGCTGCATAAGGGGCCGCGGGCGCCCCCGGCGATCCTTCTGTGGCGAAAATGCTGTGCTGTCCCGCTTAACAGCCTGGCTCTGGAGCTTGTACATCTCTTGGAACGCCGCGCGCGGCCGGATCCAGTGGGACAGGCCATCGTGTTTCGTGGCCTGTCGGGCCTCGCCGGATCGCGGACTTTGACAGACGACGAAAACCGATCGTCTGTCCCACCTTTGACAGACGACGAAAACCGATCGTCTGTCCCACCTCTGCCTTGACCAGATTGTACAAGGGACTGGCCGCTCCACCGCCCGGTTTACGCGGCAATGGATCCGACATTCCACCCATCCCGCTCTGCTGCCTCGCGGAAGAACGCCAGCAGGGGTGAGCCTTCCCGGCAGGTCACCCGGATGCGATCGCCGTGCTCGATCTGGCCCGAAGCCATCAGATTCGACAGCGGTTGGACCAGCAGGCGCTCGATGGCGCGCTTCAGGTGACGCGCCCCATATCGGGAGTCGGTGCCCTCCCTCAGCAATAACTCCTGGGCACTCTTGCCGATACTCACCGTAAAGCGCATGTCGGCGGCAGCGGTCTGGAGACGCTGCTGGAACATCGCCAGCTCGATGCCGAGAATCCTGCGCAGTTCTTCGCCGCCCAGCGGTTTGAAAACTACAATCTTGTCCAGGCGGTTGATGAACTCCGGCGTGAACTTACGACGGGCCGCCGCCACACCGACACGTGACATCCGGCCGCCGGCTTCACCGCTGAGGCCGGCGGCCTCCGGCGTGGGATGATGGAAGCCCAACCGCGGACTGCTGAGGGCAGACATTTCGCTGGCGCCGAGATTGCTGGTCAGGAAGATCATGGACGCCGAAAAATCGACTTTGCGGTTGTCGCCCAGTGTCAGAATGCCTTTGTCCAGGATGCCCAGCAGAAGATTCCACAAAGCGTCGGATGCTTTTTCAATCTCGTCGAAAAGCACGATGCTGAGCTTGACCTTGTCCGTGTGGTGGCGATTCAAGGCCTCCTGGGAAAGCGCGGGATGGGTTTCGCGATGTCCCAGGTATCCCGGAGGCGAGCCGATCAGCTTCGCGACCTCGTGGCTGTGTTGAAACTCGCCGCAATCGATCTTGGTAACCGCCCGGGAATCGTCCAGCAAGGCCTGCGCGGTAGCCTCAACGACGCGAGTCTTGCCCGAGCCCGTTGGCCCCAGGAACAGAAGGTTGCCAATCGGGCGGCCAGCCGGGGACAGCCCCGCCGTGTGGCTCTGGTACGCCCGGACGATCTCGTGAATTGCTTCCTCTTGTCCAACCACCAGGCTGCGAAGTTTGGTCTCCAGTTCCTGCGCGTGCCTTCCCGTCCTGGTGGTGTCTAGTAATGCGAGTTTTGCCATTCTACTGCTCCTTCCGGCGGTCCCTCGACCGTTACCCACACTATGCGCCTTCGAGACTGAAACCGCATCCCGAGATCGAAGAGTTTTGAAGTAACACCGTTGCCGAGGATGCCGATACCCTTGTCGGGTTACAAAAAACCTATGCCCCAAAGCCCGGTCTGCATAAGGCTAAACATGGCGACGTGATTGTTTTGCGCGACCACTGCTTGCTCACGCGCGCGGCTCCGAACAGAGCCGAGGCGACGGGTAGGAAGGTGTCGGAATGGTAGCGTGAATGCTAGGGCTTTTGGTTGGCTCAGGCGCCGCTCTCGACCACGCGCTCCGGTTGCTGGATCACGAGCGGGGACGGCTGGAGCAGGTGCTCGCCGGCCCACGGGACTGGGTAACTCTGGCCGCAGGTGCGGCACCGGTAACTTCCGTGAATCGGCCACGTCGGTGCGTCGTGCATCATCCGGCACCACACTTCGCGAAGCCTTTCAGTTATAGCAAGACGGCATTTCGGTTCTTCAGGCATGATCCCACTCATTGGTCAACTGGTTTGCATTGGCGGCAGCGGACCTCCAGCCCTGCATCCTGGCGAGGATGATGGTGAGCTCCCGCACACCGGCCGCTTGCGCTTTGCGGACCAGGCCCGGCTCGGCATCCAGAAGAACCGCCGCATCGGGCAGCGGCACGCGTTCGAAAACCAAAAGCAGAACTGCGGCCCTTGGAAACGCGTCGATGGAAAGCAGCGCCCGTTCCAGGTCCGATTTGGTCGTGCCCGGACTCAGCACCCAGGACGGCGGCGGCAGTGCAGACGTTTCAAACCGTCTCAATGCCATCCGGCGCGCCGACGCCGCGAGGTCCTCGCGAACCGTAGTCAGTGCTCTGGAGATGACCAATCGCCGCGACCACGCGCGCATCCAGGCGGAGAAGACGGCATCCGGATCGTCTGACGCCGCGATGGCTTCCACCGTCACGCCGGCTGCGATTTCTCCACACCCCGTCAAGAGGGTCGCCAGCCAGTGAAGACTGACTGCGGTTCGCTTCGCCTCCTCCCATGTTTTCATCGCATCGGTCCCCCGGCTCAATTCGCGGCCAGCCGCAAAATGCCGCGCGTCACCGCGATCGTCACCGCGTGAGCGCGATCGTTAGCGGCGAGTTTCTCCAGGATGTTCTTGATGTGCATGCGGACGGTTTCGGCGGCGACGGAGAGCTGTGCCGCTACCTGCTCGTTGGCGTTGCCCCAGGCAACCAGTTGGAGAACCTGGATTTCGCGCGCCGTCAGCGCTTCTGCGGCGAGGTGTCCGGCCATCTGGAACGCTACCGGACCGGGTATCACCCTCTTGCCTGCCTGTACCTGACGAATGGCGCGGACCAGTTCGCAAGCCGGCACTGCCTTCGACAAATACCCGTGGACACCGGCATCCAAGGCGCGCCGAGCCTGCATGTGACCCTGAGCGGACGTGATCGCCACAATCCGGGTCCGTGGAAATTCCGCGAGAATGCGCCGCGCCAGATCTTCTCCTGGCATGTCCGGAAGGAGAAGATCGAGCGTTACGACGTCGGGCCGATACCGCCGAACGTCGTCGAGGGCCTCTTCACCCGTCGAAGCCGTGGCCACAACAGTCATATCTTCCTCACGATTGATCATGGCGGCCAGGCCTTCCTGAACCAATTGATGCCCATCCACCGTCAGGACCCGGATCGGCCGAGGTACCATTCTCAAGGCCGGAAGGAAAGTGATTGCTGCTGCCGCGCTCGCCATAAGTCTCCCTGCTCAAACATTACGGCAAGCGGGCGCGCGGTACATCACGAGAATGGAGGCTTTTGAGGTAACTCTCGGAAGATGGGCGTGGGTACCTCAATCTGGGTAGGCGTAGTCTGGGCGAGCCGACGTCGTGGCGAGGGACTTGGCCGCACACCACGCGTCGGGCGACGGGACGAAGCACCAGATCGCCAAACCGGTACCCAAGTACCCGTTCTTGAACGAAGAATCAATATGAATCAATACCTTACGGCAGGTGAAGGCGGTACTCCAGTACCGGTTTTGCGCCGGGGTCAGCCGGAACAGCGCGTGCAATCCCGCACCTGCGAAACTTAGCGAAACGAGGTCCTCATTCAAGCGGTCTTTGTAAAGTACCGACCTCGGCTGAGTTACGAACGCCGAGTCTACATATAAGGCTTCCGCCGCACAGGCATGCGACAAATACGGTGAAGAGGATTCCGGTAATCCACCACCCATCCCAGATGAAAGTCTCTCGTGGCATTTCCAAGACTTTCCACTCGCTCGGCCACACCTGACGAAAGGGACGTGGGAACACAAGGTAGAGGTATAGTGGCAGGGAGAAAACGCAGGCTACCAAAGCACATATCGCGGCAGATCGAGGGTATTTGAAAGCGAGAGCCAGCGCCAGTATAAACAAGAAACTCGCGAAAACCTGGTTGCCGGCGAGCGAACCGCCTCCAAACTCTGTCCCTTCGAACACCAGAAAACTCTTCCAGCACACACCCGCACACACGAGACAACCTGCCTGCCATTAACAGTTTTTGCCTCATTTGTTTCATTGTGCCACCCTTTGTCGGTCAACCACTGATTCCATTCCGTGCGACCTCGGTAGAGCGGCATTGGAACGCCCGCGGAGCAGACGGGCTTTGGGTTAGAGTGTGATTCTGCAATGAGCCGGAGGCCTGCGCGGCGGAAGCGCTCGGCCCGCCGGCCGCGGCTGAGGCGTAGTATCCTACCGAACCTGTCTGTACACTATCGCACAGAGGCCGTTACAGTCGATCCGGCGCGGCATTCTCCACCTGGATTACCCCCCCGATTTCAGGCATGCCGGCGCGGCCCCAAAAGGTGGCGAGAAAACCAGCAGGGTTGGGGATTGGCACACGTAGTCACATCGCCTATTCTGGTACCAGGCCCAAATACCAAACCGGCGGGACCGCGAGATGACCACAGACCATCCAATACGGGTACTGAGCGTCGATGATCACCCTCTGCTGAGTGAGGGAATCGCGGCGATGATTAACAATGAACCCGACATGAAGCTCGTGGCGACTGCCTCCAGCGGTAAGGAAGGGATTCTGAAGCATCGCGAGATCAAGCCGGATATCACCTTGATGGACCTTCGTCTTCCGGATCTCAGCGGCATCGACGTCATGCTGGCGATCCAGGCGGAATGTCCCGACGCACGTATCATCCTGTTAACCATGTTCGCAGGCGATGTCGAAATCCAGCGCGCTCTGCAAGCGGGAGCGCAAGGGTACCTGCTGAAGAGCATGCCCCCCGAACAGATGGTGGATACGATTCGCCAGGTCTATGCCGGGAAAAGGCGTGTTCCGCCGGAGATCGCCGCCCATCTGGCCGAGCATCGCGGCGACGAACAGCTCACCAGCCGTGAGCTCGACGTTTTGCGCCACGTCGCCGGTGGAAATCGGAATCGCGATATCGCCAAAACGCTTTTCATCTCCGAAGAAACGGTCAAGGTTCACGTCAAGCACATCATGGAAAAGCTGGGGGCAACCGACCGCACGCATGCCATCGCGATCGCAACGCGCCGCGGATTCATTCGCCTCTAGCTGGTGGGACAGACCATCGTTTTTCGTGGTCTGTTGGGATGGGCCTTCGGTCATCCCGAGGCTTTGTGATCTTCCGCGGCAGCGACAGGCCACAAGAATCGATGGCCTGTCCCACCTCAAGCGCAGCTACGCGGCCTCGGCCAGCGGCAACGCGGACGTAGTGGCGGCGGGCCGGACACGCGGGAACCACTTCTGAATATCGGGAAGGGCGGCCAGCGCGGCGGCTTCCCCGGCCTCGATGAGTTGAGCGCCGCGGCCAAAACCGTCCCATTCGGTTCCACCGACGTCGGGCGCGATCACCAGATCGGTTTCGCTGCGCCAGTTGGCTTCGGCGCGGCTTTGCAAGATCTGGAAGCAGCGATTGACGACGTGGAACATGTTGCGGGGCTCGGCGCCGTGATCGGGAGCGGGCAGGTACACCGAGATCACGTGAGTGGCCCCAAGCTGGCGCGCCAGGGCGGCTGGGATCTCGATGCTCATCGCACCATCCACGAGGAGCTGCCCCTGATGCCGAACTGGCTGGAACAATCCTGGATAGGAGCAACTGGCGCGGATGGCGTCGAACACCTTGCCGGTTCCGGAAAAGGCCACGGGCATGCCGGTAGACAGGTCTGTGGCCAAAACGCCCAAGGGGATGTGCATCTCCTCAAACCGATAAGTCTTCAGGAGGCGTTCCAGAAACCGGTTCATGCGCTCGCTACCCACCAGCCCGAGGCGGCTGGGTTTCCAACGGCCAACGTCGCGGAAGCGCATCGCACAGCCGGCACGCGCGATCTCTTCGGGGGTGGCGCCGCTGGCGTACGCGGCGGCGACAATGGATCCGGCGCTGACCACGGCAATGCAGTGAATGGGGATACGGTGCCGCTCAATGAGCTTAAGGACGCCGGCATGAGCGATGCCGCGGGCGAAACCGCCGCCCAGCGCCAGACCGATACGAATCGGGGGCGTGGGCGTACCGTTCGGATGACCGCCGATTTGACGAGCCCGTTCCGACGTCCAGCCTTGGTCCATGCCGTCCCCCCCGGAGTACTGTCGCCAGCTTTCCCCACCTGTCAGGAGCTTCACGCCGGCACTTTTGTTGGGCTCCCCCGCAGGGCCAACGTAATCGCTGCCACCCGTTTGCCCAGGATCCGCGCAATCGCAAGGTCATCCGCCGTCGGCTGCAATTGGCCTTGCGGCCCCGCGATCGTGGTCGCGCCATAAGGTGTCCCACCTCGCGCTTCGGTGTGAATCATACCGGGCACGGAGTAAGGAACCCCAACAATCAGCATGCCGAGATGCAGCAGTGGCACCATCATTGTCAGTAAGGTTGTCTCCTGCCCGCCATGGGTAGATGCCGTCGAGGTAAACACGGCGGCCGGCTTGCCCTCCATGGCCCCGGCCAACCATAATTGTGCCGTGCTGTCGATCAGCTTCTTCATCTGGGCGGTCATATTGCCGTAGCGGGTGGGGCTTCCGAAGATCACACCGTCGGCCTCCCGCAAGTCATCAACTGTGCATTCCGGAATGGATTCCTGTGATTGATACACCTGGTAGCTGTACCCCTTTTCCGCCTCCATGTGTTTGACGTTGTCTGGGAATTCCTGGACACGGCGGAGCACAACGTCGATACCGGCGACTTCCTGTGCACCTTCCTGGACGGCCTTGGCCATAGTCTGAATATGGCCGTACACGCTGTGATAAACGATCAGGACTTTCATTTCTCGCCCCTCATCTTGCAAAGGATGTTGGTCCCCGCGCCGAGCCGCGGCTGCGCGCGAAGAGTTCTATCAAACCTTATCCCGGCGCCACGTACTCGCGAGGGAGTTTTCACGCTACCACGAATGAGGCATCCGACGCTTCCACTCCAGGGGTTAAATCAAAACTCCTAGATATCGTGATTATTCGAAAAGGACCGCTCGGGCATACTCGGAGCTAAGGAGTGACAAAGGAAAAATGACTCAAACCGAACTCGACAAATTTCGGGGGATCCTGACCGCGAAGCAGGCGGAACTGGCGCGGGCGACGGGAAAGCGCGACGGCATTACGATTGAACGGACACCAGATGCGCTGGACGAAGTGCAGCTTGCCGCGGAGCGCGAATTGACCACTCGCGGTCTCGAACGTGAGTCGCGGCTCTTGCGCAACGTGCGCGCAGCTCTGGGCAGGATTGACGAGGGCACCTATGGCACGTGTCTCGAGTGCGACGAGGAGATCAGTCAAAAGCGCCGGCTCGCGATGCCATGGGCCTCTCTGTGCATCACGTGCCAGGAACGGGCAGACCAGGACTCGCAGCGAAGATTTGCCTATAAACAGAGCATTCTCAGGGAAGCCGCCTGAACGCAATACGCACCGAACGTCCTGTTTTTTTTTTTGACTCCTCAGAAGAAATCGTGGGTGGACTCCGGCCCGGGCAGCTTGCCGGCGGCAAAAACCTCCACGATAAACCGTACCTCGCCGCGCCCGGAAAAGGGGCCCCCGTGCTCGTGGGCAGATGCAATAAAATAGTCGATATCGAGAATGTCACTCCAACCATCGGCGAACCACGCACGGAATGGATCGACGCTACCGAAGCCTTCGATGGGACGTCCATAAAAGGCATGTGAAGAACCCCAACGCGTTGATGGCGGTTCTAGTCTTTTCTGCGACTGCCGTATTCGCGCAGTCGAGGTTGGGTCAGGCCGTCAGTGAGGACACTGTGGCGCGGAGTTACCGACACATTCCCCGGACGAGCCTTTATTTTGTTGACCGGCACTGATTGGTTCGCTTCCGAGCCGGAGACCGGGCATGCGCGGACGAGTCACGACCGGGGAGCTTCTGCAAAGGACCCGCGCGACGCGTTCGCGGTTACCTTATTCCTGGCGAATCCGGTGCGCGCGAGTCACCGATCGTTTGATTCACCGCGACGCGCCGAAGGAATGATGATTTCTCGCAACCCGAAGCAGCGTGCGTCTAGAGAAAAAGCGCCGGGCCCGAGCAGCGTGACGGCGGCGGCGACCGCCACCAGAAACGCCATCGACGGAATCGCAGCCGTCGCGTGCACGAGCTCGATCCCTCCGGCGACGGCGGCTGCAACGGGTGTCAGAAAGCCAACCAGCAGCAGCGCGCCTGCCGCCACGGTTAGCAGCCCGATAATCCAGGTTTCCGCTGCCGGGTCGGAGCGAGCGGCCAGATCCATAGCTCCTCGGACGAGCGCACTGCTGCCCAGGGCGACCCTCAGTAACAATAGGCCCACCCCGGAACGTCCACCGGGAAACGCATGAAACAAAATAGGCAGCCGTTACCTCCGTCACGTCGACGCCCAACCACTTCCGATCACAGGTTAGCTAACGTAACAATCCGGCGAATCACCGCTTTTCGTAGTCTTTGCCTACCGCTTTTTCGGTATTGATTCGCGGCCAGACGAGGCTTCTCCACACCTGCGAGAGGCTGCGCCGCCAGGACTCGATGACCCTTGCCGGCCAACTTCGCTGCCTCGGAGATTGAAACGCGATGCGGCCGGGAATGGAGAGCTCCACTCTGGTGCCCCTTTCACTCCGGCTCCAGACGCGGAACTGGGCGCCGATTCTCTCAGACCGCTCGCGCATCCCGGGCAGGCCCCAGTGGCCCTCGCGGCCGGTTTGGATAACCCGCGGGTCGATACCGCGTCCGTCGTCGTCGATCACAAGCCGGAACTTTCCCCGGGAGTATTCGATCAGTACTTCAATGGTTTTCGCGCCCGAATGGCGAAACGCATTGAGGAGCGCCTCGCGCCCGATGCGATAGACTTCATCGCGAAATACGGGATGAAGCGGCCTGGCCTGCCCCTCGACGGCGAGGCGAAACTCCACTGGCGTCTCGTTCGGCTGCCTGGGGAATTCATGCTGGATTTCCGCCAACGCCTGGTCCAGCCGCGTCAAATCGCTGTATGGCGACCGGAGGCCCTGGAGCGCGTTGCGCCCCTCGGCGGTTATGCGGGCCATCAATTCCAAAATGTGATTCAAGCGCGGCTTTGCCGGCGAATCCGGCGGGACCGTGTCAACCGCAACATCCAGTTGCATCGAAGCGCTCAGGAAACCCTGGAGGAGCGTGTCATGAAGCTCACCGGCAATTCGCGTGCGCTCCTGGAGCCGCTCCTCAAACCGCAGGTTAAGCTGACCTGCCATCTGTCGCACCCGTATCCGGTAGGCCGCCCAAAGGGCCAGGCATATCGAAAAGGCGCACGCCGCCCGGAACTCCCACGAGCCCCACCAGGGCGGCAGGATCCGGATGCGAACCGAGGGGCCGTTCTCGCTCCACGTTCCGCGATTGGTGCGGGCCTGCACGCGGAACACATAATCCCCGGGCGCGAGCGTCGTGAATCTCACCGTGCGCTGGGTAGCATCGGCGTCGTTCCAAGTCGTTCCGAAATTCTCGAGGAGGTACCGGTAGCGCGTTTGCATGGGGCTGGCAAAGCTGAGCGCTGCGAACTCGAAGGCGAAGATCCGCTCGCGGTACGAGAGCGTGAGCGAACGCGTCAGGGCGATCGACTCCTTCAGAGGAGAATTGCCGCCGACTCGCGCGGGCAGGTCGTTTAACTGAAAATCGGTGAGCACCACCGGGGGAACGGATTGCGCGGGTGTTACCAGGCTCGGGAAGAAGCGGATCAGTCCGTTGTAGGAGCCGACAAACATCTCCCCTTGCCGGCCCTTCCATATGGAGGTGACATCGCTGGGGACGCCGTCGGCGCGATAGTAATTCTGGAACGTGTTGCTGGCGCGGTCGAAGCGCGAAAGGCCGCGATTCGTGGTCACCCAGAGGTTGCCCCGCTCGTCTTCCTGAATGCCGGTTACACTCATGCCGCCCAGGCCATCGCGCTCGTTGTAGGCGATGAACTTGCCGGTAGCGGCGTCAAACCGGTTTAGCCCGTTGGCGGTGCCGGCCCACACCGTGCCGTTGTGGTCGACGCAGATGGACGACGCCGCGTCGTTGCTGAGGCTCCCCGCCGCAGCCGAATGCCGGTAGACGGTGAACCGGCCCGTTTCGGGATCGAAGCGGTGTACTCCGGTGTACAGGGTCGCGAGCCACAGCGCACCCTGGAAGTCTTGCGCGATCGCGCGCTCGCGGTTGTTTCCCAACTCAGGAACGCGGTAGGACTGGAATCGCTCTGTCCTGGCATCGAATGCGTTCAGACCGTTCTCGGTTCCGGCCCAGAGGCGGCCTTTGCGATCGAAAAACAAGGTGAAGACGGAGTCCTGAATCAGGCTGGTGCTATCCTCGCGTTTGTGGCGGTAGGTCTCCCATTCTCCCGTCTTGGGGTCGAGGCGATGGATGCCTCCGCCCCAAGTGGCCAGCCAAAGCTTTCCCGCGCCGTCCTCCGCGATCGCCAGAACATCGGCGTTGTTAAACCCACCCCGACGGCCGCCGAGGGTGTAAGAAGTCATGCGGCCCGTCTGCTGGTCGATCCGATTCAGGGTGCCTTTGCCGCCAGTCCAGATGTTTCCCTGCCGGTCCTGATAGGCGGAGGCCACATAGTCGGCTCTGTCATCGCGTTTGTCCCCGTGCGTGCGTTCACGGCGAAACACTGGGTGCGTGGAGAACCGGACGATACCTCCCCGGTCGGCGCCCGCCCACATGCCGCCTTCGTCATCCTCGAACAGCGCCGATACGTAATCGGAGCTCAGGCTGTCCGGGTCGTCGTAGTCGTGCCGGTAGCGGATGAATCGGGTGCGATCGCGGTCCAGGCGGTAGAGTCCATTTTTGGTTCCGATCCAAAGCACGCCTTGCCTGTCTTCGAGGATGGCGCGAGCGCCGGGTTCGAGGTTAGGGTCGCCCTCGGGCGAGAGAGCGAAGTAGGTAAGCCGGCCGTTCCGCCGATCGATCATGGCGAGGCCATCGCGCTCGGAAGCGACCCACAGCACGCCCGCATGGTCCTCGAGCAGACTCACGTTAACGTTGGTGAATCTGCCAGTCTCATCGTCATCGCGCAGTGGGATGTGCCGTGTGACTTCGCCGGTACGGCGGTCGAAGACTTCAACGCTTTCTCTGGCCGAGACCCAGAAAGTCCCATCCTTGTCTTCGAAAGTCGATCGCAGAACGTTGGTCGCCAGATTGTCCTCGCGAGCCGCTTTTCCGCTCGCCGGATCGATCCGCACCAAGCCTAGCGGGGTGGTGATCCAGATCATGCCCTCGCGGTCCTGATAGACGTCGTGGATCGGGCCCTTGATCAGCGGGTCCGATGAAAAATGCGTGAAGGTCTCGGTCTCCGGGTCGTAGCGCGCGACGCTCAAATCGGAAGCCACCCACAGCTTTCCGGAGCGATCGTTGAACAGAGGCTTCACCTCGCGGCCGCTCAAGCTATACGGGTTTCCGGCTTCCGGCCGAACGTCGCGGAAGCGGTAGCCGTCAAAGCGCTTTAAGCCGTCGCTGGTGCTGAACCAAAGGTATCCCAGCCGGTCCTTAGCGATCTGCCAGACGGTGGCATGGGTGGATCCGTTGTCGAGCGGCACGCGCACAAACGCAAGATCGGTGCCTTCCGAGATGGGCAGATGGATGCGCCGGCTGTACGCTGAGCCGCGCCCAAACATCGAAGGGGATACCAGGAGCAGCGCCAAGCCGGCGAGACCTGCACGAATTCGGCGCCGCGTAGTTCGGAACATTCCGGTCACCAGATCAACTTCACGGCGAACTGGATCTGGCGCGACGGAGTGGCGGTCGTGTCGAGGAGCCCGGCGCTGGTGACGGGGCGGCCCGCGGCGTCGAACAGCTTCAGGTTGTTGAGCGGGGGAAGGAAATTGGGCCGATTGAGCGCGTTGAAGAATTCGGCTCTCCACTGCGCGCGGAATTGCTCCGACACGCGGCGGATGGGCACGTTCTTCACCAGGGAGAGGTCCGCATTCACCAGCCCCGGTCCGCTCAGAATATTGCGCCCGGAGTCTCCGAGCAGGCTGGCGGGCGCGGGAAACGCGAAGCACTGCGTCTGGATGTAATGGACCGGATTCCCGGGATTGACCGCCGAGCCGCATCCTGGCGCGGCCAGGCGGTTGGGGAAGTCGATGGTGGCGCTGCTCTTCTGGCCGAGCGGATCGCCGGCGATCTGCGGCGAGAACGGGATGCCGTCCATGACCTTGAAAATCGCGCCGAGTTGCCATCCACCGAGGAATGCACGCGTGATTCCGCGGGACGATCTGGCGAACGGCATCTCCCAGATTCCGTTGATCACGGCCGAGCGCGGTACGTTGAAGTCCGAGACGCCGCGGCCGACTTTCAGGTCGTACCAGGGCAGGCCGGCGATCGAATTGGAGAAGGCATTGCCCACCAGCGTGGACGAACCGGCATCGATACTCTTGCTCCAGGTAAACGAGCCTTGCACCTGGAAGCCACGGTGAAATCGCTGCGCAGCGCGAATTTCGAGCGCGTTGTAAGAGGAGTTATCATCCCAGAACAAGCCCCGGATCTGTCCGGCGTGGGGGTTGATGACGGCGCCGCTGCCCGCGGGAGACGGCCAGAGATAGCCGGCCGGCGTCTTCTGCGGCAGCACCACGTTGACGTCGTCGGTGCGGAACGGCTGATGAACGCCGCCCGAACCTGCATAGGCTACGGTCACAGTGAGATCGCGCGTGAGGTTGCGCTGCACGTTGAAGGTCCACTGCATGACGTAATCGCGATGGGGGTGCGGCTCGATGTAAGCCTCGACCGCCGAGGACGGCCCGAGGACCTGCGCCGCGCCGGACGGGAAACTCCCGGCCGGCGGATTGGCCACGCTGCCGATGGCGTAAAACGGCGCGGACAGAGCCGAGAGCAACTGGAATTCGTAGGGCAGGGGCAGCACGTCATAGATTCCGAAGCCGGCGCGCACCGCCGTCCGGCCGTCGCCGAAGGGGTCCCACGAAAGGCCGGTGCGCGCTTCGAAGTTTCGGCGCGTCGGGTTGTCGAAATAAGGATTGCCCAAGTGCGGAGCCGCATCCGTCATGTTGCGCAGCACGGAAAGCTTGCCATTGACCTCGGTGGGAACGGTGGCCATCTCGTAGCGCAATCCAACGTTCACGGTGAGGTTCGGGCGGAGCCGCCAATCGTCCTGAACGTAACCGGCGGCGAGCGTCTGGCGGAGGCCACGCGGCGTCGACGAGGACGCGGCGCCGAGTTGAAACGAGGTCGGTTGATTGGTGAGAAAGCCAGGGAGCGATCCGAAAACGAATTGGCCGTTCGGCGCGGCAAAGGCCTGGATGTTGTCGCGCATTCTCTCCAGGGCGAATCCGAACTTGAAGGAGTGGCGGCCGCGGGTGTGAAAGAAGTCGTCGTAAAGCTGGATCGACGTGTAGTGGTAGAAGTAGGCGCCCGCGCCGCCGATGCCGCCGGTGAACGCGGTCAGGCCGGGGGCCGCTACGCTCGCCGCGGTGCGGCCCGGAGTGGCGCCGAGCGACACGTCGGCGGCCTCGGGAATCAGCGCCTGAATGCTCTGGTTGTTGTATGCCACCGCGCGGTTGATGCCGAAGCGGAACGAGTTCAGGGCAGCCGGTCCAAACAGATGACTCTCCTCCACAGCCGCCGTCTGGTTGCGGGTGGAACTGCCCACCAGCTCGGTATTCAAGCTATCGGGCGCGGCGAACCGTGCGTCGTCGAAGCGGTAGCTCCCGAACAGGCGGTCGCGATCGGAAAGCTGGTGGTCAATCCGGGTTGTCACGAAGTCCTCGTTGGCCACTTGCTGGCCCACGAATGAGAAGATGCCGGTGTCGCCGCTGCCCAGCAGCCCCGAGTTGGGGAGCGGGAAAAAGGCCAGGTAGCGCCTGACGGCCGGATCCACCGCCACGTTGCCCGTGGAAAGCAAGCCGGCGCGCGCGGCCACGGAAGGCACGGTCACCACGTTGGTCACGCCGGTGGACTGGCGGATGCCTTCGTAGTCCGCGAACACGAAGGTCTTGCCCTTGACCAGAGGTCCGCCAGCCGATCCCCCGAATTGATTCCGGCGGAACGGCGGCGGGGAAGAAGTCTTGTCGAAGAAGTTGCGGGCATCCAGCGCGCTGTTGCGCAGGAAGTCGAAGGCCGAACCGTGAAAACCGTTGGTGCCGGAGCGCGTGGTGGCGTTGACGACTCCGCCCGACGCTTTTCCATACGCGGCGGAATAGTTGCCCGTTAAGATGGAGAACTCCTGGACCGCCTCCACACCGAGGTTGCCTCCGAGCACACTTCCCGGCCCACCGTTGGAAAAATCGTTGATGCTGATACCGTCGATCCGGTAGTTGTTCTGCTGCGGGCGCGCGCCGGAGATGGCCACCTGGGCGCCGAAGCCGCGATTGCCCCGGCTGTTCCCGGCGGTGTAAGAGGGCTGCGTTTCGATAGGCACCGTACCTGGCTCCAGCGCCGCCAGGTCGGTCCAGCTTCGGCCGTTCAGCGGCAGCTCCTGCATGGTTTGGCGGCCTATCACGGCGCCCAGCTCGGAGGTCACCAGCTCGATGCCGCTGGCCGGTCCGGCGACCTCCATCATCTGATCGACGGAGCCGAGCCGCATGGCGAAGTTCAGCTCCTGTTCGGCGCCGATCTGCATGGTCAGCCGCGCCACCTGGGTCTCGAAGCCGCCGGCGGAGACGGTGACCTCATAGTCGCCTGGCACCAGGTTCGCCGCGGTGTAAAAGCCTTCGAGATTGGTGGTGAGGGCGCGTGCCGACTGCGTAGCAAGACTCCGCAGGGTCACTTTCGCCCGCGGAACGGCGGCGCCGGACGGATCGGTGACCTCACCGGAGACGCTGCCGCCCGCGACCTGTGCATGCGACATTTCGGTAACGGATCCGCAGCACGCAAGCAAGATGGAGACAAGCAGACGTTTCATAGCATGGGTCATTAGCACGGGCTCCCTAGATCACGATGATTCCGCGACGCGCAGCAATCGCCAACGCCTGCGTGCGGTCGATGGCGCCCAATTTTTCCATGATGTGCCTGACATGCACCTTCACGGTCTCTTCGGAAATGAACAGATTGCCGGCGATATCCTTATTCCGGTTGCCGCCGGCGAGCTGCCGCAGTACCTCGACTTCGCGGTCCGTGAGCCGCTCGGCGCTGAAATGCTCGGCGAGCTGAGCGGCTACCTCCGGCGGCACGCTCTTTTTGCCTGAGTGGACCTTGCGGATGGCATCGAGCAGCTCTTTGCGGGGCGTGTTCTTGAGCAGGTATCCGTGCGCGCCCGCCTTCATCGAGCGCTGGATGTCGACATCGCCGTTGAACGTAGTGAGCATGATGACGCGGGCTTCTGGAAATTCCGTGCGGATGGCGATGAGCGCCTCGATTCCGCTCACGTCCGGGAGACGGAGGTCCATCAGGGTGACGTCGGGCTGGTGCTCGCGAAATCTCTGGATGGCCTCTTTGCCGGTGGAGGCGACGGCCGCGAGGGTCATGTCCGATTGGCTGTTTATGATGGCGGCGATTCCCTCGCGCAGCAGCGGGTGGTCGTCGACGCTCAAGATTCTGATGCCGGGTGATTGTCGATCTGTGAGTTCCATCACACACCTTGGAAGACGGCACTCCGTCGTCAAACTGGAGAGTACCAGAAGGAAACAGCCGCGGAATCACCCCAGCGCGGACTTCGCAAGTACCACATTTGAGGGATGACGGAGAGCGGTCTCAGGAGGCTGCCCGCGCCGCGGCGGCCTTCCCGGCGGGCCTGGACGGCCTGCGGCGCAGCGCCGGCGGCTGGGGGCGCGCGCGATCGTCGGGGACGCTCTGCTCGGCGCGGACGCTCTGCTCGTCGCCGACGCTCTGCTCGTCGCGGACGCTCTGCTCGGCGCGGAACCAGTCTTCATCGGCCGATCCCTCGGGACGGCCGCGCTCCTCCCAAAACAGATATGCTCTGGTGCGCACTTCTTCCAGGTCGAGTTCCTGCATGGCGTGGTTCTCCATGGCTCACCGCCCCGTGCGCCGGCGGCGGCCGCTCATGAGATAGATGGCGGCCCGGGGCTCAAGCAGAGGGTCGTCTGACGGATCGATCCCATCGACTCGCGGAATGGGATCGAAGATGATGTGGCGCTGTTCGGCCTCCTGATTGGGAAGAACGCTTATCAGCTCTACCGTACCGAAGTCCACTTCGGGACGGCCGGCGGGCCAGTGAGCGGTGGAGTCGCCGGTAACGTCGCCATTCTCCGCGAGCTGAACCGCGATGCGCATCTTCCGCGGGCCTTTGTCGAGAGCCGATTTGATTTCGTCGAACAGAAAATCCGGCGCCTGGCGCGCGGCGGCTTCGGTATCGAGATACCGGCTCGGGCCTTCGGGCCGGATCCGGTAGCGTCCGTAACGGCCGATCCCCTTTTGGTTGGTGAAGCGGTAGGCGTTCACCGCGTAGAACGTTTCGCCGGTAAAGCTGGCCGGCGCCGGTTTGGGCGCCTGGACGAAGGCCAGGGCCGCCGGATGCGCGCCGAGGAAGACCTCGATGGGCTTCGGACTCACCACGCTGGGACCGCTGTCACGCGCGGCGGTCAGAAACTCGAGGAACTCCTCGGCAGTTCGCACGGGAAATCCATCCACGGAGTGCGAAATGATGTCGGTATGGACGTGTTCGGCAAGGTGAAAGCGGACTGCCATGCCGCGCGGGCTGGCTTCGGGCGCGTTGTCGGGTATCGCCGGGATTCCCGTGGCATCGGAGAAGCGGACGGTCACCGGGGTGGAAGCGCGCTGGATATGCGGGGCGCGCGTGAGCGAGGCCGCGGCGGGCGACGGAGTGAATCTTCCGGCGATGAGAATTCCTTTGGCGTGCCCGGGCCGGAAGCCTGGCTGCGGCCCGTTGAGATCGTCAAAAACCTGAAGAACTTCTTCGGCAAGTTGATTGCTATGGGTCTTGGTTGGGGTCATGTCTTTACTATGTGGGATTGCGCCATTTGAATCATCCCGCCAATGGGGATTCGCCGGCTAACCAGCGAGGTGGAGCAGCGGGTAACACGTTCGAGGTACGGCTGTGCATGTCACGAGAAGTGGCGAGCAGGCGTCCTTATCTTGATCTTATGCCGCCGACGGGAGGGCGGCGGAGGAACTCTTCGGCCTGGATGGGAACATGATCACGGGCGCGAGGGTTTTCCGGCGCGCACAGACCATGCAGGCCGCCGGTACGTCCGCTGCGGCCGCTTCGAGGCGCTGCAATGTGGAATAAATGGCTGCGAGCACTGCGTCCCTATGGGGACCATCCGGCCACTGCTCCGCACAGTGGAACCGGTAGTGCTCCATGCCGATCCATGGTCCGAGGGAATTTGTCGAGCAACTCATGATTTGAATATGAGCCATTACGCGGCAAACCTCATCACGATATTGAGGCGTTTTCGATTAACCGTGGAGGCGGATGGGGCGATACCTCGCTTGCGGTAGGGACGGGGTCAGGGGATTTTTTGGGCGTGGATTATGAAGCGCTTCGGGGCGTGGCCGATGTAGATGAAGGGGTAGCAAGTCACGAGGGTCAGGTCGCGGCCGGGCGACGGGGCCAGAACTTGGGTGCGCGAGGGCGGCACGATTTCGGTAGTGGTTACGGCGAAGCGCGACGTGCCGGCGGGGGTTCGCAGCGCGATCTGGTCGCGCGGATGAATGAGGCGCAGCGGATGGAAGAAGGTATCGCGATGCGCGGCGATGCCGATGTTGCCTTCGCCGGGCGTGAGCGCGGTGCCGGGAATGTGGCCGGCGCCGATCTTCAGGATACCCTCGTCATCGCCTTCGAAGACCATGACGGAGAGATGGAGGCGAGGGATCGAGAGCTCGCCGAGCACATCGCCACGACGAACGGCCGGCGGAATCGCCTGGGGCGAATTCAGCTGCTGTTTCGCGGCCTTCTGCGCCTCGGCGGAGCGGTACACGTTGCCGCCATAGACGGCCAGCAGGGCAGCGCCCACGAGAATCAGGACGCTGCCCAGCCAGAATAAGACGCTCTTTGATGGCATGGACGGCCGCGGTTCAGGCCTCCGCACGGCGGCGGCCGGCTAAGACGGTCAGCAGTCCAAGTCCCAGCGTGGCGATGCCGGCAGCCAGTTCGGTGATCGAGTGGCCGGCGGTTTCGGGGAGCGTGGAATCGAGGTCATTATCCGGATCCGAAGTCTCGCCGGGAATGAGGACCGGCGCTTCCTCTTCGACTACGGCTGACTCCACGAGCGTGGGTTCCGCGGGGGGCTCCTGGACCAGGGTTTCGACCGGCGGGTCCGGGAGAACCGGCGCGGCGGCGACGGGCGCGGGCGGCTCGGCGGCAGCGCGGTCCGCGGCTAGCTGGAAGCTTTCGGACTTCGGATAGACGAACTGCCAGCCCGTGTTTTCGCCCGGATAGAACCAACTGTGGATCGCCTGGGCACTACCCGACGGGCGCTCTTCAAGCCGGATGATCGTTTTGTCCGGCGTTTCCATGTCGTAGTCGGAGACCGCGAAAACGGTGGTGACGAACTTCCGGCGGCCACCGGCGTCGACCGACCAGACCTGGACGATATTCCGGTCGCTCTGACTATCGGCGAGCTTAAATATGTAAGTCCCGGGCGTCAGAACCTTGCCCGGAATTTCCAGCGGCTGGTTGATTTCCAGACGCGTCTCTTTGTTCCATTGATCGGCCCGCGCCGGAATGACCGTGGAACCCATAAGCACCAGGGCGGCGCCCAAACACCATGCACGTAAGTTGATTTTCATTGTTGTGTGACTCGTTTCTTCAGGGATTAGCCTCGCCAGTGTTATGAGTTGAAGCTGTGGTAATTCGACTCTTAGATCGCCCCCCGACTTAGCCTCGGGCGCTGGCTCAATTTCAGTATGTGCGGGTGTGGACGAAAGCGAATCACGAAATGGGATGAAATTGGGGTAACACCGGAGGGGGAATGGGGAGTGCCGCCATTGAGGCAGTCAACATTGGAGGGATTGTGGTGGAGCGTGGCGGCGGGCGGTTCCCTCCCGACCGGTCATGCCGCCATGGACAGCGCGGCCCTGGCCGGTGTCTTCTCTCGCAACTCCCCCGCGGGACTGTGTGTCGTCAGCAGGATGGGGCTCGACAGGACGTCGAGCAATTCGAGCAGTGCAGGCGAAATGGCCTGGGCGGGCATTCGTAGGAGGATTTCGGCTGGATCCGACAGGGGAGTGCTCGAGAGACGGAGCCCGGCATCGCCGATTGACCTTGGCGACCCGGTCATCGCCGGATTTCGCCGAGACCTGGGCCGCGGAATATCTCGGATTGCGAATATTGCCGAACTCATGACCTCAATATGAGCCTTACGGCGGCAAAGATCATCACGAGATTGAGGTGTTTTCGATTAACCAGTCAGGCGAAGGAGGGGATACCTCGGTTGTGGTACCGCGGAGCGGCGCGCGCGCTTTGGGGCGGGGCCAGGAGGCCCGCGTTACTAGAACTGGAGTTTGAGGGCGAACTGGATGGACCGGGGGCCGCCGATCTGGTAGAGCGGGTCGAAACCGCCATTGGCGCCGCCGGAGCCGAGTGCGTTCGCTAACGTCTGTGTCGACCGGCCGAAGAGCGCGTTGGTCAGGCTGTTGGTGGGGCTGCCGAAGTTCGGGTGGTTCAGGATGTTGAAGAACTCGACGCGGAAACGAAGCCCCGCGTGCTCGGCGACACGAAAGATCCGCTGCACGCCGATATCCGCCTGCGTGGCGTTGAAGCCTCGCGGAACATTGCGGCCGAAGTCGCCTTGCTGGCCGGCGGGCACTGCCGTGAAAGCGGCTCTGTTGAATATCTTGCCGCCGGGATATCCGTTGCCGTAGAGCTCGATCGGGACTCCAGGGTTTAGGTTCGGCCGGGAAGAGAGAGCGACGCCAGCGGCAAAGGAAATGGCTCCCACAACGTCCACGGGCGGCGCCGACCTGCCTAAAACGAACCCGTTGAGCGACCAGCCTGCCAATATTGCATGGACAGCCTTCTGTGATCCGGGTGAGGGCAGATCGTAGGAGACGCCGGCCGTAAAAGAATGGCGGATGTCGAAATCGGAATCCCCGCGGTCTATATTTGGGCTGGCTATTGTGCCTGGGGTGTTGAGGTAGATCGCTGCATCCGTCGAGGCAAGATCAATCGAGTGAGAGAAAGAATATGACGCCAAGGCCTGCAACCCGTGCGACAGACGCCGCTGAAACTTGAGTTGTAGCGCATGGTAGTCCGAGGTTGCCGTGTTGTTGGTTAGCGAGACACTTGGGAAATTAGGATTGACATTAGAGAATGCAGTTACTCGAAGCAAGTCCCGCCCGACAGCGCCGATGTAAGTGAGAGACAGGCTTTGACTGCTTCCCAGGGACTGCTCCACCGCGACATTCCACTGATAGCTCCGCGGAAGCTTTAGATGAGGGTCGGCTACCAGGATCGTGGTGACGGGAGGATTGACCGTAATGGCCGGCGGAGCGGCGTCCTGGGGGCTTAAGGGAAACGGCGCTGGCGCCGGAAGAATCTTACTGGCAATGAATGGAAAGTAGCTGGAGACGCCTCCCAGCGACCCTTGCCCGAGATCGTAAAACACTCCAACTCCCGCGCGGATGGTGGCGCCCCAATCTGGTCTGGCGCCGAGTTGCCAGGCGACGCCCAACCTGGGCGCCGCGTTCCCGTAGGTTGTCTGGTATAGCGGAGTGCCGCGAGGCGCCAGGGTCGTCGTCGCGGGATTGTTCAACCCCACTACAGTGAATGGCTCGTCGGCTGAGTTTTTGCCCTTGAGCGGCGGGTTGACGTCCCACCTCAAGCCGTAAGTCACGGTCAATCGCGGTGTCATTTTCCAGGTGTCCTGGCCATAAAGCGAAAAATTCTTGGACAGGAGGGCGCTTGCTTGAAAGCCAATAGCTTGGGCGAACGACGCCGTTCCCGAGAGAGCGCCTCCAGGCACGACCGCCACCGCCGAGAAAAGCACAAATTGCTCGTAGGAATATGGACTGCTGAAAGGGCTGAGCCAGCGATAGTCCACGCCGAATTTGAATTGGTGGCCGCCTTTGATCAGCGATAGATTGTCCACGAGATTGATCTGGCGTTGCTCGTTCGTGCCCTGTTTGCCCTGGCCGTACTCTCCGACGCCTGAGATGACCATTAAGAAAATGGCATTGGTGGACGAGTATCCGGCGGGAAATAAGAGGGAATCGGGAGGCGGCACCGCACCGCCGAAATCATCCAGGAAGTACCTGACGCCAATTCTTTGATTGCTGTAGTTCGCCCGCAGTTCGTTGCTGATTCCGGGCCGGATGAGCTGGGTGAGGCCGGCCGTTCCGGTTTGTAGGGAGGATGAAAGCGAATTCGTCGTGCTGAGGACGGAACCAGAAGAAAAATTTGGGCCTCGTTGGTCCAGGCTGGACGGCGAGTAATTGTAGCGGCCAAAGAGGCTGAGTTTCGGGTTGATGGCATGATCCACCCGGATGCTGTAGGCGTTAAGCGTAGAAGGATTCGAGTAGCTGGCGTTGAATTGGGCCAGTCCAGACCCAAGTGAGGGGCCGTTCGCCAGTGGATAAGCGTTCAAGTATGGACGCATGCCAACGGGAGCTTGCTGCCGCGACGGCGTGTCCGGGACAGCAGTCTCTTGCGTCGACGGCTGGCGCAACCGCAGGCCCTCGTAGGAGAAAAAGAAGAAAGTCTTGTCTTTGCGGATAGGGCCGCCGAGAACACCGCCAAAGTCATTGGACCGTTCCGCGGGTTTCGCCAGACCATTGAAATTCGTAAACCAGTCCTTGGCGTCGAGTGCATTATTCCTGAAATATCCAAACAGAGCGCCATGAAAGGCGTTGGTCCCGGAGCGCGTCACGATCGAGATCTGGGCACCGGGAGTGCGTCCGAACTCCGGAGCAAACGAAGAGGTCTGAATGCGGAACTCCTGCATGGCATCCACCGACACAAGGCTGTTGGTCGCGCCCAAGGCGTTGAGCGCGGGTAACGCTCCGCTACCGGTCTGCATCAGTGTGATGTAGCCGGTGACACCGAAATTGGCGCTGACGCCATCCACCGTGAAATAATTCGCGTCCGCATGTTGTCCATTTACGCTGAACTGTCCCTGGTCGTTGAACGCGGTGGGAGTCACAACCACACCCGGCGCAAGCATGATCAGGGTCTGGAAACTTCTGCCGTTCAGGGGAAGATTCTCGACGAACGTGCGGTCAACCACCGTGCTGACCGTCCCCGACTCGGTATTCACCAGAGGGGCGCCTTCTTCCACGGTAATCGTCTCCGAGGTGTCGCCGACGGCCATCTCAAAGTCGATTGTAATTGCATCCTGAACGTGAAGGATGACAGCCGGCTTGATCAACCTCTTGAAGCCGGGCTTTTCGAGTTCAAGGCGATACGTGCCGGGCGGGAGGTTCGCCAGGTAGTAATCGCCCGAGCCGCGCGTCAATGTTTGATAACGGACATTGGTGCCGGTGCCGATGGCAGCGACCTTCGCGTCCGCGATCAGGGCGTTGGAGGGATCGGTGATGTGACCGGAAAGAGACGCGCTGGTGGATTGGGCGCCGAGAAGCGCCGCGAACACAACCAGCAGGGCGGACGCAGAGATTCTGTGCACAGCTATTGGCCCAGCATACTGCAAACTCTGGCTGCAGAGTGACACCCCATCGTTGGAGAGCCCGATACCTCGTTCGTGTTACGCTGGGAAACCTCCGACTGCGGGATAATAATGGAACACTCATGAGGGCGAGCGGGACAAGGCGGCGTGTTTTCGCGCTGACCGGTGTGCTGCTGGCATTGTCCCCGGGTGCCTTCGCGTTGAATCCGGCACTGGACGTCAGCCAGTACGCGCACACCACATGGAAGATCCGCGATGGATTTCCCAAAGACACGGTCGGCGCCATTGCCCAGACGCCCGACGGGTATCTCTGGCTGGGCACGCAGTTCGGCTTGTTCCGTTTCGATGGCGTCGCGAACTCCGCCTGGATGCCGCCGCGGGATCAGCGCCTCCCCGACGATATCCTTCGAAGCCTGCTGGCCGCCCGCGACGGGACTCTTTGGATCGGGACTTTCAGAGGGCTTGCAAGTTGGAAGGACGGCAAGCTCACTCAGTACGCCGCACTGGCTGGACTGGACGTGTACGCGCTTCTGGAAGATCGTAACGGCACGGTTTGGGCCGGTTCACTATTACCCACTGAGAAGCTGTGTTCGATTCAAAAAGGCAGCGTCCAGTGCTCCGCAGAAAGCGGCCGTCCCGGTGGAGGAATCCAAGGTTTGTATGAGAATCCCAAGGGTGTTCTCTGGGTGCATACGCGGGACGGGCTCTGGCAATGGAAACCTGGCCCTCCGAAATTCTTTCCGGTACCTGGTGACCTACGAACAAGCGAAGGCCTGGCGGAAGCCGATGACGGCACGCTCTTGATCAGCACGCCCAACAGGCTCCGGCGACTCGTTGATGGGAAGGCCGAGGCGTATACGCTACCGGGAAATATCCCGAACTTCCACGCTCGCAGGCTGCTCCGCGATCGCGAAGGCGGTCTGTGGATCGGGACTGCTGCTCAAGGTCTTATCCATGTACACCACGGAAGGACCGACGTGTTTCGGCAGTCTGACGGCCTTTCTGGCGACAGCGTTCAGGCTCTCTTCGAAGACCGCGAAGGCGACATCTGGGTCTCAACCAACAATGGCCTTGACCGCTTTCGCGACTTTGCGGTCCCCACGTACTCCGGAAGTCAGGGATTGTCCAATTCCGCCGTCATGTCGGTCCTGGCGGCCAGGGACGGCAGCCTCTGGTTGAGTACCTTCGATGGTCTAAAGCGCTGGAACCATGAAGAAGTCACGAGCTACCGCGGGCGCGCCCATACGCGGCCGGCAACTGAGGAAAGAGAGATCACGGGCAGTGGATTACCGGGACATGGCATTGAGTCGATTCTTGAAGATGATCGCGAGCGTATCTGGGTCGCCACGCTGGATGGCGCCGGTTACCTGGAGAACGGCCACTTTACCTACATTAGGGACCTCCCCGCCAGAGTTGTGCTGGCCATTGCCGAGGATATCGGGGGCAATATATGGATTGCCGACCAGAATCTCGGTCTGTTTCAACTTTCACGGCAGGGTGAGATCCAACAGATTCCCTGGACCCGGTTCAGACGCGAGGATCACGCTTCTGCTTTGGTCGCCGATCCAAGGCAGGGCGGCATATGGCTCGGGTTCTTTCGAGGTGGGGTTGTGTATTTCCAAAACGGTCAGATCCGCGCGTCATACGCGGCCGCCGATGGGCTGGGCGAGGGGTGGGTGGAGGGTCTTCGACTCGATCAGGACGGTACCCTTTGGGCCGCGACTAACGGAGGGCTTAGCCGGGTGAAAGACGGCCGCGTCAGCACGCTGAGCAGTAAGAACGGGTTGCCGTGCAATAGGGTTCATTGGGTCGCGGAAGACGATTCCCATTCTTCATGGCTGTACATGGCCTGCGGCCTGGTGCGTGTCGCGCGCTCCGAGTTGGACGCTTGGGCCGCCGATCCGAATCATTCAGTCCAAGCCACAGTCTTCGACGGCTCCGACGGGGTAAGGATTCTCGCCCGTGCAGGTACCTACGGACCGCAGATCACCAGGTCACCGGATGGACGGTTGTGGTTCACGCCGGGGGATGGCATCAGCGTCATCGATCCGCGCCACCTTCCCTTCAACAACCTCCCTCCGCCAGTGCATATCGAGCAGATCACCGCCAATCGTAAACGATATGATGCGACTACCGGCATGCGGCTGCCGGCGTTGATCCGGGATCTGCAGATCGACTACACCGCGCTCAGCCTGGTCGCGCCGGAAAAGATCCGTTTCCGCTACAAGCTGGAGGGTCACGATACCGATTGGCAGGACGCGGGCAATCGGCGGCAAGCATTCTATAACGATCTTCCTCCGCGCAAGTACCGCTTCCGCGTGACCGCGTGCAATAACAACGGCGTGTGGAACGAAACCGGCGCGACGTTCGATTTTTTCATCGAGCCGGCGTATTATCAGACCACGTGGTTTCTTGTGTCGTGCGCGGCCGTCTTTCTGGCAATGCTCGCAGGGCTCTACCGGCTGCGCCTGTGGTACGTGGTGCATCAATTCAACATGCGTCTCGACGAGCGCGTCGGCGAGCGGACGCGCATCGCGCGCGACTTGCACGATACGCTGCTGCAGAGTTTCCAGGGGGTGCTGCTGAAGTTCCATGCGGTGACCTACGCGCTGCCGGACCGTCCCGCCGAAGCTCGCAAAACGCTGGAGTCGGCCATCGAGGAGGCGCGGCAGGCGATCGCCGACGGCCGGGACGCGGTGCAAGGATTGCGGTTGTCGACCGTGCCGACCGAAGACCTGGCGCGGGCGATCGGCACGCTTGGCGAGGGGCTTGCCGCCAGTCCAGACGGCCGGCTATCGCCCGATTTTCGCGTGCAGGTGGAAGGCACAACGAGGAAGCTGGCTCCGGTGGTGCGCGACGAAGTCTACCGGATCGCGGGCGAAGCGATGCGCAACGCATTCCGCCACGCGGGCGCCGGCCGGATCGAAGTGGACATCCATTACGACAAGCGGGAGCTTATAGTGCGGATCCGGGACAACGGCAAGGGCATCGACGCGAAGGTGCTGGACGAAGGCGGGCGCGCCGGCCGCCACGGCCTGCCGGGCATGCACGAACGCGCGAAACTGGTGGGAGGCAAGCTGGCGATCTGGAGCGAGCTCCACTCCGGCACCGAGATCGAGCTGACCGTTCCGGCGTCGGTGGCGTATGCAAAGCCGCCGGCTGCGAGTCGGCCGCCGTCTCTTGGGAAAGGAAACCGGGTGAACGGATGAGCGCAGGTCACGATCCCATTCGGATTCTCACGGCGGACGATCATCCCCTGTTCCGGAACGGGGTGGCCGCGCTGTTGGCCACTCAGCCGGACATGAAAGTGGTTGCCGAGGCATCGAATGGACGCGAAGCGATTCAGCAGTTCCGCAGGCACCATCCGGACATCACCCTGATGGATTTGCAGATGCCGGAGATGAGCGGTCTGGATGCGCTGAATGCGATTCGCGGCGAATTTCCGGAAGCGAAGATCATCATGCTGACCACTTACACCGGCGACGTCCAGATTCTGCGCGCCATGCAGGTGGGCGCCCGAGCGTACTTACTGAAGAATCTGCTGGACAAGGAGCTGCTCGATACCATCCGCGCCGTCCATGCGGGGAGAAAGGCGCTCTCCGCCGAGGCATCCTACCAACTCGCCGAGCATGCCACCGACGAGGCGCTGACACCGGCGGAGGTCGACGTGCTCGGGCTGATTGCCGGCGGAAATGCAAACAAGGAGATTGCCGCGCAGCTTTCGGTGACGGAAGAGACGGTCAAGGGGCGGATCAAGAATATTCTTTCGAAGTTAGGCGCGAACGACCGGACGCATGCGGCGATGATCGGGGTCAGGCGGGGGATTATCGAAGCGAAAGACTTGAATGAGTAAATCGCCCCACCCTTTTTAGGCTTTTTTGTTTGTCATCGATTTGAGATCTTGGAGGACGGGACGATCTTGCGACGTCTATTCTCCACATTCGCCCGGGGTTGGCCGGGCACAGGCCTTCTGCTGATGAGGCTGGCGGCTGGGGCCGCGATCCTGGCGCGCGGGCTTCCCCGCCTGGGGCTGGGTCCGCCGCTCCAATACCTTATTTTCTGGGGACTTGCGGTGACTGCGGGCATCCTGCTGCTGGCAGGCTTGTGGACGCCTTGTTCGGGCTCGGCCGTGGCCGCGGTTGGATTTTGGTGTGCCATTTCAGAACCCGGAGATCCGTGGGCAGACCTTCTGCTGGCGAGCATCGGCGCGGGTTTGGCGCTGACCGGGCCGGGCGCGTGGTCGATCGATGCGAAGCTCTTTGGGTGGAAGCGCATCGATGTTCACGAGTGAACGGTGCGAGCCGGCACTAACTCTTTAGAGGGACTGTTCCGGTATCAAGAGAGGCGATGGCCGCATCAAATGAGTCCACACTTGACTCCATCCGGGGCTTCCGGCAAACGGAGTATTGATCCACAATCGGGCATACAGATTCAAAAGCGTTCACAGGTCGTGACCGCGCCAGAGAGGGGCACGATATGCCGACTGCCGATAGCATCCGAGTTTTGAGCGTCGACGACCATCCGTTATTCCGGGAAGGTATCGCCGCAATCTTCAATTGCCAATCCGACATGTCGCTGGTGGGAGCGGCATCGAACGGTAAAGAAGCGATTGAAACTTTTCGTACGCTGAGGCCAGACGTCACCCTGATGGACCTGCGGCTTCCGGACCTGAGCGGCATCGACGTGACGATCGCGATCCGGTCCGAATTCGCCGACGCCCGCGTGATCGTGCTGACCACGTTCGAGCGCGACGTCGAGGTTCACCGGGCCTTGAAAGCCGGAGCGTGCGGGTACCTGCTGAAGAGCATGCCCCCGGCGCAAATGATCGCCATGATCCGCCAGGTCCACGGCGGTAAGAAGTGCGTTCCGCCGGAGATTGCCGCCGGACTTGCGGAGCACCTGGGCGACGAAGCGCTCAGCGATCGCGAAGTGGAGGTGTTGCAACAGGTGGCCGGGGGCAACCGGAATCGCGATATTGCGAAGAGGCTGTTCATCGCGGAGGAGACGGTGAAGGTTCATCTGAAGCACATCATGGGAAAGCTGGGCGCGAACGATCGCACGCAGTCGGTGGCGATTGCCGCCCGCCGCGGGATTATTCACCTGTAGTCACTTGGCGGGCGCGGGCGCCGGAACGCCGGTCTGCTTGACAAAAAACACGAGGAACCTGACAGGGTTGTTGGGGCTCGCATTGCGGGATGCGGTGTTTCGGCCATCGATGTCTGTATTGATGATCAGGCCGGCGCCACGCTTCACGAATGCGGGGACTACGATGAGGTATCTGGCCCTTCGAAAGATGTTCACGCGCGACTTGGTCAACTACTGCGCCGGGTCTTGACGAGCGTAAGGATACGACAGCGCTTTGCTATCCCGAGATGTGATGAGGAAGTGAAAGCTCTGAAGCAATGCTGGTCGGGATGGACAATTGGACCTCCGTACCCGCCGCTGGACCACTCAAGATTTTGAGCACGCCGCCGATTCTCGCTGCCCGTTCCCGCATGCCTGCTAAACCCCAGTGCCCGTCACGCCCTTTTTCCAGCATCTGCGAATCGATTCCACACCCGTTGTCGCGAATCCGCACGTACAGCTCACTGTCGGAATATTCAAGCTCTAACTCGATGCGTTTCGCCCCGGAATGACAAAATGCGTTAGCCAGGGCCTCTCTGCCGATGCGGTAAATTTCATGCTGGATCTCTGGCGCCAACTGCTTTTGGCGGCCGGTGACCGTGACACGAAAATCGAAATCGGGCTGTACCTTGAGTTCGTCCCGAATGCGAGATAAGGCACCAACCAGGTCTGAGGTTTGAGAGCCCGACGAGCGAAGGCCCTGGATCGCGCTGCGGCTCTCCACGATGCCTTGCCTCATGATTTCAAGGATCCGATCCAGTTGGTTCTTGACCGGTGAATCCTGGGCTATGCGAAGGACTGCCGCACCCAGGTGCAATGAGGCGCTCTGGAAAGTTTGCAGGAGGGTGTCATGGAGTTCCTGGGCAATTCGAGTGCGTTCCTCCAGACGCACATTTTCCTGCCGGATCCGTTCTTCCTCCTGTTTACGTGATTCAATTTCCGTCGCAGTCACGTACCATCTTCTGACGCGGCCTTCCTCTACGAAGGGGTTGTACCGCCCCAGGAACCAGCGGTGGATGCCGTCTTTTCCACGCAATCTTGAATCATGTTCAAACGGCTCACCGGCGGCAATCCCCCGATCGCGTGCGGCTCGCATCCTCTCCAAATCGTCGGGATGAATCAGGCTGTCAACCGCGTCCCCGGACCGCAACTCCTCAGGGGTGAGACCTGTGTATTCCCGGAAAACACGATTTGCGCGAATCACCTTGCCGTCCAAGTCCAACACCACAATTAACTGGGGAACAAAATCAACGAGCTGCTGAAGTTCCTGTTCCGCACGCCTACGCTCGGTTATATCGATCACGGTACCCACGAACTCACAGAGGTCGCCGGAGCGGTCGAGAACCGCACGGCCTACAACGTGAATGTTTCTGACCCCTTTGTCCGGATGAACGATTCGGTAATCAAATCCGAAGTCCGCCTTGTCGCGGATGGCTTTCTCGAACCGTTCCCTGCTCGCAGCCTGATCGTCTGGATGAATACGCGAAAAGAATTCTTCGAATCGCGGTATCGGCCCAGCGGGATCGAACCCCAGGACGCGTAGGCACTCCTCGGACCCGTACGTGTTCTCGCCGGTCGCCGGATTCCATGCCCAACTCCCGGTTTGGCTTAGCCTCTGTGCTTCCGCCAGATATGCTTCGCTTTGGGATAGCCTTTGTTCGGCGCGTTTGCGTTCAGTCATATCACGATACACCAGATACTCGAAAATGTGACTTCCCGAAATCGAAACAGGTACGCAGACAATCGAAACAGGCAAGCGGGTACCATCCTTGCGCTTCCGCACGGCTTCGATGTTCAGGAGACCCTCTTCTGGAGTGCCACGATGGGCGCGCTCCCCCGGCTCAGCCCAAAGTTCCTCGGGAACTACTAGCTGGTTGATCGCACCCCCGAACGCTTCCTCTTCGGCATGACCGAAAATCCTGGTGAATTCCGGATTGACCCGCAGAATGCTGTCATCAGTGTCGAGCACAGCGATGGCTTCAGGCACTGTCGCAAACAGTCTGTCTGGCAGGGCTTCCTGTCGGATGGGTGCGCCGATGACCTGGTGAAACCGCAGACTCTCACCCGCCTGTTGCCCGCAAGTGGACCATTGCCAAGTCTGCCACATGAGCCTCCCCTCGATAACCTTAATGGCTTCTGAAGTTCTCAGCTCCCCGTAGTCGTTGTCTGAGAACCATGAGGCGATCTTACCAGTCAGAAAAAGGAGGATCTTGAACAAAGCTGCCGGAATCAGGACGTTCTTGATCCAAATTTGGCCGCCCCGCGAGCGTGTAAAAGGACTACAGGCCTAAGCTCTTGTGCGATAGGGGCTTATCGCGCCTTCCACCGGGCCAGCCGCGGCGACATCCCGGTGCGCCGCCGGAAGTGCCGCGCTAGATGGCTCTGGTCGGAAAAGCCGGTCGCCACCGCGATTTCCGACAGCGGGAGGTCGGTCTCACGAAGCATGGCCTCCGCTCGCTCCAGGCGCCGGCTCAGAAGGTAGCTGTGAGGCGGCATTCCCACTGATTGGTGGAAGGCCCTTGCGAAATAATGAGTCGAAAGCCCCGCCATTGCAGCCAACGCCTCCAACTCGATTTTCTGTTCCAGATGGGCTTCGATGTGCTCGCAGATGCGCTGTGTGACTACCGGAGGCAGTCCTCCACGGCTGAGCGCGAGCGGCTCGGCAACCTGGTGTTGGCCCAGCGTGCTGATCCGAGGCCGGCTATGCACCATCGCTTCCGCCCAGCTCCGCGCCATTCGGGATTTGTTAAGCGGCGGTGTAAGCAGCGCATGCCACCATCCTCCTCCCCCGGCCCGCATCACCCGGGCCGGGATGTCCCCGTCGCCGGCCACTCGAAAAATCGAACGGTCGAATTCGAAAACCTCCGACAATGGAACTCCCTTCGCAAGCCTCTCCTTGTCGAAGTCAAGGAGGTCCCGCGCGACGTGGTCGGCACCCCGTATCCATTGATGCTCGTCCACCGCCAAAAGCAATGCGGGTCCGTTGTCGCAGGGCAGCGCAGCGATAGTCCAGGCGTGGCGGAAATATTCCCGAAACAAGCGTTCTTCGATGGCGCGCGCGGCCACCGTAACCGTATCCAGAACCAGAGGCAACGCGCCTTGGTCTTCTCCGCTCGCCACCCGCGAAACGTCCAGCACTGCCACCAGTTCGCCGTGCGGGTCAAAAACCGGGGCGCCGGCGCAACTGAGCTGAGTGTGCCGGCTGCGAAAGTGCTGGCCGGCGTGTACCAGCACCGGCCGCTGCTCGGCAATGCACGTGCCAATGCCGTTAGTTCCTTCGGATTCCTCCGACCAAACGCCGCCCACCCAGATACCCCAGTGCTTGAACTCGCTGGCTTTGGTTTCGTCCCCGCGATGATAAATCGCCACTCCCTGCCGGTTACACAACAAAACCACGTAGCCATGCTGGCGGAGCACGGCGTACAGCCGGTCGATCTCTTCCTGAGCCTTAACGTGGATATTCTCCACCGGCTCGCGAAACACCTTCAACTCGTTTTGAGTAACGATGTGAGGCGCCGAAGAGTCCCCCGCGTCCACATCATAATTGAGGAGGCATCTGCGCCAAGACTCGAAAATTTCCTTCGGCTCAGAGAGCTGATTCGCGCTGCTGACGTTCAACTCGATTCGGTCTGCGTGCGACAGCCTGTGGGCCGAAGCGTCGAAGCCGCGTTGAAGTGCGGTGGCCATCGAACGATTTGCGACGAACCCGATCGCCTTAAATGCGACATTGGGCTTACATTCCTAATTTGACGTCGCATTTGCACCACGGTTCGAAGTTAACCCGCATTTTACGATTTTCCGGATATCTCCGCAACCCCGATGGGCCGACCGCTCTGGGCCGACACCGTCTGGGACGATTGATTTGTGTTCTCTAGGGACATGGCCGGCTTTTTGGCTTCCGTACGCGATAATGAGGCACCGTCGAGGTCGGGGAAACCCCGTACCCTGGAACCTGCGCTGGCAGCGACGATTGAAAGCATGGATCAATGTCCGGAAAAACATCACTGAGCCAAGTTCCTGAATTAAAGCCGAAAACTCTGTCTTGACAACAGTCGTTGGGACGGATAACGTGGGCTCGTGACCGAACGGAGCAAAACAGTGCGGAAGCCGAGCCGGGAAGAAAGCGCGTTTTTGGATCTCTTGCGGACCACCGATATCCTGACGCGCGGCATGGCGAGAGTGCTTAAGCCCGAGGACCTGTCGATGACACAGTATAACGTGCTCAGGATTCTACGAGGGTCTCCAGACGGGCTTGCGTCAGGCGAAATCGGGAACCGGCTGATCACCCGGGATCCCGACATCACGCGACTGCTCGACCGGCTCGAAAAGCGAGGCTTGATCTCGCGGCAGCGCCAGGTGCTGGACCGGCGAACCGTAATGGCCAAAATTACCCCCGCAGGCATCGCGCTTGTGGACCGGCTGGACGGGCCGGTGCAGCATGTCCATCGCAGGCAATTGGGACAT
This sequence comes from Candidatus Acidiferrales bacterium, assembly GCA_035570275.1. Classification (GTDB taxonomy): domain Bacteria; phylum Acidobacteriota; class Terriglobia; order Bryobacterales; family Bryobacteraceae; genus DATMNI01. The sequence goes on along the minus strand of DATMNI010000233.1, from coordinate 15,640 downwards.
CTTGGCGGTAAGCGATTGAAAATACTGGCTGAACTGCTAGCGCTCTGCCAGAGCCGAACGGTCTGATCTCCTACCACAATATTTGTTGCAACGAATATCGTTCAAACGAATCTAATCCAATTGAAAGGGACGAAGGCAACAGAAATGAGCGCAGCAAACGCAATTGCAGCCCCAACGACGACCTGGAACATCGACTCAGTCCACTCGACCGCCGAATTCAAGGTCAAACACATGATGATCAGCAATGTCAAAGGACAGTTCTCCGCCATCAACGGGGTGATTTCGCTGGACGAGTACGATGTGACTAAATCACAGGTCGAAGCCTCGATCGAAGCCGGCTCGATCAACACCCACAATCCCGATCGGGACGCGCACCTCAAGAGCGCTGATTTTTTCGATGTGCAGACGTTCCCGATTTTATCGTTCAGCTCGACACGTGTGAGCCCCAAAGGCGACGGTGAACTGACGGTAGAAGGAAATCTAACCATTCGCGGAGTGACCCGCAAGGTCGCGTTCGCATTAGAAGGGCCGACTGCACCGGCCACAGATCCGTGGGGCAAGACGCGGATAGGCATGTCAGCGGCCACAAAGATCAACCGGAAGGACTTCGGGTTGACGTGGAACACGGCTCTGGAGACAGGCGGATTCCTGGTGGGCGATGAAGTGACCATCACCCTGGAAGTCCAGGCGGTGAAGGCCTAATTTGCAGGTTTGGAGGAGGAAGCAAATGAACAAACAAATCCTCGGAATCCACCATGTGACCGCGATCGCAGGTGATCCTCAAACGAATATCGATTTCTACACCAACGTCCTGGGCTTGCGCCTGATAAAACTCACGGTGAACTTCGACGACCCCGGGACGTATCATCTCTATTATGGCGATGGTGGCGGGCATCCGGGCACGATCCTGACTTTCTTTCCCTGGCCGGACGCTCCTAAGGGCCGACGGGGAACCGGTCAGGTGACCGACACCGCATTTGCAATCCCGGAGACCGGCATCGACTTCTGGGCCTCGCGATTGACTGAGCGGCGCATCGCCTTTAAGGGTCCATTCAACCGATTCGATGAGCCAGTCATCGCCTTCTCCGATCCCGATGGACTGGCCGTCGAGCTGGTAGGCACCAAGGCAGCACGCGACGATCGAGCGTATCAAGCTGGGCCGCCGCTCGAATTCGCCGTTCGGGGATTCCATAGCGCGACGTTGGCTGAGGCGAACCCAGTTGAAACTGCCGCCCTGCTAACGAATACGATGGGATTCAAGCTCGTTGGGGAGGACGGCGGGCGATTTCGGTACGCGGTTGATTCTGGCGAATCAGCAGCAGTGGTGGATGTCGTTCCGGCGAGCCAACCGGGTCGCATCCTGGCAGGCACCGTGCATCATATCGCCTGGAGAACTCCCGATGACCAACAACAACTCAAGTGGCTCGATGAGCTTACCCGGCTGAAGTACGGTGTGTCTCCGGTGAAGGACAGAAAATATTTTCACTCCATCTATTTCAGGGAACCAGGCGGAATCCTCTTCGAAATCGCGACGGATCCCCCAGGATTTGCCGTTGATGAAGCGCCCGAGGAACTCGGGACAAAACTCGTGCTTCCGCCATGGCTGGAGCCTGAGCGCGCAAAATTGCAAGCCATTCTTCCACCGGTGCGGTTGCCCTCTCCACAGGAGGCAGCCGTATGACGCGAGATCCACATCGCGATCAGCCCGTTCTGACGGCAGGCCGCAAACTCAGTGAAGCAGCGGGCGCTATCATACTCGTTCACGGCCGAGGAGCTTCCGCCGAAGACATTCTCCAACTACGCGACGAACTCGATTATCCGGAGCTTGCGTACGCTGCGCCGCAGGCCGGCGAGAACACGTGGTATCCATATTCATTCCTCGCGCCGATTGAGCAGAACGAGCCCTGGCTGACGTCAGCGCTCAACAAGCTGAAGAACATTGTTGGCAACATCACGCGCGAGGGAATTCCTCATGACAAGATCGTGATCGCAGGTTTTTCGCAGGGGGCATGTCTCGCCTCCGAGTTCGTCGCCAGAAATGCGGCGAATTACGGCGGACTGATCGCATTCACCGGCGGCTTGATCGGGCCGCCGGGAACCGACTTTCATTATACTGGCAGCCTTAGCGGTACCCCCGCTTTTCTCGGCGCGGGCGATCCCGACGCGCATGTGCCTTGGCAGCGAGTACGAGAGTCGGCTGATGTTCTATCGGCGTTAGGCGCGGACGTGCTCTTGAGACGCTACCCCGGGTTGCCCCACACAATTAGCCGGCAGGAACTCGAAGAAGCGAGAAGGTTGCTTGACAGAACGTTTAGCCCGACAGTCAAGACCGGTTCATAACTTTGCCGGACCGTTTGCCGACAATAGGCACTGGCGAACTGAGCACACGGTGAATGGACTGTGCCGGGTCTTGACGAGCCTAAGGAAACGACAGCGTTTTGTTATCCCGAGGAAGAAGGCACAGATATGACGTTTTGCGCCAAGCACTGATCCGGCGAATCGAATAGGTTGGTCGCTGTGCCGGCCCTCACCGGCAGCTCCTTCACGAAGATTGGCGTTATCACGGACGGAATGCATAGGCAGTCTCCTTCAACCAGACTGGACCTAGTTGGGCTTCCCGCAGGCTCACGAGCGGCGCACCGATCGGTCGCAAGGACCAGGAGGAACGGTACGCCGGAGAACTGGAAGCGAAGATATAACAAGCACCGCAGCGAGGAAAGCCGCGGTAGACAAGGAGGGCCATCGGCAGGGCAATCGCCGTCATGCCTTGAGGCTGTATTTGAACCTCTCCTTATATCCGCCTTCAGGGCTGCATCGCACTCGCAGGAAACCGAAAGGATGGCTCGCCGTCAACCCCGACCACCACCTAGCATATACGATTTCGACCGGAATGAGGTAGCAAGATTCGCCTCATGAGCCAGATCTGAGCTCTCGCGGGATTTACCAGAACATTGGCCGGCTTCACACCCTTGTGGATCAGCTCACTTTTGTGCAACCCGCTCAGTGCGGTTGCGGCAGCGCCTAGGAAAAAGGCAAGTCTTGCAGCGGTTTGGTGTGGCTTGCTTTTTTGCCCCTGGAGCGCCAACGAAACCGCTGAGACGATGCTCTTCTCTGTTGAAGAATGTCTTCGAGGCGACGCGGGCCTCCGCGACAAGAGGAACGCGATGCATGGAGATAGCTCGCCAGCGAGGACGAGCAGAGCCGCCTTAGTCCGTGTGAACCTCGAACGATGAGAGCGGTGGCAAGAGTTTGGATCAGAAGGGAATAGATTAATGGCACAAACACAGCATATGAAACGCAGCGAAAAAGGTTTGCTTACTCCCGACAATTGCGCGGTCGCGTTCATCGACCACCAGCCGCAGATGTTGTTCGGAACCTCTAATTTCGACCGGCAATCGATCATCAACAACACGGTAGCCCTCGCCAAGGCGACCCGGATTTTCGACGTTCCGGTTGTCCTGACGACGGTGGAAACCAAGTCCTTCAGCGGCAATATGTGGCCTCAGCTCAAAGCCGTTTTTCCAGGCCAGGAGCCCATCGAGCGCTCGTCGATGAACTCCTGGGATGACCCCAAGTTCGTGAACGCGATCGCGAAGACCGGCAAGAAGAAGATCATTCTCGCGGGCCTCTGGACGGAAACCTGCATCGCTCTGCCCACAATTCAGGCGATCCACGACGGTTATGAGATTTATGTCGCCGAAGATTGCTGCGGCGATGTGAGTCAATTGAATCACGACAACGCCATGCGCCGCGTGATTCAAGCCGGAGCGAAACCGGTGACCGCGCTTTCGACCATGCTCGAATGGCAGCGCGATTGGGCGCAGCGCGATACCTATGACGCCGTTATGGACGTCGTCAAAAACCACCTCGGAGCCTATGGAATTGGCGTCGAATACGCCTACACGATGGTCCACGGAGCGCCCGCAACGGAGTTCCCGAAATACGAAGTCCCAGAGCCGGCCCTGGCGCACAAGTAAAACTCAATGAGCCACCAAACCGCAGATCTCATTGCCTATAACGGCAAAATCGCTACGCAGAACGAGCAGCGGTCCTTCGCCCAGGCCGTTGCCGTTCTCGACGGAAAGTTTCTCGCTGTTGGAACCGATCGCGAGGTGATGGCATACCGCGGCGATCAAACCCAGCTCATCAATCTAAACAAACGGACCGCCATCCCAGGCCTGAATGACTCGCATACTCACCTGATTCGCGGTGGGCTCAACTACAATCTCGAACTTCGCTGGGATGGCGTGCCGTCGCTCGCGGACGGTTTGCGAATGTTGCGAGAGCAGGCTCGGAGAACCCCATCCGGACAATGGGTCCGGGTGGTGGGCGGCTGGTCTGAGTTTCAATTCGCCGAGCGGCGCATGCCGACGCTGGACGAGTTGAACAAGGCCGCGCCGGACACACCGGTGTTCGTGCTTCACCTTTACGATCAAGCGCTGTTGAATCGCGCCGCCCTGCGGGCCGTCGGCTACACCAAGGAATCGCCGAATCCGCCAGCGGGCGAAATTGTTCGCGACGCGGCCGGCAATCCGACCGGGGCCCTCATCGCCCGGCCGAACGCGATGATCCTCTACTCCACCCTTGCCAAGGGGCCGAAGCTGCCGCCCGAATATCAAGTCAACTCCAGTCGTCATTTCATGCGTGAGCTGAATCGGTTCGGGATCACCAGCGTCATCGATGCAGGTGGCGGATTTCAAAACTATCCGGAAGACTATGAGATTGTCGAACAACTGAACGAACGGGGCCAGTTGACGGTCCGCATTGCCTACAATCTCTTCACGCAGAAACCCAAAGGCGAGTTGGCAGACTTCGAACGCTGGACTGGCATGGTGAAGTCCCGGCAGGGTGACGATTACCTTCGCCACAACGGCGCCGGTGAAATGCTGGTTTTCTCCGCTGCGGATTTTGAAGACTTCCTGGAGCCACGGCCGGACCTTCCAGCCTCGATGGAGCAGGAACTCAAGCCGGTGGTCACTCTTCTCGCTCAAAACAAATGGCCGTTTCGTCTCCACGCCACATATGACGAATCCATCACTCGGGCTTTAGATGTGTACGAAGCTGTGAACCGCGAGGTTCCCCTAAAGGGATTGCACTGGTTCATTGATCACGCTGAGACGATTTCGAAACGGAACATCGAACGCATCGCGGCGCTGGGCGGAGGGATCGCGATTCAGCACCGCATGGCGTACCAGGGCGAATACTTCCGCGATCGATATGGGGAGTCGGCGCTGCGGCGGACGCCACCGATTCGTGAAATGCTCTCTTCAGGCTTGCCGGTCGGAGCTGGAACCGATGCCACCCGCGTCGCGAGCTACAACCCGTTCGTATCGCTATATTGGCTGACTACAGGGAAGACCGTCGGCGGTTTGTCCATGTATGACGAAGCGAATCGTATGGAGAGAATGGAGGCGCTGCGGCTCTGGACTGTGGGCAGCAGTTGGTTCTCGACCGAAGAGGGCGCCAAGGGGTCGATCGTTCCCGGACAGCTCGCAGACCTGGCGGTGCTATCGGCAGATTATTTCTCGATTCCCAATGAGGAGATAAAGCAGCTCGAATCGGTCCTGACCGTCGTGGGCGGTAAGCCGGTCTATGCGGCTGAGGAGTTCGAGACGCTGGCTCCGGCGCCGCCGCCAGTTCTGCCGGACTGGTCTCCGGTAGCCCAATTTGGCGGATATGCGAAGCCCGCACCATCCCCGGTGCATGCCTTCTCCCAGATGAGGCCAACGATGAGGCGAACCCACGGTCATAAGCATTCGGAATGTCCGAGCACGGGCGGTTTTGGCTGCCTCTGCTGGGCTTTCTAGCGATCCCAGAAAGGAGACTCTATGCGCATCACCAGACTCGTCGCACCACTCGTCATTTGGCTCGGATCGGCATCCCTGGGCCACGTTCCGCATCAAAGCGCCTACGCCGCGACCGCTAATCAGGACGTCGCGGTGAGTCCGCAGTACGATACAACGCATGTCTACGTCGCGCCCGAAGAATTCGACCGATTCGTCACGAGCCTCGTTGCGACCTTCGGAGGAACCACGACGAAGCAAGGCGTCTTCACGGTGACACCGACCCCGAGCAGCACCATGTCGCAATTGGTTTTGACTCCGGCCGGCACGCTATCGGTGTTCGGATTCAAGACTCCGATCCCGTACCCCTTTGGCCTGGAACGTACGGGATATCTGGTGACCGACCTCGACGACGCGACGCGAGCCGCGCGTGCTGCAGGCGCCGATATCCTGGTCAGTCCGTTCGACGATCCGATCGGACGGGACGCGATCGTTCAGTGGCCCGGCGGTGTAAACATGCAACTGTACTGGCATACGACCCCGCCGTCATATCCTGGGCTCCAGACGATTCCCGAGAATCGCGTCTACCTTTCGGCCGACAGAGCCGCCGCGTTCCTGCATAGCTTCGTCACTTTCTCGCACGGTAAAGTGATCTCCGACGATCCACACGCGCCCGGCATCGAGATTGGGCGGGCGTCGGACACGTATCGGCGGATTCGAATCCAATCGAAATTCGGCCTCCTGACCGTGCACGTCACTGACGGTCATCTCCCGTTCCCGTATGGACTTGAGCTTACCGGTTACGAAGTCGCGGATTTGGCCGACACGCTGGCGAAAGCCAAGACGACTAGAGCGGCGATACTCGCCGGACCATACGCAGCGGATCACCGCAACGCGGCTATGGTGCAGTTCCCGGGCGGCTATATCGCCGAAATCCACGATACGCAGAAGTAGATGTTATGCGAATCCCCCTTGTGTTGCTTGCTGTATGGTTTGTGGCGGCGTCTTCGGCGCACGCGCAATCCGTCCCCGCGTACAGCCTGCTGCGCGAAAACGAGGATTGGAGTGTCCTCAAGGACACGAGCCTTCGCGGGAGTTTATCCGATCACGACATCTGGGATCCGCTGAAGTACATACGTCTCGGCTCTGACGATTGGTATCTGACTATTGGAGGCGAAGTCAGGGAGGTCTTCGAACAAGCCGGCAACGATAACTGGGGCAAGCAGCGATATACGAACACTTTTTTCCTCGAGCGTTACATGTTGCACAGCGATTGGCATCTCGGTCCACATTTCCGCGTGTTCGTGCAGTTGAAAAGCGGACTGGAGTCTTTTCGGGCCGGTGGACCAAGGCCGATCGACGAAAAGAAACTCGACTTCCAGGCCGCGTTCTTCGAGGCCCGCACTTCGGGCAAAAATTGGATCGCACTCCGCGTAGGGAGGCAGGAGCTGAACTACGGATCGGGCAGACTCATCTCCGTCCGCGAGGGACCGAATGTCCGGCAAAGCTTCGACGGACTCAAAGTCATGAGCCGGATCGGCTCGTGGAATGTCGACGCCTTCGCCGCTCGACCGGACTTGGACAAGCCTGGCTTCTTCAATAACTCGCCGGATCATCGAACTGCGTTCTGGGGCATCTATGCAAGTCGCCCCAGAACTGGTCGTTTGTCGATTGATGTTTACTACGCGGGCCTTGATCGAAAGGTGGCGACATATAACCGCGGAACGGGGCAGGAACTGCGGCACAATGTCGCGGCGAGACTTTGGCGTCCCGTCCAGACCAAGGAACGCGGCTGGGATCTCGACTATGAGGGCGTCTGGCAATTCGGCACCTTTGGGTCACGCAACATCCGCGCGTGGACGTTCGCATCAGACACCGGATACGGCCTGCCAAATCTCCCGTTCAAACCACGGCTGAGCGTGAAGAGCGACATCTCAAGCGGTGACGACCCTCGCCACAATAGCCTCGGAACGTTCAATGCTCTGTTTCCGATCGGGAACTACTTCGGAGTGCTCGCCGATACGGGCCCTGGACCGCTGAACTTCATTGATATCCACCCGCGGCTTCAGACACAGCCTGTCCGCGGCGTATCGCTTTCCGCGGATCTTGTCGCCCAGTGGAGGGAGAGCCTCCACGACGGAGTCTATGCAGTGCCTGGGTTCTTGCTCGTCCCGGCCAACGGCAGCCGGGCTCGCTTTGTCGGCTATCGCCCCGGAGTGGAAGTTCGATGGCAGATCGATCGTCACGCTTACCTTCAGGCGGATTACGGTATTTTTTACGCCGGCCAGTTCCTGAAAGAGGCATCCCCGGGGCGAAACATTAACTACCTGGCCTTTTGGGCCGGATACAAATTTTGAGGCTTTGTGATGGAACGATTCTCTCGATACGGAATTCTGATCGCGCGCGTTATGATCTCGATGGTCTTCTTGCTGAATGCTCTCGGCGTCATTGACCAAACGGAGGCTGCGCGTGAGCTGGCGGCGCGTGGTGCGCCATCCGCCGTGGTTCCGTTCCTTATGCTGGTGGGCCGGAGCGTTGAGCTCATCGGAGGGCTCGCGCTGGCTTTCGGCATATTCCAGAGGGTGGCTGCCCTCGCTCTAATCGCGTTCCTGGTAGCGGCGACGTTCGTCGGGCACGCATTTTGGCTTGCTGCGGCAGGTACTCCAGTCTTCGTGGGACAGCTCATTAACTTTTTGAAAAACCTCGCGATGATGGGCGGTCTGTTGTTTGTCGCATCTACGCAGAGTCAACCCGCGTTGATCCGCAACATCTACGCGAGAAAGGCCTCTGGGAGCTTGGATGAGATTGCTTCGCATTCTGAGAGTCGAGTATGACCGCCACGGGACCATCGCGATCTGTTGAGCTAGCGCGGCACAGTGCGATTGAGCTGATTCTCACCTCCGTTCTGCTTTTCGGAGTAACGACGATTGTGAGATTTGTCGTGGGCTCTTCAGCAATTTCACGCGCATTCCCACAGATCCATGTCGAACTACTGATCGTCGGACTGGGAGTGGGAGTTCTGCTGACCGGGCTGATCAAAAGTCCCGTCGGCCAGATCAGCGGCGGGCACACCAATCCTGCGATATCGTTTGCTATGTGGCGATTTGGTGTGTTTCCTGCAGCCGGAATACTCCCTTATGCCGGCGCGCAACTGCTCGGCTCAGTATTCGGCGTGGTTGCCGCTCGGGCGATTTGGGGAAGACTCGTGGAACAGCCGCCGGTGTTGTACGCCGTCATTCAGCCCGCTCCCAGCTGGTCAGCGGCGCCGCTGTTTCTTGCCGAAGCCGCCGGCATGGGTGGCATTGTCTTCACGGTCGGATACTTCCTGTCTGTCCCGCGGCTCGCTCCCTTCGTGCCTTGGCTTGTTGGGATTTTGGTTGGGCTCGGCATTGCGATGCTCGGCACACAAACGGGCGGCAGCCTAAATCCCGCACGTCAGTTCGGGCCCGCTGTGGTCTCTGGACACACGGACAAGCTTTGGGTGTTTCTGTTGGCTCCGATGGTGGGAGCCGAAGCAGCAGCAAGGCTGCTCAAGACTCTTCAACGGCGTCGCCAAGTGCTCACGCACAGACTATGTGGCACTGAAGTTAGCGGGGAGCCACTGGAAGACCGGCGAATGGCGTCCGCGAGAATTTAGAAAGAGGTTGAGAAAGGAGCCGATTCCAGGGACGACGAAACTACATCGGTTGCAGGAGAACGTCGCGGCAGCATCGATCGAACTCAGTGAAGAGGATCTCCGCGAAATTGAGAGGGCCACATCCGAGATCACGGTGGAAGGAGCCCGTTACAACGAGGGCGCGCAACGGATGATCAATCGCTAAACGGCCTCGTAGCGGCTTGCCAGCGCCGCTGGGACTCCGGCATTTATGGGACAGCTCATCAATTTCTCCAAGAACCTCGCCATCCTAAACCGACTATGAATCTAGAAGAGCAGGCCGACGTGGTTCTCACATTCGGACAGGCGCTGCACGTCAACGGACAATCCACGGATGAGACGTTAGCTGCAACCGGGCGGCTCAGCAACAGTCTTGGGCTGCGCGCCACGATCATTCCCAGTTGGGGTGAATTGCAACTTGAGGCCACAGAAGGGACCACCAGATTAGCCTCTCTCGTTGCCGCCAATCCCACCGGTGTGCACATGGAGCGCGTCGCCTCTGCCATGAAAGCAATTGACGAGATCACCGCCGGCCACCTCCCTCCAACTGCTGCGCTGCCAACGATCGGTAGGATCTCGCACGCACCCCCGGCTCCTACTTGGCTGTTCGCACTCGCTGCTGCCGCTGGGGCTGCTTCACTTTCCGTTCTTTACGGCATTCAACATATCGCGGCAGTGATGCTCATCGTTCTCAGCGCAGCGGCAGGCGCCCTTCTCCGTCGCATCCTGGCGCATTACAGCACCAATGCTTTCCTGCAGCCGCTCTGTGCGGCGCTGCTCGCCGGCATTATAGGCGCCTTCGCGGTGCGGTATCAACTGAGTTCGCCATTGCGCCTGGTTGCTGTTTGCCCATGCATGATCCTGGTGCCCGGACCGCATGTGCTCAATGGCATGATGGATCTCAGCGTGGCGCGGATCAGTCTGGGCGCCTCTCGCCTTCTTTACGCTGCTCTCGTCGTTCTGGCAATTTCAGCCGGACTCCTGCTTGGACTGGGCCTGCTCGGCGTCTCGTTACCGGTTGGCGAACCGGGGAGGGCGGTGCCCCTGTGGCTTGACATCCTCGCCGCCGGAGTCGCCGTTGGGGCCTTCAGCATCTTCTTCTCGATGCCCTTACGCATGTTGGGATGGCCGGTTGCCATCGGGATGATTGCTCACGCACTGAGGTGGTGGACACTTTCGCTTGGTGGCGGCGCAACCATTGGGGCTTTCGTTGCCTGTCTACTCGTAGGATTGGTTCTTACTCCAGTTGCTCATCGTTGGCATATGCCATTCGCCGCCATAGGCTTTGCCTCAGTGGTTTCGCTGATGCCGGGAGTCTTCCTCTTCAGGATGTCCAGCGGCCTCCTGCAACTTGCCAATAGCGCCAATACCACTATGCCGCTCTTGGGTGCAACCGTCGCGGACGGCATGATCGCCTTCGCGATCGTTCTGGCGATGAGTCTTGGACTCATTGTGCCCAAGATTGTCATCGATCGCCTTCACTTGAGCCGCAGCATCTATGCGAAGGTGAGAAACGGCGCCGTCCTAACCGCTGCCCGGGAGCCCCAGCCATGAGCGAAGTTCAGCAGACAAAGCTTCCGAGTACGGGTGCGTCACCCTCGATCCTTTTAGGCATGACAGCTGTGACCGGAATGGTGGACGCGGTAAGTTTTCTGGCGCTCGGCCATGTTTTCACGGCCAACATGACTGGCAACGTCGTCTTCCTCGGATTCGCGATCGGGGGCGCCGCGGGGGTCTCTGTTTCCGGATCACTCATGGCGCTGATTTGTTTTGCGGTGGGTGCTCTTCTTGGCGGGCGGATGACGCGGAAGATGATGCCGCAAGATTCAGGCGCGACGCTGGCGCATGCTCTGGTCATCGAGACCATCTTTTTCTTCTTCGCAGCGGCGGTCTCCATCGGATTCACCGCGCCTTATGCGGACCACAAGCAGAAGATGTTCTCGGTCATCGCCTTAACTGCGTTCGCGATGGGGCTTCGCAACTCCGTCGTGCGGAAACTAGCGATTCCTGATTTGACCACCACCGTGCTGACTTTGACGATCGCGGGGTTCGCTGCGGACTCAAGCCTTGCGGGCGGAGACAACCCTCGCTGGCAAAGGCGCGGCGGGGCCATCCTCGCGATAATCACTGGCGCGGCCGCCGGCGCGGCCATGCTCCGCTATTCCGTCGCCGTTCCGTTATTGGTATGCGGTCTGATGAGCGGAATCTGTGCACTAATCCAAATGCGTCTTGAATCGAAGAGGAGTTTGTAAACGATACGAATTGCGATCGGGAATTACCCCGGCGGCACCGCTCCCTGACGGTCGCGGCTCCCAGGCGTTTGTCAGTACGGCGGCAGCAGGCGCGTGTACTCGAATTGGGTCGGATCCAGGCCGCGCTCTTGCAGCATGCGCGCGCACTCTTGCATCGAGTCTCCAATAGCCTCGATGCGGCGGAAAGGGAGCGTGGCGGGAGTGTAGATCTCCAGCGCGATGAACTTGCCGGCCAGCGCGCGACGCTCGGTCAGGTCCAGCCGGTCGGGGTTGCGGCCGATGGCCTGTCGTGGATCTTTGGCGGCGGATGCAGGCATGTTCAGCCGCATTGTACCAGACCCCGGCTCAGGTCACGGCGCGGATTGCATGAGCGCGGTCAATACGGCCCAGTAGAGCGGGCGTGCCTGGGATTTGGCCCATGCCTGATACAGCGGCGCATACTGGTTCGGGTTGGCGGCCAATTCCACCCGCATTCCCATCTTCACGCCGCCGCCGAATTCTTCCTCCAGCGCCGGGGACGCTTCGCCTTTGCGGACCAGCCGGGCGCGGATGAGCAGGCTCAACTGGTCGGATTGCTGCACACAGGCGGCGCCGGGTTCCACGCCCAGGGTGAGGATGGCATCGGCGTCTTCGGAGACGCCGGCGTTTTCGATGTCGGCCATTCCGTGAATATTGGAGTGGACCAGCGCGATCAGGTCCCGGCCGGACGCGACGGCGAAGCGTTCGAAAGCCTCCACCACGACAGCGTCCGGGTGGAGGTCGCGGAGGTGCTGTGAGAGTTGCTCGGAACGCATGAAACAGGAACTGAAGACGGCTTTGCCGGGAGCCCAGGCGGCCTCGATGGCTACCCGAAAGCGGTTGGGCTGGGGCAGCAGTTTGAGCACCGAATCATGCGCCGTGTGGACCACGCCGCCCGATGGTGAGATCAGGGCCAGCATGAAGGCATTCCAGCCCCGGTTATCGCGGGCGTCCGGCCTGGCGCCCTTGGCCAGCAGCGCCTGAACCGTGGAAACGCGGCCATACTGGGCGGCCAGCATCAGCGGTGTGCGGCCGTCTTTGTCCGCAGCTTCGATGGGCGCGCCCTGCTTCAAAAGCGATTCCACCTGAGCCTTGTTCCCGTGCCTGGCGGCGTCCAGCAGGCCTTCCGACGGGCTGGATACCTGCCCCGGCAGCGCCAGGCTGAATAGAGCCAGGCTGAATAAACTTGTGGCGATGGGCGGCGGTGCACGGAGGGGCATACTTCTATTTATCATAGGCGTTAAAATAAGGCCCGACCGGGAATATGACCTCGGCTGGCATGATTCAGCATCGGGCCGAGTGGGGTTCAAACTTCCCAGAAAGACTTCGAGGGCGTGTGGGCCGTCAAATTCGCGGGATGCGCTTTAGACGTCAACTTGGAACGAGTGCGACATCTCACGACGTGGCAAGCGTTGCGACGGTTCAGCCAGCCATGACCGAGTGTGGTAAGCTGGCACTGGCGTTCAGGGCGCCACCGTGTCCGCGGGAAGGACTGAGTCCACCTGAAGTTTAACGAAAATTACTCTTGTCTGAGTGAACTCTTTTCTGCCCGAGCGAGCGGACACCGGGCGCACGAAAGGAGCTCATTATGAACGCCCATCTGCCCGCCCGGCATCTTCCCGAGCGACCCGACCTTGATCAGATGAAACGGCAGGCGAAGGAACTGCTCACGGGATTCGCGGCGAGAGAATCCAGCGCCGTGGCCGAAGTGCGGCAATATTACCCCGGTGCCCCCCTTGACACCTTTGCGTTGCATGACGCGCAGCTGGTGTTGGCACGCGCCTATGGGTTCGACAGTTGGCCGAAACTCAAAGCGCGCGTAGACGGTGTGACGATCGGCCGGCTTCACGATGCTGTGGAGCAAGGGGACGCGGATGCCGTTCGAAACGTGCTGCAACGGCGGCCTGAGCTAGTGAATCGCGACCGGGCCGGCTACCCCGAACGGCTGCCGCTGCACATCGCGGTGCAACGGCGCGACGCCGCGATGGTGCGCCTCTTGATGGAGCGCGGCGCGGACGCGCACAGCGGAATCTGGCCGTACCGGAAGGATACCCAGGCCGTCGTGATGGCCGCAGAACGCGGCTACGACGAAATCGTCGGCATCATCCGCGAACAGGAACTGAAGCGGGAGAGGCCAGAGCCGGAGCCCGCGCCCGAAGCGCCAGAGCCTGCGATGGAACCGGCAGCCGCCGCACTGGTGCGCGGCGACGCGGCATGGATTCGCGAGCGCCATGCCCAAGGAGCCCTCCGCGATCCTTTAACTGGCGACGGTCTGCTGACCCTCGCAGTGAAGCACGACCGTCCGGATATGCTTGAGCTGCTTTTAGAGTTGGGCTTCGATCCGGACGAGAACAGGCGCGAAGCGGGCGCGGACGAGATTGTGCATTCCTGGGGACGCCCGCTGCGGGAGTGCACGCAATCGGGCAAACTCGCCATGGCGGAGATGCTGCTGGCGCACGGAGCGGACGCGAATGCGTGGGCGTGCGTGTGGAACACCTACCGGAAGAAGGATGCGGCGATGATCGAACTTCTGGCGCGGTACGGCGGTGTGCCGAACGCCATGACGCCCGGCTATCTCCGCGATACCGAGCTGGCGGCGCGGATGTTCCGTCAGGAAGACGCAGGCACACTGCCAAAAGGCACTGTACGGGAAGGCAGAACGGTGGCCGAAGAAATCCTCGATCCGGCAGCGAGCGCCGGCTCTGCCGACATATTGCGCATGGCGCTGGAGCGCATCGCCTGGCCGAGAGACGATCCGCGCTGGTGGGGTATTCTAGCCTCCCCGCTGTGCTTTTGGAATCACATTCCGTGGATTTATTCGGAGAAATGGGACCTCGACCGAAACACCTATCTTCCCTGCTTCGCCATGGTACTCGATCGGTGCGATGCGAATATCAGAGGACGTTTCGGCATCACCGTACTGCACTACGCCGCGGCATCGTATGACTGGGTCACGCCAGAGGAACGCGAGGCATTCGTACGCATCTTGCTGGATCGTGGCGCAAGGATGGACGTGCGCGACGAGTTGCTTCAGAGCACTCCGCTGGGGTGGGCATGCCGCTGGGGAAGGCTGGAAGTGGCCAAGCTATTACTGGAGCGGGGAGCCGACCTAGTCGAACCGGACGCGGAGTTGTGGACAAAACCCCAGGTGTGGGCCGAGAAGGCGGGCCACAAAGCGATCGTCGCCCTCCTACAGGAGTACGCGCCACGTAAGTGAAAGTTTGTTCAGCCGTTCGAGAGTGGTCCATCTGAACGAGAAGTCGCCTATGCTGAGACTGGCCCAAACGGAGTTCTGGCAGATCGCTGCCTTGCAGCCAACGATGTCGCACGGCGGCCGCTTGTCCCCTACGGCAGCGGCTTTTTCGTGGCGGCGATCCCAGCTGCACGCAGCTTCGCAATCCGGCTGATTAGCTTCGCCGGAACCGGTTTGGTGAGTGGGAAATGGACCGTCCCCTTTCGGAGCTCAAAGCCCCTGAGCTCATCTTCCAGCGCCGCGAAGAACGTCCCCGATGCGGCAAACAGCGAATAGTGTTCCTTGAAGCCGGCGAAATACAGCATCGGCTTTCCATGCAGCTTGTATCCGGGCATGCGGTACCCGATGCCCTCCACTGCTTCCGGAACGGCCCTCCTAATCGCGGCGCGCACCTGTTCGAGCTTCGGCCGCACCGCCTCGGGCTGCGCAGCAAGGTACTCGTCAACCGACTTGGGAACGCCTCGTTTCATACACCCATTCTATGTCGCTGCATGAAGTCTTTCCTCGCAGATATCCGTCTGCCCCCCTTCCCTCCGTCGATTCGCTTCCACATTGCCAGCGTGCTCCTCTGCATCGGGTTGTGTTGCGTGGAACGATGTCTGGGCATCCAACTTGGACGCCGAGTGGGAAATTGGCCAGAACGGGCGTTCTGGGAAGTGTCCCAACAAGCCGGACCCCG
>DATMNI010000232.1:0-64508 GCA_035570275.1 Candidatus Acidiferrales bacterium | reverse complement strand
GCAACAATCGCTCGCCCAAATCCTGGGTTTAGATCAGCTCCATATTACCCAACGTGGGTAAGACAGAGCCTCACCTGCAAGCCGTTGCAAAATCTACCGTTAAGCCCCTGCTTTCTTTGCTAGCAGTAAACTCCCGCTAGGAGAGCGCCGGTAAACGACAGGCTCTTTCCAGCGGCAGCTTTGAGGCCCAAGGCGATAAGGATGATCTTCCAGGCCGAAAACAAGTCCAGGGAGTTGGCCAGAGTGTGAAGGAAGTAGGACTTGGTATTGGGGTCCATCAGCGCTCCGGGATTGGATGGCAGCGGGTTTCTGATATCGAAATCGTCCGGGCTCTTCAGGAACATCACGACAATCGCCAGTGCTACGAAGAGGAGGTCTGGGATGGCGGAGTAGCACATCACCGCAAACACCTGCTTGAAGGTTACTGTGGCGGACTTTCTCTTCACCATCCGCAGCAGCACAGCCCCGCAGATGAGGTACCCCAGCGGCACCCCGGCCAGGAGAAAGGCAGGCAGAAGCGGCCCGGCCTTCGCCCCTATCTGCACGTTCTGTTCGCGCTCCTCGGGAGTTAGCTGTGATCCCCGCGAGCTGGCCTCAATCTGGTGGCGCACCAGGCGCTCCCATCCAACGTGCTGCGAGTACAGCGCGTAGTAAACCAGGTTTGCCACGAGGATCAACAACAGCGGCGTCAGGAAACCTGGCCGCCTGGCCACATCTTCAAATGCTTTGGCGGGCTCAAAGAAGACCCCGATGATGCGCGGTAATTCGCCCATTCCCGCGGGTTGGGGCCCTCCACCGAAGTCCGTCATATAACGCCATCATCAATGATACGGCTACATTACTTGAACTTGATGCGAATCCGGTTCTCCCGGCCGCCGTAGGTGAGTTCCAGATCCTTCAGCTTCTGGTTCTCCATAGGGAAGTAAAGCAGGCCGGAAGCCGGCTGGTCGGTCTTCTTTTCCGGCAACACTTTGGCGTCGAGCACCTTCTTGAGCGGGTTATCTTTTTCACCGGTCTCCATGGTGGCCTTGGTATTGCCAGGGTCCGCCGTGCCACCGGTTCCCACGCCGCCGCCGCCCATGCCAATGCCGCCGCCAATACTCCATCCGCGCGGCCTTTCTTCGCCTAACCCGCCTGGGCCGCCGGTCCTGGTAAGCACCAGGCCGCGTCCGGCGATCTGGCTCGGCGCCAGCGGCTTGGTTCGTTCGCCATCTTTGTCGGTGCGAAGCTGGAAATCGTCGCGGTCAATGGTAATGTCTTTGCCGTACTTCGGCTCCACTTTTACGTCGGCCACAATATAATGTCCGCCGAGTTCGTCGCCGATCAATTCCTTGGCGCCGGCAGCGTCGATGTAGAGAGTGACCGTGAGAATGAGGTCCTCATTCTCGCCGCGGCCGGCGCCAACGGTCTTCTTAGCGGCTGGAAGCCATAGCACCATGCAAAGGAAGAGTGCCAAAAAACGAGCGGCCATTGCGGAAACCTCTGCCACGATTATACGCCGCCGGCCTCATCCGTATAAAAGGGCCTTAAAATAACTCTCTCCAAAGTGCGGAGCCGCTGCTACAATGAATATTCACCCCATTCCTCAGGAGTATTAACCAGCCATGGACGAAAAAGAGCGTTCCCGCGCGTTAGACCTCGCTCTAGGTCAGATTGAAAAGCAGTTCGGCAAGGGCTCGATTCTGCGACTCGGGTCGAAAGATGCAATCGTGCCGGTTTCGGTGATCTCGACGGGTTCGATTTCACTGGATGCAGCCTTGGGTGTAGGCGGCGTTCCGCGCGGACGAGTCATCGAGATCTTCGGACCGGAGTCTTCGGGCAAAACCACCATGGCGCTGCAGGTGATTGCCGAGGCTCAAAAAAAGGGCGGCATCGCGGCCTTTATCGACGTAGAGCACGCTCTGGATCCGGCCTACGCCCGGAAACTGGGCGTGGATATCGACAATTTGCTGGTTTCGCAGCCCGATTATGGAGAACAGGCGCTGGAGATCACCAACACCCTGGTGGCATCGGGACAGATTGACGTGCTGGTAGTGGACTCGGTTGCCGCGCTGGTCCCGAAAGCCGAACTGGAAGGCGAAATGGGAGACAGCCACATGGGCTTACAGGCGCGGCTGATGTCCCAGGCGTTGCGCAAACTCACCGGCGTGGTTTCCAAATCCCGCACGTGCCTGATCTTCATCAACCAGATCCGCGAAAAAATCGGCGTGATGTTCGGCAACCCCGAGACGACAACCGGCGGGCGGGCGCTGAAGTTCTACTCCTCGGTGCGCCTGGATATCCGGCGCATCGCGGCCATCAAAGACGGGGATGCCGTGATCGGCAACCGGACCAAGGTAAAGGTAGTGAAGAACAAGGTGGCCTCTCCGTTCCGCGAAGCCGAGTTCGATATCATTTACGGCGAGGGCGTGTCCCGGGAAGGCGATTTGCTCGACCTGGGAGTGGCCCAAAACCTGGTAGAGAAGAGCGGCTCGTGGTTCAGTTTCAAGGGCGACCGGATCGGTCAGGGGCGCGAGAATGCGCGGCAGTTCCTGAAAGACAATCCCGACATCCGGCAGAACATCGACACCGATCTGCGAAAACTGCTTGGCCTGGTCAGGCCGGACCCGCCCGCGGCCACCTTGGCAGCCGACGCCGGCGCGGCGCCGAATGCGTCTCCCAAGCCCGTGTCCGTGCGCCGGTAGGGACGCTGGTCCGGAGCCGTGACTGTGACGAAGCCGTTGCCCGCTCCAAGTGTAATTCGTCATGAAGGAACAGGACCGGCAGCGGGCCATACGCCTCCGGCTGGCGCGCATGGAGGCTGGCCCGGCCAATCCCGGCAGCACGGCAATCCCGACCGGCTTCGCCCAGTTGGATCGGGCCCTGGGCGCCGGCGGACTGCCCCGCAGCCGTATCACCGAACTCTTCGGTCCATCCTCCAGCGGAAAAACCACGCTGCTGCTCCAGACGATTGCCCACCTGCAGTTGCGCGGCCTGGCTGCCGCCTGGATCGATGCGGACCGCACCTACGACCCGGCATACGCGGCGCATCTCGGCGTGATAGTGGAGCGCCTGCCCGTGGCGCAACCTGACGCCGCGGAGGAAGCACTGGAGATCGCGCGGCAACTGGCGAGCTCGGGCGCGGTGGACCTGTTGGTGGTGGATTCCGCCGCCGCGTTGGTGCCGAGTCTGGAACTGGAAGCGGGAATCGGGCAGGGAGCGCTGGGATTGCACAGCCGGGTGCTGGCATCCGGGTTGAGGAAACTGGCCAGCGCCGTAGCCAAGACCGGCGCCGCTGTGGTGTTTCTCAATCAAACACGTTCGCGGCCCGACGAATCCGGATGGGAATCGGAAACCAGCGCCGGTGGCCCACCGCTGAAGCTCTACGCCGCCGTTCGCATCGCTTTGTTCGCTGCCGGCGCCAGGCAGATCGGCTTCCGGGTGCTGAAGAACAAGGTGTCCGAAGGCCCACCGGAAGGCCGATTGGAGTTGCGGCGAGGCGGCGGCTTCGCGAAAAGCCCGTAAAAATGGCCCTTCCAGAGGGGCGAATGCGAAAAAACCGCCAAAAACCTAGGCTTTTTCGCGGTATTCCTCTTTACATCACCAGATCCTTCCCTTATGATTGAAGTCGATCAGACCCCAAGCTCGCAAGAGCCTAGTGGCTTAAAGTGCATACGCCGCGGGGCGCGGGACCCGCGTCAGCCAGCGGCATGCGAAATAGAGAAGACGGGAGAATCAAAGGAGAAATTATGGCAGCTCAAAGAATGACCCAGACGCAACTGGTGAGATCGCTTGCCGAGAAGTGTGAAGTCAACAACAAGCAGGCGCGCGGCTTCCTGGATGAACTCGCCGCCATGGCGATTTCGGAAGTCAAAAAGAATGGCGTGTTCGTACTGCCGGGCATCGGCCGGTTGGTTCGCGTGGACCGCAAGGCCCGCATCGGGCGCAACCCGGCGACCGGCGAATCCATCAAGATTCCGGCCAAGAAGGTAGTGAAGTTCCGCGTGGCCAAGGCTGCAAAGGACTCGATCGTTCCTCCGAAGAAGGCCAAGTAACCCTCCGCTGAACCCTGCCGCCGCCGGACTTCGGACCGTCCCGGCAATCCTCTAAAACAGCAAACCCCCGCGGCCACCTGGTTGGGGTCGCGGGGGTTTTCTTCTTAACTGATCTTTGTTTACTGATCCTGTTTAAAGCGCCCTTCTTGAAAGCCGAGATGAACCCAACCCAACTTGCGGGCTGTTCCACGAAGCTTACGCCTGCTTCTTGTCTTCGAGCTTAAACTGAAGTTCCAGGTGGCTTAACTTCGTCGTCGCCTTTTAGCGCAGTCTTGAAGTTTCGGATTCCTTCGCCCAAACCCTTCGCTACTTCCGGAATTTTCTTGCCGCCAAAAAGCAGCACGGCCACTCCGAGAATTACGAGAAGCTCAGGAAAGCCTATGGATCTCATAACGGCCTCCTTCTCAACATCTATTGTAAGGATACCGCATATCCCGCGTCAACCGTTAGAATCCGCACGGTTCGGTTCAAGAGTTTTCAAGTCGGCTGGCACGTCGTCTTCCGTTTTAGCCGCTCGGCCCCAGCTTGCCAGTGGCCAGTGGCCAGTGGCCGGTGGCCGGTGACCGGATGCCCGTGGCCGGATGCCGGTGGCCGGGGCCTTTGGGCTCTCCCGCAGCGGGGCTGGCAGGCCGACTGCAGAGGCGGCAGCATGCTGGGATCACTGCCACGGCACGGGCTTGGCGGCGTCGAGGGTGAAACAAGCCCGGCCCTTGGCGTGGTACCAGAAGTGGGGAGTATACACGTTCGTGTAGCGGTCGCCAGCCTCCTGCGACATCTCCTCCGCGGCGAAAACGGCGCAGAGTTCGTACGTGCCGCCGGATTGCGGATGGTATTCGTACCGGGCGTTGGTTTCGGGGTCCGCGAGACGAAGCCTGCCCTGGAGCGTGCCAAGCTCTGCCAGCGCGGATGGAACGGCGGAAAGAATGGCGGCAGGGGAGTTGGCCGAGTTGGCGCCCTGCTTCTGGTCGTGCCAGAACTTGACTGCGTTGGCGAGGCTCTTGAGGTCCCCGACTCGCTTGCGGTCGGCTTCGATGCGCCGCTGCACCCCAGGCGTTCCCGCCACACCCAAACCGATGCCGAAGACGGCGATGACCGCGGCCGCGGCCACGGCGCCGAAGGACAGGTTGCGGGCTCGTTCGCGCGACAAGTCCGTCGAGCGGTTCCAGCGGAGCGAACCAAGGTAGTAGGCGAAGATGCCGCCGCAGATCAGTATGACGGTGGCGGACTTCAGCATAAAGCGCAAGGTGAGCTCGCCCGTGAGGAAGTAGTCGAAGAACCAGATGAGGTCGCAGATCACGGCCCCGGCGGTGGCCAGCAGGGCGATGTAGGTGAGCCATTTGCGGACGCCGGATTGCAGGCGCTCCGGCGCGTTGGCGGCTTCGCCGAAGATGAGCTTCATCACCAGCAGGTAGATGGGAAACGCCACGGCAATGGAGGCCATTTGCCAGGTGACGGTGGAGCGCAGGCCGTAGACCACGTGAGGCGAGACGGCGTCGGGAATCCAGTAGTCGATGAACTGAAAGAGCATGGAGCCGAGCGCGCCGCTCCAGGTGGCGAGGGTGGAAAAGGAGAGCAGGTACAGGAAGGCGTCTTTGGCCGATTCGCCGGAACCGGAACGGGCGGGAATGGCGATGCCGGTGACGGTTTCCCAGTGACTGCCCAGAGCGGCGTACACGGCGTCGCCGTGCCAGCCGCGGCGAATCAGCAGCGCGGCCAGGAATTCGTCGGATGCGCCTTTGGTCTTGCCGGCGCTGATGAAATCGAGAAGCCGGGTGTTTTCGCTTGGTGGCATGCCGACTGGAAGTGCACGCCGGGGGCCAAGCAGGGGTGTTTTGTTTGCAGGGGTTTACACAATTGCCTCGATGGGCGCGAACAGGCCACGTACATGGGGTGTTCAGTCGGGGTACGGGAAATGTATAGCGGCTGTTGGCATTGACGCCGTAGACACGCCGGCTGGCGGCTGACGGTCGACAAGTTTGGTAACGCAAGGCGGATATACTTGAGACGGCGGGGAGGCAGGTTGACGGCCTTCCCCAGGGGTCGCATGGGCGAGTACGATAACGAACTTTCCAAGATTGTGGCGGACCTGAACCGGGCGGCGCCGAGCCAGAAGCATGCGGCGGTGCGCACGCCGCAATCCACGGCATCGCTGGAGCATGTGCTGCAACAGGCGGCCAGCCGGAACGCATCCGACGTGCTGTTGATTGCGGAGGCGCCGGTGATGCTGCGGATCACCGGTAATCTGGCAGCGGCTCCGGGGCCCGCGCTCGAAGCCGAGGATGTACGGCGCCTGGTGCTGCCGCTGCTGGAACCGGCGCAACTGGAGGAATTGCAGAAGCGCAAGTCCGTGGACTTGAGTTTTGTAAAGGACGGACTGGGGCGATTTCGAGTCAATATCCACCATCAACGCGGAACCCTGGCGGCCAGCATACGGCTGCTGCCTTCGAAGATTCCGTCGCTCGAATGGCTGCACCTGCCGCCGGCCCTGGCGAAGCTGGCGGAGCGCAGGCAGGGGCTGGTGCTGGTGACGGGGCCGACGGGGTGCGGCAAAAGTTCCACGCTGGCGGCGCTGATCGACATAGTCAACACCAAGCGAGCGGCGCACGTGGTGACGATTGAAGACCCGGTGGAATACCAGCATGCCAACCGGAGCGCGATCATCGAGCAGATTGAGGTGGGACGCGATACGCCGGACTTCGCGGTGAGTCTGCGCAGCATCATGCGGCAGACGCCGGACGTAATTCTGGTGGGCGAAATGCGCGACGCCGAGACGATTGCCACGGCGCTGACGGCGGCTGAGACCGGCCACCTGGTGCTTTCGACGCTGCACACCAACGACGCGATTCAGGCGATGTCGCGCATTCTGGACTCGTTTCCGTCGGGCAACCAGCAGCAGATCAGGCAGCAGCTTTCGCTGGCGCTGGCGGCGGTGATCGCGCAACAACTGGTGCCGGGCGTGGATGGCGTCAACCGCTGGCCGGCCACCGAGATCATGATCGCCACCGATGCCGTTCGGGCCCTGGTGCGCAAGGGCGACGACCACCAGCTTCGTTCGCTGCTCTCGACGGGGCGCGCCGACGGGATGATGACGATGGAGCAATCGCTGACCGACCTGGTGCGCTCGGGACGTATCAGCCGCGAGACGGCGTTTGCGCATGGGTTCCGGACGGACGATCTGCAACGGTATCTGGCGTAGCGCGGGGCAGAGGCTGGGTGTTGCCGAGTACACCGTTTCAATAATTGGGTCTGGTATTTCGAGGCAGCCGCTCCGTGACCGTCGCGGCTCTGGTCGGAGCCGCGCGCGTGAGCAAGCGGTTTCCCGATACGTTGGCGAACTTCTGAAACGGTGTACTTAGGCCGCTAAAGCCTCCTCCTCCCTGTGGGCAGGTTGCTTACCTGCGGTGGATTGGCAATCCGCCTCCGGCGCGATGCGGCAGCGAGCCATCGCGCCCCTTGCCCGCATGGGCTCGTCCGGCAGGCGGCAGGCGGATTGCCAATCCGCCGCAGGTCAACAACCTGCCCCACGTACCGATTCGCTACCTGGTGTTGACGCGGAAATCGTCGAAGTAAGTAACCGAATCGGCCCCCGTCCACAAGCCCACGCCGCCGGACCCGATAAACGTATTGTCGGTCCCTTGCAAAATCCGCCGGTGGTCGAGAAAAACCTGGAAACGGTTGCCGCGGACGGATACCTTCAGGATGCTCCAGCCGGTTCCGTTGCCCGGCAGATCGTGCTTCACACTGGGAAGGATCTGGACCGACTTGCCGTTCTGCACCTTGAAGACGCCCACGTTTTTTTCCAGCGCGCTGGCCCGCGCCAGATAGTAGTTATTGGGGTCCTTGTAGCGCCATACCAGCCCGCCGGCCTGAACTTCATGGCCCGAAACCGGTTTGATGCGCACGCTCACATCGCCATCCCGCAGGCTCATGTTGTCGAGAATGGCTAGCGGGGAACGATCCTCGTTTGGGTCGGTGGAGATTTGGGCCAGGACGTAGGGCAGGGTGGCGGCCGAATCGTCGCGACGAATCTCCCATCGCGGCGCGCGGCCGCTATTGGTCATCGCCACCGTCCATCCAGGCGGAGTCTTGCCTAAAGGGAAAGTGTCGAAGGTCACGACCCGGGAGGTCGAAGCCATTAATCCGAGAGAAACCAGCCAGCTCAGCGTCTTCATAATAAAGACACACTACTGGAAGTTTGATGCCATGAGCTTAATCACCCTTGCCTTCATTCTGACACAGATAGCAGGGCCGGCATAGGCCTAGTACTCAGGGGCGTACTGTTGAAACTGATCTAATCGTGGCTGTAACGTTTGCCCCGGAGTGACCCCGGTAGTACGCTTCGGCCGAAAGCGCCATAGGTTCCGCGGCGAATTCGCGCAGGCGCAGCCCTAAGGGTTTCGGGGACCAGCTACCTCCCGCCAGGAGTCGTCCAGTGCCACCCATCGGTCGGGCTCGCCGCCAGCGCTTTCGGAGACGCAAAGCGTGCCGTGGCCAACTTCGCAAAGTAACTCGGTGGCCGGCGGTTCGAACGTGCTGGCCCAGGAACCGATAGCGACCGGCATGGCCAGCCGGCGAAGACAGATGGGGCAGCGCAGGCGCTGGTCGGAAAAGACCCAGACGATGGCCGCGCCGAACGCGGCAATGAAGACCAGAGCCAAGGCGACGCCGCCCACGGCCATGCTGAGCGCCTGGTTGGGAATTCGGGCGCGC
Organism: Candidatus Acidiferrales bacterium; assembly: GCA_035570275.1. Classification (GTDB taxonomy): domain Bacteria; phylum Acidobacteriota; class Terriglobia; order Bryobacterales; family Bryobacteraceae; genus DATMNI01. The sequence continues at coordinate 55,764 of DATMNI010000232.1, read as the reverse complement.
AATGCCGCTCCGCCCTCGATCCACAACACCGGCACGATCGCCATCACGGCCAACGTTTTACCCGCCAGGAACAACCAGTATCGCCACCCGTAGCGGCCCGGAGACAAGCGGCCGATCAACACCAGGACGACGCTGGTGGCCAGGGCCAGCAAAAGGGGAACCATGTGGGCGATCACGCGGTCAGCCCGCGGGTCGTAGGGCGCGCGTGCCATGTTGGGCAGCAGCGGCACGGGGTACTCGGCCCAACTCAGGGCAGCGTCAACCAACGACCGGGTGGTGGAAAACCCGCGGGTGCAAACGGCGGTAAGAGCCAGGATCGCGAAAGCGCCGAACATCACGAAGCTGGCGCGGCGGGGCCAGCTTCGCCAGCCGATTGGCGCGAAGCGGAGGCGGAAGGCATTGGCGAAGGCATCACGGCACAGGATCGAGGCATGGCCCGACAAATTCGCGGGCACGTTGCCGCGTTCGATCAGGATGCAGAGATTCTGCAAGCGGGAATCCCAGCGGCTGCGCCAGTCCGCGCGCGCCATGGCCGGCGCCACCCAACCGGCGGCGTAGATCAGCCATCGCCAGAGCCGCGGCGAGTGGGCCATCAACTGAACCTTCCTCCCACAGGTTGGACGCTGCTTCGGCCGGCTTGTTCCCGGGTTTGGTCTGAAACCAATTCCCGCATCATGTAGTTTGTGGAAAGTTCGACAACTGCTCAGAAGCTGCAGCATCCATTGTTGGAAAAAGCGAAAGCGGGCGTTGAGGCGGCGCTCTCGCGGGCCTGCGACAAGCGTCGCGGCCGCTGGGATGGGCGGAAGTGCGTGCTTTGGAATGGACGCTGCCAAGCGGGGCGTGCGCGTTCGCCTTCGCCGGCGGGCTGGGTGTGCTTTCCGAATCGAGGCGCCGAGCTGGACGCCTACGCTGTTATCCAAACCAGTCCTACGCCGCTGGGGCGAAGACTTTGCGGGCGTGTTCGATGTAGATGGCGACTTTCTCGCGGGGGTCGCCCGCGCCTAAAGTTTCGACGGGGAGGAATCCGCGATAACCGCCGCGGTCGATGATGGCCTTCACCTTTTGCAGGTCGGTGGTTTCTTCCTGCGTGCCGCGGCCGACCTTTTCCTTAAGCTGCCAGGAGACCGCATACGGCATCAGCTTTTCGATTTCCGCGTAGGGGTCGCCCTGGCGCAGGCTTCCGATATCCAGGATGCTGCCGAACCAGGGGGAGCCAACGGCGTCGATCACGCGTATGGTTTGGGCGGCGGTCTTAAGAAAATCGTCGTGGTTCTGGAGCCCGACAATCACGCCGAAGCGCTTGCCGTGTTCGGCGCACTCCCGGAAATTGGGGATCATCCATTCCAGCGTGTTGTCGAAAGTCTGGCCTTGGGCTACGCCGCGGCCGGTGAAAACGCGAATCACCGGCGCGCCCAGTTTGGCGGCCACTTCGATCCAGTTCTTCACCATTTGCACGTCGGCCGAGCGGGCGGCGGAATCGGGCACGGTGAAATCGTTGCGGACGCCGGTGCCGCTGAGGATCACACCGTTAACGAAGGCGTGGCGCTTCAATCCGAAGATGTAATCGTCGCTCGGCACTTTGGGATAGCCGGGGAAATAGTAGCCGGTGGCGTCCAGAGCGTCGATGCGGTGCTGCGCGCAGTAATCCACCACGCCGGCCAGCGTGATGGAGCCGTCAGTCAGCGGCTTATTGAACGAATAGGCGTTGAGCCCGAGTTTGACGTGCACGCCCGAGGCGCGGACCACCTTGGTCTGTGTAGCGCCTTCCGTATGCGCGCCTGGTGTAAGCGCGCCTTGTGTAGTTGGGCCTTGGGCGAAAAGGTTTCCGGCCTTGGCCGAAACCGCGGCCAGGCCGATGGCTCGCGTCAGGAACTGGCGACGTTGAAATGCCGTGTCCGGATTGTGCGCGTTCATGTTTTGCCTCCTTTACATACACCTACACCACGTAGGGCTTGCGATAGACTTCGCGGCTCAGCATCTTGTTGGCTTCGGCATCGTTGCCGAACTTCGGGCCGGCGCCAATAGTAAGCTTGCGGCCCACGCGGTAACTGATGTTGGCCAGGTGGCATAGCGAGGCGCTCAGGAAGGCGTTCGAAATCGGGTCGTGCAGATCCTTGACGTTGCGCGAACGGCAGGCCGCCAGGAAGTTCTGCATGTGCAGGCCGGTGGCATCGCCGCCGGGCTGGCCGCGCTCGGGACGGCCTTCGTCAATCAGTTCCAGGCTCTCGCCCTTGTAGACCTGGTAGCCTTGGTCGCTCATCGCCATCCAGCCTTCGGTGCCGTAGAACATGTTGCCGATCATTATGTTCGGCGTCGGCGAGGATACGGCCGCTACCGCCGCCTGTTCGGCTGCCGGCGGGGGAGGTGGAGGCGCGTCGCCGGGTGCGTTACCGCCGCGTCCGCGTCCGCCGCGCCCGCCGCCAGGTCCACCTGGGCCGCCAGGGCCGCGAAGCGAACGGTTGCCTTCGCCGCCAGTCAGGTTGCCGCGGACTTCGAATTGGATCTCGCGCCCGCCGTAATCGTAGCTGGCGAGCAGCGTGTTGGGCGTTTCGGTGTCGTCGTCGTTGGCATACTTGCCGCCCATCGCCACCGCGGCTTTCGGCCACTCCGGGTCGCCGAGGCCCCAGCGGCAGATGCCGATCTCGTGCACACCCTGGTTGCCGATGTCGCCATTGCCGGTGTCCCAGAACCAGTGCCAGTTATAGGCAAAGCGGTGCAGGTTGTACGGCCGCATGGGCGCGGGGCCCAGGAACATATCCCAATTCAACCCGGGCGGCGTAGGTTCGTCTGCCTGTATGCCAATGGACTTGCGCCGTTTGAAGCACAGACCCTTGGCCAGGTAAACCTTGCCGATGATGCCATCTTGCAACGCCTGCATGCCCTTCATCTTGAACGGCGTGCTGCGGTGCTGCGAACCGATCTGCACCATCTTCCTGGTATCGTTGGCCACCTGGATCATGCGCTGGCCTTCGTGGATGTTATAGCACGCGGGCTTTTCGCAGTAGACGTCTTTGCCGGCCTGCATGGCCCAAATAGTGGCGAGCGCATGCCAGTGGTTGGGTGTAGCGATGGAGACGGCGTCAATCCCCGGATCGGCGAATGCCTGCCGCATATCCTCGAATTCCTTGGCCTTTTCGCTGGTGTTCTTGAGCAGGGTGGCCTGGGCGCGTTCGCGGGCGGCCTGATTGACGTCGCAGAGACCAGCGACGCGGGCTTCGGGCAATCGCGAATAGTTATTAAGGTGGCTGGTGCCGCGGCCGCCGATGCCGACGATGGCCACGTTGATCTTTTCGTTTGCGCCCCAGACGCGCGTGGCGGCAATTGCCGAAGCCGCGCCGAGAAAAAACCTGCGGGTAGTGGGATTGGACACCTGATTCTCCTTTGCGGGGATATTATATCAGCAGGCGCGACCCTCTGCGCCGCTTTGACACATCCGGCGCCTGGAGGCGCATACTACCGCTTTACTGCGATCTCGATGGATTCTGAAACCGTGGTGTGTGGAAGCCCGGTGGGTGAAAGCCCGGTCTGCGCCGTGCCTTCGGCGGTAAGGGTGTAGCGGGTACTCTGCGCCGGAGTTATCTCGAAGCACCGGCTCACGGCCGGCCACACTTTCTCTACCGGGGGATCTAACCGCACCGCCGTGGCGTTGACCACGCCGTAGCAGACCAGCGCCTTGCCGCCCGCAACAATTTCGCGCGGTCCGTAGAACTGGAGAATCTTCACGGTCTTGCCATATGCGGCCATGGGGTCGTGCTCCACGCGGGCAGGCTGGGCTGCGGGGTGGCGATGCCAGAAAACCCAGACTGTGTAGAGGGCGGCCAATAGGCACGGCACACACATGATGCGTACGAGTTTGGCCATTACGTCCATGGTAACCGACTGAAGTGGTTAGAATCGCCGGCGCCCGATTCTACTTCTCCGCTAAACTAAAGGGCCTGTCAGGCGGTGTCCAGCAGTTCCCGTGCGCTCCATCCGTGACGAAGCCACATCCAAGATGGCGATGCCACATCCAAGATGGCGGTGCCAGGACTGTTCCCCTTTCTTCCACGCCGACGCTGGAGCGGGAAGTCGGTGGACGCCTTCCGCTTGTCCCGCAGACGGCTCGTCATAGCGGCGGGCGGGCGGATTGCCAATCCGCCGCAGGTTAAGCAACCTGCCCCACAAAGGCGGTTTACGCTATCCTGATCCAATATGAAACCTCTGCTGCTCGCTCTTGGTCTATCCTGCGTTCTTACGGCGCAGGAGAAGGTGGATTCCGCCACCGATGCCCGTATTCGCAGCGAAGAGATGGAGCATTCGCAGATCATGCACACTCTGCACATGTTCACGGACCGGTACGGGCCGCGCGTGACCGGCACGCCGAATCACGAAGCGGCGGCCAAATGGGCCGTGGACGAGATGACGCGGTGGGGATTCAAGAAAGGCCGCCTGGAACCGTGGGACTTCGGGCATCCGGGCTGGTTGAACGAGATGGCCTTCGGGTACATCGTTTCGCCGGTCAAACAGAATCTGAAGTTCGAAGTGCTGGCGTGGACACCCTCAACCAATGGTTCGGTGGACGCCTCGGCGGTGGAACTGCCCTCGCCGCCGCAGGGTCCACTGCCGGCGGCCGCGGATAACACGGGCGGCGGGCGCGCGGGGCGCGGAGGGCGCGGGCCGCAGCGTCTCGGCCCCACCAAGGAAGAGATGGACCAGTGGGTGGCGGCGAACCAGGACAAGTTTCGCGGCAAGATCGCGCTGGTGGGGAAGGCGGCAGCGATCGCAGTCAACTTCGATCCGCCAGCCAAGCGCCGTCCGGATGACCAGGTGAAGGCCGACTATGAGGGCGGCGGCCGCGGACGTGGGGGGTTCGGCGGCGGACGGGGTGCGCCTGACCCAAACCGGCTCACCACCGCGCAGGTGGAGGAGCGTATCGATGGCATGTTGGTAGCGGGCGGGGCGGTGATGCGCATCAATGACGCGGCGCGCGGCGAAGGCATCATCGTGGCCCAGCAGAACCGGACGCTCGATCCGGCGAAGGCTGTTCCCACGGTGATTCTGCGCAACGACGACTACGGCCGCATCGAACGCCTCCTGGCCGATGGCGAGGACATGAAACTGCACTTCAACATCGTGAACCACGTGTATCCCGAGGGCAAGACCAGTTACAATGCGGTGGCCGAGATTCCGGGGACGGACAAGGCCGACGAAATCGTGATGCTGGGCGGGCACCTGGATTCGTGGCACGCGGCCACCGGGGCCACCGACAACGCCATCGGGTCGGCGGTGATGATGGAGGCGGCGCGGCTGATCCAGACGCTGGGCTTGAAGCCGCGCCGCACCATCCGGGTGGCGCTTTGGTCGGGCGAAGAAGAGGGGCTGCTGGGCTCCATCGCTTATGTGAAGCAGCACTTCGGACAGGCGGAGGACCCCAAGCCGGAATGGTCCAAGCTGGATTGCTATTTCAACGTGGATACCGGCACGGGGCGCATTCGCGGGGCGGGAATCTTCGGCCCGCCGGAAGCGGCCGCGGTGCTGCGGCCGGTGCTGGCGCAATACACCGACTGGGGCGTGTTCGGAGTCAGCACCACCAACAGCCGCGCCACCGGCGGCACCGACAGCACGTCGTTCAATAACGCCGGACTGCCCGGCGTAGGCTTCCAGCAGGACCCCATCGAGTACAACTCGATGACGCACCATACCAACCTGGATACGTACGAGCGCATCATTCCCGACGACGTGCAGAAGGCCGCGGCGATTGTGGCCGCCGCGGTGTGGCATGCGGCCAACCGCGAGCAGATGATTCCGCGGTTCGGTAAAGAAGACATGCCGCCGCCAGTCGCGGCGCGGTAGTCTGGATATATGACAAGCCGTCTGGGTTCGGCGGGCGCGGCACTGGGAGCGTTGCTGCTGGTGGCTTTCGCCGGCGTTGCCCAGCGCGGAGGGCGGCTGCCGGAACGGGGGGACGACGACGAAGCCTTGGCGCCGCCACAGCCGGCGGAGTTTCACTTTCTGCGCGTCGAGTACACGGACCTGCCGCAGTTCCACCGGCGCTGGGGCTATGCGTCGCGCGACGGCATGGGCACCGGCTGGTGGCTGGTGGACTGGCCTGCGGCGGACAATCACTTCACGCGGGGAGTCGGGCGTCTGACCAGGATCGACACTGGCGATCCGCGGCATCACCGCCTGACCGACGACCGGCTTTTCGACTATCCCTGGATTTACGCGACACAGACGGGATGGTGGGACCTTTCCGACGCCGAGGCCGCGCGCCTGGGCGAATACCTTTTGCGCGGAGGGTATCTGGTGGTGGACGATTTCTGGGGTCCGGGTCCGGAGCAATGGGAGATATTCCGGCGGACCATGGCGCGCGCCTTGCCGAACCGGCCGATCGTGGACATCGCACCGTCCGATCAGGTGATGCATGTCTTATACGACATACAGGATAAAGATCTCACGTTTATTCCCGGTTCCCGCCACTTACGCCGCGGTTACGATGGGTCCGTTCAGGTCTATCAACCCGCAGGCACCGCGCCGGCGTGGCGGGCTATGTACGACGATAAGAACCACATGGTGGTAGCGGTGAACTTCAACACCGATGTCGGCGACGCCTGGGAGTTCGCGGATGTACCCTACTATCCCGAAGCTATGACCACGTTAGCTTATCGCTATGGTATTAATTACGTTGTTTATTCGATGACGCATTGAGAACGGGAACCCAACGCCGCGCCCCAGATTGGCGAAATCCGGGGCGCGTGGATTGAAGACCGCGGCAGGTCCGAGGGGCTATAAACAAACAAACATGAACACGGAATTCCTGGTTGCCGGTGTGGTCTGGTACGTGGTCTTTCTGTTGTCCACCACTTGCCACGAAGCGGCGCATGCGTTCGTGGCCAAGATGGGCGGAGATCTGACGGCCTTTCACGGCGGGCAAGCTACGCTCGATCCGCTGCCGCACATCCGGCGCGAGCCTTTCGGGATGGTGATCTTCCCGATTCTTTCGTACGCGGTGGGGGGCTGGATGATGGGCTGGGCCAGCGCGCCCTACGATCCGTTGTGGTCGCTGCGGTACCCGCGGCGGGCGGCTTGGATGTCGCTGGCCGGTCCGGGCGCTAACTATTCGCTGGCGATTCTGGCCGCCATCCTGATTCACGTGGGTATGTGGACCGGGCTGTTCGTTCCGGGAACGGCCGAATTCCTGCACGTTGTGGAGCCGACCTCGCCGGGTTTGGCGTCGGCCGCGGCCACGTTTCTGAGCCTGATGTTTTCGCTGAACCTGCTTTTGGGGACATTCAACCTGCTACCGGTGCCGCCGCTGGACGGGTTCTCGGCGATCGGTTTGCTGCTACCGGAGACCGCCGCCCGGCGATTTCAGGAACTGGGACATTCGATGCGCGGGTTCACCATCGTCGGACTGATGATTGCGTGGAGGGTGTTCGAGCCGATTTTTAATCCGCTGTTCACGATGTCGTTGAGCGTGCTGTATCCGGGTCAGAGTTACGGAGGGCAGTAGAGAAGATTTGTGGGGCAGGTTGGCAACCTGCGGCGGATTGGCAATCCGCCGGTCCGCGATTAGAGGCGCCCTATCGGGTAAGGTAAGCTACCACATCCGGGCTGGCTCGCTGCCGCATCGCAGCCGGCGGATTAACAATCCGCCGCAGGTTAACAACCTGCCCCACAACAATGCCCAAGAGTCTGAAAGCGGTAAGATACCAGTTCCTTCCCGAACGATAGCACCTTGCGAGGGCCATAAGTTCGCTACTCCTTTCCTGCCTCACGTTCCCGCTGTCTATCATTTCAGCGGGTTGACCGCATTTGCACCCGGGGCAGGCGCTGCCGTAGCCGGAGTTGCCGGCGGCGCGCCCGTTGTCGATGTTTGCCCTGCCGGCTTTGGCGAACTGGCAGCCGTTTTACCCGCACCCGAAGCTGGCTGGGGTGCTGCCGAACCCGCCGCCGGCGCACCCGCGGTAGGGGTCTTATTGGGAGCCGCCGCCGGAGTCTCGGGACCGATCGCCCGGTCGAGCGATTGGCGCCGCGCATCGTCGCTGGCGGCGTTCCGCGCCGCCCTCGTAGTCCGGGCATCGATGGCCGCCTTTTCCGCATCGGGATTCAGGCTATTACTGACAATCCGGCTGGCTTGTCCCGGAGTCGTCAACCGGTTCAACGGAAGATAATCGCTCTTGAAGTTGATCTCCACGGACGAACTCAAATCCAGGTCGGTATTCATCTCCTCGGTGGTTTGCGATTTCGAAGTGGAAACATATCCGATATTGTTAGTCATCTTGGCGCTAGCGCCCCATGGCCCAAAGCCGAAGCTGCCCTGCGCTTCAATTTGATTCTGTTCGGTGAACTTCTTGGCCTCGTCGGCTTGAGCGGCGCTGCGGGTGTCGATATGGAACCGCATGGCAGCGCTGATCCTGCCGCTATCCACCACAATCCGCTGCATACCCAGCATGACCATGGTCGAAAGCATTTGCTGGCGCTGCTTGGAGATCTGGCGGCGGGCGAACGGCACCAGTGTTTCGGGATCGCCGCCAGGTACGGATTCGTCCGGTTCCATGCCGAGCGCGGTTCGCAGGGCATCCTGGGACGGCATGGAGGCGCCGTCCTTGAGTTGCAACTGGATGTCATCCTGTTCGCCGGGGCCGGCGTTTGGGTCCCGTTCTCCAGACATTTCGAAGACGCCTGGAAACTTGTCGATCAGCCAGGCCCGCGCCCGGTCGGCGCCCATGTTGGCATCCGCAAAACCGTCGGTCGACGCTGCCACGTTGTTCAGCAGTTCGACATAGGAATGCATCTGCTGGGTACTGGAATCGATCATGGCTTTGAATACGCCATTAATCAAATCCGTTACGAATCGGGGGAAGGAGACGGCGTTGAGAACCGCTTGCGTGGTGCCGGCGATGCGGTCGGCGGCGGTGCCGCCATAGTCGGATGCAGCGGATTGAGCTATGGCAAGGGTGGGTTGGGTCCGGGTGTGCTCCTCATCGGCCCGCGCATCCGAACGAGCGTCGGTATCGCTCTCCAACTCCTCCTTTACCAGGGATACGGCCGTGTGGCAGACCCTGACCATGGATTCGGCCATCCTGCGACGGCTTTCCGGATCCAGTTCCCGGTAGGCAGGAGAAGACAACAGTAGATCGCGCACCGTAGCGCGAACCACCGGCATCGGTGGCGGCGCCGGCGCAGTGACGGGGAGGTCTTGCATGTTTCCCGCCGGCTCTGGGGAGATGGCCGCGGCTGTGGGAGCCGCCATACTATTGTGCCGGCGGCGCCACGGCCGCTTCAGCCTGGCGCAGCACCAGGCTCGCTTCCAACCAAGCGGTTGCCGCGCCTACCAGCGGATCGCCGGACGCGATCTGAAATGTGCCGCGGTCGTCGAGCGCCGTTACGTGTTCGGCCAGCCAGGTGAGCAACAGCATTCCCGATTTGCCGCGAGTTACGTGAGACGTGATATCCGGGGTTTGGCGAAGATACGTCCGGTTGACGTAATCCACCACGCTCCATGGCGTCCGCAGCCCGAATGCGCTTTGTATCGATTGGTTTTTGACCAACTCCAGGGCCTGAGAGATGGTGGTCAGCAGGTCGCGGCCGGCGAAGCCCGCCATGCCGCCGCTTCGCGAGCCGAGGTTACCCGTCAGGTTCATCGCCGCCATTTGCAGCGAGACCTCCGATATAGGTGTGACCCCGAACCTGCCCAGGCTCTCCAGGGCGGCGTTCGGATTCAATTTGTACAACGCCTCGGCGAAGTCGATAAAGAGGTTCTCAAACTCCGCGTTGACGCCTCCAGGGGCTCCCAGTGTAGCGCCGTCCAAAGCGCCGAACAACCGCGCAAAGAAGGCCTGCCGTTCCTGGGAGCTGAATCGCTGCGTACGCGCTCGCCAGAATGCAATGATCAGCGGGGTAGCCTGGCCTAAGTCCCGCTGGATTCCGCCGCTTGCGAAGAGGCCGGCCAGCATCTCGGCGGCCGGAACCAGCCCCGCGGCCTCCAGTTCGGAAGCCAGATAGAGCGGCGGCACTGTCCGCAGGTTGGCTTGATCGGTCTCCGACGCCCCCACCGGGGGAAGGTCATAATCCACCAGCCCCAAACCACCGAACTGCACGGCGTGCCGGTCGACCGCGTCCAGCAGCCGAAAGCCCAGACCCAGGGAGCGTTCGATCTGCCCGTCCTCGAAAGGACGACTGTCATTAGCCAGGCCAACTGGAAGCAAGGCCGCCATAGCGCCCATTTCCTCACGCTTTCGCCGGCGCCGCCGAGCCTGCCGCCGCGCCTGCCGCCGCAGGCTTGGGATCAACCGGAACGGCGTTGCCTTGAATAGCCGAAATCATTTGCGGATTGGCCATCTTTTCCATGGGTAGATAGTCGCTCTTAAAATTGACCCGGACCTCGCCCGTGAGGTTCGCCTTAACCGCCGCACTGGATGCCGACGTATCGTCCACCGAGGACGAAACCGTGGCCATGTGGTCTGTGCTGGACGACATGGAAGTGTCGGCCGACACTGGAGACAACCAACTGCTGAATCCGATGTTGGTCTGGCTGGCAGTCGCCTCGTGACGCCCGTCGTACATCGATGCCTTGGCCCGGCGGTTCTGGGTATCCTGGGCCCGCATGTCGAAAACGACCTTGGCGTGGATCAGACCGTCGGTGACGACGATGCGGTTGATGCCGAGCATGACCATCGAAGCCAGCAATTGCTGGCGCGATCTTGCCATTTGCAACTGCGCACCCAAAACCAACCGCTCCTCCTCCTGCGGATCGGAGATGTCAGTCACCGGCTTCTGCAAACCCAGGTCCGATGAGATCTGCGTCAACGCTGCGGAAGCGTCGTCGGCGGTCACCGTCAACTGCGGCGTAGGCGCGGCGGGGGTATCGCCCACGGCGAAACTGCTGTCCGCATTAGTGGTGTCCACGCCAACCTGGCCCGGGTACTTCTGCGCCAGCCAGTCGCGGGCATTGTTCTTGCTGATATTGTCCTGCGCAAATTGATCCACCGATTTGGCCACATTGGCCAGCAGTTCGCCATACGCGTTCATCTGCTTAATGGAGGAATCCACAATGGCCTGAAACACGTTCTGAATCAACCCCGATACGAAGGCTGGAAAATCCACGGTCTTGACCATGTTGCCGAAGGCTGTCACGCCCGCGGTCACTGCTCCCGCCTTAAAATCCGCCCCGGTGGAACCGGGCTGCTGCGACAGCCGCCGCTTGGTGGCCTCGGTCGGGTCCTCATCCGCCAGGGCCAGCACGCCGCCCTTTTTAGACAGCTCGCGCGCCGCCAGCCCATCGGGGTTCGCCATGTAGCTGCACACCTTTACCATGGTGGAGGCGAGTTGGCGTTGTTCCGCCGGCGGCAGGCTGCGAAAGCCGGCGTTGGATTCCAGAATCTTGCGTACTTCCGGCCGCACTGCCCTCAGGGTTTCGTCGTTGGCCCAGGATGTTTGTGTCGTCTGCGTGTTCGGCATGGCACGTGGTCCTCACTTAGGCGCGGCCGGCGCCGCGGTACCAGCGGCGGGAGGCGGGGACGGCGGGCCGCCCGGAGCGGCTCCGGCGGCGGCTCCGGTAACCTTCGCCTGGCCAGGTTTCGCGGCGTTCTGAATCTGCGAGATCTGAAATGAATCGGCCATTTTTTCCAGCGGCAGGTAGTCGCTCTTGAAATTGACCTCCACTTGTCCGGCGAGGCTGGCCTTGGTTTTCAGTTCGGCGTCGCCGGCGAGCTGCGTGGCACTCACCAGGTTAAGCACCGGCTCCTGGGTGTTCTTGTAGGTTCCCTTGGCATAATAACTGCCATCCCGCGAGGCTCCTGTGTAGCCCGAATCCTTGCTGTACGTTGCGCCTGTATCGGTGCTTTGCCCGCCCTGATCGATCGTGCCTTCCTGCACATTGTGCGTGAGCGTTGAGTCATAGTCGAACTTAGTCGCGCTCTGCTTGTATTTGAAATTGTCCTGGGCCTGGAAATCGTACATTACTTTCGCCGAAATCTTGCCATCGGTGACGACGATCCGGTTGATGCCCATGAGGACCATGGTGGCCAGCAATTGCTGGCGGCTGGTAGCCAGTTGCGTCCGCGCGGCCGGCACGGCCTTGGCCTCAATTTCATCGCTGTCAAGGCTCGTCAGGGGGGTGCCGCCATCCATCGGAAGGTTGGCGTTGACGCGCTTCAACGCGGCGGATTCATCCACGCCGTCGCGCGCCGTCACGCGCGGTTGCTCCGCCCCATCGTCGCCGGTATCCACGCTGATCTGGAAGACGTCCGGGTACTGGTCCACCAGATGGTCCCGGCCCTGATTATCCGTAACGTTTTCGTCCCGAAACTGATTCAGCGTTTTGGCAACGTCGGCGACCAGGCGGCCGTAGGCCTCCATCTGCTCGATGGACGATTGGACAATGGCATGAAACACGCCCTTGATAAGGCCCGAGACAAAATCCGGAAAGTTCACCGCCTGGAGCAATGCGCCCGCCACGGCCGCGCCTTCGCGGGCTGCCTGGGCCACGAACTTCGGCGGCGCAGCCGGGTCGGGCAGTGTGCCGGCGTCCGCCAAACTGAGATCGTAAGGGTCGCGGCGCGCCTGCGCGGCTCTGGTTTTTCCGGCTGCCCGCGGAGCTGCCGCCGCCTTGGCCAGCTTATCGCCCTTGATGCCCTCCGGCTCCGCCAGATACGAGCCCACCTCCACCATGTCATGGGCGATATTCATCTGCTGATCGTGCGGCAGTTTGCGGTACGCCGGGCTCCGGACCAGGAGATCCTTCACCTGGGAGCGCACCAGGGAAAGAGTCTCGGCGCTCACCTTGGGAGCGGCGCCAACCGGTTTTGCAATGGAGCTAGCCGTCATGCGGACCTCCTTTCCGGCCAACTTGCCTCCTAATCCGCCCGCGCGTCCTGACGCAGGCGGGCAACGTCACTGAGCCGCTGGTTGATTTCGAACTCCACCGGCCGCAGATACAGGCTCACGCGAGCCGGGGTGAGCGGCGTGGTCCGAATGCTGAGAACCGAGAACCGTCCGGGCCAGTCGCATTTGTCGGGAGTGAAGGCGCGCAGCCACCTTCCCAACGCGTGCAGCTCGCGCGGCCTCTCCGCCAGGCCAAGCGTCAGCAGATCCAGGAACCCAGGAGGCAGATCCGGAATCATTCCGAGACCGATTTCCAGTTTCATCTCCGGCCCCTCCGAGGTCTCCTGCAATCCTACGAACGCCGACCTTTCCGGAAGATCGAAGCGCCCTCCCAATGCCAGACCGATCACTTGCATGATGCTTGGAAGCTGATGTGCCAGGCCGATCTTTTCCATCAGCGGGCTAAGCTGGCTCAGCCGCAGAGGCCCGCGGTGATGGAGCGTGACGCGCTGGCTGCCGTGGTCGCGGCCGCAACTGATTTTCGTGAACAAGGGCCGCAATCCCGGCAGCGCCTCCATGGCCGTTTTCACCATTTCCCGCAAGTGAGGCGGCAGACTCTCCACCTGGTGCGGATGCATTTCGTAGTACACCTTGGATGTCGAAAGGCCTTCGGCGTCGTAAGCGTTGCCGAAAAACGCCCCGTAGTCCAGGCGAGACTCCATGCCGGTGCCGCGGAATTCTTCGCTGCGCTGGTCGAACCACCGCAGCGCGCTGTGGCCAAACAGCGGATCCACCAGGCGGCGCATCTCCCGCGTGGCTTCATTGCGCCGGGCACAGGGTGAGGAATCCGGGCTGAGCGGCACAATCGTGAAGCGCAGCAGATTCGGTTGATGTTCCGAGAACGACGGCTCACAGGGCGCCGCCCCAGGGGTCAACGCGTTAGCGGCGTATTCCGGCGAGCCGACGGGATAGGTGAAGGTCCGCTGCAGCAGTCCCCCGACGAACTGCAGCGGATTCGCCGTTCCAAGCTTTTCCGCCGCCACTTGAAGGCGTGTCCCCACCACTTCGGACATTGACGTTTTGCCCATATCGAACCTCCTGTCTTCAAGCGCCTTGTGCCCTGCGGATCGGTTGGACGTAAGCCAGGGGCTTCACGCCCGCTTGCTCCAGCATGTCCCGTGCGAGTGCCGGAATGCGGATGGGGGCCGATGTCTGCATGGGTCCTTCGGTGGGTTGCGAGTATTCCTCAACCCGGGTGTCCTGGGTTCCGGTCACGGCCAGCCAGGCGTCGCAGGCGTCCACCAGATCGCGATCGGTGGGATTCACCGTGGGTTTCTGGCCAACGGGCTTCAGCGGTGGATTGCGGATCGATTGGGTGTCCAAAATGCTGAACCGGGAGGCCGTGGTCAGGTCGGCTGCGTGGTCCGACAGCCACTTGATAATGGTGGCGCCGGCGGTGGCCATGGTCCGGTACTTGATACTGTTTTTGGCGCCGCCCAATTCAAGCGAGGCAACCTGGTCTATGACGCCCCACATGTCCTTGGCGCCATAAGCGGTTTTGATTTCGTCGTCCGATAGCAGGCCGATGATCTCCTTGATCTGGGTTTGCATTTCGATGGCGGCGAAGTAGGCCATTCCGTAGCCGTGCAGCGACAGGTTGCCCGCCAAATCGCGTCCCGATTTCTTCAACTGCTCCTGGTTGACGGGCGCGGGAGTGCGGTTGCGGAACAGGTCGTCAATGGTGAGTTGGCGAGAAAAGGCCGAGACCGTGGATACGAAACGGATCATCAGGTCGGCGTAATCGGTGTTCGGTGAACCCGCGGTGGGGTCTCCGCCCGGCGTGCCGAACGCGCGCGAGTACAGGTTGCGGCGCTCAATCTCGGTCAAGCGGTTGATGCTCTTCTTCCAGTAGCCGTAGAGCGTGTCACCGGCGTTGCCCCGGCCCAGCGGAAGCTGACCCAGCGTAAACTGCTCCACCAGCTTGTCCACCACGGCGAAGGCCTTTACCTCTTCGAACATGGCGGCGAAATGCAGGCCCTGCATGGCCACCAGGTTGTCGGTGATAATGTCGACGTTGGTCTGCGCATCCAGGTCCGGCAGGTCGATGCTGATGGACGAAGGTGGAGCGTTGTCGTTGACCCCTTCCTGGCCTGCCAGGGCGAAGAGCGTCTTGACTTCGAGGTGAAAGTCGGTGGCCGGAACACCCTGTCGTACTAACGATTGGACCACCGCGGCCCACTGGCCGGCGCTGACCTGGAATTCGTGCAGCGCCGTGCTCGCCGCGCTGTTCTGGTTCACCGCTGTCACTGCCACCCGGCCCTGTCTGATGAGATTGTGGAGAACATTCTCGAACAGAGTGGGGCTGGCGTTGTATTCTCCGCGCGCCGATGACAAGGCCTGCGAGAATCTGGCGCCGACGTCCGGGTTCGTGTTACCGTCACGAATCAGGATGCCGTACGCTGCCGCGAACGCCGTTTCCTGGGGGCTCAGAGTGTTTGGCCCGGATTGATTGGCTAGCCTGGCGTCTTGCTGGCTTGGCAGCTTGCCGTCAACCTGGTCGGGAGCTATCGGTTGATTGGTTTGGGCGAAGGCGCTCGCCACCGCCTGGTAGAGCGGATCAAGCGCCACCGGGTTAGCGGGTGGCGTTGGCACCGGCACCTGGCCCGGCGGCGGTTGGCCCGCGGAATTCAGTTTAGCGATGTCGGCCGCCAGTTCCGCCTGTAGCGACGGATCCAGAATACCGCCGTTCTGTTGCTGTTGCGCCTGGAGTTCGAACACTCTGCTGCTGAGCTGGGCAATAATGCTCTGCTCGCGGGTACGCATCTCCACAATAATGATCGGGTTCGTCATGTGACTCCTTTCAGGTGGTTGCCCGGGAGAGGGGGGACCTCCGGCGGGCGGTGTAGTTGGTACTTCCTGCTCCACTTCCCGCGCTGCTTTTTGGAGAGCGGGTTTGGCTTGGTTCTTCATCCCGTGTGACCTCGTGCTTTACGCCTGTCATTCGGCGCAGCCTGCTCCGAACCGTCGATTTCCCGGTCTAATTGTTGGAGCGCGGCCACAGCGTCCAACACACCCGCACCTCCGCCTTTACCGTGGCCGGTCCGCCACGGGCGCGCCGAATCGCAGAGAATCCGGCGTGCGTCGCCGGCATCCAGCGGGTAGGCGCGCCCCAGCGCCCGGCTCACCAGCAGCGCCGCGGCGGCGGAGACCGAAGGCGCCGCAAAGCTGGTGCCGGTCACGCGGGAGTAACCATGCAGGCTGGAACTGACGACGCTCTCGCCTGGGGCCGAAAGCGCCACGTGGCCGCCGCGGGTGGAGAACGCCGACGGAGCGCCATTCTCGTCCACCGAGCCCACCGCGATCACACCCTCCATGGCCGCCGGCGAGAACCGCTCTTCCTTGCCCGAGTTCCCGCTGGCCGCCACCATGATGCAGCCGCGCGCCAAGCCGTAGGCGATCACATCGGAGTGGGGCATCGGTCCGTTGGGTTCGATCTCTGCCTCCGGCGTGCCAAAGCTGAAGTTGAGCACCTTGGCCCCCAGATCAATCGCATATTTCACGCCGCAATCGATATCCGCAACGGCGCCGATGCCCACGGGGTCGGCCTTGCCTGGATATTTGGCCGAACCCAGCACCCGCAGCGGCAGCACACCGCAATTCCCGGCGAGCCCCGGAGGAATCTGTTCGCCGGAGGCGCCGATGATGCCGGCGCAGGATGTGCCGTGTCCCACCAGGTCCACCGGATCGCCCCATCCACGGCTCTGGTCCGTAACCAGCTTCATTCCCGGCGGCAAATCGGTGCCCGTCAGTTGCACGGTGTCGTATCCGCGCCGCACGTGTCCAGCCAGTTCGGGATGGTCGAGCATCACCCCGGTGTCCACGATGGCCACCACCACGGCGGCATCTCCCGGCTCATAGGCCATGGCTTCGGCCGCGCCGATCATCTCTCTGGAAGACCAGGCTTCGTCGATGCCGATGGCCGCCGGCGCGGCCGTTCCAAAGGGCAGCACACAGAGGTAGTGCGGATAAGCCTGTTCCACTACCGCCAGGTGGCGGAGCGCGTCAATGAGGTCCAGAATGGGCGAATCGTCATCCAGGTCCACTTCGAAGGTTCGCGACAGGCCTACCGCGTGCTCCAGGTCGTTGAAGTTCTTATGCCGCTGCCCGGGGCGGCCGAAACCCTGCGCCGAAGCATGCACCCGGTAAACCTGCGCCTGGGTCGAGAAGTGGCCGAGCAACCGGTCCACGGGACCAATCCCTGTCGTCGCCGATGCCTGGCCGGTTCCCTGCCGCAGGTCCAGCGCCGACGCGATTTTCTCCGGCGCCTCGCCCAAGGCCAGTTTCAGAATGAGGCTTCCGGGAGTGGAATACGGATCGCCGGGCCGCGCCCAGGGAGTGCCCAACTGGATGCGATGGTTCATTCCGTTTCTCCCGGGCCGCCGTTCTGGGCCGGCATAGCCGAAGCGGGAGGCTTGGCCGAAGCGGGAGGCTTGGCCGCCGCGGGCGGCTTGGCCCCAGCGGGTGCGTCCAGTTGGAATTCCTTCTCCGCGAAGACGCCGGGAGATGCCTCCACAGTGACTATCCCGCCCCGCTGATGCGGCAGGGCGGCCACCAGCAACTCGCGGTGATTGGCCCGCAACAGCGGAACCTGTTCATTTCCGATGCGCACGCGCGGCGCATCGTCCTGGACCAGGTTTTGCCCATGGATGCGCAGCAGGGTGGTTCCATTGGCGCCCAAATCCTCTGCCAGCGCCTCGGTTTCGACGTGCGAAATCAGCGGTTGGGACGCCCGCGCCAAGGCGGAACGGAGGCGATTCACCGGAATATCCGCCGCCCGCCCAATGGCTGCCTCTCCGCCCGACTTTTGCATGGCCCGGAACTGCGAGATGGTGTGGATGCCGGCCCATTCCAGCCGCCGCTGCTCGGCATCGGTCATATCGGTGCCCAGCACTTCTTTGACCGACGGCTCGTCCGGCTTGGCGGAGAGCGCCATGGTGTTCTCTTCGATCATGGGGCGCGTAATGGTGGTGAGCGAGAGGTGCAGCGTGCTGGCGTCCATCTCACCGGGCGCCGCCGGACGAATTCGCACCACGCTATCGATCATCTCCACGTGGGTGCGAAGATCGAGCGTCAGATCCTTCACGGCGAACGTGAGCGGCAGGCCGGCGCGGGCCTTCAGCGCCATGGTGTTCTGTACCCGGTCGAGTTGGCTGGTGAGGGCTTGCACAAATTGTTCCAGCGGCAGGCCGCCGTCGCGGTCACTCATTGAAGGTAACCTCGCCGACGGTAACCTCGCCGAACGTAACCTCGCCTTCGCTGCAACGCAGTTTCAGCCGGCCTCCCTTGGGGTCGAAGACCGTGCGCCACCGCCAGCGCGGCAGATCGGCCAGGAATATCAGACCGTCGTGGGTTTGGCGAATCTGCACCTCAATGGGCAGATCCAGAGACACGTCCGTCACGCGCACTCCGGTTTGGCTGTCGGGGCTTACCGATTCCAGAAGTTCGACCATGGTCTGCCAGAGTTGCCGTGTCAAGGTTTACCTCCGGCGCGGGCGGAACCCGCGCGGGCCGCCGGACCCGAAGCCGTCGGCGCGGTTGCTGCCGGTTGCCCCGCTGCCGGTAGTACCGCCGGTGGCGCGGCAGGCGCGGGAAGTGCCGGTTGTGCCGAAGGTGCTGCGGGCGGCGCGGGTGGCGCGCTGGATGCAGATCGTCCGTTCTTCTGCAACACAGCCATCTTTGCCGAATCGGCAAACCGGTCCAGGGGCAAAGTCTCGCTCACAAAATTGATGCGGACCTCACCGAACAACTCGGCCTTCAGATCGCTGGTGGTTTGGACGTTCGCGCCCACCGTGGAAACCATGGTCTGGTGCTGGTCGTAGGTCGCGCTGCCGCGCTCGCCCCAAGTCTGGCCACCCGGGTCCTGACTGGCCGCGTAACTCACTGCCGCCGTGTCCTTCGCGGCCGCGCGGAATTGGACCTTGGCCGAAATCGAACCGTCCTTTACGTTGATCCGGTTCATTCCCAGCAGCACCATGGTGGCCAAGGTCTGTAAGCGGCCCTCTCCCACCTTTCGGCGGGCGGCCGGCACCAGTGCCTGTTCGATCAAATCGTCGGTCAGCGGTTGGCCTGCCGCACCGTAGTCGGCCAGCCAGACCGGACTGGGCGCATCGTCTTCACCCGATCCCGGGTTTCGAGCATGCAGCGCCGGATCGCCGGCATTGGGACCCACCGGCACATCCAGCGTCAGGTCGCGCGGATACTGATGCGCCAGCCAGTCCAACACCTGGTTGCGGGTTACGTTTTCTTCGGTGAACTGATCCAGATCCTTGGCTACCGCGCCCACCAGTTCCGCGAACGCCTCCATCTGCCGGATGGATGCGTCCACCACCGCATCATATGTGCCATGCACGAGGCTGGCGACGAAAGCCGGAAAATCCACTTCATCGCGCAACGCGCCGGTGCGCCGCGCAATGGTGTCGGTAGCAGCAGCCTTGGGCGTTGATTTGTCGGCCGCCGCTGAAGGGTCCGGTTGAGCTGGGGCAGCGGCTGCCGGCTGGGCAGGTGGCGGGCCCCCGTCAGCCGGCTGCCGGCGCCGGCTAAAGAGATCGCCCGGAGTATCCAGGGGAAAGGCGTACGGATCGTGATGACTGTGGGGGTCAGGCGTGTCGATCGTTTGCACGTCCCGCATCAGCGCCGCCTGCATGGCGGGCTCGAGGCGTTGAAACGCGGGCGAGCCGGCCAACAGCGACGCTGCCTTCGACAGCGGCTTACGGGTGGCCGGAGAATTGGGATCTGGTTGCACGTCTGCCCTCATTTACTCGCGCTTAGAACCGGTAGTACACGTCCTGCAGCTTGGCCGAGTGGCGCAAACGCATCAACCGCGTCTTCGCCGGCCCTGCCGCCGCCGACACCAGGCGACCCATCAAGTCCTCACACGACGGCATACACCGATCACCCAACCGCCGCAGCGCGCCCGCCATGGCCGCATGAGTTTCCGGCCCAAAAACTCCGTTTTGCGGCAGCCATGGAGTATCGGCTTGAAACTCCGGCAGGCTGGCATATCCCAGATCTTCGAGCGCCCCCTGGCGCTGCTGCTCCGTGCGCAGCGGCCCGGCGGCTGCGATTACCCATCGCATGCCGGCGCCCAGCCCGCAGGTTACGACACGGTCGAACGCCATCGCCAAACCGCGGTCGCTGGTGAGGCCCAGTTCGGCCGCCAGGTGCAGCATGGGGCGAAATTGTCCTTCGATGGCCTGCTCGTTTTGCGCCGCTTGAAAGGGCGTGTATGCGCCCGCCTGCCGGAACCGGTCCATCCATGAGGCGGCGGATAGATTCTCTCCGCCCACGGGTTCGAGGCGCGAGCCCGCAGACGCGTTAGTCACTGCCAACAAGGCGGTCGCGTTGGGTCCGAACAGGGCGCGGAATTGCTCCGGGTCGCGTGCCAACATCAGGCTGAGTACGGCCCCCAAATGCCCCGAGGCCTGCGTGAACAGCGTCAGCCCGAAGCACAGCCCGAAGGGATCCTGGGCCATTACCGCGCTATATAGATCGTCGCCCGAGTCAACCACCGCCACCTCGCGAACAATGCGGTAGATTTCCCGGTTATCGAGCGCGGTGGAGCCCTCGGGCTCCGCGCTGTCGTGCGCTTCGTCGGCGTCGCTGCCGGTCTCGTCCGAATAGCCGGGATCTTTGCGCCGCAGCGCGGGGTCGGTCAGCAGCCGGTCGCCCGGAAGCATTGGGGCGCCGCTCCAGACGGGGCTGGGATACTTTCCGGTGGCGCTCGGTGGAATGGGCACGGCATGGTCGGCCTCGGCCAGCGACCACGATTTCACCGCCCAGACCGGGCCGGGATATTGGCCGGTGGCATGCTGCGCATCGCGTATGGCGTCCGGCGTGGGCAGTGCCAACGTCCGTGCCGGCACGTATTTCGGAGTTGCTACCGCGGTTCGGTAAGCCAAGATTGTCCTCCTGTCCAGTGCGCTTCTGTTTCGTGCGCCCTGCCTAGTGCGCCGCCGGGCTGAGCGGCCAAACCGAAACCCGGGTCTTCGGTTTGTGGGATGCGTCCAGCGGGTCCCACCATTCCTGCGTATGCCGCGTGATCCGCGCATCCAGAGTGCCCGTCACTTCGTCGAATCCGCCATGAATCTGATCCAGCCAGAAAAGTTTGGTGCCGGCGTCACCGCGCCCGCTGAAATCAAGGGCCAGAACCACGTTGTGGTAACCGTCCAGCAGGGACAGAACGAAAGCATACCAGCCATGATCGTGCCCGCTATCGGCCTGGTTGACCAGCCAGTCCTCCGCCGAATCCTGCAGGTGCTCGGGACGCGCCACGCCCTTGGTGAGCATTCCGGCGGCGTCGGCGAACTCGAATTCGTGCGCGTCTTGCGCCATGCCATACCGCGCCAGCGCCGCCATGGAATCCTGCACCGTAGTGCCGAGCGCCTTGGGAGTACCATCGGCGTTGGCCAACGCCGCGCCGAAGAGCTGGCGAAGCCCGGAATTCAGCACCTGGACGCAATCGGTTTGGACTGATTGCGCGCGCACGAAATCCGCCTGCATCTGCTGCACGGCCGCCTCCGGAAACGTCGCCAGCGCCAGCACGGTCCCATAGGCCTGCGAGCGCGGCACGCCGTTCTTTCGGACCGGCTTCCGGTAGCCGAGCGATTGCGCCGCCGCCGCGGCTCGGAATGAGTTGATCCACTTGATTTTTTCTGCCGTGAGGCGGCAGCCGCCATTCACCGAGTCGCTGACCGTACAATCGGGGTTCGCTCCCAGGTGGGTGTGGACGCCGATCAGCCGGATTTCGGTTTGCGAAGCCTGCGCGTTTTCGTCTTCCCAACCGGCCAGATAGAACACCGGTGAGCCGCTGCTTCCACCCTCGGTCTGAATGTCGTAGTCGAAGCGGTTGTCGGCCACCCCCGTGATGTGGTCGCCATCCATGTGTTGCCGGTCGGCGCTCACACTCTCCGCCGCATAGCCGCACAGCATGATCGGGCTGCTCTGCGACTGCAGCAGTTCCTCCAACGCTTTGAAGTACTGTCCGTTCGGCGGCGGCGTGCCTACGCGAATCACCGCCAGGTCGAAGTCATGGGCGGCGCGGCAACCGGAGGCGGCGGGGTTATAGCTCGGATGAACCGTCCAAGCCGTGGGAGTGACGCTGAAGTGGCCGTACGGTTCCGGCGGATTCGCCAGATCGTTGAATCCGGGGATGATGGTAATGCTACTCGCGCTCACCAGGCTCCCATCCGCGCGTGTTGACACGCAATTGTGGGCGCAGGTCAGCACCAGGTCGCGGTCGATGTAAGACCCGGTTCCGATGTACTCGCCGTCCGGCATCGCGATCCGGAAACGGCAAATGGCCGAGTGGGGGAAGATGGTCGTATCCTGGACGCCGGCTCGCCATCGTTCGCGCCGGGCAGCCCATTGCTTCATGAAGACTTTGGCCTCATCCGCATTGGCCGGCGTGTAGGTAGGTTGGATAATGTTGTACGCCAGCATGTGGGCCGGTTTGCGATGGTGGGCCGGAGACATGGCGGTTTTCAGGCCATTTTTTCCATTGGTTTTTCCATTGGGCGCATTGGCGCGTCCCAATGACTGTGCGGCTGCTGGTGCGCCCGATGCCGACCGAATCCATTTGATCTTGTCCTCGGTAAGCCGGCACGCCTGGTTCAGTTTATTGCTGTATGAGGATACGTGTACGCCCACCAGGCGGATGTCCTGAACGGTCATCTGCTTCTGTTCGTCTTCATAAGCCCAGAAGTAAAAGACCGGCGAGCCGCTGTTTCCCGGCTCTGTCTGCAGGTTATACAGCATTCGATTGTCAGTCACCTGACGAACCATGTCGGAGTCCATGTGTTGCCTGTCCCGGTCGACACTCCTAGCGGCGTACCCGCACACGATGATAGGACTGGGACGAGACTGGTTGAGTTCCTCCAGCGTCGAAAAGTACTGGCCGGTGGGAGGTGGCGTGGCGACGCGGATCACCGCCAGGTCGAAGTCGTGCACATCGGGCTCGGCTTGCGTTGTCGGGTCGTAGCTTGGGTGGATCGTCCAACTGGACGCGTCTACGTTGAAGTGGCCGAAAGGTTCCACGGGCGAGACGCGATCATTCTTGCCGGGAATGACGGTCGCCGAAGTCATCCCGTAGAGGTTGTGGGCGCAGGTCAGGATGGTATTGGTTCCGATATAGAAGCCGGTGCCCGTATAGTTGTTCGAGCCGTCCGTCATCCGGAGTTGGCAGATCGCCGAAAACGGGAAGAAAGTCGTATCGGGGACCCCCACAGCCCATGCCGTCAGACTGCGCAACCATTGGGCCAACGAGGAGAGCGCGTCGCCCAGATTCGCAGGCACGTCATCCGGGATGACGATTCCGAGCGGCTTGGTCCCGGCTGACATTTTTCTGTTTCCGGCGACATCGCGCTGGCGCTTCGTTTCCCAAGCCTGATAACCGAGGCTTTGAGAAGCGGCGGGCGCGACGTCTCCTCCACCGGATGGGGCTGTATCGGTTGCTCCGCCGCTGGATGTGGGCGGAGGCGTGGCGGCGCTGGACACCAGGCTCATGTAGTGGTCCCAGTCCCAGGCGCCATTGGGGCAGGCCTTATGACCGGTTTTCGGATCGGCTTCGGCATGGCCCAGGATGTGCGTCCGGTCCGCCGGAAGTCCGAACTGATTGCAGAGCCACACCACCAGCGCCGCCGACGCCTTGTACTCGGCTTCGCTCGGCAGCAGGCCCCTGGTGTTGGCCACGTGCTCAATCCCAATGCTGTCGCCGTTGGCCGAACCAGCGTGCCATGCCACATCTTTATGCAGCACCATCTGCACCACCTCGCCATCCTGACCGACGACATAGTGTGCGCTGACGGGACAGAGCTTGGGCGGATCGGGGCAATTTCCCTTTTTCGGATCGCAATAGCAGGGTTGCTTCGGATTCTGAAACCACGTAACCGGGCCGTCTATGTTCTTGCCGCCGTCGGTAATATGAATCACCATGCGGCTGATGGTACGCGGGCCCGCGGTCGCGCGAAAATTGCTGGAGGCTGCGGCAACGAACCGGCTCGCCTGAGGATACTCCGCGGCTGTGAATGGGCGGCTGAGGCCCTGTGGCGCCACCGATGTCACGGAGTCCGGAATCGGACCCTCGATGCCACCGCCGTCATCCGCGTCGGCGCCGGCATCGTTGTCCGCATCCAGACTTGCGTCCCATGGGCCAAAGCCGTCATCGTAAGCGAGCGAGGCAGCATGCGCCGCCGCTACCTGTTGAGCGGGCGCTGCCTTCAACGGCGGAGCCGGCATCGGTGGAGCGGGCATCGGCGGAGCGGGCATCGGCGGAGCGGGCATCGTCTTTCCGTTCTTGCCCGGAGCCATCAGGACGGGAGCGGAAGTGCCGGCCGACAGCGTGTCGCCAGCCCACTCCAGCGAATCCGGACTGGTGTGGTATCCGTTCCCCGTCAATCCGCCACGAGGGTTCACCACGCCGGCCGCGCGCGATTTGCCGGTGAATGACCCGGAGATCGCTATCGAGGGCGCCGCTTCGGGCGGGAGCCGCAGGACGTCGAGATCAGAGTAGTTCCTATCGCTGAAGGTCGCCATGGAATAGTACAGGCGCCCGTTGCCGGCGAATCGGGAAAGTACCGCCGTCGGAAGCAGGTAGACGGCCTCTCCCCGTTCCGCCAGCAGCGGCCCCGCTCCCCGCGTGGAGAAAAAATTACTTTCCGTGCGATGGCCCCTGTTGTCGGGCAGAAAGAGGCCGGGATTGGTGGCTACAGCCACTTCGAAGTAAGAAGGGCCTCCGCCTGTGCGGATGGTAAACCCGGCAACCGGAAATCGATCGCTGACATCCGGACGGTTTGGGCGAATGGAACCTGGCACAATACCTCCCTCCAAAATCTTTCGGGCTTGCGGTTAGCCCCTGTTAGCCCGATGGTTTCCTCAAACGGTAAGAAGAGTGCTTCCCCTGGGTAACTTCCTCGATCACTCCCTGTTCCGTCAACTGGCTCAACACCCGCACCAACGTGTTCACTTCCACGCGGATCAAACTGCGCAACACCCAGAATTCGGCGATGCCTTCGATGGTGTCCATGGCGTCCGGATGTTCCTCCAGATAGTTCACGATGGCCTTCGATAGAACTTTTTCGTCGCGCGGTTGTGATGGCCCTTCTGGCGTAAACTCCCTCTGGACCGGCCATCCTTAAGAGGCAATCGGATTGCCGGATTGGATGTCACGGATTCTGCCCGACTTAGGGAATCCACCTAGTACGGTATCGGGTGAACAAACACCCGGCGCGTGAGTTGGATTTGTTGGAGCACAACGGGATCGAGTGGGTGGCTGATCCCCCGCCGATGGGTGACTATGAACCCATCTAATGAGTGTCTCAGCTTCTCTCCTGTAGCATAACTCGACATGGCTTCTGTCAGATAGGATGCTGGGGGTTTGGCCGCCGGCTCGCTGTAGCCGAAACGCGGCGAATGAAGGCGGCTCGGTTGACTGGCCGAACGGCCAAGGCTGAAGGCTGATTCGAGGGTGCAAGACACTCGCCCGGGGCGCTGCGTGATATTGGTTGCAAGCGAAGGCGAGGTGATGTAACTAACTAAGTGGCGAATAGAAGCGTCGGGGATCGACACCGTGCTTTTTAAGCAGTTTGCCTAAGTCCCGGCGCTCTTTTCCTGCGAATAGCGCAGCATTGCTGACGTTGCCGCAGTGTTGGCTCATAAGGCTGGTAAGGTACTTCTTTTCAAAGGCATCGATTACCACTTGCTTCATCTTCTTGAAGGAGGAGATGGTGTTGCCTTCACCGGGAACGGTTGGATGCTCCTCACGCCGCTCCAGCGTCTGGATGCCGAGATGGGAGGCTTCGATCAGGCCCGACTCAGACAGGTGAATACCGCGAATGATGGCATTTTCCAACTCGCGAACATTACCCGGCCATTCCCAGTTCAGCAGGCACTGTTCGCCTTCGGCGCTGAGCCGCGGTGGAGTTGTTCCACCGATCGCATGTTTGCCAAGAAAATGCCGGGTCAAAGTCAGAATGTCCTCGGGCCGCTCACGCAGTGGGGGCAGTTTAATGCAGAGGACGCACAGCCGATAGAAAAGGTCGGAACGGAACCCTCCGGTTCGTACCAGTTTCTCAAGAGGCGCGTTGGTTGCAGCTACCAGACGGATGTCCACGCGCCTTTCCGATGTGGAGCCGATGGCGCGATAGGTCTTGTCCTGCAGCACCGTCAGCAGCGAGACTTGGGCCTTGGGGCTGAGCGCGTCCACTTCATCGAGAAAGAAAGTGCCGGTATCTGCCTGTGCCACCAGGCCTGGGCGATGTTGGTGGGCATCCGTGAATGCGCCCCGTTCATGTCCAAACAGGTCTTCCTCCACCAGCGATTCCGCCAGCGATCCGCAATTGACTGACACGAAAGGCCGGCTGGCGCGGTCCGAAAGGTAATGAATCGCTCTTCCCACCAATTCCTTGCCCGTCCCGGTTTCGCCCGTGATCAGGACTGTCGCGGCGCTCCTGGCGATCGTGGGCAGGCCTCGGATGGCGTCCTGGAACGCCGGGGAATTCCCGATGAGCGTAGTCATCGCCTGAGCATCGCGCAGGTGACGCACCAGAGGCTCGATGGCTCCGCGATCATTGATTCGATTCGATCCCATTACGACTCCGTCAGGCAGCTTCCAGAGGTGTTTATCCGATTGGCTCGCGTACGGCGGAGAAACTTACTTACAGATCATGACGCTCCAGCGCTGACATGTCAATCCAAAAAGAGTACTTTTATCGCAAGCCGGTACTGCCGACAGAAGGCCCGGATCGGGAGCCACGGCGCCACCACGGTTCGGGCGACATCGCCTGCACACAGTTTCCCGCGTATTTTCATTGCCGAACATTACCGATGCTGTACTGCTTTGCAACGGTGATAATCGGCTGCCTGCAAGATCGGCTCCTTATCGGAGAGTGGTCTTGCGACAGTCTGATGTCGAGATTGGGCATTGAGCATGCCGCGGAAAACGATTGCAGGGCCGGCTTGGTCCACACAACTCCGATGCCTTGGACGCAGCCCGGGAACAACCGGGCCGGAAGTGCTAACCCTGGCCTTGCATCTGAACAAGCAGGTGGGAATCTCCTGCAACAACGCCGCCGCGCCCAATTTTCTGGTTCGTGACTCTCACACTCTTGAACATTTATGCTTGAGGACGCGGTCTCGGTCGATCTCGGCGATCATGCCAAGCAGGAAGGAGTCTTCTATCTCACTATCCAATGTGACGATAAGACGACGGATCGCTACAAAGTGACCGTGAAAGAGGGTAAGCCCGTCGGCAAATAGGTTGGGATTCTGGCAGGCGAGAAGAGCGGCGAGATGGTGGCGATGTCGAGCGGCACTTTCGACCGCGACGACGCGCTGGCCCAAGGAGCGCTCACAACTATGAACTTGACCCGAATACAGCGGTTGCAGGCATCTTGTTCTCGTGCTCGTTTTGCCCTTGACGGGCACAAAACCAACGTGTTCACGCCGGATTCAAGTATCATGACTCCAGTGCCAAACGAAAACAGCCTGGGGCTGGATGCCTACCGCGCCCTTCTGGGAGAAATCAAGGAGCGAATTCGCTCGGCTACAATACGCCGCGTTGCGGGCGGTTAATCTCGAACTGCTATCGCTCTACTGGGACATTGGCCGGCTCATCGGCCAACGCCAACAAGGAGGGACCCCGGGCGGGGTGTCGGATCTCCGCGCCGAATTCAGGCGTCGTCGGTTTCCCGCAGCTAACCTGTGGCGAATCGAGCAGTTCTAGTTTCCCACAGGATTTCCACAGAAATTGTACGGGCCTCTGTACAATAAAGTTCTGCGTTTCTGTAAGATACTGATTATAAATAAGTTGTCTTTTCGGCAAGACTCGAACCCGGAGCCTGGCATATGCAACGACGCACATTCCTCAAAACCGCGGCCGGCGCGGTAGCCGGATTGACGGGCTCCCGGCACGCGCTGGCGGCTGACGCGGAGATCGAACTCTCGCCCGGCAACCCCGGCTCCGTCATCAGCCCGCATCTCTACGGGCACTTCATCGAACACCTGGGCGGCGTCATTTATGACGGCATCTGGGTGGGCCGGGGTTCGAAGATCCCCAACATCGACGGCATTCGCACCCAGTTTGTCGAGGATATGAAACGGATTGGCGCACCCAACCTGCGCTGGCCGGGGGGCTGCTTCGCCGATGGTTACCACTGGCGCGACGGCATCGGCGGAGCGGCCGGGCGACCGCGGACTTACAACTACTGGCAGCGCCAGATGCCACGCGGTCTGGATGCCACCGAAACCAACCAGTTCGGCATCCACGAATTCATGCGGCTGTGCCGGCTGGTGGGGGCGCAGCCGTATGTGGCGGCGAACGTAGGCTCAGGCACGCCCAAGGAATTTCACGACCTGGTGTCTTACTGCAACGCGCCCGCCGGAACGGTCACGCTGGCGGACGAGCGGGCGGCCAATGGCGACCGCGCGCCCTTTGGCGTGCAGTTTTGGGGCGTGGGCAACGAATCGTGGGGTTGCGGCGGCACCATGCGGCCAGGGGAATATGCCACGCAGTACCGCCAGTTCGTCACCCAATTCCCCGCGTACGCCACACCGTTTCTGGTGGCCACGGGCCCCCGGGGCCACTCGGCCGATGGCGACATCGGCTGGACCACCGGCTTCTTCGAAGGCATGCGCGGGACCAGGCCGCCGGACGGATTTTCGGTTCATTACTACACCGACCTGCGCCAGACCAAGATCAAGGCCGGCGACTTCAACGCAGCGGAGTGGTACGAAGTGCTGCTGCGCGGCGCGCGGCTGGAGAAAGTGATCGGCGACCATTGGAACGAGATGGGCAAGTTCGACCAGCAGCATCGCACCCGGCTGGTGATCGATGAGTGGGGCGTCTGGTATCCGCCCGGTGAGGAGATCGCCCCGGGGTACATTCTGAGCCAGCCCATC
Source organism: Candidatus Acidiferrales bacterium (assembly GCA_035570275.1). Taxonomy (GTDB): domain Bacteria; phylum Acidobacteriota; class Terriglobia; order Bryobacterales; family Bryobacteraceae; genus DATMNI01. The sequence goes on along the minus strand of DATMNI010000232.1, from coordinate 27,006 downwards.
ACGCTGCGCGACGCCGTGCATACCGGCATGGCGTTTGACATTTTCAACCGGAACGCCGGCAAGATCGCCATGGCCAACGTGGCACAGACCATTAACTGCATCCACTCGCTGTTCCTGGCGCTGGGCGACAAGTTCTGCTGCACGCCGGCCTACCACATCTTCGATATGTACCGGCCGCATATGGGGGCACAGCAGGTGCCGGCAATCATGAAAATAGCGGACCTGAATGTTACGGGGCTGGCCGGGGCGGCGCGGCTTTCGGGATTGTCGAGTTCGGCATCCATTCGCGACCGGCGGCTTACGCTGACCGTGACCAACCCGTCCCTTAGCGACACGGTGGCGGTGCGGGCGCGGCTGGCAGGCCAGGCGCGGGCCAGCGAGGCGCGCGCCACCGTGCTGACCCACGCCGATATGCGCGCTACCAACACGCTGGCGAGGCCCGATGAGGTTAAGCCGGCGGCTCTGGCGGTGCGCGTGCCGGCGGGCGCCATCGAGTTCAGCGTGCCCAGGCAATCGGTGGTGGCGGTGGAAGTGCAGATCGCGCCAGGTTGATTGCCAGGTTGATTGCCAGGATGATTACCAGCTTGATTGATTAGGACGGCGCCGAGGTCCCGCTTGCGCTACGCTATGTCTTGAAGCTCCTTATTTTTTCCGACATCCATAATGATTGGAAAACGCTCGAACGCCTGCTGAACGTTGAAGCCGATCTTTACATCGCCGCGGGCGACCAGGGCACGTGGTCGAAAGGCCTTGATCGTTGCGGCCAGATTCTGCAGCGCCGCGGTGCCAAGGTCTACGTGCTTCCCGGCAACCACGAATCGGCCGCCGAAATCGCCGGCATGTGCGCGCGCTACGGCCTGCACGATTTCCACCAGCGTCACATGCAGGTGGGCCGCTGGCACGTCGCCGGCCTGGGCTACTCCAGCCCCACGCCCTTCAACACCCCCGGCGAGTATACCGAGCCCCAACTCGCCGAACGCCTGCAACGCTTCGCCGAACTTTCGCCCCTGGTCCTGATCTGCCACGCCCCGCCCTACGGCACCGAGCTTGACCGCATCCGCCCCGGCCTCCACGCCGGCTCCACCGCGGTCCGCGACTTCATCCAGCAGCACCAGCCCGAGCTCTTCTTCTGCGGCCACATCCACGAGGCCGAAGGCGTCGCGATCGAAATCGGCAAGACGCGCGCCCGTAATGTCGGCAAGGCCGCCTATTTGTTAGAATTGGATTGAACCCGGATGGAACCCCCGGATTGAACCCCAGGACTGAACCCCTATGACATTAGAAGAGCTCGAACGCGAATTCCAGCCCCTCCGCGACCAGGCCCTGGCCGTCCGGAGGTATCTTTGACGCTCCCGCACAGAAGAAAAAACTAGCCGAGACGGAAGCTCAGATTTCCACACCCGATTTCTGGAGCCAGCCCGAAAAAAGCCAGAAGGTGATGCAAGGCCGCAAGCGCCTGGAAGAAGCTATCGCCAACGACGAGCGGGTTCGCGCCCACACCGAGGACCTGGACACGCTCTTCGAACTGGCCCGCGAAGGCGAGCCCGTGCTCCCCGATATCGCCCGCGATCTCAAGACGTACGCCGAACTCCTGGAGCGCCTGGAAACCGCCATGTTGCTCTCTGGTGAAAACGACGCCCGCTCTGCCATCATGACCATCCACCCCGGCGCCGGCGGCACCGAAAGCCAGGACTGGGCTGAAATGCTGCTGCGCATGTACCTGCGCTGGGCCGAGCGCGACCAGTTTCAGACCGTGGTCACCGACCGTCTGGAAGGCGAAGGCGCCGGCATCAAGTCCGTCACTTTTGAGGTCAACGGCGAAAACGCTTATGGCCTGCTGCAATCCGAAATCGGCGTCCACCGCCTGGTGCGCATTTCGCCCTTCGACGCCAACGCCCGCCGCCACACCTCGTTCGCCTCGGTCTTCGTCTACCCGCAGGTGGATGACGAAATCAAAATCGAGATCAACGAGAAGGATCTCCGCATCGACACCTTCCGTGCTTCGGGCGCGGGCGGCCAGCATGTCAACATGACCGATTCGGCGGTGCGCATTACGCACTTCCCGACCAACATCGTAGTGCAGTGCCAGAACGAGCGCTCGCAGCACAAGAACAAAGACACCGCCATGAAGCAACTGCGCGCGCGGCTCTACGAATACGAGCTCGAGAAGAAGCGCGTGGAGACCCGCAAGACCGAGGAGTCCAAGCTGGAGATCAACTTCGGCAGCCAGATTCGCAACTATGTGCTGGCGCCCTACCGGCTGGTCAAGGATCTCCGCAGCAGACTGTCGCTGGGCGACGTGGACCGCGTCCTGGAAGGCGATCTGGAACCGCTCATGCACGCCTACCTGGTCTGGCGCAAGACCGGCAGGATCGCGGGCGACGATAAGGACGAGAGCCCGGATTGAGCGGCAGATTGAGCGGCGGCATGAGCATGCAGCACGCGGCCGCGCTGATTCGTTCCGGTAAACTGGTAGCCTTTCCCACCGAGACGGTGTACGGCCTGGGCGCGAACGCGCTGGATGCCGCCGCGGTCGAGCGCATCTTCGCCGCCAAGGGCCGGCCGCATACCAGCCCCTTAATCGTCCACGTCGATTCGGTCGAAATGGCGCGCGCCTTCGCCGCTCATTGGCCCGGCGCGGCCGAAATTCTGGCGCGCCACTACTGGCCCGGCCCGCTGACCCTGGTGGTCCCCAAGCGGGTGGCCCCGAAGCATGCCGCGATTCCGGACATTGTCACTGCGGGCCTGCCCACCGTGGCCCTCCGTGTCCCCGCGCACCCGCTGGCGCTCGAATTGATCCGCACCGCTGGCCTGCCCATCGCCGCCCCCAGCGCCAACCGCTTCACGGAACTTTCGCCCACCGCTGCCGGCCATGTTCCCGAGCGGCTCGCCGATTTCGTCCTCGATGGCGGCCCCGCCCGCGTCGGCATCGAATCTACCGTGCTCTCGTTGGTCGAGGCGCCCACTCTGCTCCGCCCCGGCACAATTCCCTTGACCGAAATCGAAGCCCTGATCGGCCCCGTGCAAGTCGCAGCCACTGCCGGCCCCGGCCCGCACGCCTCCCCCGGCATGCACGCCCGCCACTACCGCCCCGACACCCCGCTGTTGCTGCTGAATTCCGGCGATCCCGTGCCCCATGGCCGTGGCGCCCACCTCCGCATCGGCCACGAAATGCCCGCCGCCCCGCTCGCCTACGCCGCCGCGCTTTACGAAACCCTGCACCGCCTGGACGCGCAACACCTGGAATGGATCGCCGTGGAACGCCCCCCTGACACGCCCGAATGGGCCGGCATCTTAGACCGTCTGCGCCGCGCGGCAAGCTAGCGTCTTCGGTCTAATGGCCGTTTCGATCGTTCTTCATGGCATCAATCAAACCTTGGAGCGAAGTTGCCACCTTGTCAACTTTTGTATCCAGGGCCTGACGCCGGGCACGCTCGCGGCGCTGCTCCTCAACGCTCAATCGGACCGCTTGGCGCAGCGCTGATCGAATGTCTGCAATCTCGCGGTCATGACGCTCGTCCATGCCGATCTGGTGATCGACCATCAAATCCATCTTCTCGGTCAATTCGGCCATCTGCGCATCAAAGCGGGCCTGCTGGCCAAAAAGGAACTCAATTGTGCTCTGGACGTCCACATCGCTTATCGTACCGCGGCAGACAACAGAAAGCGTCCGCCCGGAAGAGCCGCACAGGCAGGAAGGCCCGTGCTACTGGGTGGCTACCATTGCCCGCCGCGGCTCGAAGGTGTAGCCAAACCCGCGCACCGAGTGGATCAGAATCGGGTTCCCCGGGTCCGCCTCCACCTTCTGCCGCAACCGCAATACGTAGACATCCACCGCCCGGTCTGTGATCGCCCGGTCCTGCCCCCACACCGCGTTCAGCAACTGTTCGCGGCTGAATACCACCCCCGGCCGGCTCATCAGGAATTCCAGCAGCCGGAATTCCGTGGCCGTCAGCGAAAGCGGCGCGCCGTTCAGCCTTACCTGGCAGCTTGTCCGGTCCAACTCCACCCCACCCGCCTCCAGCACCCGCGAGGGTGTCGCCTGGTTGCGGAACTGCAGCTTGATCCGCGCAATCAGCTCGCGCACGAAAAACGGCTTCACCACGTAATCGTTGGCGCCCAGTTCCAGCCCCACGATCCGGTCGGTTTCCGATGCCCGCGCCGTCAGGAAGATCACCGGCGTCGCCGCCAGATCCGGGTCCTTGCGGATCCCCTTGCAAATATCCAGCCCGTCCGAATCCGGCAGCATAATGTCGAGCAGGATCAGGTCCGGCCGTACCTGGCGGCACAGTTCGATGGCGCCTTTTCCGGTTTGCAGACCGTTCAGGGAAAACCCTTCCTTCTCCAGGTTGTATTTCAACAGGGAGAACAGGTCGATATCGTCTTCGATTAGAAGGATCTTTTTCATGGCGTCGGATAACCTGTACAGCCACACAGTAACAGCCCCCGTGTTACGGCACGGTTAAGACGCAGTGAATTCGGGATTAAGCTGCCCCGCTCCGGGTGCGGCTTCATCCGCCGGCAGTGTGAAATAGAACGTTGGAGCCTGGGGTGACCCTAAAGCGATTCCTCGAAGCGATAGCCGAAGCCCCGCACCGTGGTCAGATAGCGCGGGTTGTCAGGCTGCTCTTCAATCTGTTCCCGCAGGCGCCGCACATGCACGTCCACCGTCCGCGGCGTGACGTACCGTTGCTCTCCCCACACCGCTTCCAAAAGCTGGTCGCGGCTGAAGGCCCGGCCGGTATGGGTCAGGAAAAACTCCAACAGGTTGAACTCGGTCGAAGTCAGCGTGACCTCACGGTCCCTTTGGAACAACCGCCGCGCCGTCCGGTCCAGCCGGAACGGCCCGATTTCCATCACCGGCGGATCGGTATCCATCTCTTCGCGCCGCAGGTGGGCCTTCACCCGCGCGATCAGCTCCCGCGGGCTGAACGGCTTGGTCATGTAATCGTCGCCGCCGATTTCCAGGCCCAACACGCGGTCCACTTCGTCCGACCTCGCCGTCAAGAACAACACCGGCGTGCGCGCCAACGCCTGCGACTGGCGGATCTGCCGGCAGAGTTCGAAGCCATCCACGTCAGGCAGCATCACGTCCAGCAGAATCAGATCCGGTTTCGATTGTTCCAGCGCCTTGAGCGTCCCTTTGGACCCGCCCAGCACCTCCGCTTCATATCCATGCCGCGTCAGATTGTATTCGATCAGCCCGGCCAGTTCGGTTTCATCCTCCACTATGGCGATTCGTTTTGGCATCGATTCTCTAGCGTGGGCGGGCGGCCCGGTACGTCCATTGTAGCGTTCCCACTTGCGCTACCGTATGAAATGCTCGACCTGCGCGCCGGCTCCGTGGCCGTTCCGGGGAAGCGATATCCCTGGCTGGTAGTGGCGCGCGCCACTGGTCAACCTAATAGTGCGCCCGCTGGCCGGCCGGAACGCCGGAAATCCCCAGCGGGTCCAGCAGTTGCCGCGCGCCCAGTTCCATCAACCCGATCTCGGTGGGCATCTGGAACAACAGAAAGCCCTGCTCCATGTGGCGTTGGACCGTTTCCCCCGTGCCGGAGGGCCGCCCCAGGTACTTACCGTGCCGCCGCGCCGCATCGGCAATGGCCGCTATGGCGGCGTCGAGCGCCGGTTCGTTCTGCCGGCCGCGCAGACCGAGCGAGAACGAAAGATCGCTGGTCCCGATGAAGAGGACGTCCACGCCCGGTGTGGCCGCGATGGCGTCAATGTGGTCCAGGGCGGAGGCTTCTTCGATAACGCAGATGGTGACCACTTCGCGGTCGGCCGAGTCATAGTAGTTGCCCGGCTGCGGCCAGGTGCGCACCGCTGCCCCGGCGCCCGAACCGCGCCGGCCGGCCGGAGGGTAGCGGCACGAGGCTGCGGCGCGGGCCGCCTTTTCGGGCGTGCCGGCGAAGGGAAAGATCACGCCGCTCACGCCCTGGTCCAGGACGCGCTTGGCCGTCCACAGTTCCACCACCGGCACCCGCGCGAAGATCGCCGCAGGCAGGCTGCGCGTGGCCAGCACCATCAGGCGCAGCGTTTCCAGCGTGATGGGAGAGTGTTCCATTTCGATCCAGAGAAAGTGAAAGCCGAGCGTGGCCGCGTGGGCCGCCGCTTCCACCGAGTCTGTGGTGATGGTGACGCCGAAGACGGGTAGCCCGGCCTGCAGGCGCGCGCGAACGGGGTTGGACCAGGTTTCGGTTTCGGGTTCGGGCATGTTGTGCAATTGTGACGCAGAAGAGGGCGGAGTGAAAGGGGGGTAGGTCCGATGAGAAGGCAGGCGGCGAATACTGGTGATTCCCTGAATCGCAGAGGGGTAAAACCACGTAAAACCACGGATAGACAGCTCGGCCCGGCCGCCCGGAAGCCATCCGTAGTTTCCTCCTTTGCAAATTGGGTGAACTACGGCTTATTTTCGGAACGCATTGGGTTTACCGTCGTCTTAGTGAACCAAGCAACCAGCCCCGCCCTGGAATCGGCGGAATCGACCGCATTCGACCGGGCGCCAGTGGATCGGGCCCCAGTGGATCTGGCCCCAGTGGATCGCCAGGACCAGTTTGTCGACGAGCACTTGCACCGGGTATATGTGCAGATCTATCGGATCGTGAAGAACGCGGCCGACGCCCAGGATCTGACGCAGGAAACCTTCATCAAGGCTCTGCGATGGCGCGAGCAACTCAAGGATGAACAGAAAGCCGCTAACTGGCTTTCACGCATCGCCAGAAATACCGCCATCGATTTCGTGCGCCGCAACAGCCGGGTTTCATTCACCGGGGCCGACGATCTTCTGTTATGGCACGACGACAATCCCGAGCGGGTTCTGATGCGGGCTGAAGCGCGCGACGGTCTCGACCAACTTCTGCGCCGCCTGACTCCACGGGAGCGTGCGGCCCTCACTCTGCGGGATGTGGAAGGGCTGCCGGCCGGCGAGGTGGCGAAACAGTTGGGTTGTTCCAAAGCTACGGTGCGCACCCACATCGCCAATGCCCGGATCAAATGTCGCTGCTATCTGGATCGCCACAGGCGGTAGCGGGAAACTGCCGTGCGGCAGCAGAGAAAACACTCCCTAACGGTCGTGGCTCTGATGGCCTCCTTGAAAAGACTTCGCATTCAGAGCCGTGACCGTTAGGGAGCGGTCTTACGCGCGGAAACCTAGTTTCGCGGCCGAAACCAGCTTCGTTTCCGTGCGACCGCCCGGTTTCGATTCGTTCTACCTGCGCTGGCGCTACTTCCACGCTCTGGCGGCAGCCGTGGCCGCCCTCTCATACGCCACGTCTCTCAGCAGCGCGGCCTGCGCGGCCTGCAAGGCTGCCACTTGGCGCTCGCTCCGCGGCCACCGCTCGATCACTTGAATCCGATAGCGTTGAAAGAAACTCTGCTGCGAGTAAGACAGGTTCATACTGCTGATCCTACAACCCGGCCGCGAAGCTTCATCAGCGGTAATTCCTGCAATGTGCGGGGAGCAAACTACGCAGCTTGAATAAAATGGAACTCCGGGAAACCAGTCTGCGGGAACCGTCACCAGAAAGGCTGCTCCAGCCGCTGGCGTCGGTTGCTGGTAAACCCAGTACGCCGCGAGTCTCTTCGCCGGGTTTTCACGAGCGGAAATGCCTTGGTTGACTGGATTACCAGCGGCCCGCGGCTCTATTAGAATCGGTACAGAGTGGGCAATAGGTTGCCGTGCCCAGGACTGGCGGTACGGAATCGCGGTTTTTAGTGGGTTTATTGTGACAGCGGGCTACATTGTTTCAGAGAAAGCCCGATAGCTTACAAGGGAGATATTCCATGGATACTTACCAGATCTTCATATACCTTCAACTGCTGGATCTACTGACTACGCTCATTGGTTTTAAATTGGGCGCGGCCGAAGCCAGTCCGTTCATCCAGTTGTTGATGCATGCCGGGCCTGCAGCCGGGGTGATCGCCTCGAAAGTGCTGGCGCTGGGGATCGGCGGTCTTTGTGTCTACACGCATAAACCCCACGTCATCCGCTGGATCTCATATTGGTATGGCGGGCTGGTGGTCTGGAACCTGATGGTGATGCTGGCTGCCCCGGGGCATCTGGGCGCCTGAATCTGCGGGGTCATCAGGAAGTCAGTCACGACCCCGGCTGCAATAGGCACTCCGACTGGTTCGATCGCGCCCGCGATTCAACCCACCATCGAAACTGGTACCGGAGGATCGCGAATCGGCGCTTGAGCTGCCGAGGCCGGCCCGTGCTACGAAGCCGCCAACGAATTCCGGCCTGCCGGCTCAGGTCGAGGCGAAAGCAGGATTGCGACAAGCTGAGATCACCAGCCAGCCAGACGTTCCGATCTCCGGGTGGCTCGGCCTGTGCCCGACTATAGGTGGTTGACCGGGCTGCGATGGCATCGCGGTAGAGGCCGGAGGTTGAACGGCGCGCTGTGGCTGGCCGTGGTAGTTATGAGTGTATGAATCCTTATGCGTCATTCTTAGGGGAACAGGACCCGCTGGCAGTGATAGGCGCCACACCCGGCCGGCTGGGAGCGCTGTTCGGAACACTGGGGGCCGCGGAGGCGGAGCGAAGTCCCGCGCCGGGAAAGTGGAGCGCGCGCCAGATTCTATGCCACCTGGCGGATTGCGAAGTGGCATTTGCATTCCGGCTGCGGCAGGCTGTGGCGGAGGCGCACCATGTAATTCAACCGTTCGATCAGGACGCGTGGGCGGGCGTCTACGGCAGCGCCGCGCTGGACGTTGCGTCGGCGCTCGAGACCTATTCGGCGCTGCGGAAATGGAACGTCATATTCATCGAAAATGTGCCGCCGGGCACCATGTCGAAGACGTTGAACCACCCGGAACGCGGGGACATGACGTTCCAGGTGGTGGTGGAAACCATGGCGGGGCATGACCTGAATCACTTGCGGCAGATCGAGCGACTCGCCTCAAGTCCCGCCCTCCAATGACGCCTTCAAGCGGTCCAGCGCCTGGTCCCATTGGCGGGAGATGAGGTCCAGGCAGCGGCGCGCTTCCACCAATTGGCGCGCTTCAAGCTGCCAATGCTGCTCGCGGCCTTCGCGAGTCCCACGGACCAAGCCGGCGCCGGCCAGCACGTGCAGATGCTTGGTGATGGCCTGGCGGGTAACGCCCGCGCCCGACGCCAGTTGCGTGATGGAAAGCCGTTCGCCCGCGCACAGGCGAGCTACCAGCCGCAGGCGGGTTTCGTCTCCCAGCGCCGCGAAGACGGGGGCCGAACCGAGAAGTTCCGCGTTAACCCGAGGGTTAAGCCGCCTGGCCAACATGGTTCTCGATCTGCTTGAGCTGGAACTCCCAGCCACCAGTGTTTTGTTGGAAAACGGCAGCACGGCGGACCAGGGAAATCCGATTGAAGCCCGACTCGGTAATGGTCAGCAGAGTTCCGCCCTCGACTTCCTCCAGCAGGAAAACCACCAGCGTAGTGGGCTCGGTATGATAATCGACGCCCGGATCTTTCATGCCCGGGTGCCAGCGCCAGGAAAACTTGCGCGGCGGCTCCATCTCTTCGACGAAGACGTAGAACGATTCGCCTTCGCAGGAACGATGGGTGGAAATCATGCGCACCCGCGCACCCGGTGTGAACGGGTCTTCGGCTTTCACGTTAAACCACTTGGAGAATTCGCCGATATCAGTAATAGCTTGCCAGACGCGCTCACGGGGGGCGCGCAGTAGAATCTGCTTTTCGATCCGGTTCATTTCGGTTTCGTTCATTTGCAACCCTCTGGTTGCATATTAAGCCACGGCTGCGGGAAATGCAACCCCAAAGTTGCGGATTGGTGCGGCGGCCGTAGCGGACGGAGTATGATCGTCGGTGGCATGGCGACGAACTACTTTTTGGCGAAATCGGAACCGGGCGTTTATTCGATCGACGATCTGGAGCGCGACGGGAAGACCACCTGGGATGGCGTGAAGAATCCGCAGGCGCTGCGGGCGATCCGCGAGATGCGGCCAGGCGACCGCGTCTTCATTTATCATAGCGGCGGTGTTTCGGCCGTGGTCGGCTGGGCGAAGGTGGTGTCGGAACCGCGCGACGATCCCAGGAATCCGAAATCGGCGGTGGTGGATCTGGAGTTCGGCGGCCGGTTGGAGCCGCCGACCACGCTGGCCGAGGTGAAACAGTCGAAGGAGTTCGAAGATTGGGCGCTGGTGCGGCAGTCGCGCCTCTCCACCATGGCGGCGCCGGAAAAGTTCGTGAAATGGATGCGCGGCCGGTACCCGAAGGGGAAGCTGTAGACGCCCAGCGGCCCGCAAGCAGGGCCACGTTGCTGGCGGCCTGGAGCACACTCACGGTTTGAAGATCGATGTGCGGTTTCAAGGCCAGCAGACCGCCCAAGGCCGCGCGGATCGCAGCCACGCCGGCGAACTCGGTAGGCAGGTCTTGCGGCTGCTTAGCGAGCAACGAGTCTGACCGTACCAAAGCCCCGCGGATGGAGTCAAACCGCCGCCTGCGCTAGTTTGGCGGCGCTAATGGCCTGTCCCACATGGCGGGCGGTATGCTCGGCGATATGGGTCAGGAGGCCGGCAATCGTGGTGGGTAAATGTTGCCGGCCGACCGTCCGCGGCGCGGCCAACGTCGAGGGGTCCAGCGCGCGGACCACATCTTCGGCCTCGCGGAAAGCCTGATCCATCGCCGAAAGGAGTTGCTCACGGGATAACTCGGCGGGCTCGGCTTCCGCGGCCAGCATGGCGAGTTGTTCCCCGGTTAATTGCCGTTCCCGCAGGTAAGTCATGAGCCTGTCCGTGCTGCCGGCGATGTGACGAAGGTGGAAGGCGACCGATCCGCGGCCGTATGGAGTGGCCCAGATTTGAGCCCGGGTGAGTGGCGCGGTGTGACGGTCCAGGTCTTCGCGGGCTTGCTGGAATGCATAGAGGATAGGCGCGAGAACAGGGTGGACGCCGGGGATCGGGCCGCGGAGCCAGGGTTCGGGCAGTACGGGCATAAGTTCAGTGTAGGCGGGTTCTCAGCCAGCGGGTGATTGAAAAGTCGTGCCGGGGCTCAAGTTCGGTGGGCCCGCCGGGGTGGCCAACCGGCGGGCTATGTGGGCTAGTCAGCGCCGCCAGGAGTCACCTCGCACGTCCGTCTGCCCGGCGCCCCATCGCCTCACTGGAAATAGGGCCGCAGACCGCGAACGTTCGTAACCAGTTCATCGGCCACCATGCGGCCGAAATAGGCCGACCCCTTGACGCCGAGGTGGGTGTAATCGAACAATGGTGCGGCTTCGCCCGGCCGCTCCACGGTGCTGCCGGAGGGCGCCGGCGTCGCCTTCGGTACGGCAATGGAGTTCCCACTGGGCGCGGTCTCCAGCACTTCTGGCGGAGCGGGCGCCATCGCCAAAGTATTGGCTTCTACCGGTCCCATCTTCTGGACTGCGGCCACGCTTTCGGCATTCAGCTCGAGCAGCGGCGCGCCTTCCTCCGAGGCGACTTTCCTGGCGGCATCCGCCCATGGCTCCAGGTCGTTCTTCAACTTGCCATCCTGGAAAGAACGGCGGGCCAGGGGCGTGACCAGGACGGGCTTGGCGCCCGCGGCCTTGACTTCCGTCACGTACTGGCGCAGGTTGGCGGGAAACTCGGTGGCCAGAGCGGTAGAGCGGCCGGGCTTGCCGGGCTGATCGTTGTGGCCGAACTGGATCAGCACGTAGGTCGCTTGAAAATCGCCCGTGCGGTTCAACTCGTCCATCACCTTTGCCCAGGAGCCTTCCGCCCGATAGCTGCCCGAACTGCGCCCGCCTTTCGCCATGTTGAGGCACGTGACTGGTGGCACCACATCGGCGCAGAATCCCGGCCCGTAACCGCTTTTCACGGCCATCGTAGAATCGCCCACCAGAATGATCCGCACCGGTGGCAACGGCGTCTGTGGAGTCTGGGCCATGGCGCAGCCCATCAGGGCGAAGGCGAACAGGGCGAAGGCGAACGGGGGAAACGCGAACGACGGAAAATGGTATCTCTTTGGCATGGAACGCTCTTTACGAATCATATCGCGTGTGGCGAGCCGTGTCTGGCTGTGCTGGTAGCTGACCAAATGCGCGCGCGATCCCTCTATGCTGTTGCCACCGTGCTGCTGCTGATTCCTAGGCGCGGCTGCAGGCGGGCGAACTGGCCAGCCACATCTATAACGCCTGGCTGGTGCAGTTGGCCTGGACCGGTCAAGCCAAGGGCCTGGTGATTGTTCCGCAGACCACCAACGTGCTCTTCGACTGGTGCTGAGTGCGGGCCTTCGAACGCTGGGCGCCGTCGCCGCGCAACGCATCCCGGTGGCGCTGGAGGTTTGATCCTGGCTTGGGGCGCGTTCCGGTGGATCCAGGTGGTGTCGGGACGGCAGGCGTGGCACCTGTTGCCGGTGCCCGCCATGCTGGCGTACGGCTGGGTCTTTCATGCCGGTTTCGGCAATTTCTACCTGAGCCTGGGCCTTTTGCTTTTGGGCGCTGGCCTGGGACTCTACGGCTCGCCGTCTGGCGGCAGCGCTTCTGATTTCTGCGCTGGCGTGGCTGGGCCACTATCTGCCGGTGCTATGGGCGCTCTCCGTGCTGGCTTCTGCTTTCCTGGCGCGACCCATGCCGGCGGGAAACGGGCTGGCTTCTGGCCGGCTGGGTGACTGCCCTAGCGGGAGTGCACGCGGGCAGCGGCGCCGACCAGGCTTGGGTCTTCGACGACAAGCATTACCTCACGCTGGCGGGCCTGGCGGTCGTATTCGGGCTGCTACTGTGGAGCTGTTTCTGCAAACCGGAATCCGTCCGTGCTGCAGAGCGTTCCGTTCCAGATCTCGGTGCAGAGTGCGGCGCGGCTTCGTGTCACCGGCCCTAACCCGATCGTGGCAGTCACTTATGACGACTCCTGGGGTTTGCAGAATGGCATCTACGTGGTTCAGGAGCGCGATTTGCCGCTCTACCAGATCACGCTGGACGATACCGGGCACATGGTGACGTGGGGCCTGCGCGCCGGACAAACCGGCGGAACTGCCTATTGGAAGGCGCTCCCGTGATAAACTACGTTATCGCCAAAACCGAATGCTGCTTGCCAGAGAATTCGTCGCATACATTTCCCGACAACTCGTCAAGAGTCTGACACCCGCAACCATCGACACTGCCAACCCTCAGTTCGTGGTGGAGAGGATCGCCGAAGCCATCACTCAGGAGTTGGAAGTGGAAGATCGTCTGAACGACGAAGTTCGCGAACTGCTCAGCCAGTACAGCGAATACATGCGGCGCGAGGGCGTGAGTTATCAGGAGATGTTCAAGCGCATCAAGAAGACGCTGATATCCCAGCGCAAAGTGGTCCGCGCCTCCGGCCGCGACACCGGCGACAACATGAAACTGTCGCGGGACAAGGTGACCGAGATCTCGCATAAGCTGGTGGAGATGCTGCGCAAGAGCCGCGAAGTGCGCCTGAAGAACAAGGACACCAACGCGGTGCGCCTGGAGATTCTGCGCAACATGACCGAACTGCTGCTGGCCGAAGACAAAGTGGACCGCGCGGCCCGCCAGAAGATTCGAACCCAGAAGCGGGAGATTCCGGAGGGCTCGGAAGAATGGGACATCCTGCATCGCCGCTATTACTCCGAGGAGCTCAAGAAACTCGGCATCGACTTGGGCAGGTAGGCCGGCAGGCAGGGCGGCAGATCAAGCCGTAGTCAAGGCGACAGGTAAGGCGGTAAACAATGCCCGCGCTGGTCGTAGTCGGCAGCCTGAATATGGATTTCGTGGTGTCGGTGGAGCACCTGCCGGCGCCGGGCGAAACCGTTCTGGGCCGCGATTTCCAGATGATTCCCGGCGGCAAAGGCGCCAACCAGGCCTGTGCGGCGGGCAAGTTGAGTGCCCGGGGCATCGGCAAAGAACGCGTGGCCGTCCGGATGATCGGCCGCGTGGGCTATGACGTTTTTGCCGACCACCTGAAGGCCAGCCTTTCTTCGGCCGGCGTGGACGTTTCCGCCGTTCACGCAGCCAGGTCGCAGCCCACCGGAGTGGCGCTCATCTGGGTGGACAGGGCGGGGCAGAATTCCATTGTGGTGGCGTCGGGCGCCAACAGCGCGCTGACAGCCTCGGACGTGGAAGCTATGCGGCGGGTGTTTGGCGGCGCATCGCACGCGCTGTTCCAACTGGAGAGCCCTCTGGATACGGTGGCTGCCGCCCTGGCGCTGGCGCGTGAGGAAGGGCTCGCGACCATCCTCGATCCGGCGCCGGCGCCGGCGCAACCGCTGGCGCGGGGACTGCTGGAGCAGGTGGACATCCTGACGCCGAACGAAAGCGAGGCGCTGCTGCTGCTGGGGCGGCCGGCGGCGCGGGTCTCGGTTGACGGCGCGCCCGCGCTGGCAGCGGCGCTGCTGCAACTTGGGCCGCGGGCCGTGATTTTGAAACTGGGCGACCAGGGTTGCTTCTACTCCGATGGCCGCGCCAGTTGCCATCAGCCCGCGTTTCCGGTGGAGGCGCGCGACACCACGGCCGCGGGCGATACCTTCAACGCGGCGCTGGCGGTGGCGCTGGCGGAAGGCAAACTGATCCCCGCCGCGCTGCGGTTCGCCAATGCAGCGGCGGCGATTTCGGTGACCCGAATGGGCGCGCAGTCTTCCGCGCCGGCGCGGGCGGAAGTAGATGGGATGTTATCGCTTGTACCCAATCATCCGTAAGAACTGCCGGCGCTGGTCCGCATCCTCGGCCGTCTCCACGCCCTTTGGGGGAACGCCGTCGATCACGCCCAGCACGCCCCGGCCCTGCGCACTCTCCGCGATCACGGCCTGCACCGGGTTGGCGGTGGCGCAAAAAATCCCGCAGACTTCGGGAACGTCCTTGATCCGGCCGAGCACGTTGATCGGGTAGCCGTCGCGCATCACCACCACAAACGTGTGGCCGGCGGCGATGGCGGTGGCGTTCTTGGCCGCCAGGGCCTTGAGCGCATCGTCGTTGCCTTCCACGCGGGTCAGGCAGGGGCCGGAGGCTTCGTTGAACGCCACCCCGAACTTCATCTGCGGCACGGTGTTGACGATGGCCTCGTAGACGTCCTCCGCGGTCTTGATGAAGTGGCTCTGGCCCAGGATCAGGTTGCCGTTTTCGGGAATTTCCAAGGGTACGAGTTTGAGTTCCATAACTGTCCAACGGACTGGCCGGGCATGCCTGCCATACGCAGCACGGCCCCAATCGGAGCCGCGACTTGTAGGGCGACCGTCATGCCGCGGCTATCTTTGGAGCAAATGCCAGCAACCGGCGCGGGTTGTCCACCAGGATGCCGTGCAGTATCTTCTCGTCCACGCCAGCCTCGCGCAATTTCGGCGCGAATACCGTAACAGTCTTGGCGTATCCCGGTCCGCCGTTGCGTTTGAGTTGATTTCCGCCCATGGAGAAATCGGACGAGAAAAGCAGGCGATCCGCATAGCCGGCCTCCAGGAGAGCCATCACCATTTTCACCTGCGCGGCATCGCCAGGCCCGCCCTGGCGGTCGAAACCGGCGAACGCCCCACGCCTGCAGATCGACTTCTGCACCTCCACCTTGGGGTCGCTTAACCCGCCGACATGACCGATCGCCACGCGTCCCGGATTCACCCCCATCCCTTCAAAGAGGTCAAGCTGCTCCAGCGCGCCCTTCCCGAAATTGGTATGCGTGAAGATGGCCAGGTTGGTTTCCAGTTGAGTTTTGCCGATGGCACGAAATACCTTGCGCTCGTCCGGCGTCATTACGTCCCAAGTGCCGATTTCGCCTAAGGCGCCCACTGGTTGTGTGGTCACTTGCCGGATCAGTTCCGCTGCAATTTGATCTTCGCTCCAAGTGGCGATTTCGGGAGGATAGAAGGGCTGCGCGTAGTAACCGCAACCAGCCACGATGGGCAACCCGGATTTGACAGAGACCTGTTTGAGGAAATCCAAATCCCGGCCCATGTCGGCGTGCCCGCCATCCACGATGCAGGCCACGCCGTCCTTGGCGGCCGCAGTCATCTCCCCGGCCATTAGATCGGAGTCCTGCATGAAATAAGGTGCTGCCGGTTGAGCCGGTTGTGCGGGTTGAGCCGGTTGTGCCGGCGGATTCCTGGGAGCCGTAGGGAACAGCGATCGCGCCAGTGACATCCACTTCGGCATGAAATCGCCCGCCAACGAGAGATGCTCATGGAATAGCGTGGCGCCACCGGCGAGCGCCTCGGGAGGCAGGTCCTTCAAGACGGTCCGGATAGTGGCGCCTTTGGGAAATTGGGGCGCGGCTGTGCCGGAGTCCGGCAAGGCTGCTGAGGCAATCCCGGCGCCCAGCAGCTTCAGTGCATCACGTCGAGCGATCGTCACAATCTCCCTCGTGGCTTTCCCGCTTACTTCCGGCACATCATTCTTTATTCTCCCGGGGTTTATCTTCCAAGGCATTGGACCGGGTTGGCGCCACCGCCGGGACGGACGGCGCGTAAGGAACGGTGTAGGTAAAAAAGCCGATCATCATCTCTTCCCAGGTCTGCTCCCCCCACCGCACTTCTTTGGCGGGGTCGGGATTGGATTTATTGTTCGGCGAGTTATCGAAGTGCGCCACACAGTCGATCCGCGACCCCTTAGGCAATACCATCGGCGACTTGAGCTCGTACCTGATCTGCCAGTTGAAATCGTACTTCGGCACGCTCAGTATCACGTCCTGGCGGCCATCCGCATAAACCACCGTGTATTGGAAATCTTTGCCGCGAAGATGCATGTGGGGCATCAGGCTATCCAGCGTGACCTCCTGGTTCACGGTATAGCTCGACCGCACTTCGTAATTTGCGTCGTTCGGCGGAATGCGGAATCCAGGATTGACGGCCAGCCCGCGGATGGCGCGGAATTTCGGCGGCTCCTTGGCGAAACGCATGCCAATGTAGCTGCGGTCCTTTACCGCCTTGCCGTTGGGCGTGTAGTGCACCTGGAAATAGAGTGACGAGCCCGCCTTCACCAGCACCGCCGTGCCGGGCATCAGTTTCAGCGGATTCTCACCCGGAGCGTAGCCCACCAGAATATTTCCCGCATCGGCCGGCCGGGCGGAGTTGTTGCCAGGCTCTTTGACGAAAGCGATGATGTGATGCACGGCGCCGCGCTGATCCGGCCGGACCTCGGCGGCTTCCACCCATCGATCCTCGGTGAAGTTGGTAGGCACCGTGAAGTATTTGTACGCCATCACGCCTTCCGCCGGGACGTCGTACTCCGTTCCGATATCGAAGACCGCGTCGGGCTTGCCAATCCGCCACCCGGTTTCGAACGGCGGCATCGCGGGCATCTGTTTCGGATCGCCTTCCGGGGCGCCGTGATCCACCCACCGTACGATGGTTTGAATGGCGTCGTCCGGCATGCGGCGGTCGTTTCGAAACGAGCCGAAATGCGGATCGGCGAGCCACGGCGGCATCTTACCGGTGAGCACGGCCTGCTTGATGGCTTTCGCCCACGGACGGACCTCGCGATAGCTGGTGAAAGCCATGGGGGCAGCTTCCCCCTGGCGATGACACTCCAGGCACCGGCTGTAGAGAATCGGCGCCACATCCTTTGAAAAAGTCGGGGGAACGGCGGCTGCCGAAACCCGCATTCCGAAGCCCAGAAGGAGATACGCAACGCACAAACGGACAGTCATCCCTCTCTCCAAAAACCGGCTTCCAGCGTATCACAGACCGACCGTTGGGTTCGCCTGTTTTCCCGATGCCGGTACCAGCGGCGTCAATCCTCCGGGCATTTTGCCGGCCGGTGGCAGGAACCTCCAGGACAACCTCTCCAAAAGAGATTCCCATTATAAGCGCGACCCGGCCGCGAGCGTCCTCCGGCCCCTGGCCCGCGCCTTCCCGGCCGCCCCTGCGCCCGTAACCCAAAGATGTAACTCCTGCACCCTGGAACACGCCAATGCTTGTCTGGTATTCTCAAACGATCTAAACCTATGCAACGAAGAATCTCTTTTTCGATCGCGGTGTCACTGCTGGTTCCGTTTCTGACGCCAGCCCAGGAGCGCGCCGACCTGAGCGTCATCCACAAGATCAAGGAAGCCGAACTGGGCGGCGGTGGCCGCGGCGGTTTCGGTGGTGGCGGCGGTGGTGTTGCCGGCGGCGGACGTGGCGGCAGCCAGGTGATGAACATCATGTACAACCTGACCGACCGCTACGGGCCGCGCCTCACCAATTCCCCGCAGTTCCGCGCCGCGGGAGAGTGGGCCACCGGCCAGTTAAAGGAATGGGGCCTCAGCAACGTCCACCTGGAAAAGTGGGCCACCACGGGCGGCCGCGGCGGCGCCATCCCAAGCTGGCAGATCACCGGGTATAGCGGGGCCATGGTGGAGCCTACCTACATGCCGATCATCGGCTACCCGCAGGCTTGGACCGGCGGCACCAACGGCCCGCTCACGGGTGAGGTGGCGATGGCCCAGATCCAGGCGCCGGCCGATCTCGACAAATACCATGGCAAGCTGAAGGGCAAGATCGTTCTGCTCGCGGCGCCGGCCGAGCTTCCATTCCCGACGAGTCCTCTGGCCCGCCGCTACACGGATGCCGAATTGGCCGACCTGGTTCCGGAACTGCTCCCGGTCCCCGGCGGGCGCGGTGGACGCGGCGGGCGGGGCGGACCGAATGCGCTGTTGAATATGACACCCGAAGAGCGCCAAGCGTTCACGGAACGGCAGCGGACTTTCTTCCAGGATGAAGGCGTGCTGATGACCATCACCGCCAGCGCGCGGGGCGAAAGCGGTACGGTGTTCGCCAGCAACGGCGGGTCGCGCACCGGCGACCCTACGAAGAACCTGCCCGCGGTGGCCATCACCGCGGAGAACTATAACCGCATCGCGCGACTGGCGGAGCACAACGTTCCGGTGAAGCTCGCGTTCGATATCAAGGTGCAGTTCGATACCAGCAACACCGACTCGTTCAACGTCATCGCCGAGATCCCCGGCGCCACGAAACCGAACGAACTGGTGATGGTGGGCGGCCATTTCGATTCCTGGCACATGGGCACCGGCGCCACCGACAACGCGGCCGGCAGCGCCGTAGCCATGGAAGTGATGCGCATTCTGAAGACCTTAAATCTCAAGATGGACCGCACCGTGCGGATGGGCCTGTGGGGCGGCGAAGAAGAGGGGTTGCTTGGCTCGGCGGCCTACGTGAAAGAGCATTTCGCCGATCCCACTACCATGAAGCCGACCACGGAGCACGACAACTTCTCCAGCTATTTCAACGTCGATAACGGCACCGGCCGGATTCGCGGCATTTACCTGCAGGGCAACGAAATGGCGCGGCCGATTTTCGAAACCTGGTTCGCGGCGATCAAAGACCTGACCCCTGGCGTGATCACGATTCGCGATACCGGCGGCACGGACCACCAGTCCTACGACCGCGTGGGGCTGCCGGGCTTCCAGTTTATCCAGGACCCGATGGATTATGACACCCGCACTCACCACTCCAACATGGACGTGTACGACCGCATCCAGCCCACGGACATGGAGCAGATGGCGATCGTGGAGGCGGCGTTCGTGTACCACGCCGCGATGCGGGCCGAGAAGTTCCCCCGCAAAGATCTCCCGGCGCCGGTGCCCGCGGGCGGACGCGGTGGCGGTGGGCGTGGGGGACGGGGCAACTGAGAGAAGGCAAGGCTTTCAGCTATCAGCTTACAGCTAAACTAGCGCGCCGGCCTCGTGCTCCGTTTTGAGCTGATCGCTGAAAGCTGATCGCTGACAGCTCCTTCAGAAATTCACGATCGACGCGAACGGCACCGCGTCCAGGCTCTTACCGCCTACCAGCACGCCGTCAATTTCCGGTTGCGCCATCAACGTCTTCACGTTTTCGGGCGAAACGCTGCCGCCGTATAGAATGCGAATCGCGTCGCCGGCGTCTTTGCCGAACTTGCCCCGTACCTGCGCGCGAATCGTGCGGTGCGCGTCGGCGGCGATGTCGGGTGTCGCCGTCTTGCCAGTGCCGATGGCCCAAACCGGTTCGTAAGCGATTACGATCCTGGCGAATTGCTTTTCACTGAGGCCCGCGATTCCCTTCTGGAACTGGCTGGCCAG
Source organism: Candidatus Acidiferrales bacterium (assembly GCA_035570275.1). Lineage (GTDB taxonomy): Bacteria > Acidobacteriota > Terriglobia > Bryobacterales > Bryobacteraceae > DATMNI01. The sequence continues at coordinate 7,050 of DATMNI010000232.1, read as the reverse complement.
CACGGCCTCCGTGGTGCCGCCTTCGCGCTCTTCCAGGCGCTCGCCGATGCACACGATGGGCGAGACACCCCACTCCAGCGCGGCCTGCGTGCGCTTGAGCACGGTCTCATCCGTCTCGCCGAAGTACTGGCGGCGCTCGCTGTGGCCGATAATGGTGTGGGTCACACCAACGGCGTTCAACATGGGGCCGGAGATTTCGCCGGTGAAGGCGCCTTCCCTGGCCCATCCCATGTTCTGCGCGCCGATCCGAATGTGGCTGCCTTTGACAGCGTCGATGGCGGCGGCGAGATTCGTGAAAGGAGGGCAGATTACAATCTCGCAGTGTTCGGATTTCTCGACCAGCGGCCGAAATTTCTCAAAGAACGCAATAGTTTCCGCGGGCGTCTTGTACATCTTCCAATTGCCCGACATGACTGGTTTTCTCATAAGATTTGCGATAGAAAGCTGGTGCCTTGTGTAATGTGCGCGCCGAAATTCTCGGCCACGGTCTGGCCAATATCGGAGAGTGTTGCGCGCACTCCGAGGTTCACGCCGGGCCGCACTTTCGGGCCTGAAACCAGCAGCGGGACGTACTCCCGGCTGTGGTCGGTGGAAGGCGTCGTAGGGTCGCAGCCGTGGTCGGCGGTGAAGACAGCCAGGTCGTCCGGCCGCAGGGCGCGCTGCAATTCGGGCACCCAGGCATCGAACTGCTCCAGCGCGTTGCCGTAGCCTTCAATATCGTTGCGGTGGCCGAACTGCTGGTCGAAATCGACCAGATTCACGTAGATCAGCCCGGCATCTTCGGTCTCGATGGCTTCGAGCGTTTGCGCCATGCCCTCGGCATTGTTCCTGGTCTTGGTGGATTCGCGGATGCCCCGGCCCAGGAAGACATCGAAAATCTTGCCGACGCTGTGGATGAAGACGCCGCGGTCGTCGAGTTGATCCAGCAGCATGCCTTTGGGCGGCGGCACGGCGTAATCGTGGCGGTTGGGGGTGCGCGTGAAACTCCCTGGCGAGCCGATGAACGGCCGCGCGATCACGCGGCCGACTTCGTACGGTCCGCGCAGGATTTCGCGGGCGGTCTCGCACATCTTGTAGAGTTCCCAAAGCGGGATGACCTCTTCGTGCGCGGCGATCTGGAAGACGCTATCGGCGGACGTGTAGACGATGGGCGAACCGGTTCGCATATGCTCGGCGCCCAATTCCTTGATGATCTCGGTGCCGGAGGCGGCCTTGTTGCCCAGCCAGCCGCGGCCCGTGCGCCGCTCGAACACCGTCATGATCTCCGGCGGGAAGCCGTGCGGGTAGAGCGGGAATGGTTTAGCTAGATGGATGCCCACCATTTCCCAATGGCCGGTAGTGGTGTCCTTACCCGGCGAAGCCAGCGCGCATTTTCCGTATGCGGCCGCGGGCTCCGCGGCCGGTTCGATGCCGGTGAGGGGTTTGATGTTGCCGAGACCGAGTCGCGACAGGTTGGGCAGCCTGATGCCGCGAATCCGCGCGATATTCCCTAACGTGTCGCTGCCGGCGTCACCGTACTGGGCGGCGTCGGGCATTTCGCCGATACCCACACTGTCGAGGACTATCCAGATGACGCGATCGAACACAACCTTCGAGCGTAACACGGGGCTGGAATCCCCACGAAACCCTTGTGGGGCAGCTTGGCAAGCTGCGGCGGATTGGCAATCCGCCCGCCGGGAGTTGGCGCGCAGCCGAACTTCCACAACCGACTTTCGAGAGTACGGCGGATTGCCAATCCGCCGCAGGTTAACAACTCATGTTTCTGCGGTCAAACGGAGAACACCTCCGCTACTTAGTAAGTGGCGATGTTCGAATGTAGTGGTTTGGCGACAGGATTTGCGCGGGATCCCAGGCGGCCTTGAGACGCTCGACAGCCTGCCAATAATCGGGAGAGGCTTCCCATAACACGGTTGGGAAAATGGAAGAACTTCGATAAGGAATAAATCCATTTTTCGTGAGGTCGCCAAGCAACTGTTGGTAACAGGCTTCCGCCCTGTCCCTTTCATCCTTACTCTGGCGGTCGAAACAAATACTCATCACGGCGCATACGGCCCGCTCATTCAAACAAGACACGGTGACTTGGAATTCAAATCCGAATCGATGCATGGTTTTCTCGGACGGAATCAGCACGTCCGCCAATCCCTGCGCGGTCATCGGCAGCACGGGAGATACCCAAATCAAGCCGGCCTTGTTTTCAAGCGGGTCCAATTCGTCCAGGACGGCGGCACGAGATCGCCAACTGGCGCCTTTCAACGGTCCCCGCAAAGGCGTCCCTTTCAAGACCTCCACTCCCATCCGGATTTTCTTAAGATACTGCGTCAGCGACCTGAATTGCGGAATCACGCTGACGATTTTCACGCCGCGCTCCAGCCAACGCAAGGAGCTTTCATCGAGGAATATCAGGCGATCGAGGCCCGCTAAACCGTGAATAGCCCGTCGTATCGCCTGGCTTGCGGCGCGTACCTCAAGAGCCGTCCCTGTAAGACTCCCGCTTCCTCCCCACGCCGGGATCTTGAACTGCTTACATAGCTGCTGTAAGACCTCCGGGTGCTGCACTTCAAGCGCTTGTTTGCCGTCCGCCCGGTCCCAGGGGAATGTTGTATCACCACAGAGAAGCCGGCGATCATTGAAACAATGGAAGGTACTGCGAAGAGTGCCGGAAAGGAAAAGAGGGCGCAGCCGGTCCATGAAAGGCCCGATGGCTTGGGCGTCATTCAAAGCCACAAAAAAGAAAGAAGATCGTTCGGCCTTGGGCATTAGCCAGAAAGTCAGTCGCGTGACAACACCCAGGCTGGACTGAGTAAATAGTCCATCGAGAGAGGGCCCGATGCCGTGCTTGTAGATGTGTTGCGCGCGCGCCTGTGGATAGGCGCCAAAGCCGGTGTTTAAGAGCGTGCCATCGGCTAACACGACTTCGAGATTACAGCAATGAGAAAAACGATCTCCGTAGCGGGAATGGCCGAATCCACGCTCCAGAATATTGCCGATCAAACTGGCATCCGGACCGGCCCCATTGGCGTCCACCATGAGAGGGCATTGATTCTCCCTCAGATATTCGACAAGTTGTCCCTGGGTCACCCCGGGTTCAACCACCGCATACGCCAGATCGGTGTTCACTTCGATGATCCGGTTCATGCGGGAAAGATCGAGAATCAGGCATCCATCGAGGGATGCGCAGGCGTCTCCATAGCCCCAGTTCTTTCCGCAACTGATCGGATAAACGGGAATGGCGCGGGCAGACGCCTCTTTCAAAACGCTCTGCACCTCTTCACGGGTTCGTGGCCAGGCGACAGCGGCCGGCCACGTTCCTTGGGGCAACATCGTACGAGCAAAATATTCGCGAAGCGCTTGATCGCTCGATACACCCGACGCTCCGACAAAGGTTCGCAGGCGGTCCAGAAAATCCAGGGGAAGCTCAAGCATCGGGTGTTTTCATTGTAAGACACCCGCTTCGTCGCAATTCAACCTTTCTTTTCTTTGGTCTGGATTGTCGAACCTGAATTTTCGGACCTGAATTCTTAGTGGAATTCATTCCAGCGCATGGGGGACTCAGACTCTGAACCGGCCGCGGCGCTCCTCCGCCCCCCGCTTCCGAGAAACCTGCAGCCGGGGCAACAAGTGTTAAATAATACGAGCAGCATTTATGTTATGAACGGCACAAGTCTTTAAAAAGAATGTAAAATAGTGTCTTCGAGAGTACGCCGCTGGGTGGGGGAAGGGTTTTCTCAATTGACTCCAATTTCGGTTGACTGTACACTTCGGTTATCAGTTCTGGAGTAGCGCAACCAGAGCCGAGAGTACGGAGGACCGAAAAACGTGATAAAGCACCACAAAGTGCATCTTTGGGTCTTGGCCACTGCGGCCATGGCTTCTCTTTTGTTAGTTCCTGTTACGTCCGCTGCCATCGTTGGAACTTTGAATACAACGAACTGTACTAACGGCGGCGTTATCGTGACGGCAACTACTATTGACTTTTTCAATGACCCCGCTATCACTCCCCAGACATTTGGCTGTATCGTGGGCAGCGCCAGTTCGACGGCGCCGAATGTTCTCACTTTCGGCAGTGGAACACCGTTTGCGGGCGATGCGAATGGAAATATTCAGAACCTGACTACTCCTGCTGGGCAGTTCACCGGTAGCCCCGTACCGGATTTCATGGTGTTCACTAGCGGCGGGACTGGGATTGGGACTGATACGCTGCACTTCGATCTTACGGAACTTGGACCCGGCGTTTCAAACACGAATTGCAGCCTTCCGGGACCTTGCTCTGTGGTCGCGGGTTCGCCGTTTATCCTGTTGGGAACCAGCACCGGAACCACTGTTACCCTTGACGCTTCCGGGTTCGCTCACGACAGCTTGTCGCCAACGGACCTGAGTACCTTTAGTGGGGCGTTTACCACGCAGATTGCGGGGTCGACCCCATCCGAGATTCAGACTGCCGCCACTACTGGTACTGGCGCTGTGACTGCTGGAAGCACGGTTTCGGGTCAGTTCATAGTCACTGCGGGAACACCGGAACCCGTCTCAATGGCGTTGATCGGCGGGGGCTTGATCGGTTTGGCTTTGCTGCGCAGGCGAAGGCGCCAGGTATAGCCAGGATTCGAGTCTCAGGTTTGTAGAACGGCCCGCGACGCCAAGCGGGCCGTTCGTGTCTTTATGGTCCGGTTTTTCAGTTCCCTTCAGTGACAACCTCTCTACCCCCGCAATTCCCCCGGCACCAGACTGAAGTCCGAAGCGCCCCCCCGCTGGCCGGACTGGTTTAGCATGTCGCGGAAACGTATTCTTTTCCTTGCCGAAGGCGCCACGATGGCGCATTTTGTTCGCCCGCTCGCGCTAGCCGAAGCTTTAGATACGGCAGCGTACGAGATTTTCTTTTATGCGCCAGAGCGCTTCTCCGGGTACCTGCAAAACAAGCCGTTCCTGACCGGCGACTTGGCTAGCATGCCGGGAGAGCAATTCGTGGCCAACATCGACCATGGAAAGCCCCCTTTTCCGGCGGACGTGATCCGCGGATACGTTCATCGGGACCGCGAGCTGATTCGGACCATCCATCCCGATCTGGTGATTGGCGATATGCGCCTTTCGCTGCCCATCAGCGCGCGGCTGGAGGGCGCTCTGTATGCGGTGATGATCAACGCCTACTGGAGTCCCTATGCCAGGCATCGCTCCCTGATGCCGGCTTTGCCCATCAGCCGGATCATACCGCCGTGGTTGCTCGGTCCTATCTACCGGCGGGTGGAGCCCCTGGTATACGCCATTCATGTGGGTGTAATGAATCGCGTACGTAAGGAATTCGGAGTGCCGGCGCTTCCTCCGGACCTTCGAACCATGTACACGGAAGGAAACCACGTCCTCTATCCCGATGTTCCCGAGTTCATACCCACCAGCAACCTCCCGGAGAATCATCACTACGTGGGGATTTGCGAGTGGACCCCGCCCACGGCAAAGCCGCCTTGGTGGGATGACATGCTTGCCGATCCCAAGCCAAAAGTCTTCGTCAGCCTGGGAAGTTCCGGCCCGCTGAGGGCCTTGCCGGCGCTTCTGAAAGGTTTGTCTACGCTGCCCGTGTCGGTGGTGGTTGCCACGTCGGGGCGGCATTCGGAAGAATCCATGCCGGCCGCGCCCGGGAGCACGTCCGGAATGTACGTTGCCAACCTGCTTCCCTTTACCGCCACGGCCGCGGTAGCCAGCGTGGTGGTTTCCCATGGAGGCAGCGGCGGTCTATACCCGGCTATGGCGGCGGGGACCCCGGTGCTCGGAATCCCCAGCAACGCGGACCAGCAGCTCTCTACGGCGTTTCTGGAGGACAGCGGTGCGGGGATCGGAGTCCGAGTGGAGGAAGCCTCCGAAACACGGCTCCTCGGCGCACTGAAAAGACTCCTTTTTGAGCCGCAATACCGTCTGGCCGCGCAAGAATGGGCCAGTGTCTATCGCCGGTACGATAGCGGAGTTCTGTTTCGGAGGTTCCTTGGCAGGGCGCTGGAAGAGCGGCCCATGTAAAAAGAACACAGCCACGAATAGCGCTACCCAGGACTGGCTGTGCTACTACAACTACCGTTTTCGAAAACTCACCAGAATATTGTCGCGCCGCGATAGGAAATAGCCGAGAAATGCGTAAAATAACAGGTCGGGCGACCGCAGAATCAAACCGGTCCGCGGCGGCTCCACGACGGTGTCCAGCAGACCGGTCTTGGCAACATAGCTCCACATAAACCGCGAATTCACGGTGGGAATCAGGCTGTCGTAAAAGGAGCGGCGATAGATGTGTACGGGCTCAAAACCTTGCTCCCGGCCGAGGGCCAGCAGCACTCGTTCCGAAAGGATGTGGCGGTGATACGGAAGATGGAGCGATGGATCGCCTTTCCTGTCAATAGATACGTGGTCGGCATTGGGAGTGCCGATCACCAGAAGGCCCCCGCGGCGAACCAGCGGGCCGAGGCGCTTTACGAACTCGCGCGGATCGTCGTCATGCTCGATCACATCATAGGACACCACGGCGTCGTAAGACTCTTTGAGCCTGTCGGCATCGCGATAGGCCGGCACGAACGCATCGTATCCGAACACCTGTTGCAAACCCTTCTCACGCAACCAGCTTACGAATAGCCCCGCGCCGCAGCCATAGTCGAGAATACGGCCCGAGTCGCCGAACCCCTGCCGCTGGATCAGCCGCAGCCGATTGCCATAGCCGATACGTTCGCCAAATCCGATCTTCTGGTGCTTCAAGGGATACTCGGCGTAGTACAAGGCCAGGTCCGCATCCTCCGCACAGTGAAGCGAACCGCACCCCGTGCAGCGCCACAGGGTGAAGACCTTGTCCTGGAACCGCCGGACGTTACAGGGGACCTTGCCGATGTCCACCGCCTGGGCCAGAGTTCCGGGATTCTCGCAGAGGAGGCATCTGGTGTGTGCGGCCATTTCTTCCCTTTTCGGTTCGCGGTGTGTCGCCCGTTGATCCCAAAAACGGCAGCCCCCCGTCCGATCCTGCCAGGCCCGATCCCTGCTAGGCCATAGCCGGCTGCACGGGCAACGCACCGGTCGGAATGAATGCCA
>DATMNI010000231.1:0-4854 GCA_035570275.1 Candidatus Acidiferrales bacterium | reverse complement strand
GAACAAATCGCCATAGAAATGTTCTATATAGGGTAATACAAAAATGAATTGAGGGTAGGCAGGCTATCAGGTTGATACGAAACGCACTTGCAGGAACTGGACCGTCGACTAATTGAGTGTTCTCAGTAAACTCCCGCTAGTGGTGCTGATCCCTTGGGGCATCTGGGTGCTTGGCTATTCGTTTTGGGAGATTTTTGGCAGCTAAGGATCATCCAGCTAACCGCAAGGGGGATTTACAACGACCCCAGCCAGCGCACCGGGAATCGGGCCGCCAGTGCGTTTGCCAGGCGCTCATCGGCTGTGATTAGCGGCGCTCCCGACATAACCGCCAGCGTCACATACATACTGTCATAAACCGTCCGCTCGAACGCGGCCGCCATCAGATAGGCATCGTGCAACATAGGCAGCCCGCTCGCAGTGGGGATGTTTCGCCGCTCCATGGCGGAGATGGCGTCCACGGCCGACTTTTGGGAAATGCGTCCCTGCCTGGTTGCCTTCCACATGATGTTGCCGAACTCCGGCCAGAACAGATCCGGCACCAGGAGGCGTAGATTGCCCTCGGCATAGTCGTGCAGAACCTGCTGCGCTTCGGGAACCAGCGTCTCATGGGCGGGCGGCAGGAACCATTTGGCGGCGACACTGGCGTCCAGTACGCAAGACGTCACCGGTGGCGATCCTCACGCTGCATTTCTTCAGTGGTTGGGAAAGGTCCGGATGAGGAGGACCGCCTGGACCGTATTTGACGGGCGCGATTCAGCATTTCCTTGCGGCGGGCGAGCTCTGTGGCGGTAGGGATGTTTTGTTCGAGGAGTTCGAGCACTTCGGCCGAAATCGACTTCCGGTGCGCCTGGGCGCGTGCCCGCAGCGCCTCGTAAATGTCGTCGCGGACGTTCTCGACATAAAGTGTGGGCATTGGCTAGTCCTAGAGAAAGTCTAGCACGTACCAAGTATTTAACCACCAAACGGTTGGGCCAAACCGGTTGGGCCACACGTGTTGGCGGCTTCCAGCCGTCAAACTCGCACGTGGCCCTCTGTGGGCCTTGCGGCGGGCGCTTTTCAAACGTTAAGCTGATAGCTGATGAGATTGCTGGTGGTCGAGGACGAGAAACGGATTGCCGATTTCCTGTGCCGTGGGCTGGAGGGCGCGGGGTACGCCGTGGATGCAGCGCTGACGGGAACGGCCGCGATCGAGTGTGTGCACTCCACCGATTACGACCTGGTCATTCTGGATCGCATGCTGCCCGATATGGACGGCCTCCAGGTGTTGGAAAAGATCCGCAACCGCAAGGCCGGTCCGCCGGTCCTGATCCTGAGCGCACGCGGCGCGCTGGACGATCGGGTCAAGGGGCTGGAACAAGGCGCCGACGATTACCTGATCAAGCCGTTCGCATTCGTGGAACTTCTGGCCCGCGTGCGGGCGCTGCTGCGCCGCGGCCAACCCACTCCGGAGAAGCTGCAGGTCTCAGACCTGAGCCTGGATTGCATCCGCCGCAAGGTGACAAGGGCCGCCGAAACCATCGACCTGGCGCCCAAGGAATTCGGCATCCTTGAATACATGATGCGCAACAAGGGCCGCCCGCTTAGCCGGACTATGATCGTGGAGCACGTCTGGGACATGGATTACGACGGCCTTACCAATATTGTGGACGTCTATATTCGCCACCTGCGCAGCAAGATCGACGACCGGTATCCGCAGAAGCTCATTCAGACCGTGCGGGGCATCGGCTACATGATCGAAGCTCCGGACAAACCGGCCGAAAGGCCCACCGAGCCAACCGCCGAACGGCAGGTGTGACGTGTCCCGAAAACGCGATTTCCGCCGTATCACCCGCGGCCTTCGTTTCCGCTTGACGGCCAGCTACTTTCTTCTTTCCGCCGTGCTGCTGGTGGGCGTGGCCGGGCTGTTCCGCGCGCGCCTCGCCAGCGAACTCGACACCCAGGTGGAAGACACCCTCAACGAGAGGTGGGCCGCTGTCAAAGGCTACCTGCGCATCGACAAGGACCCCGAGTTGGGGGGGCAGGTTTCGGCGGGCTGGTACTACGACCAGGACGATCCCGATGAGAAGACCATCGTCTTCGACATCCGGAAAGTCTACCTCATCGCCGACCAGTACGGCCACGTAATCCTGAATGGCGCCACCAAAGAGCCGGCCGTATCCACCACTTACCAGGAACTCGGCATCGATAAGCCGGAGGCGATCGCCGACCGCGTGCGACAGGCGGTGGCCGCCACCAGGCCCGCCAAAGCAGGCAAGATTTTCTGGGTGGAACGCCGCACGGGCCAGGGCGAACCCATAAAGATACGCGCTGGAATTGTTTATGACGAGCTTCACCGGGCGCCTTACTACGTCGCGCTCGGCGAGTCTTTCGCGGACAACGAATTTATTCTCCGGCGCTACACCCTGACCACTGCCGGCGTGCTGCTGGGCGCGCTGATTGTGACTTCCATACTAGGCTGGCTCATGGCCGGCCATGTCCTGACTCCGGTGAAGGATGTGGCCCAGGCCGCGCAGCGGATTTCCGGTACCAACCTCAGCCTGCGCATTCCCACGCGCGAGGCGGGCGACGAACTGGACTACCTCATCCTCACCTTCAACCGCATGATCGAGCGGCTGGAGGCGTCGTTCCAGCAGATGAAGCAGTTCTCGGCGGACGTCTCGCACGAACTGCGCACGCCCATCACGGCCATCCGCGGACAGCTTGAGGTGGCGCTGTTCACCGCCAGGACCACCGACCAGTACCGCGAAGCCATGTTCAACGCGCTGCAGGATATCGACCGGCTCTCGCAGATCGTGCGGGCGCTGCTGCTGCTCTCGCAGGCCGAGTCGGGACAGTTGGTGCTGCAAAAGGCGCGGCTCAACCTGTGTGATGTGGTGGACGATCTGGTGGACCAGTTCCAGATTCCGGCTGAAGCCGCCGGCGTCAAGCTGTCGGCCGATCTGCCACCCGAGTGTCCCGCCCAGGTGGATCGCATGCAGATCGAACGCATGATCACCAACCTGCTCTCCAACGCCCTCAAATTCACGCCCGTAGGCGGCGAGGTGCGGATGGCCGTCAGCACCCAACCCCACGGCATCGAGATCGTGGTGGAAGACACCGGCTGCGGCATTCCGAGCCAGTCGCTGCCGCACATTTTCGACCGTTTCTACCGCGTTCCGGGGTCGGGCACGGCGCCGGGACCCGATCAGGGATTGGGCCTGGGGCTGAGCTTTGTTGCCTGGATCGTCAAAGCGCACGGCGGCAAGATTGAAGTCGACAGCACGCCGGGCAAAGGCACAAGGTTCACCATCAGACTGCCCAATGAGGGCGTGGGTTCAGACACTATGGAATTGGCAAGACAAGTGGGATAGGTGGGGCAGACCATCGTTTTCTGTGGTCTGCCAGTCGCAGGAGTCGCCGATAAGTCAGCTTACCACCGCGATGTGTGCGCTTGGCTGCCCGGGATCCCACCGAGGTGGACGAAATCGGCAGCGCGTTGTTGGCGGCCACGATGTTGAACTGGTACAGCCCGGTGAAGGAAGCAGGGATGCCACCCGCGGCGCTCTTACTTCTCATACCAGGCGGAAGTTGACTTCAAACTGAGCCTCCACCGTCACCGGCTTGCCATCTTTATATCCCGGCTGGAACCTCCACTGCTTCACGGCTTCGATGGCCCTTTCGTCCAGACCCAGTTCCACGGGTGCAGAACCCGTTTGTTGACAGCTTTCCCGGACGGGTCAACCTGAGCGTAAAGAAGGACCGTGCCCTGGAACCTGGCTTGGCTGGCCTCTTCCGGATATACGGGATCGCCAACGCCGCGGCGGCGGCAGGCTCAAAGTGGATCTCGACGAGCTTCGGATCGGCGCCTCCGGGCCGAGCATTGACGTGCTCGCACTCGATGAGTCCCTGGGGGAACTGGAACGGCTAGACCCTCGCGCCGCCAAGGTGGTGGAGCTTCGCTACTTCGGCGGCTACACCGACCAAGAAGTGGTTGCGGCTTTAGGCGTATCTCTGTCTACGGTGCGCCGGGACTGGCAATTCGCGCTCAAGGTGAAATCAGAGTTCCGCATGGAGTTCTTCATCCAGCCGCTGCTTACGAACCAGCGAACGGAAACGGCGGCCAATTCTGGAAAGCAGTCGCATCGCGTCACCACCTCAAGCCATGCTCACGACAACCTCGATTGCCGCCGACAATCGCCGCCACTGCGCGACCTCATCCTCCAGGCGCCTGTGGCCGGCCTTCGTGAGCCTATAGTATTTGGCGCGCCGGTTGCTTTCGGACTCACCCCACTCCGACCGGAGCCATCCTTGTTCTTCCAGGCGGTGCAGAGCGGGATACAGAGCGTTTTGGTTGATTTTCAGAACGTCGTTAGAGACCTGCTTAATCCGCTTGCGCGGTGGCCCAGCCATGCATCGGCTCGGGCGCGATAGTTTTTAGGATCAGCAGGTCTACTGTGCCTTGCACGAGATCGGTTGGTCTGCTCATGGCACGTCTCCCCTCACTTATTGACAAGAGTGCATAACGCTTCCGTTGAATAGTCAACGCCCAGCGGCCCGGTATGCGGCACGTGCCGATCAAACGATGCGGGTCTCGGCCCAAACGGAGGAGTCCCGACAGACCACACAAGGCGATGGTCTGTCCCACCGTTCTCCACCATGTCGCAGCGCTCCTGCAGCAGCAGAAACGGCAAAAGCAGGCGAATCGCCAGTGTTGGCGATTCGCCTGCCCCATCCCACGCAAGAGTGCGTGGCCGATCCCTCCGAGCCTTACTTGAAGTTGGCTTGTACCTTGGTGTCTGCCGCGATGGTCACGCTGCAGGTTGGCGCCAGACCCGCGCAGGCGCCGCTCCAGCCGGTGAAGTTGGCGCCGGCCGC
>DATMNI010000230.1:0-9556 GCA_035570275.1 Candidatus Acidiferrales bacterium | reverse complement strand
CCTGCTGGTGCGTTCGGAGAGCCGGAGAAAGGAGATCGCGGTTCGGAGTTCTCTCGGCGCGTCCGCGGGGCGAATCCTGCGGCAGTTGATTACCGAGGGACTGGTGCTGGTTGTAGCCGGGAGCGTTTCGGGCCTTGCGCTGACTTCGGGGACCTGGCATCTCCTGACGAAGTTGATCCCCGCGAATCTGATGAGCCGGATGCCGTTCTGGCAGGACCTCGGATGGAACGGCCACGTGCTGGCTTTCGCCGGGTGCGTCGCGCTGCTCACGGGCGTGCTTTTCTCCTTCACACCCGCGCTGCATCTCTCGTGGTCGGGATTGCGAGCGGGTCTGGCGGAATCGGCACGCGGATCCGCGGGGAGCGGCTGGCGGCGTCTCGGCTCCAGGCTGGTCGTGGTGGAACTTGCCACCGCCACCGTCTTGCTGGTGGGCGCCGGGCTGCTGGGCCAAAGCCTCTATCGCCTTCTTCGCGTCCAACTCGGTTTCGAGCCGGATCATTTGGTGACGTTGAATGTTGCGTTGTCCGGGTCGAGTAATGGAACAGATCACGAGATTCTTGCGCTCACGAAAATGATGTTCGATCGGATTCGCAGCATCCCCGGCGTGACTTCATCTGGCATCGCGCGCCGGGGCGTACCGCTCGATGGCAATTCGAATACGATCTGGTTTCGCGTGTTGGGCCGTCCATGGCACGGCGAGCATTATGAAGCGCCCAGCCGCAGTATCAGTCCCGGCTACTTTCGAACGTTAGGCGCGCGCTTATCGCGCGGGCGATATTTCGGGGAGGATGAGGACGCGTCGAAACCTCAGGTCGCGATAGTGAATCAAGCCCTGGTTCGCAAGTACTTCCCCGGCGAAGACCCCATCGGGAAGCAACTGGCGTATGTCTCGATTCCGGTGAAGCCACTCGAAATCGTCGGCGTGGTCGAAGACGTCAAAGAAGGTCCGCTGGACGAAGCCATTCCGCCGGTTTTGTACATTCCGTTCGAGCAGGAGGTCAAAGACAACTTTGCTTTAGTCGTTCGGGCTGGAGTGAGCGACGAGTCTCTGCTGCCGCAACTCGCCGCCACGCTTCGGCAGATCGATCCGGCGATCGTATCGTATCGCGGCGTAACGATGATGGAGAAGATCCACGATTCGCAGTCCGCGTATCTCCATCGTTCCTCGGCGTGGCTCGTGGGCGGCTTCGCCGGCCTTGCGTTGTTGCTGGGAGTGGTCGGATTGTACGGCGTGATCGCCTACTCGGTGAGCCGGCGGACGCGCGAGATTGGAATCCGCATGGCGCTCGGAGCTACCGGCGGTTCGGTCTATCGACTGATTCTGAAAGAGGCAGGGGGATTGACGGCGCTTGGAATTGGCGCGGGCCTGGTGGCGTCGCTGGGCGCAACGTCTCTGATGCGCAGTTTGCTGTTTGGAGTGCGATCGTGGGACCTGCCCACTCTTGCCGCGGTGGCGGTCACTCTGGCGGTTGCCGCACTCGCGGGCAGCTTTCTTCCTGCGCGCCGCGCGGCAGCCGTGAATCCAACGGAGGCGTTGCGGGGGGAATAATAAGGCGGGGGTCAGGAGCCCGGAGTCAGAATGAACGCACCAGACGGCCAGGCGCACTACCCTTTTATCATCACGTTTGGACAGGCGCGTGGCGGTCAATCCTGCCGCAGGGCGGTCAGCGGGTCTACGGTGGTTGCCCGCCATGCCGGAACGGCGCATGCCAGCAAAGCGACCAGGGCCACCCCGAGGGCCATGGTCCCGTACGTGAGCGGGTCGGTGGGGGCCACTCCGAAAAGCATGTTCTGTAAGAGGCGGGTGGCTGCCAGAGCGCCCAGGAGTCCGGCGGCCAAACCGGCGCCGGTCAGCGCGGCGCCACGGGCGAGGACGAGCCTGACGATGCCGGCCCGGTCCGCGCCCAAAGCCATACGCAGCCCGATCTCAGACGCCCGCTGCGTCACCAGATAGGCCATCACACCGTAGACGCCGGCCATGGCCAACCCGACGGCCAGGGCGGCGAAAATGCCCAGCAGGATGCCGCGGAAACGCGGCGAGGCGACGGTTTCGGCCAGACGGGCATCCATGGTGGTGAACTTGACCGGGATCTCGCTGTTCACGCCGCGGACTTTGACCCGCAGCGCCTCCGCCAAGGCCATTGGGCTGACTTGCGTTTTCATCACGAAGCTGATGTTGCGGCCGTAGTTGGGATGCTGCAGGTACGGCATGTAGATGGCTGGCCGCAGCGGAGCGGCTGGATCGGACATGCGGACGTCGCGCACCACACCGACAATGGACATGAATTGCGGCGTGTCCAGCCCGGTCTGGATCCGCCGGCCGATGGGGTCCTGGTTGGGAAACGAGAGCCGGGCGAGCGACTCACTGACAATGGCGGCGAATTCGGAGTCGAACTGATCCCGTTCGGAGAAATCGCGCCCGGCCACGAACGGAATCTGCATCGCCTGGAAGTAACCGGGGGTGTTGACGATGAAGTCGGCCTGCGGCGATTTCATTCCCAGCTGTTCCCAGCCGGGCCCGCCTTCGATATAGTACCCGCCGTTGGAGCGGCCGCCGCTTCCGGGGAGCCCGCGGGCGCCCGCCGCGGTCACAACGCCCGGCACCGCCTGGATCTGGCGAAGGATTTCGCCATAGACCACGGTGACGCGCTTCGCCTGTTCCAGGTTGGAGGAGGCGAGGTTGGCCTGCATGACCAGAACGCGGTCGGGGTTGAAGCCCCATTCCACCCGAGTCAAGGCCCCGAAGCTGCGAATCAGGAGCCCCGCACCGACCAGAAGCACGATGGAGATGGCGATCTCGGCTACCACCAGGACAGAGCGCAGCCGGCCTGCCGCACCGCCGACGGTCCCGCGTGCGGCGCCTTGCTTGAGGGCGTCATTGAGGTCGATCCTGGAAGCTTGAAGCGCCGGAGCCACGCCGAAGACCAGGCTGGCCGCCAGCGAGAGCGCCAGAGTAAAGGCGAGGACCCATCCATCGATGTGAACATCTGCCAGCCGCGGCAGGTTGCGCGGCGCCAGCGCCAGCAGCGCCGGTACTCCCCATGAAGCCAGCAGCATGCCGGCCAGTGCGGCCGCCACGGCGATGACGGCGCTCTCCACAATCAGTTGCCGGGCGATGCGCCAGCGGCCGGCTCCCAGAGCGGCCCGCACCGCGATCTCGCGCGACCGGGAGGTGGCGCGCGCCAGCAGCAGGTTGGCCACGTTGGCGCAGGCAATCAGCAGCACCAGGCCGACGGCGCCCAACAAAAGGTATAGCGTGGTCTTCACGCTGCCGACCATTTGCTCTTGTACCTGGACCGCTTGAAAATACTTGTTCTTGTTACTCAGCGGGTAGAGTTGCGCCAATCCGCCGCTGATGGCGGTGAGCTGCGTCTGCGCCTGTTCCACCGAAACGCCCGGTTTGAGGCGGCCGATAGCCTGAAAATTGTTGGCCGAGCGATGCTCGTTCTTGTCAAAGGCGGAGCGCGGGATCCAGACCTCGGTCTTGCCGGGAAACCCGAATCCCGGCGGCAGCACGCCCACGACGGTGAAGATTCTGTCGTAAGCGCGCACGGTGCTGCCGATGGCGTTCGTGTTGCCGCCCAGGCGCCGCTTCCAAAAGCCGTCGCTGACCGCGGCGACCATGGTCCCTTCCTGCCGCTCTTCGGCCGGAGAGAACAGGCGGCCCATCGCGGCATCGGCGCCCATGACGTGGAAGAACTCGGGGGAGACCCGGGATACTGCCGAGTATTCCGCGGATTTGCCGACAAGCACGGTGTCGTTACCGCCGGCGAGGTAACAGGCCAGGCCGTCGAAGACTGTGCTTTGGTCGTGCAGGTCGTCGAAATCGGGTTCGGACATTTGTGCCATGGAGATCTTCCGGTCCTTCCAGGTGTTGCCCACCGCCACGATACGGCCGGGGTCTTTATACTCCAGAGGCTGCAGCAGGACGGCGTTCACGACGCTGAAAATGGCCGTGTTGGCACCGATGCCCAGTGCCAGGACCAGGATGGAAAGCAGGGTGAAGCCGGGGTTCAGGCGAAGGGAACGAAGCGCGAACTTGAGATCCATGGCGGGAACGCATGCACCGGAGGGGCCAGAGTGCGGTTGTTGATTTCAGGGAAGATGCGGGGGAGATGGCGTTCGGTTTTGGGACGGGCCGAACGCGCGTCTTTGTGGGGCAGGTTGCTAACCTGCGGCGGATTGCTAATCCGCCTGTTGGAATCGGAGCGACCTTTGCTGCCTTAGACGCATGTGCGTGCCAACTACCGGCAGGCGGATTGCCAATCCGCCGGACCCAGAGGGTGCCCCTACCAACCTGCCCCACAAAGTCTCTGTCTTGCATCTCCAAAGCTTGGGAGTTGTAAAATGAATCGCTATGTCCACGGCACGTTTTTGCATTGGAATTCTTCTGCTTGTCCGCGCCTTGCTTTTACCGGCGCAAACCACAGTCACCATCGCCGGAACCGGGACGGCAGGATTTTCCGGTGACGGCGGGCCGGGCGCGAAGGCTGAGATCAACAACCCATACGGTCTGGTGATCGGGCCGGACGGCGCGCTCTATTTCTGCGAGATCGGCAACCATCGGGTGCGGCGTCTGGATCTGAAGACGAACCTGATTTCCACGGTGGCGGGCTCCGGGCAGAAGGGATACGCGGGCGATGGCGGGCCCGCGCTGGCGGCGGCCATGAACGAACCGTATGAAGTCCGCTTCGACCGCGCCGGCAACATGTTTTTCGCCGAGATGCAGAACCACGTGGTGCGCCGCGTGGACGCCAGGACGCACGCGATCGCGACCGTGGCGGGTACGGGCGTTGCCGGTTTCGGCGGCGATGGCGGCCCGGCGGTAAAGGCGCAACTCCGCCAACCGCACAGCATTGCGTTCGACCCCGAAGGCCGCCTCTTGATCTGCGATATCGGCAACCATCGGATAAGGCGCGTGGACCTGGGGACCGGTGTGATCGAAACCTGGGCAGGCACAGGCGAGCGGAAGCCAACGCCCGATGGCGCGCCCATCGCAGGCACGCCCCTGAACGGACCGCGCGCGATTACGGTGGATCCCGATGGCAACCTTTACCTGGTGCTGCGCGAAGGCAACGCGGTGTACCGCATGGACCCGCGCGCGGGCAAGATCTTCCACGTGGCGGGCACGGGCGAGACGGGCCACGATGGCGACGGCGGACCGGCCAAACTGGCGCGGCTTTCGGGGCCGAAAGGTGTCGCGTGGGCTCCCGGCGGCAGCCTGTATCTGGCCGATACGGAGAGCCACACCATCCGGCGGATCGACCTGAAGTCCGGCACGATCACGACGGTCGCCGGCACCGGCCAGCGCGGCGATGGACCGGATGGCGACGCGCGCCAGTGCCGCCTGTCGCGTCCGCACGGCATTTTCGTCAGCAGCACGGGCGCGGTGTACATCGCCGACAGCGAATCGCACCGGGTGAGGACGCTGAAATGAGCGGCGGCCGCGGCCGGTGATATCATTGAGCCACCATTGAACCACCAGTGAACCACCTTTTCCCCCTGGAAGGGAGCAAAAATGAGACGAACCGTCTGTTTGATTTTGCTGGGCGTGCTGCAATCCAGCGCGCAAATGGCAGTGAAACACCGCGTCCTGTTCAACCGCTTTCGAGTGCCGGAAATCGGTCTGTTCGTAGCGGATGCCGACGGCAAGAACGAACACGCCCTGCCGCATCGCGAGAGCGAGTATTCCCCTTCGCTGACGCCCGACGGCCAGTGGATCGTCTTCACTTCGGAGCGCGCCGGTCAGTCTGATCTCTACCGCGTGCACCCGGACGGATCGGGCCTGGAGCAATTGACAGACGATCCCGCCTTCGACGACCAGGGGGCGCTGTCACCCGATGGCAAGAGCCTGGCTTTCATCTCGACCAGAGGCGAGGGGTTCGCGAATCTCTGGCGGCTGGACATCGCCAGCCACAAATACCAGAACCTCACCCATAGCCGCTCGGGCAATTTCCGGCCAGCCTGGTCTCCGGACGGCCGCCAAATCGCCTTCAGTTCGGATCGCGATGCCAATCCCAGAAGGTTCCCCGGGCAGTGGGAACACATGCAGTCCACGGGCATCTATCTGATTCACCCGGATGGGACCGGTTTACGGCGTTTGACCAAGGCCGGAGGCTTTGCCGGCAGCCCCATGTGGTCTTCGGACGCGAAGCGGGTGCTCTATTACGAGACCGATGAAACCGGCGCCTATCTGGCCAAGTCCGGCAACTCGCGGACCGAGCTGGTCTCGGTGGACATCGCTACGGGAGAACGCCTGCAGATCACCGCATCGAACGAGGTGAAGCTGTCGCCGCAGTGGCTGCCGGGCGGGAAGATCAGCTATGCCGTGAGAGGTCCGAACAATGCCGGCTTGCGGATCTTGTATCCGGACCGGAGGGTGGTGACGATCGTTCCCGGAGCGATACGGCACCCGAGTTGGTCCGCCGACGGCAAGCAGGTGGTGTACGAGCGAATCCTGCAACCGGCCGGCACCGAGCACCTGATCCCCACGGTGAGCCGCGACTCGGAGTTCGAGCTGCTGTTGAGCGAACCGTTTCCTTCGTTCTCGCCGGACGGCAAGAACCTGCTCTACAGTCAATATGGAGGCAACGGCACCAACGTCGGCGATACCACCATCCAGACGATGAACGCCGATGGCAGCGGGAAGCACCCGATCTTCCACAAGGATGGCGCCAGCGCGTTTGACGCCGTCTGGTCGCCGGCCGGGGATATGATCGCCTTTTGCGTGGGTAAATACTTCCGGGCCGCTGGACTGCCATCGGCGCAAATCGCCTTGATGAAGCCCGACGGTTCCGGGTACCGTGAGATTGCCGAAGAGGGCGTGAACAACGGGTTCCCGAGCTGGTCGCCGGACGCCCAACGGCTGGTGTACAAGCGCGGCAAGCAGCTTGTGATTCTGTCGATCGCCGACGGCAAGATCGCCCCGCTAACTGACGGGGCCCACTACGACAATTTCCCGCAGTGGTCTCCCAAGGGGGACGTCATCATGTTCACCACCGACCGCGACAACGACTTTGAGCTGTACACAATCCGGCCGGATGGGACGGGGCTGCGCCGGATTACCAACTCGCCCGGCAACGATGCGCATTCGGTCTGGTCCAACGATGGGGAGTGGGTAGTGTTCAGCAGCGGCAGAAAAGGCTTCAAGGATGAGATGGCGCTCTACGACGGAGTTCCCCAACCTTATGGCGAGATCTTCGCGATGCACGCCGACGGCTCAGACGTGCGGCAGCTCACCGACAATAAGTGGGAAGACGCCAGCCCGGGCTGGATGCCGGAGCTGCACAAAGTGACGGTTACACAAGAGGCGCAAAGGAGATAGACCGTGAAGGAATGACGGTAGAACTCAAACCCGAAATCGAAGCGCTCATCCAAGAGCAGCTTCGAAGTGGCGCTTATGCAAAGCCTGAGGACGTTATCGAGCGCGCGCTTGAGTTCCTCGCTGCCGAAGAAGACTGGCTGGCCGCCAACCGGGCGGAGATTGCCGCCCAGATCGAGGAAGGCTGGGCTTCAACGCAGAGGGGCGAGTTGACCGATGCAGAACAGGTTCGCGCCGAAATGCTGCGGTTCAAAGAGGACTGGGACAAGCAACGCCGGCCGGCATGAGCCAATATCGACTCAGCGCGAAAGCTAACGGCGACCTTCGTGCAATTTGGTCTTATGACAAAGACCGCCGCGCGATGCCAGTACCGTGAGCGTTGCCGATCTGCAATGGATCGGGACTTCACGGGAGTGATCGCCCAGAAGGCCGTTTGGGGACCCTTCGGGCCGTGGCACTTCTGTGGGACCCGGGCCGGGATTCGTTGAATAATCGGAGCAACCGGAGCCGTGAAACAGGCCCGAACTTTGCGCCCGAGTTTTGCAACACCGCCGGGAGCCGTTCCAGTGCTGAGAGCAGCCCGTTTCCCCTTCATTTTTGCACCTCAACTTTCGCAACACGTTGTTTAATTAACAACGGCGTGACCTCTTTGACCTGTTGGGGTGTCGCTTCGGGGCGCGGGCAAACTACAGCTACAATAGCATTGCACAGGCTTCGGCCACGACTGCCGTCGCGTGCCCGAAATGTGACCACCAGTTTTCCCTGGGCTGGTATTTGAGGGCCGCTGTTCCCACGGCCGGGAGTGGAAGCGGCGGGCGCGCCCGCGAAAGTGGCGTCCGATGAGTCAGGCCGATGTGTATCGCATGATCGGGCGTCGCCGCGCGGTCGTTGCGCAAAGGACCCTTTGCGAGAGGTTGAGGAGAGCCCTTAGGAACACATCAAATGTTGAGTCTCAGGAGTCTCGCATTCATCCTATGCTCAGCCATACGACGCGCGCGCGCCCTGTCCTGCTCTGCTCTCCATTGCTTTCCCGACATAATTAACGGAAGGAAAATGGCTGCAAATAACGCAAAGAAAATCGCCGTGGCTACAGCCGCTCCCATGTGCAGTCTCCTACGAACAGTATAAACCTCCCAAGGCGATCACGGCTCGGGGCGCAAAGGACCCTTTGTACGACAGCGAACGGCAGCTTCCTCAAAGGGCATCCGGCGGTTCCCAGCCAAAAGCGGAGATCGGGTTATTGGGCTACACTGTTCTGCGGAACGTCGGCTCAAGCTATTCTGAAGAACCTGGGGTGGAGATTTTGTACCATGGCAAAGCTCGTATATGATTGAACCAGTCCTTGGATGGCTACGTCGACCATCTGGAATTTAGGCCAAGCCTGGCGCTCTTTCGTCATTTCATAGAGCAGTGTGCGCAACCTGACGGGCATTGTGTACGGTCGCCGCATGTACGAGGTAATGCGTTATTGGGAGGAAGACCGTGCGGACTGGGTCGCGGAGGAACACGACTTCGCCGCACTGCATGGCGGAGCCAGCCGATGTGGGTTGTGTCGCGCTCGTTGAAGTCTGTCGGACCCAACGCCACACTTGTCGAGGATGACATTGAGGCGGTGATACGTGGGCTGAAGGCTCAGCCAGTTGGGGAGATTGACGTTGCCGGACCAGATTTGGCGGGAAGCCTAACCAATCTTGGTCTTATTGATGAGTATCGACTTTACCTCCACCCCATCGTACTTGGTCGCGGCAAGCCATTCTTCTCCGGCCCTCGGCCGCCGCTCCGTCTTGTGACCAGCGATCTCGTTGCCGAGGACGTGATTAGGTTGGCGTACGTTCCCGCTTAATCGCGCGACTCGCCCGACGGACTGCGCCGACGCGTAAAGTCCGCTTTGGGTCACGTCCAGGCATTTCAGCTTGCGCGCCAATCTTCGCGGAAAGCGGTCGCAGATAGGAACCCTTTCGGGACGTTGCAAAACCCTGCCCTTTACGCAACGTGAGTGTGCCTGCTTCGTTGGATCTCGCCCGGGCCGCAAACGTGGCAAAGGCCCGTGAAGTCGCCATCTGGGAAGCTTCGGGAGCGGCCCAGCGGATTCCTCCCGTGACACTCCGCTCCATGAAATCGCGCAAAATCCCCGTGGGGCGTGTGCCGACGCTTGGCCAGGTTCCGTCGCGCAGTGAAGGGCTGAACCCCCGCACCCGCATTTCTGCTACGATCACCTTGCTAATCACCCATGCA
>DATMNI010000229.1:0-21628 GCA_035570275.1 Candidatus Acidiferrales bacterium | reverse complement strand
CTTTTGCGCTGCCGGACGGCTTGGTGGGGAAGCCCGAGATTCACGTGGTGGTGGAAGTGGGCCGGGTGTTCCGGCCGGCGTCGGATCCGCGGGACTTAGGAGTGGTGTTCGGGGCGATCGAGGTGAGATAAAAGGGGGGAGATCAAGCGCCTGAATCTGCTGGGGTAGTCTGCCGGTTCATTGTCGGAGCGGTTCAGCACGGGGACGGGTGGTCACTACCGAGCCCGTCCGAATCGCCCCCTAAACGCCTTTAACCGAGCTTTCTGTTCCGTTGCCCGAGATTCCGGTAGTGGGTAAGTTTGAAGTTAACCTCTTGACAATCCGGCTCAGCCCTTTACGCGCAATACCCGGAATATCGCGACGATTTCATCGCCGATACTCAGCCGCCTAACGAGAGTGGCCTTGAATGCTCTTCCTCCTGGGGTGATAAGCCTCCAGGCTTTACCGGTTTTCATCTTTAGGCCGCGCGGTGCTTTAACCTCGCAAGGCTCAATTTTCTTTGGCATCTTAGGTTCTAGCAGGCTCCTTCAGGGCCTCTCGGATTGTATCATATCGCACGGCACTCCTTCAAGCATGATCTCCGCCAACCATTCACTCCGTGTTCCATCCCATCGGCCCGTAGTCGCTTCACACTGACCCACTACCCAGATTTCCATGCTACCTAGCCATGAGAACGTGGATTCTCCCTTACTGTTCTCTGTCCCTTCGGCGGCCCGGCGGCCACTCCTGCTGCCTGCTATTCCTGATCGGGGTATAATGGGCTACCAACATGCTAATCAGATCTGATGTGCCTAAATATGCCGACGCGCGATCATTTTGGGCGGCAGTATGCCCTTTAGTGCTCATCCTGTTCGCACAGTTAGCTCTGGGCGCCACTTCTGTGATCAGAGTCAGTCCCAACGTGCTCAACTTCACCTACCAGAGCGGAGGCACTATCCCACCGTCTCAAGCATTCAATGCTTCGGCACCCGGCGCGTCGTGCTGGATCGGGGGGTACGGCGGTGATTGGCTTTCGGTGAATCCGTCGACCAGTATTTATTTAGAACTGTCGCCCACGACTTTTGACGTCTACGTAAATCCGGCTGGTCTCAATCCCGGCACCTACAACGGCGCTGTCACTTTTATCCCTATCTTTTCGGGCTGGAGTTCGCAAAGCGTGGCCATCGTTCTAGTTGTAACCAGCGCACCCAGTCCCGGGTTGGCAGGCAATAGGTGGGTTGATCAGTACCTGAACGCGAGCACTACCCAGACTGCTACATTCTCCTATCAAGTCGGAAGCCAAGACCCAGCACCCAAGGGGCTGGGAGCAACGAACATCAATCCATGCACACTAACCGGACCCGGCCAGTGCCCGATCATCACTTCATTCCAGGCATCAACCAGCGCATCATGGCTGACAGTGAACCCGCTCAGCGGCCCGATCAATGAACTCCCGGCGGTTGCACCCCTAAGCGTAGCCGTTCATCCATCCGGGCTTCCTCCGGGCGCTTATTCCGGTCTTGTTACCATCACTAGCCCCGATGGTAATCTCTATGTCAATGTCGCCCTAACAGTGACTAAGCCAACCATTGGTACCAATCCTCAAGCTTACACGATTTACACCATTGCCGGGAACGGCACGCAGAGTTCGTCGGAAATCAGCACATTCGGCGGCGATAATGGCCCGGCTACGAACGCCGAGTTGGACAGACCGAGCGGAGTCGCGGTGGACTCCGGCGGCAATCTCTACATCGCCGACGGTTTTAACAACCGAATCCGAAAGGTCTCCAACGGGGTGATCACCACTGTCGCCGGCGACGGGACATCTGGGTTCACCGGCACTCCGCTCGGCGACAACGGCCCGGCCACTAGCGCGCAGTTGAGAAGTCCCCAGGGTGTCGCCGTGGACTCCGCCGGTAACCTCTACATCGCGGACTTCGGTGACGGCAAGGTCCGCAAGGTCACGAACGCGGTTATCACCACCGTCGCGGGAAATGGAACGGTTGGCTCCAGCGGCGACAACGGCCCGGCCACTAGCGCCCAGTTGGCAGGACCCGCAGGTGTTGCCGTGGACTCCGGCGGCAATCTCTACATCGCGGACTTCGGTGACGGCCGAATTCGCAAGGTTTCCAACGGGGTGATCACCACCGTCGCGGGAAACGGGACGTTTGGCTCCAGCGGCGACAACGGCCCGGCCACCAGCGCCCAGTTGGCCGGACCCCAAGGCGTTGCCGTAGACTCGGCCGGCAATCTCTACATCACGGAGATTGGTTACACCCCAGCCACCCGAATCCGCAAGGTTTCCAATGGGGTGATCACCACCATCGCAGGAGACGGGACGTCAGGCTTCAGCGGCGACAACGGCCCTGCCACTAGCGCGGAGTTGAACAATCCCGAAGGCGTCGCCGTGGACTCCGCCGGCAACCTCTTCATCGCCGACACTGTTAACCACCGAATCCGCAAGGTCTCGAACGGAGTAATCACCACCGTCGCGGGAAATGGGCTTGGAGGCTTCAGTGGCGACAACGGCCCGGCCACCAGCGCCGAATTGGCCGGTCCCTATGGAGTCGCCGTGGACTCCGCTGGCAACCTGTACATCGCGGATACCAGTAATAACCGAATCCGTATCTTGACGCCTACTAACCCCTCTTGCAGTTACTCTGTCGCACCCGCCTCGTTGCAGGCTACCGCCGCTGGCGGCAATTTGACCGTCGCCATCCAAACCGCTGCAAACTGTCCGTGGGAGGTCTCGGGCTTACCCAGCTGGATCACTGTTTCAAGCGCTACCTTCGGTACTGTTTCCGCCGCCATTCCCCTCGCTGTTGCGGCCAACCCCGGTGCAGCCCGCACGGCAACTATTTCTATCGCGAACAGCTCAGTGGAAGTCACACAACAGAACGGCATTCCCGTGCCTTCGATAAACCCTGGCGGGATCGTGAACGCAGCTAGTTCCGCAGCTGGATCAATGGCTCCAGGGAGTATCGCCACCGTCTACGGAAGTTTTCTCCTAAATTCGTTGTCGACGGCCGCGAGTTCGCCGCTTCCCAACAGTCTTGCCGGGCTTTCGATGCAGGTCGGCGACGGACTAAAGGTACCTCTATTCGCTGCCTCGAGCGGCCAAGTGAACTTCCAAATCCCTTGGGAGCTAGCTGGACAATCGCAGACTTCTCTTTCAGCATCGATAAGCGGCCAGACGAGTGCTGTTCAGACCCTGAACCTCGCGCCTTTCGCGCCGGGAATCTTCAGCATGAATGCCCGAGGGAGTGGCCAGGGCGCAATTCTCGATTCATCCTACCGCCTAGTCGATTCCTCGAGCCCCGCGACCGCGGGTAGCACTGTGATCCAAATTTACTGCACCGGTCTGGGGGCGGTGACCAACCAGCCACCGAGTGGCTCGTCTGCCCTGAGTAATCCGCTCTCGCTTACCACCACAAATCCGACTGTGGTGATCGGCGGTGTGCCGGCACTTGTGCTCTTCTCAGGGCTGGCGCCCGGGTCCGTGGGCGAGTACCAAGTGGACGCGCTCGTGCCGGCAGGGTCACCTAAAGGCGGTGGTGTCCCCGTCGAGATCTCGATCGGAAGTGCAGCTTCGAACACGGTTACCATCGCGGTGCAATGACCCCATGTCGAGCCTCGGCTCGGGAACGGGGCGTTGGGGATAAACAGAACGAAAAACGGCGGCGGTGTGCATGGCGTAAGGTCAATTGAGTAATGGGGCCAAGCGTTCGTAGACGCCGAAGAGTTGGCAGTAAGCATTTCTGACGACGCGATGAAGGTCGTCGATCTTGCGGCCCGTTCCCACTCCGGCCGATTTTCCTGAAGCTTTAGCCGGAAATCCCAGGAACTTCAGGATATCCGGTGGTAAGCCACTCTCGTTCCACGATTGAAACGCCTTAAACGAATACTCCCAATCCAGCCCTTCTATACCCGGTCGCTCATTGTGAACCCAGTCGTTGCGATATTTCTTGCACTCTTCCCAGTCTGTCGACAGTCCCCGCAGGCCGTCCGTTACAGCACGACTCACGTGTGCCAAATTCGATTTTTCCGCTGCTGTGATGACCTTTTTGAGCAGGGTGCCTGACTTGGGAAGGCTTAGGTCCCAATAGGAAGTGATGCACTGAAGCAGATGCTCACAGCTCGAACAGAGCCGCAGTGCTGAATCATCCAGATAAAACCGCACCGATAGGCGGCCTCGGCAGCGTTGGGTTCACACTCCTCATAGAACACCTTGCAGGCTTCGGCTTCAATCAACGCACTACGTGCCTCGTTAAGCATGTGCCAGCCTTGAGAAAGCCGCACGCACGCTCGGAACTTCGCGGGTCCAGCACCTAATGCAACGAATGGGTTTTGCACACGAGGATTTAGATTTCGAAGCTCCAAAGAGCGAGGCAATCCGGCCTGAATTTGCTCCATGCGCGTGTTAGGGATTCCGCCTCGCATACCGTGGATGATATCAGGAGTGCCCCTTCCAACCGTGCCCACAATTTACGGAAATTACTCCTTCAAGAACTGGCCGATGGCCCGCGTGGCCTGGCGGATGCGCTGGTCGTTCTCCACCAGCGCGAAGCGCACGTGGCCTTCGCCCATGGGACCGAACCCAATGCCCGGCGAAACCGCAACCAGCGCTTTCTCCAGCAGCAGCTTGCAAAACTCCAGCGATCCGATCTGCCGGTATCGCTCTGGAATCGCCGCCCACACGAACATGGAACCCCGCGGCTTTTCCACCGGCCATCCGGCGCGCCCCAGGCCCGTCACCAAAACGTCGCGGCGCTTCTGGTACACGGCGCAAATCTTTTTCGTATCCTCTTCGCACTCCCGCAAGGCGATGATCGACGCGATCTGCACCGGTTGGAACACCCCATAATCCAGGTAGCTCTTGATCCGGGCCAGGGCCGCGATCATCTTCGGGTTGCCCAGGCAGAAGCCCACGCGCCAACCGGCCATGTTGTAGCTCTTCGACAGCGAAAAAATCTCCACCGCCACGTCTTTGGCGCCCGGGACCTGCAGGATGCTCGGCGGTTTGTAGCCGTCGAAGCCCAGGTCGGCATAGGCGAAATCGTGGACCACCAAGGTTCCGTGCTCATGCGCCAGGCGGACGATCTCGCGGAAGAAGTCCAGGTCCACACAAGTTGTCGTAGGGTTGTGCGGGAAGGAGATCAGCAGCAGCGTCGGCTTCCTGTCAGCCGTGCGATAGAGATGATGCAGCCGTTCCAGAAACGTGGCCGCGTCGGGCATGGGGAGCATGCAGGCACAGCCTTCGGCCATCAACACGCCGTACTGGTGGATAGGGTAGGCGGGGTTCGGTGAAACCACCACATCCCGAGGGCCCACCACGGCGAACAGCAGGTGGGCCAGCGCGTCCTTGGCGCCGATGGTGACAATGGCTTCCGTGTCGGGGTCCAGTTCAACGCCGTAGTTGGCCAGATAGCGCCGCGTAATCTCTTCCCGCAGCCTGGGGATACCTCGCGACTGCGAATACCGGTGGTTGCGCGGATTGCGCGCGGCCTCGATCAACTTGTTGACGATGGCGCGCGGGGTGGCGCCGTCCGGATTCCCCATTCCGAGATCGATGGCGTCAATCCCTGCCGCCCGCGCCTTGGCCCGCATCTCGTTGATGACGGCGAACACGTAGGGAGGCAGCTTCTGAATTCTGTAGAACTCTTCGGAACTGTCGGGCATTATTTTTATTCTACGGATGGCGGGCGCGCGCCGCAAATTGAGCTGTCAGCTATCAGCTATCAGCTTTCAGCCCCGGACTGCGCCTACGGCGCTGAGCGCCGCTGTAAAAGCTGACCGCTGATAGCTGACCGCTGAAAGCTCTCATCCCATACTCAGCACCACGCGGAAGCGGGCTTTGCCGCTGAGCATTCGCTCGTAGCCTTCGGCCACCTGTGCCAGCGGATAGACCTCGTTCATGGAGCGCACGCCAGTCAGGACGCTGAAACCCAGGGTGTCCTGGGAATCGATCGACGTGCCGGAGTACCAGCCCTTCACCGACCGGCTTCCAAACAGCAGGAAGAGGGGCGAGACCGTCAGGTCTCCGGCGGCGCCCACCACCATCATGGTTCCATTGGCGCCCAGGCCGCCCACCGTGGCGTTCATGGCCTCGGCGGCGGTCACGGTGGCCAGGATGGCCTTGGCGCCGCCCAGTGCTTGCAGTTCCGCCGCAGGGTCCTGCGCCTGGCTATCGATGTAGCGCCACGCGCCCAACTGGCGGGCTAGCGGTTCCTTGTCTTTGCCGCGCGCGATGCCTACGGTTCGAAAACCCATCTTCACGGCGAACTGAACGCCGAGATGGCCCAGGCCGCCGAGACCCAGGACCGCGACCAAATCGCCGGGCCCGGCTCCACTGTTGCGGAGGGCATTGAAGGTGGTAACGCCGGCGCACATCAACGGGGCGGCTTCCACGGACGACAGGTCGTCGGGCACCTTGGCCACGGCGCTGGCGGGCGCCACCAGGTATTCGGCATAGCCGCCATCGTAGGTGGCACCGGTGACGGCGGTGACGGTTTCGCAGGCGAAACTGTCGCCGCGGCGGCACGAATTGCAGTAGCCGCAATTGCCGCCATGCCAGCCGACGCCGGCCCGCTGGCCAACCGCCAGGCCGGCAACACCCAGGCCCACGGCATCGATGACTCCGACCACCTCGTGGCCCGGAATGCGCGGGTACTGAATTCCGGGAATGAGACCCTCCACAACGACCGAATCGCTGTGACAGATTCCACAAGCCTGGACCTTGATTCGCACCCACCCGGCGCCGGGCTCGGGGATATTCCGTTCCACCAGTTCCAGCGGTCCACCCGCACGTGAGACCTGAACCGCTCGCATCTTCGACATGATTACCTCCAGTAGCTATCTTGCCACGCGGGCTTGCCACGCGCGCCCGCGACACTGGCGTGGCAGTTGTTCAACCGCCCGCGCCAGGCGGATTGCCAATCCGCCGCAGGTTGCCAACCTGCCCCACAAGTTCCCGAAGGGCGTCGCTGGCGATCCAGCGGGCCGCCCGCGAATCCAGTTTCCCTATCTCTTCCGCGGCGGCCACGGCTTGGCGGCGCAGGCGCGGGTTGCGTTTGCCGATGGCGCGGAGGGCCCAGTTGACGGCCTTCTTAACCATGTTGCGATCGTCGGTCGCGGCTTCGGCGATCAGCGGCAGCCAGGCTTCGAAGGCGGCGTCGGGTGCGTCCCTGCTATTCACGGGGGCTTTCACGGCCAGACCCGCCATCAAGGCGAATCCGGCGCGGCGGACGAACTCGGGCCTGGCGCGCGCCCATTCGGCGGCTTTCTCGAAGGCGAATGGAGTACGGCGGAAGAGATTCTGGCAGGCTTGGTCGCAGACGTCCCAGGAATCGAAATCGCGCGCCCACCGGTTCATCTGGCTGCGGGTCACCAGGTCGGGGTTGTCCACTATCGTCGCCAGAATCCGCGCCTCGTGAATGCCCGAAGCCCACAACTCCGCCGCCAGTTCGTGGTTGGCGCGAACCGCGCGGCGGTCCACCAGCTTCGCCAACTTGCGCAAGGCGTGCACCGGCACTCCGAGCGTGCCCTGCGTGCTGATGCCGTAGCGAGCCATTCCAGCCACATTCACCGGGTTGGCTTGAGCCTTCAGATTGTCGATGATCGCCCGCGCTTCTTGCGACATGCCAGCTTGCGGCAAAGTTCTTTCATCCTTTCGACAAATACACAAACCGCGCGATAAACAAGGCCGTCAGCAAATAGACCACCCAGTTCACTTCACGAAACTTTCCGCGCGCCACCTTCAGCAGCGTGAAGGCCGTGAAGCCGAAGGCCAAGCCGTTGGCGATGCTGAAGGTCAGGGGAATAGTCATCATGGTAAGGAACGCCGGGATGGCGATTTCCGGATCGTGCCACTCGATTTCCGCCACCACCGAGATCATCAGGCTGCCGACAATGATCAACGCCGGCGCCGTGGCCGCGGCCGGAATGGCGCCGACCACCGGCGCCACGAACAGGGCGGCGCAGAAAAGCAGGCCGGTCACGATGGCGGTGACGCCCGTGCGGCCCCCAGCAGCCACGCCCGCGGCGCTTTCGATATAGCTCACCACCGTCGAAGTGCCGGTGAGAGAGCCCACAATGGTAGCGATGGAATCGGCGAACAGAATGCGGTTGACGCGCGGAATTTCGTGCGCCCGGTTGAACAGGCCGGCTTTCTTGCCGACAGCCACCAGCGTGCCGATGTTATCGAACATATCGATGAACAGGAACACAAAAACGATTTCCAGGAAGCCGATGCGCAGCGTGGCCGCGACGTCCAATTTCCCGGCGGTGGCGGCCAGGTCGCTCAGGCTGTAAGATTGGGGCGCCCATTTGGCCACGCCGGTAATCAGGCCAATCAGCGTGGTGGCGAGAATGCCGATCAGCATGGCCGCCCGCACCCGCCATGCCAGCAGGGCGGCAATCAGCAGCACGCCGAATAGCGCCAGCGCGGTGCCCTTGTCATTCAGGTTGCCCAAGGTGACGGTGGTGGCCGCATTCGGTACGATGATGCCGGAGTTGCGAAACCCGATGAGCGCGATGAACAGCCCGACCCCCGCGGCTACCGCGGCGTATAGTTCAAACGGAATGGCGGAGATGATGAGCTGCCGCACCCCCAGCAGCGTCAGCAGAAGGAACGCCACGCCCGAGAGGAACACGGCGCCCAGTGCGGCTTGCCAGGGAATGCCCATCCCCTTCACCACGGAGTAAGTGAAATATGCATTGAGCCCCATGCCGGGAGCCAGCGCGATAGGGTACCTGGCCAATCCGCCCATGAGGAAACTGCCGACTGCGGCCGAGAGACACGTGGCCGCGGTTACGGCGGCCAGCGGCATGCCGGTTTCGTGCAGGATGGCGGGGTTCACGAAGACGATATACGCCATCGTCATGAAGGTAGTGAACCCGGCCAGGATTTCGGTCTTCCAATCGGCGCCGAGTTGTTTGAACTCGAAGTAGTGCTCCAGGCGGAGGCGCAGGGGCATGGTCTTTTATTGTAAGGTAGGCGCGGCGATCCGATTGGAGAAACACGGGTCCAGTACTTCCTCGCCATGGTCCGCGTTGATCTCGGCCTCGCACCGCCCGCCGACCATTTTCGAGGCCGGTTTCGGCGCTACCGGCGCGAGCGGTAAAGTGCAGTAGCGACGATCCGACCCAGATCACGGACGCGATTCAGCGGGCGTCCTTCGGCGACCAGGCAGAGGACGACTGGCATACCCTGCTGAAACCGTCTGTCAAAACGCCCCGCGTCATGACGATCAACCAAGACAAAACATGCGGATCGGTTGGAGGTTTTTGCACATACCGCTTCCTGCGGAATGCGGATGGCACATGCTGTGTATTCGTGCTGATCGATAGTATAACCTTCGATACTCTACTCTTTCCGCGAAATTTTCCGTTCACTGCAAGCGATGCGAGAACCCCGATCGGCGCGGCGGAACTGGCGGGCGACATGACGACTCAGGACATCTCCACCCTGCTGTTCCCGAACGCGTTTCTGTTCAATGGGACTCCCGCCCATTGTTGCATTGTCGGATTCCACTCGTTCGACTTCGAACCCGGCATCCCGAGCAACGGCAATCAGAACCGCTTTTACGTGATGAACTAATCCAGTTGGGTCAGCCCGGGCGTGTTGGGCGCTGCATTTACAGACATCACGGCCTTGAGCCACGAGATCGCCGAAACGTTCGCCGATCCCTTTGTCGCCTTCGACGGAGTACATAACATCACCCCCTGGTGGCTTTCACCCAACGGCAACTGCCAGGACAACCTGGAGGTCGGAGACGTGATTGAAGACCTGCCGAACGCTACTTTTCCAATCACAATGAACGGGTTCACGTACCATCCGCAGAATGAAGCTCTGTTGCCGTGGTTCGAGTTCAAGGAGGAGGGTTTTGAGCACGACGGGCAAAAAGGCTACAGCTACCCGAACCTCAGCGTGCTTACCGCCTTGTCTCCGGTAGAGAAGGCTCATTGCGTTAAGTAAGCGTCGTTCGGTCCGGCTCCAAGGGGCAACAGGGCCAGGAAAGTGGGTGGCGTGCGCATCTGCTAGCGCGCCACTCCAGCTCGAATATCTTCGAACACGGGAGTATAATGTTTACATCTTTAGGTTAAAGGTGGCACGGCCGGACCGTCAGGGAGGCGCCATCAGCCATGTTGCGGAAAGCCATCGGAGTTGCACGGAGCCTCCGCGGAGTCGCGGTTCTCGGCATCGCTGTCTATTGCCTGGCTCAGAATCGCCAGGTGTCTGACAAACAGGTGTCCAGCAAAGAGGTGTCCGACAAAGAAGTCTTGCCCATTGTGGAGCGGTGTCTCCAGTGCCATGGCCCAACGCTTCGCATGTCCGGTCTGGACCTTCGCACCCGTGAGGGCATGCTCAAGGGCGGCACCCATGGTCCAGCCCTGGTTCCAGGGAACGCCGAGGGAAGCCTGCTCTACAAGCGGGTCGCCGGCTTGGAAGCACCCATCATGCCCATGCCGCCCGTGCCGGCGTTGAACCCCGAGGAAGTCGGGCTGATTAGGGATTGGATCAACCAGGGCGCCAAATGGGCCGCCTCCGCGCCTGCGCCCACTGCCGAATCGACTCCCACTTCCGCAGCGACCCCCGCTTCCGCCTCGACTTATAGCGGCTACAAGGAGAAGCCGATCACCGATCAGGACCGCCAATGGTGGGCTTTTCAGAAGCCCGTGCGCTATCCCGCGCCCGCGGTCGGCGATGCCCGCTGGCGCCGCAACCCCATCGATGCCTTCATCCGCAAGGCGATGGACGACAAGGGCCTGCAGCCTGCGCCCGAGGCTGATCGGCGGACCCTCATCCGCCGGGCGTATTTGGACCTGGTGGGCCTGCTGCCGCCTCCCGCCGAAGTGGATGCGTTCGTCCAGGACCCGTCGCCCAAAGCTTATGACAATCTGATTGAGCGGCTGCTGGCGTCTCCCAATTACGGCGAACGATGGGGGCGCAACTGGCTCGATGTGGTTCGCTATGCCGACAGTTCCGGCTTCGAGTACGATCTCACGGTGGACAATGCCTGGCGCTATCGGGATTACGTCATCAAGGCGTTCAATGAGGACAAGCCGTACGACCAGTTCGTGATCGAGCACCTGGCCGGCGACGAACTCGACCAGCCGACGTATGACAGCCTGACTGCGACCACCTTCTATCGCATTGGTCCGCGCGTGCGATTCCGCGAGAAGAATTATACAACCTACCGCTACGACTACATGGACGACATGATCCGGACCACCTATCAGGGGTTCATGGGTCTGTCGGTGAACTGCGCCCGCTGCCACGATCACAAGTTCGATCCGATCACGCGCCTGGACTACTACCGCTCCATGGCGGCCTTCTGGGGTTACGTGGATTACGACCACCCGCTGGCGCCGAAGGCCCAGGTCGATGAATACGAAAGAATCAAGCGGCAACTGGAAAAAGAGATCACCCCGCTCCAGCAGGAGGTGGCCCGGATCGAGGCGCCCTACCGGGCCAGGCAGAGGGAGCAGCAGATTCAGAACGCTTTGAAGACTTTTCCCCCGGATATTCAGGCCGCGATCAGGACGCCCGAAGCCGAACGAACGCCGGGGCAGAAACTGCTGGTGGCCCAGGTGTTGATCAACCCCGAGGATGCCAATCCCGATATGATCACAGTTGACCTGCAGGCATCCGCCAAAGCCAGAGCCAGGGTGAAAGCCGAGGATGTCTTCGG
This sequence comes from Candidatus Acidiferrales bacterium, assembly GCA_035570275.1. Lineage (GTDB taxonomy): Bacteria > Acidobacteriota > Terriglobia > Bryobacterales > Bryobacteraceae > DATMNI01. Next base: position 9,956 of record DATMNI010000229.1, on the reverse strand, counting down.
GGTTGTCAACAACCGCTATGCGCGCCCGCTTCCGCTCAGCAAGGAGGACGAGGCGCGGCGTGCGCCATTGCAGGCGAAGATCCAGGCGATTGTGGACCAGTTGCCGCCTCCGCTGCCCACGGCGGATGGCGTGCGCGATGGCGATTACCGGCTCGCGCCCGATGGGCAGGGAGACTCGCACATTCCAGGAACCGGGCGGCCTGTCTACGATGTGAAGTGCTGCTTTGTCCCCGAACCCGGACAGGCATACCAGGCGCCGCCGCTATATTTCGCAGCCACCGGCGATGACCTTCAGGCCGATGAAAAGACCTTCCTGGTCCAACCCGGTTTCCTCAAAGTGCTGTCGAACCCAACGCCGTCGGCGAATGGAACGCCACCTCCGGCGGCGGCTCATCCGCCGAACCGGACGGATTACTCGACCAGCGGACGCCGCCGCGCGCTGGCGGAGGCCATCGCTTCCAAGGACAATCCGCTTACCGCGCGGGTCATGGTAAATCGCATCTGGGGGTGGCACTTCGGACGCGGCATTGTAGCCACCCCCGGCAATTTCGGCAGGATGGGGATGGCGCCGTCGCATCCCGAGTTGCTCGACTGGCTGGCCACGGAATTCGTGCGCCAGGGCTGGAGCGTCAAGCAGATTCACCGCTTGATCATGACCTCGGAAACCTACAAAATGGCCTCGGCTTTCTACCAGGCCACGGACCTGGAGAAGGATCCGACCGGCGTCTACCTGTGGAGGTTTCCGGTGCGCCGTCTGGAAGGCGAAATCATCCGCGATGTCATGTTGGACGCCAGCGGCGATTTGAACCGCGAAGCCGGCGGTCCGCCGTTCTTCCCGTCCATTCCTGTGTCGGTGCGGGCGGACCAGCCGCGCGGCGTATGGGATCTGACCAAGGAAGGGCCGGACACCTGGAAACGCAGCGTCTATGCCTATGTCAAGCGGGGCCTGAAATATCCCATGTTCGAGGTGTTCGACCTGCCCGACCTCAACATCACCTGCGAGCGGCGGACCGTGAGCACGGTTCCGACCCAGGCGCTCACCATGTTGAACAATGAGTTCACGCTGATTCGGGCCGATCGCTTCGCCAGGCGGGTGTTGACAGAAGCCGGCACTGATCCCGCAAGCCAGGTGAAGACCATGTATCGCATCGCCTTCAGCCGCGAACCGGCTCCCAGGGAACTCGAAAGCAATGTGGCGTTCCTGAAGAAACAGATGAGTCCGCGGGCGGGCTCCGGCGCGGACTCCGGTGCAGACCAGGCGGCTCTGACGGACCTGGCGCACGTGGTCCTCAACCTGAATGAGTTTGTGTACCTTCAATAGGAAATTATGAGCGGCATTATCGATAGCACCAGCGACCACAACCCGAAACGAACGTTCCTGTCTCGGCGGCAGTTCTGGATGGAAGCCGGCATGGGAATCGGCGGGCTGGCCCTGATCGATTTGTTGAGTCAGGATCGGTTGTTGGCAGCCGACACAACGCCCGCACCGGCGGCTTGTTTAAGCACTTCCGACGCGGCTGGCTCGCCGCTCGTGCCCAAGCCTCCGCATTTCAAGCCGCGGGCCAAAGCCGTGATCTCGCTGTTCATGTCGGGCGGGGTGAGCCACCTCGACACCTTCCAATACAAGCCGGCCCTGGAGAAGTACAACCGCCTGCCGATGGAGGGCAAGGGCGAAATCAAAGTGCGGCAAGGTTATCCCGGACCTCTCATGCAGAGCCCGTTCAGCTTCAAGCAATACGGAAAGTCGGGCGCGTGGGTCTCGGAAATCTTTCCCAACATCGCCACCCTGGTGGACGACCTGGCGTTCGTTCACTCCTGCCAGGGGACTTCCAACGACCACGTGATTTCACACTACGAGTGGAACACAGGATCGGTCCAGATGGGATTTCCGAGCGTGGGCTCGTGGATCACCTATGGCCTCGGCAGCGTGAATCAGAATCTGCCGGGATTCGTCGTCCTGCTGGATCAGAAGGGCGCACCCTACGCCGGACCTCCAAACTGGGCAGCGGGTTTCCTGCCGGCTGCCTATCAGGGCACGGTGTTCCGGTCCAAGGGCGATCCCATCCTGGATCTTTCGGCGCCTTCGGGCTATATGACGCCGGACCGGGAGCGGGCTCGCCTGGATCAGATGGCGAAGCTGAATGAGAGCTTCGACGAGAAATATCCGGGGATCTCGGAGCTATCGGCCCGCATCTCCTCCTATGAGTTGGCGTATCGCATGCAAGCCTGCGCGCCCGAAGCCGTCGACATCGCCAAAGAGAGCGACGAGACCAAAAAACTGTACGGCCTGGATGACCCGGCCTCAGCCCCGTACGGGAGGCAGTGCCTGCTGGCCCGCCGCCTGATCGAGCGGGGCGTGCGCTTCGTGCAGGTGATCAACGGCGCATACCTGAGCGGCGAAGACACCTGGGATGCCCACGCCAATATCTCCACCAACCACCGGCGGCATGCGCGAGAGGTGGATCAACCGATCACCGGGCTCATCACCGATCTGAAGCGGCGCGGGCTGCTGGATGAGACCGTAGTGATGTGGCACAGCGAGTTCGGCCGCATGCCGATTTCGCAGCGCGGTGTGGGCCGCGACCACAACCCTGGCGCCATGACCGTTTTTATGACGGGCGCCGGCATTGAGGGCGGGCAGCACATCGGCCGCACTGACGATCTGGGCTACAAGGCGGACGAACAGCCAGTGACCAACCACGATCTGCATGCCACGCTGCTCCACTTGCTGGGCATCGACCACAAACGGCTGACCTTCTACTTCAACGGCCGCAACATGCGTCTGACCGATGTTTCGGGCGAACTGCTTCCGCAAATCGCCGTGCAGAGACCTGGGCTTACGCGCGCGGGATAAAACGGATTGGCCACTCTCGCGGGTTTCTTCACCATTGTGTACGTTCCCGTACGCAGGGTGGTGTGGCGGGGGCAGCGAGTGACCGCCGCCCCTATGCGATCACTGGGTTTCAGGCCCACCCAAACTACGCGGTTTCGCGACTCCACCTCCGGGTGGCCTGGGTGGAGCCCACTTTGTCCATCGCCAACAGGTGCACTACCCGCTCCAGCAGAGCCTGTTGCGTGAAGGGTTTCAGCAGCACCCGGTCGGCCGACTCCCGCACGATGCTATCCATTGCGATGCTGGCGCCAAGGCCCGAGATGTAGAGGATCTTGAGTCCGGGCCGGCGGCGTTCCAGTTCCGCGGCGAGATCGAGGCCGCTCATCCCGGGCATCAGCAAATCCAGGATCACCAGGTCGATGCTCTCGCGGCCGGCCAGGAAGGCTTTCAGGCCCTCGGCTCCATCCGCCGCTCCGATCGGATCGATTCCCCTGGCCTCCAGTGTCCGCATCATGAGGTTGCGCAGAGGTGACTCATCGTCGATTACGAGGACGGTGAATCGCGGGTTTTCTATCGAAGCACCCGTCGGTTCCGGCGAACCGGTTCCCGAATCCGGGTCATCAGAGCCATGACCGTTAGGGAGTGGTTGCTTTGTGAGCTTTTTCAACGCAATACTATTTTCGCCGTTTCCGTGGGGAATGGAAAGGGGGTTGCCCGGGAAAGGGTACTGGTTTGCCCCCCCGTTGGTACCTCCTGGTTTGCCCCCGTGCTAAACTTTGCCCATCTTGCCGGCCCCCGAACCAGGTTCGCCGCTGCGGCGGCCCATTGGCCTTTTGCACGCCACCGCCATGGTGGTGGGGATCATCATAGGGGCCTCCATTTTCGTGCAACCTTCGGAGATTAACCGCCACGTGCCCAATGTGCCGGGGGTGTTGGCGGTGTGGATTGCTGCCGGCGTTCTCACCCTGTTCGGATCGCTGGTCTGTGCGGAACTCTCCGCCACCTTTCCGCGAACCGGGGGCGTATACGTATTTCTGAAGGAAACGCTGTCGCCCGCCTGCGGCTTCCTGTGGGGCTGGGCTATGTTCTGGAGCGCGCACTCCGGCATCATCGCTGCCTCTTCGGTCATCCTGGCGCGCTATGTGGGGTACTTCGTCAAGTTGGATGATTTCGGAATCCGCGCGGTGGCCATCGTCGCCATTCTGCTGCTGTCGCTCATCAACTACCTCGGCGTGCGGCAGGGCAGCCTGCTGCAGACCGTCGTCACGGTTTCGAAGGTTGCGGTGATCCTGATTCTGCTCGGCATGGTGTTTTTTCTGGGTGCGCCGCCCAGCCCCGGAAACGCTCCAGGAAGCGGCACAGATACCGCCCTGGCCGCTGCTGCCGCCACGCCCGCTCCGGTGCCGTTTCGCGAATTCGTGCTGGCGGTCAGCGCCGCGCTGTTCGCCTTTGGCGGGTGGCACATGGTCACCTATATCGCCGGCGAAACCCGCCAGCCGGCGCGGATTATTCCGCGGGCGCTGCTGATCGGCTCCCTCACCGTAACCGTGTGTTATGTGGCGCTCAATGCAGCCTACCTTTACCTGCTCCCGCTGGACCGCGTGACCTCCTCCACGCGGGTGGCGGCCGATGCCGCTTTCGCCATGGCCGGACAGCGCGGCGCGTCCTTTATTTCCGCGCTGGTAATTCTCTCCGCGGTCGGCGTGCTGAACGGTGTGATTCTGGCCGGGCCCCGCACGTATTTCGCCATGGCCTGCGAGGGTTTGGCCTTTGGCTGGCTGGCGCAGGTTCACCCGCGGTTCCGCACGCCGGGCCGGGCGATTCTGATTCAGGCAGTCTGGTCGTGCGCGCTGGTGGCCACCGGCACTTATCGCGACCTGTTTACCCGCGTGATCTACACCGAGTGGCTGTTTTTCGCCCTGATGACCATCGGGCTGATGCGCCTGCGAAGCCGTCCTGGCTACACGCCGGTGTATCGCGCGTGGGGATATCCGTGGGTCCAGCTTACCTTCACCGTGGCCGCGATCCTGGTGGCGGTAGTGCAGATCCTGGCCGACCCGCGCAAGGCTGCCGACGGACTGCTGCTGGTCGTGCTAGGATTGCCTGTTTACTGGATCTGGGTGCGTCCGAAGCGGTCCAGCCTTAGCAAACCCAGATAGCCTCCGCCCATGCGCATCATTGACTTTCACAACCATTACTACCCACCGGCCTACCTGGACGCGCTGCGCTCCGGTTCGAGCGCCGTCGAAGTGACCATTGACCAGGATGGCAATCCACGAATCTACTATCCCGGCGACTACAACATCGCCGTGCCCGGCCACCGCGACATCGATTATCGCGAGCAGGTGCTGATCGAAACCGGCGTCGATACCCAGGTGCTCACCTTGACCACGCCGGGCACGCACGTGGAGGCGCCCGCCACCGCTGCCCGCTTCGCTGGGCTGGTGAACGATTGTTTCGCCGCGGTGATCCAAAGCAAGCGCGGCCGCTTTACCGCCCTGGCTACGCTGCCATTGAACGACCCGGCAGCTTCCGTCAAAGAACTGGAACGCGCCTGCCGCCAGTTGGGCCTTGCCGGCGCCATGCTGTTCAGCAACGTCAACGGGGTTGGGCTGAACGATCCACGCTTCTGGCCGCTCTACGAGGTGGCGAATGACCTGGGCGCGCTGCTCTACATTCATCCGACAAATCCGCTGGGGGTCGAGGCCATGACGGATTTCTGGCTGATGCCGCTGGTAGGTTTTCTGATGGACACCACCCTGGCCGCGGCCAAGATTGTGTTCAGCGGAATTCCGGAGCGCTTCCCGCGGATCCGCTGGGCGCTGTGCCATCTGGGCGGCGCCATCCCCTACCTGGCCGAGCGGTTGGACCGCGGATTTGAGGCTTTCAGCGAGTGCCGCGCCCATATCCCGCGCCCCCCCAGCGAGTATCTGGAGCAGTTCTACTATGACACCGTGAACTTCGACCGGGCCGCCGTCCACCTGGCCATCGGCTTTGCCGGTGTAGACCACATTCTGGCAGGCAGCGATTACCCGCATCAAATCGGCAGCATTCCCAGAATGCTGGAGACGGTTCGCGGATTGGAACTAGCGGAGACCGAGAAGGCCGCCATTTTCGGCGGCAACGCCAGCCGTTTGCTGGGACTGTAGCGACGGCGGCGGCCGATGTTTGCGGGGGCGGTCGCGGCGCCCACTCCCCGGTAATGACCTAAAGTCTGTGTTGCCATGAATGAATATTCAAGCACCTGAATAAGCGTTCGTTGCGCTCAAGCGCACCGCATTTGGTAGCGCTTCCAGGTAGGCTGCTGCACGTCTCCAACAAGTTCGGATCGTCATTGAACATTCCTAATTGCTTTATCTCGGCTATCCTTTCTTGCAACGGTCCTTTCCCAGCCACCGGGCGCACCCCGGCACTCGAAGCCTTTGCTACAACATCAACACTGGTTAGGTTGTTTGTTCTAGCGCTCTAATTGCGCCGACGTTCATTGTTGACAGCCACAGAATGTATCGTAAGGTTTCACAGACGGCGTACTCAAAGAAGTTCTCAAGGACAATATACACTGGACGGATCTCCTTCCACGTTTCGAGTACCGCTCTCTTATCGGAATTTGTGTGGGCCTGCTCTCCATACAGAAACGTTTCAATGATTTCACCGTACGTTATCGGGTTATTATTCAACGCAAGTTCCGGTTCAGTCTTTCGATCAAGGAAAGCATCGAGGATCTTCAAGTTGTCGCATACCAGACGTTTGTCCTCGTCCTTGATTGGAAGGGTTTGGTACAGATCTGCGACTTGATGTAATTCGACACCATCTCTTGGCTGCAAGAAGAACCGAAGCACCAAACACATTGCGGCTCTTGCTTCGTTATCTGCCCCAACTCGCTTTGCCTCTAAGGTCGTCTTCTCAGCGTCAAAATGTATCTCGACCCCGGCATCTTTATGAAGCGCCTTCTCAATGAAAGAATAACTCCGCAATTCTTGTGCCTTCTCGTTGAACAGTCGCAGCCGCTTTAGGGCCTCTATCTTATCCGTAGTAGTTAGTATTGCCAATTCGTTAATGCCTCAACTTCAATAATTATCCCACCGTTTCTTAGTTCGTCAAGCTGGTCAATTTGGAACGCCTAAACGAGAAAAAGCCGCCAGCCGGAGACTTCCAGACGTGGCGGCTTGATGGTGCTTGTCGGTCTACTTGATAACGCCAGCTACCATCAAGAGCACGGCAGCGACGAACGGCAACAGGACAAAAATGATCCACAGGTGCTTCACGATCCGGCTGGCAATGTACTTGGCGTCGGCTGAGACTTCCGTTCGTGGATTGAATGAATGCTCCTCTGATCCTTTGGTACTCCACGGCAACTTCCGTTCAGGTAGCAATTGCCCTTCGACGGGATTGCGGTTTAGCAATTGCCCTTCCTTCTTGAAAACAGTGTCCCATCCTTGTTTACGTTCGCTGCGGTTTTGTCGGTCAGCGAGTTCAGCGGCGCAAAGTTCCGTATCGAAACAATTTGAATCGTTCGCCCATTTCTCAAGTTCTTGCTTTGTCGCCTGCCGTATTCGATCCTCGACAGGTTGATCAGCTTCTTTCGGGATGTGGTATCGGTTCTCGGTCATGCTTAATCCTGTATAATCCTTACGGAATGAGCCGGGTCGTCAGCGCAGTCAAAAATGGGTACAGAAACCAACCAAGGTCATAACCAGTGGCGTTCCTCATATATCGGCCATCTGGGAATTCGCAATTCTGGTAGAATGTAAACACCTTGGGTGCGCCGTGTGATTCGCATATGCCGATGGCATCGACGTACCCTTGGTAGCGGATGACCCGACGAAGCGGAATCTGCAATGTGGTGTTTTGACCGGAGAAGTAGACATTCTCTGATGTGATCGCCAGTTGACCGCCGTCCAATGGCATCAGGCCGGTAACCTTTTGCGCTTGCGATTGACCGACGTGGGCATACATACCAAGACCAACCGGCACGCTCAAGCCACCGTAACCCCTGCCTGTCGAAACCGTCTTCTCTTCGGCATAGATCACGCCACCGGCCTGGAAGCAGAGAACTTCACCAGCACGCAAATTGAAAGCAGGCGCATCGCCCCAAAGAGGCAGGATGTTGTTACTTGCTTGCCAGAGCATGTTGCTAAGACTCAACTCCAATGTTCCAAACCGTTTTTTGGATGGGTCGGCTTTGTATTGATACCCGCTCAGTATTGGTTCGATGCGCCTATACTCGTCGTCCGACACCGGGGACTTCTTGGCCATCTCGCCTGCCACAAAGCTTAGGCCGTCGAGTATCGCTTCACGAACGTACTGCTCCTTAACACGATTGTCGCTCGAGAGTTTGGCTACGCCTGAAGTGATGTCGGCAAGCGAACCGCCAGCCCACACCTTGTCAATGACAAGTTGCCTCACAACTTGTCCCGTGCTGCCAGCCTTGGCAACACAAGCCGGGTGAGTGCTCTGGAACCAACCAGTTTTCTGGTCGCAGTATTCACACAAACTCATTTTCCGCCCCCTTTACCGACGCTAGTAGGTTCGACCTTCGCATAGATCTTGCCAGAAGATGAGTCAAAGAACCAAATCGCCAGCAACTTCGTATTTAAAAAACCCATCTCCTCCCAATATTCATGAGGATTATCAAATGTTGCTTCATTCAAGATGAAATCGTCGGATGATTCTTCACCACGGTCAATCGAACAAAGTGCCAGCGCCGAAAGCGTACTCTTGATTCTGCGGGCTTCGTCTGGAGTGTTCTTTAGAGACGACACAATCAGGTTCTTCGCACCCTCAATCACATAATCATCTGGATTGTCTACACCGATATGAAAACTAACGATGTGAGTTTCGTCCACATTGACCTTAGCCCCAAATGCGTTAGACCCGACGTATGTTCTATCTGATCTGTGTCTCTTGACGCCAATTGAACCCAACACATGCTTTTGCACTCCATGAGGGTTGGAGCACTCCACTCCTACATTGAGTAACTGTGCGTCTGCGTCATATTCTGACACTACTGGAACGACAAAGGCCAGAACGCTTGGAGTCGTCCCGTTGCCCGGAAGTTTAGCCTCTGCTAACTCGATACGTTTTGTGAATTGATCCGTCGTCTCGTATTCGGTCTTTTGGGCGGCACGCAGAGCTTTGTAAGCCTCGTACAATCGGACGATGTCGTTTCCCAAAAAATGCAGCGGGAGCCGCACAGAAGTGGGGTCGAACGGAATTTGTGAATACGCCGGGACAATCGGCGCAACTGCCTTTCGAGTTTGAGCAAACATTGGAAGGCAGCACATCAGAATCACAACTTGGATTGCGTTGACATTCATATTGTTTAAATCCCCCTTATTATATCGTACTTGTAAATCCGAAATTCAAACTGCCGTCAGCAATTCTCCAATGCCCGAAGTATGGTCGGTGATCTTTGCCGCCATTGCAGGCGTGATCTTCAATGTCGAATGGACCCGGCAGAAGTTGTAGTAGGCAAAATGCAAAGCATACGCAGCTTTCAAGTTTTTCCATTTCTTCGAGTATCCGTTCGTTAACCGGGTCACCCGACGCATGGCCATTAGCCGTGGCACGCCGTAGATCCTTAATGAACGTTTGGGTGTCGGCGTCGGTGCGACGGCCTAGTCGGTGTGCCAGGACGAGCTTCGTGTTCCGCTCGATTGCAACGAAGCAGTAGGCGTCACCCCTCTTGTCATCTTGAGCTTCCCACGGCCACTTGTGCGCTTCCTTCTTCTGGACGAATCCCCAAATCTCGTCGCACTGTACGTCCTCAGACGGAATTCTCTGGACTCTTTCGGAAAGCAGTCGGTCGCACCGCTCACCGGCCAGCACCAACAGGACAGAATCGTGGTGTGGTGCATCTTAGTGAAGCGCTCGACACGGCTAATGCTCACGCCTTCGATTAGCAGGCTGATTACCTGGGTGGCATCGTCTAGCGTATGAAATGTCCGAACACCCACTCCTCAACCGCGATTTCGACCGGGCAGACTGGCGAAATGCAATATTTTTACTTATCCGGTGACTGCACGAAGACCCTGATGTAGCGCCCGGCGAAGGTCAGGAAAGTCGGCCAGTTGGGCATGGGGGTGTGGCCGCCGCTGTGTTGGCGGAAGGCTACGTCGCCATC
>DATMNI010000228.1:0-18323 GCA_035570275.1 Candidatus Acidiferrales bacterium | reverse complement strand
GCGTCCAAGCGCCAAAACTGAATCAAAAACAGGGGTTATTCGGATATCCCCGGTCTAAGCGATAGCAGAAGACAGGCTGATCGGCCCCAACTCGTTGAATTTATACCTACTTGCCCGTCGCCCTAAAGTAGCCGCACCCGTGGCAATTAGCCGCCCGATCATGGTCTTGCCGGTGCCAGGTTGCCCGCTCAGGACCACGCCGGTCGGGACGGTTATCCCTTTGACACTAGACCAGCCCGCGTTGAGCTGTTTCACCAGCGTCCGAAGGTCGCGTTCTACCTCTTCCTCAACGATGAGATCGTGCCATTCCACCGGCGGGAACAGAGGCCGATCCCTACCACCGGTCTCATCCAGGGCGCACCGAAGATCACGCTCTTCGATCTGGCGGTTCTCCTCGGCCGCCAACGCAGCGGCGCGATCCACGATAGACTTGATCTTCGCCGCGCTTGCCCCCGGTGTACGCCGTGCGAATTCGTCCAGATTACAGCGTTTCCAGGGCTTCCTCGATAGCTGCGCATCAAAGATGCGCATGCGCGTTGGCTCATCGGGCAGATCCAAGCGGATTTGCAGATCGAAGCGCCCTTCACGTGTCAGGGCCGGATCTAATCCGTCCAGAAAGTTCGTGGCCGCCATGAGCACCAAACCCGGCGCCTTGCGATACTGGTCAATGCTCTGCATGAGCTGAATCGTAATGTTGTTGTATTCGCGATGGCCGGTCCCCGGACTGAATCCGCTGTCTCTGACTGCGCCTAGCGCATCAATCTCGTCAATAAGCAGTAGCACCGGTCGCCGTGCGAGAGCCACGTCGAACGTCTCGCGGATGTTGGAACCAGTGTTTCCTACCCACATGTTCAGCAGCGCGGGAGACGAAAGGTAGAAGTAGTTCAGCCCAAACTCTCCAGCTGTCGCTTCAGCAAGGAACGTCTTCCCGCTACCTCGGGGACCGTGCAGCAGTATTCCATTTCGAATCACGCCGTATTCGCTGAACTTCCCTGGTTTTAGCCGAGTCTCGATAAGCTGCCGGATCTGAGACTTCGTTTCTTCCAAGCCACCGACATCCGCGAATCTTACCGTAGGCCGCGTCGTCTTCATCTCCCGCGCGGTTGGTCTTGCTAAACGGGTGCGGAGACCAAAGGCCGGCAATCGCAGCCCTCCGGACACTACGACTCGAACAGTCGCGATCATCCATACTATTGTCGCGACCAAAATAAGAACACCCGTCTCCTTGTTCTTGCTCGTGAATCCGAGCGACTGCATCATCGTCCAGAACGGCGCCCACCGTAGCAGGTGCAGGAATCCCGAATAGACAAAAAACACCAGGATGACGCGGCAGCCTTTTTGCATCCAGGAGGGCGCTGCCAAGACCGGGCCGGCGAGGAGCAGCCACATGGCGCCGGCCGCGGCGAACAGGGAAGGCCAGCTTCGAAACAGCCAGTCCATAGGACCTGGCTGTGCACCAGCGGTTGTCGATTCAGGTGAGTAGAGAAGAAAACTCAGGATAAACACCGTCCCGACCGCGATCCACAGGAATCCGCGGAGGTTCAGGGACGACCAAAAGCCTCGGGAGGGCCAGACCGGCATAGACTCTCCTGGGATCTACTTTAATCCCATCGGCCAGTCGGCGCAAAACCCGGAATTCCCGACTTGTAAATCGCGATACCAGTCAAGGAGGCGCCGCCCTCACTCTTGCTGTGGCGCCTGCGAGGTCGCTTGCGGAAATGCTTTCTGCTGTTGCTGCTGGTACATCTGGCTCAGCTCGCTCTTCAACTCCATCAACTCCCGGAGTTCCTGAACACTCGGTAGCGCCGCGTTCGCCAAGCCTACCGCGCCAGGGTTGTTCGCCGGTACCGATCGAATAGGGGCGGTCTGCTCACCGCCAGGTTTGGCGAGAACTATATAAAACCGGGTGTTTCCGGGGACTGTGACCACGATGTTCTGGCGGTAGGCGAGTTCCGTAAGTTGCTGGTCGCCGGCGAGTGCGACGTTGTTGGCGACTCGCTCACGCAGCAAGACGTTGTTCGAGATGGTATCGCTGACACCCAATCCGCTCCGGACGCCGACGGTGGCCGCGGCGATCGTTCCGATTCCGGTTAAGCTACGAACCAGAAAGCGCTTTCCTGCATTCGTTCCGGTTACGGTGCCCTTCATCGGCTGAAACTCAAGGCTCATCGACCTTCCCTCGATCCTGGCTTCCATCTGGTCCGGCAACTGGATCGAATGGAAGCGAATCCCGACAAATCCGCGATCATTGGCCTGATCGAGTTCTCCGAACGCCTTGGTACCGGCTGGGATCACGATTTCCCCGTCCCGCTCGTAGTTGTACTCAATCGCGGCGACGACCGGAGCCTTGACGGCCGTGCTGACGGGCGTTTCAAGCCGAGCGACGAGACGCGTGCCAGCGGGCAGGGCATTAAACTGAGGATTCCGTTCGAGCACTGCAGGCTGCGACGAACCGACCGGTGGTGTAGACTCACGAGACCCGGTGGACGCACGCACGAATACCAACGACGCCTTGTCGAGCTTTTCCTGCTTCGGAAGCGGTGCAGGTAGCGTCGGGGCCGGGGGCGGCACAGTGGGCTGCGGTTCCGCCGGAAAATCGATCCGGTTCAGTGCGTAGTCTTTGGTTGCCGGCCTGGGCGTGGAGGGAACCGGAGTTGCAACTGGGGGCCCGAACGATGGACTGGCATTACCGAGCGCGCTACGCCGTGCTGTGTTGTGGACGTCCTCGGCGGTCACTCCGCTCGGCGCATCGCTCGGATTGCGCGTATCGGCGTTGAGTAGGGGCGTTACCGAATGGCCGTCGTCGGCAGTTTTTTCGTCCCCGGGAGCACGTCCCAGGTTGGGCGTGTTGGGGTGGGCGCTATTGGTGCGGCGGCTGCTGCTCGGCGACGAGAACATGGCAAAGAACATCAAGGCCATTACGACCATCGAGCCAGCCAGCATCAGAAAGCTCTTGGTTCGATCCTGTTTGAGCTGCTGGCGTTGAATGTTGGGATGCGATGCACCCTGTCTCGATTGAGCCACCAGTTGTCGGAGGCGCGCTCCGAATCCTGCCGGCCTCGGCTCCTCAATTTCGCTGGTACTCTCAGCCCCCGTCTCGGGGTGCTGGTGTTCCGGCTCTTCTTCCGGCCTATTGATGCGGGTCGTTCTCTCCGGCGCCATACGCGGATCCTCCTCGAAACGTGCTGATACCAAAACCGACTGGGGCCAGGGCGGGCTTGTCAACCGCGCCTGACTCGGCCATCTGCAGAAACAGGGTTTCATTGGCCTGCTTGAACGCGGGCCTCTCGAAAACGACAACGCCATCGGCGCGTGCTCCCGCTCCCAAGCGGCGCGTGCTGAGACGGTAATCGGTCACTGGAAGCTGCTCTGCAGTCGTCCATTTCTTCTTGATCTTGCCGCCCAACTGTACCTGCGGCGGCATCAGTGCAATCGCGTGATTCGAAGGGTTGATCACCGAGAAAAGCACGATGACGGACTTGCCGCCATCGACCACCTCACTCACGCCAGCTTTGAGCCGCTGCCCAACTTCGATTTCCCCCGGTTTCTGGCCGTAGAGTGTGGGCAACGGCGAGCGGCGCTGTCGCTCCAGCAGCTTGTCCAATCCTTCTCCTGCGGCGTCGTCCGCAGGCCGCGGCGCCTCGGTGCTTCCTGCTTTCATGAGACTCACCAGTTGTGTCACCGTCGAAGAGGCCTGTGCCCAAGCAGTTGTAACAGGCTTCGTTTCAGTGCCCAGTCTGGTTGTCTCGGCAACGAGCGAAGTGGGAAATGGGCTTTCCTCGACGAGAAAGCTTCCCGATTTCGGCTTTCCGTACGTAAGCAACACGTCCACTGCCTGGCTGCCGGCCTTCGACTCCCCAGGGCTTAGCAGGAGGAGATTGATCTGATGGCCCAACGTGGTTGTAATCAGCAGATTCGTCTGTGCCGGGTGATCCGTGATGGGCTTCACCGTGACAAGTTCTGGTTCACGCTCAGAGTGCTCCGCCTGAAAATTCTCGGGATCTCCTACGACGACCGAGTTCACCGGTTCGGGCAACCGGATAGAGGTCGCGATCCTGGGCGCCACCCGGAGAACGACCACTTTTTCATCGAGCGATGACCGTGAAAGAATCACTGGCTCAACGCGGGTCGGTTCCGAGTCGGTAATCACTCTGGTCGTCGGCACCTGCGTGCTTGGGGCGCGCTGCTGCGCTTGAGCCAGAGTAGTCCCCAACAGGAGCGCCAAGGCGCATGGAATCCGGTTAAACATTGTCATTTCCCCCCTTCGCGTCCTAACTCGGAGCGGTACTGCTGCGCTATCCGCCGAACGTATGCATACACCTCGGACGATGAGTAGTTCAGCCCTCTGACCAAAATCGGCCTTTCGCCGGCAGCGTAGGCTGCCATGACGAGCCGCAAATCTCCATGAAACCGGTTCACCAGTTCCGCCAGGCAGGCAACGCCGCCGCGGATATTTTCGTGGATATAGAAAGGATGGGTGACGCCAAATTGCTCCGCGGTGGCCGGCATCAGTTGCATGAGGCCCATGGCCCCCTTCGCTGACACAACTCCCGGTTGCCACCCGGATTCGATCTGAATGATCGCGCGAACCAGTGCCGGCGAGACCCCGTACATTCGGGCATAGTAGCTGACGCACCGTTCCGAGTATTCCCGAATGCTGAGCGTTTCTTCTGCAATCATCACCTGGCCAACAAGACAGAATCCGATCACTGCGCATATCGCTCGCATGTCACGCCGGGACTCCCCGTCCGGAAAGCTCTTCGCAATAGCGTCTCGTGTCAAAAACCAGGCTCTCGAAGCCGTCTCGCAAAAGCAGCCGGCGCCGGTCAGCTTCTGTCTTCGCGATGAAAGGCAAAAGCACGTCCCGCATCTCGGCCGTGATTCCGTCTGCCTCAAGCAGACGCAAGGCTTCGGCCAGATCCAGCATCTCGGCGATCGACGGTGGTTTCTCCAGCTTGTAGCCGCGCAACGCATGTGCGAAGCCGGCCAACTCACCGTGCAGGCCGGAATGCTGAGTGGTTGTCCGCAGCCCCAGGATCTTGGATTCTCGCTCGATCGTAGGGTGTTCGAAGCGAAGGTAGAGGGATCGCCGCCGCAGCGGATCGCCGATCCTCCGTTCTTCGTTTGAGGTCATCACCACAAAGGGCTTGCTTTTGGCCTTGATCGTTCCAAGCTTCGGAACGCTGATCTGCCACTCGCTCAGAATCTCAAGCAGCTCTGCCTCAAACTCCTGGCTGACCTTATCGATTTCATCAATCAGGAGCACGCACGGTGCCTCGTAGTGGAGAGCTCGTAGAAGGGGGCCTTCGACGAAGAAATCCAAGGTGTGCAGACCGCTCCGCAGCGAAGTCCAGTCATCGCCGAATGCGCCGCTTTGCGAACTGAGGTAGATCCGCTGCAGCGATTCGTCGAACTTGCCGATGGCCTTTTCCTCGTTGATGCCCTCGTAGCATTGGAGCCGCTCGATCCGCGTATTCGCGGCAAGGGCAACAACGCGTGCGAGTTCCGTCTTGCCGGAGCCAGGCGGACCCTCGATCAGAAGCGGCTTCCGCATCTGTGCCGCAAGGAAAACGACGTTCAGCGTCACCTCATCAATCACGTACTTGGCCAGTTCCAGCTTCTCGGACAGCTCCTCAATCGAGGCGAACATATTTCGTGCTACCTTTGGGCACGATCCTACGCCGGAATCGATTCTCGCGCTTCCCAAATCCCTGACACTGATACCGATGATGCTCGGCGGGAATACGCGGGATACCCAGAGGAAGCGATGCAGCCGAAGCGATTTGCCGCCAAAAGGTTTTTACCCGCTAACTTTCCAGCCTGCTGTCGGGTGCGTGCGCCATCGCACTAAGGCTACCAAACCACAATGCTTTTGCCCACCAATCTGCTCCGGTCACGAGTGTGTACCCTCGCACCCTTGCCGCGCACCAAAATCCTTTTGTCCACGTTCTAGCTCTAGCGTCGGAGACCACATGGTCCAGTTACGACCTACCTGACCTCAACGAACCACGCTGGCGGTAAATCAGGCGGGCCTTCGGAGAAGTAATGTGGCAGGGTGCAAAATTTGAAGGGCTAGACAACCCGCCTCGCGAGTGTGGGCGTCAATGACCTTTGGAGCCTGCTGAATCCCATTCAGAATGATTGGTCGGAGTGGAGTACAGCAATCCGCCCCAATCGCTCTCCTTTAACTGGCAGTCTTCGCCGCGGCCGGCGTGGAAGTCTTGGCCGTCTTCTTTGCGACAGCCTTCTTTGCGACAACCTTCTTGACGGCGGTCTTCTTCGGTGCGGCCTGTTGCGTCTTCGCAGCCTCGGCTCTCTTCAGCGCCCAACGCTTCTTCGTGGCGGCGACGATCGCCTTCCTGCCAGCCTCCGACAGCTTCCGTTTTGGCTTGTGCGTTACTTCTGGTGTGGAGGGTTGAGCTGCCGCTTTGGACTCTGCCCATCGCTTTCGCTGGGCCTCGGCAATCCGAGCACGGCCAGCCGCACTCACCTTCCGCCGCTTGTGTTTTGTCGGTTCCGGCTTGACTGCGGCTTCAGCGGAGTCCCCGGACAGTATCGCCCGGAGCTCGGCAATGTTGGCGTCGATATGGCGTTTCTGTTCCTCGAAACCGAGAATGGCGGCGCTAATGATTTCGGGAGTGAGTTTTGTCGGCATGTCTTCAGCTTTCAGTGATCTACGATATCCACAATACCCCTTCTTACTGTCGTTACGCCAGTCAAGGGCGGAGGGGGATAATGCCGACCGCGCGAAAGACTATGCCCGATGACCATTCGGCACCCGCGAAAGTGACCAGGTGTGCTCGGGAAAAGTGACCCACCAAAAACGGGCAGGACAGGCCCTTCTCGTACTGAAACCTGGAGCGATTCGCGGCCAAAAGGTCTTTGCCCGCTGACATCGTGGCCGCCGCTAGGGTAGCGCGCCTTCGCATGGCTGCCGGACAACCACGATACCCTCGCCGAATGTCGCGCTCCCGGTCGCGAGAGTGACTGTCGCACCCCTCGCCGCGTAACCAAAGTGCTTTTGCCCATGTTCTAGCGCGCTCCTCATGCTCTGATCTGGAGGTTCTGAAACTGGGGAAGTACGCGGAACGGCTCGGTGTTGGGTGGCAAGCCTTCGCCGAGCATCGCGATCCGATTCTGGTCCATGTTGCCGAGGAATCGCCCGGCCTCTGCTATATGGAAAATGAGGCGCGGATCGATACCCATAAGCCGCGCGCAAGTCGCATCGGCCGCTACCGGATCGTTCGCGAGAACAATTCGGCCGAGTCGGCGCAGTTGTCCCTGCAAGGGGCCGTTCCCCTCCATCGCCTCGATCCCGTCGGCAATCACGAAGTCGACCGGGACGGTTGCACAGATATCGAGAATGCTCTCGTGAATTCCGTGCCAATGGAGAGTGTTCTTAGGCCAGCCGTATTTCATGCCAGGAACGATGCCGAACATGTTCTTCAGACTCAACGTGACGCCGGCCCAGTGGTGGGTCTTGATTTTCGGCATCGATACAATAAAATCGGCCCCAAGAACTGTTTTCGGCAGCCAAAGACGTCCGAGACCGCTGTAGTCGGCTTTCGTCCCAGCCCTGACCAACTCGTCACGATTCAGATCTACGAACGTGATCTCCCGATCTCCAAGTTCTTGTTCGAGGCCAGTTTCGCTGACCACCATTTCAGTGTCACGCTCATGGCCCGGGCCCTCTCCAACGACAACCCGACTGGCGCCGAGCCGAAGAAAGCATGTGGCGGCGGCTCCTATCAGTTTCGGATTCGTGTTCACGGGCGCTCCGGGCAAGTGCTCCACCAGATTCGGCTTCAGCAGAACACTCCGGCCACGGATATTCAGCCCGAAATCCCTCAATGCCCCCAAAAGCAACGTCTCCAGAGCATCGGAGTAGCATTCTGCGCTCAGGATTGCGACACGGGATCTCGCCTTTCGGGCATCGAGACCGTGCCGCCGCCGAATCACGGACCACGTCGCCGCGGCCCCTGCCAAGCCTGCTGCGGTTGTCGCGAACTGGCGTCGGTTCGAATTCATCGGATCAGCGCAAATGGGTGAATCGTCTCTCCGCACTGCAACGCCAATGCTGCGATCGCGAGGGTGCTGTTGTTTTGAATTCGGGACACTTCAGCCGCATGGGCGGCAAGCCTGGATTTGAGGTCGTCCACGGGAGTTCCGAATAGGAACAAG
The DNA here is from genome assembly GCA_035570275.1 of Candidatus Acidiferrales bacterium. Classification (GTDB taxonomy): domain Bacteria; phylum Acidobacteriota; class Terriglobia; order Bryobacterales; family Bryobacteraceae; genus DATMNI01. Next base: position 10,142 of record DATMNI010000228.1, on the reverse strand, counting down.
CACAAGATCGACCAGGCGAGGCTTGAAACCGCTCGTAGATTTGCTGTTTGTCCTCTCAACCAGTCGACGCTCCGCATAATCATGGGGCTCCGAGGCTCATCCTGCATGGCCATTAGAGCAGCCGCTGTAGCTTCGATATGCGGTTTCAGCGGACTTCCGTAAACGACGCAATTCCCGGCGTTCCAGCCGCCTCCCACGCATGCGCGATCGAGCAGCATCGCGATCCCCGTCCTGATTCTTCGATCCGCCTCCTCGGATGGAGTGCAGGCGGAGAACTGCTTCAAGGCGATGACAGCGAAGGCCGTCGGAATTACCCAACTATTCGCGCCGGGCATCCAGGGCCAGCCATATTTGTCGGGGTCGATACCTGCTTGAGCGTCGGCCGTCTTGAACTTCCAGCGCCACAGCCAGTGTGCCTCGCGACCCTTCGTGTCGACCAGCCATCCTGTTGCCTTCTCACGCACTCTCGAATCGTCACCAACGCGGCTCAACGCCACCGCGGCCAGAGCTGTCGTCCACGATCCGTCGTCGTCTCCTTTAAATGCGGGCCACGAACCGTCCCCGCGCTGTACGCTCAATAGGAACCGCAATGAATGAGCGGGCACTTCTGGAAACTCAGCCGCCGAGGCAAGGATCGCGAGAGTGGTTGCTTCGACGCTCGGCTGGGAGGAATCGCCGAAGCTCCAGCCTCCCTGCGGGAGTTCACGGCGCCTCAGTTCCAGGACCAGTTCGCGCCCACGCATAGCCGATTGTTCATGGCGTTGCTTGGGACGTCAAACACCCGCCGCAGGGGCTCCACATGAAGCGCGAGGCTTCCGCGTGCTGCCGGCAGAGGCCCGCTGTTGGCTTGTTTGACAGCTTTTCGGATCCGGCGTAAAGAAAGACATGCGCACTAATACGAATCCTCCCCCGGGTTTCGGCGCGATGAACTACAGCCGAAGAGATGAAAGGAAGAACCATGCCTGAAGACGCCTCTGTGTTGATGACGGTAGACGAGGCGGCGGCGTACCTGCGGCTGGCGCCGTGGACGCTGCGACATTGGGTCTGCCAAAAGAGGATTCCGTACGTTCGTCTCGGTCGAAGCGTTCGCTTTCGACGCAAGGACATGGAGCGCTTTGTGACCCAAAACCTCCACGGAAAACTCGACGAGCGTAATGGCGCTGGCCGAGAGGAAAGCCGGCTGGGAACAGCCGCAAACTGACGCAATCCTGAATTCTCATCACCCGAGGGCCACGTTGCATGCCGCGCAATCAGAAGAAAAACTATTCCGCCGGGCCAATCTGGGACGAGGAAGTGAAGAGGTGGCTCGCCGAGGTTGTATACCCAGACGACTCTCGTGGACGTCGACGTTTTCGGCGTCAGCGTGACGCTCAGATCTGGTGGGCTGCCCAGCGCAAGGCGATTGAGGACGGATCGTGGGAGGTAGCCACCAAGCCGAATCGGGTTTCGTTGGGCGATGCCGTCGCGCAATACCGGGAACACTCCAAAGCCCACCATCGGTCGTTCTCCACGTACGTCGACAACGGTCTGACAGTTCTCGAGAAGGCGATCGGCAAAGCGACTCCACTCAAAGACGTCACAACGGCGAACATCGAGCAGATGAAATTGCAGCGCCTCGATAACGATAAGGTTTCCAAATCAACCGTAGACAAGAACATAGCCGTCGCGAAATCGTTCTTCAACTGGTGCATCCTTCAGGGCTTGACCAGTGCGAACCCCGTCAAAAAGGTAAAACTCTTTCATGAGGACAACGAACGCGTCCGGTTCCTCGATCCCGAGACGGAGTATCCCATACTCCTGGCAGAGGCATGCCAGGGCCCATGGTATCTGGAACCGATCATCGTGCTGGACGTGAACACAGGCCTTCGCCGGCGAAACATGCTCGGTCTCAGGTGGGACCAGGTCGATTTCAAGCGGCGAATCATTCGCATCGAGAGCCGCACCAAGAATGGGCGTCCTCACAATCTGCCGCTAAACGATACGGCCTTCCAGAAGCTGCAGGAAGTTCATCAGAAGACCGCCGCCCATCCATACGTCTTTGTTCACTTGGACGGAAAGTTCGAAGGCCAACCCATCACCGACATCAAGAACGCGTTCAATGGAGCGGTCGCCCGCGCCAAGATTCACGACTTTCGGTTCCATGATCTCCGCCACACGTTTTGTTCGTGGCTCGCGATCAGCGGGGTCCCTCTGACTGCGATCCAGAAACTCGCCGGGCATGCTTCGATCAAAATGACGCTCCGGTACGCCCACCTCAGCCCCCGTTACCTCGCAGACGAGGTCAAGGCTCTGGATCCAGTCCAGGGGAAAGGGACGCCTCAAACGCCGCCTGATGCGAACCAGGAATCCGGCACCGACGAAGAGGCAGCCCCGAACACGGCCGAAGCCGCCGATCCCAAGACCGGAGAGGAAGAGGCAAAGACCGCGCAGCCACAGACCCACGCGCGTCGCTCACCGCGCCGACAACAGGCGGTCAAAGCTGGCAAACCGGGGCAGCCGATGCACGGAATAGGCAAGAAATAGGCAAAGTGGCCAAACGGGCTGAAGTGGGGATCGCTAAGTGATTGAAAAATTGGCTCCTCAGGTAGGATTCGAACCTACAACCCTTCGGTTAACAGCCGAATGCTCTACCATTGAGCTACTGAGGACCAAGGTGTGCACTCCTATTTAAACAGAGCCTCTTGCGCGGTGTCAAATTTCACGCGGCGCTTCTGACTGCTTTCCCTCCGCCCTTCCCACGCCAGGCGCAACTCTCTCCTTAGATCACCTCATTCAGCAGTTCCGGACGCGGGTGCGGGATCACCACCTTGTTCACCAGCATTCCCTTCTGCCCCACCACCTGCGCCGCGGCGTCTACGCCGCTCTGCACCGCCGCCACGTTGCCCGTCATGGTGACAAACGCCTTTCCGCCCATCGCCATCGCCAGCCGGATCTCGATCAGCGTCACGTTGGCCGCCTTCACCGCCGCGTCCGCGCCTTCGATCAGCGAGGCCACCGAGAACGATTCCACGATACCCAGCGCATCCAGCGTCTCCACTTTCGTCGCACCGCTGATAGCCGGGAAGACCGCCTCGTGCAGGTTCGGAATCACGAATGAATCGATCACCGAAAATCGCGCGCCGCTCTCACCCGCCGATACCGCCGCCTGCACCGCCGCCACATCGCCGCGCACCATCACCATGTACTTGCCCGAGCAGATGGAACGCGAGAGCACGATGCTCACATCCGCCGCCTTCAGCATGGTATCACACACCAGAAATCCCGACGCGATGCTCGTCAGTTCGATCAAACCAATTGAATCGTTTGCCATTGTTTATGCCACAACCTCTATGCCACAACCTCGACGTAATCCGGCGTCACCGTGCGCACCTTGCCATCAATGCTGGCATGAATGTTCACCCCCAGTTTGCTTGGGTCCACACGGCCTACCACCTGCCCCTTCTTCACCTTCCTGCCTTCCTGCACCACCGGCACAGCGGGTTGCCCGGCGTGCTGCCGCATCTTGATGCGGGCCACCGCGGGATGGCACTCCACCTTCTCGAACGGCGTCTCGCCCTCGTACTCTTCCACCTGCAACCGGCGCCGCAATTGCAGCAGCGGCACCCTGCGGTACTCCTTCATCGGGTGAACCTCCACCGGGCGCGATTGTACGAATTTGATTCCCGCCGCCCGCTGGTCCTTCTTCCCCTGGTCGCACGCTTCTTTGGGATACAGATCTTCGGGACACGCATACAGCGTGCATAACCCGCAGGAGCAGCACAACTCCGACCACTGATTCCAGATGTCCGCACCCGTCGTCGTGAAACCCAGGCTGCGCATCACCTTATGCGGCTGCACGTCGTACCCCAGCAGGTACCGCGGGCAGAACTCCGTGCAGTAGCTGCACTGGTCGCAGGCCGATTTGCCGATATGGTTCATCTCCTGCTGCGACCGCGTCTTCCGCGACATCAGGTAATGGTCCCGCGGCAGTACGATCAAGCCGCCGGTGGTCTTCGTCACCACTTCGTCCAGGTCGAACGTCAGCGTGCCCATCATGATGCCGCTGACGAAGATGCCGAAATCCGCGGCCGTGGCGCCCCCGGCCAAGGAAATCAGATCGCGAAACGGCGTGCCCACCGGCGCCCAAAATGATTTGGGCTGCTTCACGGCGCCGCACACCGACAGAAACTTCTGGGTTACCGGCGTTCCCTGTTCCGCCAGATGCACGTTGTACAGCGTTTCTACGTTGTTCACCACGCAGCCCACTTGCAGCGGAATCCCCGCCGCCGGAATCAGACGCCCGGTGGCCGTGTAGACCAACTCGTACTCGTCGCCCGAAGGGTAGAAATCGCCCAGCATCACAAACTCGATCTTGTCCGTCTTCAGGCTGTGCCGCAGCGCCTCCAGCGATTCGGCATTCTTGGTCTTGATCCCGAACTTCCCGGTCCTGGCGCCCACCGCACTCATCATGGAGGTCATCCCGGCCAGAATCCCATCCGGGAAATGTTTCATCAACTCCGCGTCTTTGTGGATCAGCGGCTCGCACTCAGCGCCGTTGGCGATCACAAATTCCACCTGAGCCTGCGCCTTCACATAGGTAGGGAAACCGGCCCCGCCCGCCCCCACCACGCCGTATTCCCGCAAGGTCTCGCTGAGCATACTTTTAAGGATAATACTTTCCACGCGCGGCTCCGCTAGAGCTGGATAGAGCCACGGCTTGTCGCCCGACCGTCAGAAAGCCGCCCAACCATTTTGGGGATTTCGCGATGTGCGCCGGGCGCACAGGGGCAGGATGAAGTCGCCCGTGGCGCTATGTGGGGCAGCTTGGCAATCCGCCCGCCGGGAGTTGGCGCGCAGCCGAACCTCCACAAGCGGCTCTCGAGGGTGCAGCGGAGCGCCCTAACCCGGCAACTGCCGCGTCAGATCCGGAAATATCGCCTGCACGAAATCCACCGCAATCTTGCTGGCTGCATCAACATCGCCGTTGCGCACCGGCACCACCACTTTCACCAGGGAACTGTCGCTGCGGTGGTACTTGATGGAATCCGCCACCAGCCAGAACTTGGCGCCGAATTCGCTCGCGATGATCCGGTTGTGACTCTGATACCAGTAAAGAACAACGCTCTTTTCCTCGCCGTGCGCCACCACGTATCGGTTTGACTGGATGGGTTCGCCGCGGCCCGGCACATCAATCGTTATCGGCCCGGACTCAATAGGCTCCCATCCCGATCCCGGCAGGCAGTTCTTTGGAGAGTGGGGGGCCTGACCGGACCGCTGAGTCTTGAAATACGCGATGAATAGATAGACGCCGGTGTTTCCGGCCGGGCTTACGTAACTCCGGTTCAGGATGTCGTCCGCCTGCAGGATCTCCTGAATCTCCGGCTCGATTTTCACGTCTTGTGCCATCCGCCAACCCCCAACCTGCCCGGGAAATGCGGACAGGGGCCCGATCTGCGGCACCCTTTCGGCGCGGAAAGCGATGGCGTAGAAAACCGTGCCCTCCAGTAACAGCAGGATGGTCAAAATACGGGCGTACTTGTTGTTCAGGAGATTCATCTTGTTCAGCAGTGTCATCTTGTTTACGAAATTCCTCGGTTCTTCCGCGCCTCCACAAAATTCCGGGTCCGGATCACTAACTGGTGAAAGAGCAGCAAGATCCCCAGTGCAACCATGAAAATCACCCACCCCTCCGCCTCGTGGAAGAAGCCCTCGGCCAGTTTCGGGTCCACCTGGGTCATGATCCCCGTGATAGTCACCCGGCTGGCGTTGGCAATGATCGCGATCGGAATGGTGGAAAAGAACAGCAGGACGCGCAGCCAGGTCTTCTTCTCGAAGAAGTACCCGTATACCAGAGAGAGAAACGTCAGCGAGAGCAACGACCGGATGCCGCTGCAGGCCTCCACCACCGACAGCCGCTGATTCGGCAGATCCAGGATGTTGCCCTCGCGAAACACCGGGACGTCCAGCAGCGTCAGCGCTTCGTCCGCCATTCTGCTGGCGAAGATCTGAAGCTTCAACGTCAGACTGCTGTAGATAATTGCCGGAATCGGAATCATGAAGAACAACAGAAAAAGCGGAAACGCCAGCTTCTTCAGCATCACCGTGCCGCCCAGAAACCACACCACGCCGATCAGGCTCAACACGAACGCCAGCCGCGCGGTGAACAGTTCCGCGCCCAGAGTTCCCAGCATAAGCTGCAGGCCGCCAAACATCACCAGGGCCAGGCCCCACATGTTCGGCTCGGGTTTCACGGCGGCCAATTCTTCGCGCCGCTGCCAGATAATGAAGCCCGCAACCAGCGGCACGAAGAAGCCATGCCCCATGTCCGGGTCGTGATCCCACTGGTGTATCAGGCGGCCAAGCACCGGCGCAAAGCAGCCAATCAGCAGCACACCGAACCAGACAATCGGCAGCCACGGCAACTGGGCCTTGCGAGGGGTTTCTACAGCGGCAATCATTAGGACACTACTAGCTATCATATCAGCAGGTATGTGGGGCAGGTTGATAACCTGCGGCGGATTGTTAATCCGCCTGCGCGATGCGGCAGCGAGCGTTGCCCCGTGGCGCTATGTGGGCAGCTTGGCAAGCGCTTGATAACCTGCGGCGGATTGGCAATCCGCCCGCCGGGAGTTGGCGCGCAGCCGAACTTCCGCAAGCGACTTTCGAGAGTGCGCCGTATTGGCAATCCGCCCGCCGCGCCCCCGCGTCGGCCAGTTAGTTATCGTCCGTGGCCGCCAGCGCCGGCACTTTCATGTCCGGACTCAGCGCCGGCTTTCGCGCGCGCCATTCCGTTGCCTGCTCATAGGCGTGCGCAAGCGCCAGGATCTTTCCTTCCGAAAATCGCGGCCCGGCGATCATAAGCCCCACCGGCAGCCCGTTCGACGTGAACCCGCAGGGCACGGAGATGGCGGGAATGCCGTAAACATTGAACTGCCCGGTGTTCTCCAATTCCGGATTGCGCGGCTTCTCACTCTCTTCCCGTTTGATGGAAGCGTCGATGGTGCGGGGCGTCCGCCGCCGCGTCGGCAGCGCCACCAGATCGAAATCCGCGAACGCATCGTCGATGGTGCGCCGCATCAGGTCCAGGTTCCACCGGGAACGAACATATTCGGCGGCTTTGAGGTTGCCGCCGTTCTGCAGCGCGCGCCGCGTCGGCAACATGTAACGTCCGGAGCCATGCGTGTAGTACTCCTCGTGGTAGGCATAGCTCTCGGCAGCCAGATTGATGTTTCGGATGGAGGGCAGCGTCACGTCCTTGACGCTGCGGGTGAGCTTCGCCAGCACCGCCATCGCCTGTTCCACCGCCTTGCCCACGTCCGCATCCAGCAGGTCGAAAAACGGCGCCCGCGGAATGCCGAGGCGGAAACCCGACACGGGCTGCTTCAGCGCGGCGGCATAATCCTCGCGCGAGTGTTCTACGCTGGCGATGTCCATCCGGTCGTACCCGGCAAGCTGATTGAGCATGACGGCCGCGTCTTCCACGGTCCGCGTAATCGGGCCGCAATGGTCCAAAGAGACTGTCAGCGGAACGATCCCGCGGATCGAAACCAGCCCGTAGGTCGGCTTCAGCCCAACCACCCCGCAGAACGACGCCGGCGTCCGGATTGACCCACCCGTGTCCGTGCCCAACGCCGCAAAACATAGTTCCGCCGACACCGCCGCGGCCGATCCGCCTGAGGATCCGCCCGAGTTTCGATCCAGCGCCCAGGGGTTCCTTACCGGTCCGTAGTAGCTGGTGGCCGAGGTTCCGCCCATCGCGAACTCGTGCAGATTCGCCTTCCCGATCAGCACCGCGCCCGCGGCCTTTAGGCGGCGCGCCACCTCGGCGTCTTCCGCCGGCACGCGGTCGTCGAAAACCGCGCTGGCCGCGGTGGTGCGGATGCCCGCGGTATCGATGTTGTCTTTCAACGCGATGGGAATTCCGTGCAGCGGCCCGCGGAACCTGCCGGCCTTCTGTTCGGCGTCGAGTTCCCGCGCCTGCGCCAGCGCGCGTTCCCGTAACACCGTAATGAACGCGTTCAACTTCGGATTATAGACTTCCGTTCGAGCCAGGCATGCTTCGGTCAACTGCGTCGGCGTCACGGCCAGAGACCGCACCCTGCGGGATGCTTCCGCCAGACTCAGGCGGCTCAAGTCTTCCTGGTTTTGGCCGCGCGCGACCAGAACGGACGCGGCCGACAACGCAAATTCGCGACGGGAAATGCCCTGCATAGCAAGACAGGTTACCAAATTGGTGGTAGCACAGGCATTCTTGCCGTAGCACAGGCATTCTTGCCTGTGTGGTCTTCACTCGCCGTCCACCTGGAACTGTTCCGCCGCCGGCCCACGTCTGCGCGCCGCCATGCCGATGGAATCACCGGCGGCGCCGGCTGGTATGGCCGGCGTTATCCTGCCCAACAACTCCAGCCCGGAACCATCGAAACGGGCTTCCGCCGCGCCCTGCTGTTTTCTTCCGGCCCTCAGCCGGCCCACAGTAACGCAAAACGAAGTTGCCGCCCGGTGCAGTTCCCGTCCACTTGCCGGGCGCTCCGTGGAAATGCGCCATCACCTTTGGCACGCTCCGCCGACGATGCGGCAGCGAGCGAGCATCCATCTCTCCTCTTCTCCTCGCTTTCAGGCTAAAATAAGGGACTCAATGGAGAATCGGATGAAACTGCTGCCTTTACTTCTTCTAATCGCATCCTGCGCATTCGCCCAAGTGCCGCCTGCTAAGGCGCCCGCCAAGGCGCCTGCTCCCACCGCTGCCACCCCTGGTGCTGGCGCTGCGGCCCCCGCACGGGAACCGGGCCTGTATGTCATTTTCAACACCTCGTTGGGCACCATCACGGCCCGGCTTTTCGAAAAGGAGACGCCCATCACCGTGAAGAATTTCGTGGCCCTGGCAACAGGCACCAAGCAATCGAAGAACGCCAAGGGCGTGATGGTGAACCAGAAGCTTTACAACGGCGTCATTTTCCACCGCGTCATCCCGAGATTCATGATCCAGACTGGCGACCCCACGGGCACCGGCTCGGGCGATTGCGGCTTCACCATCAAAGACGAGATCGTGCCTACCCTCAAGTTCGACCAACCGGGACGTCTCGGCATGGCCAATATCGGCTCGGCCAACACCGGCGGCTGCCAGTTCTTCATCACGGAAGTGCCGTACCCCGGGCTGGATCCGGAGGCGCACAACGGCGCGTACACCATCTTCGGCCAGGTGGTGGAAGGGCAGGAAGTGGTTGGCCAGATCGCACGCGTTCCCAAGAATGCCCAGGACAAGCCGAACACTCCGGTGAAACTAGTCACCGTGACGATCAAACGGGAAGGCCCGCCACCCGCGACGCCGGCAGCGCCCGTCAAGAAGTCCCCCACGGGCGCCGGCGCCGCACCGAAGAAGGCGGCAACGCCGGCCAAGCAGTAGCTCGCGTCCCCTCCGCCCCGGCTGCATTCAGAGCCGTGACCGTCACTCAGAGCCGTGACCGTTAGGGAGCGGTAGTTTGCCGCCGCAGCCGGATCAGCTCTGCGCGGCCGGCGCGGGTGCAGGCTTCGTGGTCTTAGCCGCGGCGGCCGGTTTCGCCGCCGTGGCCGCCGGTCCTTTGGCCGCCTCCATGGCGCGGCCGATCATATATATCGCGTAAATCGCAAACACCGCCGCGCCCAGCAGCGCCGTCAGCACCAGGAACAGACCATCCACAGTGCCCGCCTGTCCGGTGGCCACCAGGTATGCCGCCGAAGCGACCCCGGCCAAAATCATAAAGATGCTGAAAAGGAATAAGAATCCGCGATCCGACATAGTCCCGCCCATAGTCCAGTGGTTGAACTCCCTCCAGCGGGAAAAATCTCCCGCCCGGATAGTTATTGTATAGCAAAGCGGGGTGTGCCCGTCGAAAACCGTGAGCCCCCGCGTTCCAATCTGTTCCAATCCGGCCGGTGCCCGCCCCGAAAGGGGGCCGGCAGGAGCGATCACAAGAAAACTCAATAAATCGACAGAGCCATTCCAACGACTTACAGATCTCTTACCCCGAAACCGATTGACACCATGTGTATTCTATAGGTGAGATAGCGTTGGGCGCGCCACTCGCCCAGCCGCGACAGGTTTTCTTGCTGGCCAGCAAGCGTTGCATGTTCGGTGGTACTGACTTCCCGCAAGCCCTTAAAAGCTGAACGGCGGTTCCCCTTCG
>DATMNI010000227.1:0-2753 GCA_035570275.1 Candidatus Acidiferrales bacterium | reverse complement strand
TGTGGTATACGTCTCCTCTGAATCGGGGCCGCCCGAAATCTACGTGGCCACTTTTCCCTCATTCGCGGCCAAACGCAAGGTATCCACCAGCGGCGGGTTCTTTCCGGTCTGGGCCAAGAGCGGCAAGGAGATCTTCTACCGTGCGACGGACGGAATGCTGATGAGCGCGGAGATCCGCACGGGATTGAACCTGACGGGATCGAAGCTGACGGGATCCAAGCTGGATGCGAGCAGTCCCAAGCCCCTTTTCGGCGCTGACCCTCTAGGCACCGGGTTCGCCGTCACCGCGGACGGCAAGCGGTTTCTGATCGCCGAGTCCGCTGAGAAAGACGAAGGCGATCAGCCCGAGATCACGCTGGTGCTCAAGTGGGACGCCGGCATCAGGTAGTTTCAGTACAAAAACCGCTTGCTTACGCGCGCGGCTCCGGTTGGTCCGAAAGTGATACCATGTCGTAACCCGGTACGATGAGCCCGCAATCCTCCATCGGCCACTACAACATCACCTCCAAGCTCGGTGAAGGCGGCATGGGCGCTGTCTACCGGGCCACCGACACCAGGTTGCATCGCGACGTTGCCATCAAGGTGCTGCCCGAGGCCTTCGCGCAGGATGCCGCCCGCATGCAGCGCTTCGAACGCGAGGCGCAGGTGCTGGCCGCGCTCAACCATCCCAACATCGCCGCCATCTATGGCATTGAGCAGGGCGCCATCGTCATGGAACTCGTCGAAGGAGACGACCTCGCCGGCCCCGTCCCTGTCGAGACCGCCATCCACTACGCCCGCCAGATCGCCACCGCGCTCGAAGCCGCGCACGAAAAGGGCATCGTTCATCGCGACCTCAAGCCCGCCAACATCAAAGTCACCCCCGATGGCACAGTGAAGCTCCTCGACTTCGGCCTGGCCAAGACCGGCGAAGAAACGGCATCTGCCATTTCACCCAACAGCCCCACCCAGTCGCCGACGCTCTCGCTCGCCATGACGCAGGCCGGCGTCATTCTCGGCACCGCGGCCTACATGTCCCCCGAACAGGCGCGGGGCAAGCCCGTCGATAAACGCGCCGACATCTGGGCTTTCGGCGTCGTGCTCTACGAACTGCTCACCGGGCGCACGCTTTTCGGCGGCGGCGAAACCGCCAGCGACGCTATGGCTGCCGTCCTCACGAAGGATCCGGACTGGAGCGCGCTGCCCGCCGATACCCCGCCGCGCGTCCGCCGCCTGCTGGAGCGCTGCCTGCGCAAGGACCCGAAACAGCGCCTGCGCGACATTGGCGATGCGCGGCTGATGCTGGACGAGCCCGAGCCGCCGGCCATCGCTACCAAGCGGGGTTGGCTCCCGTGGGCGGTCGCGACACTGGCGGTCCTCGCCGTCTTGAGCGCCGCCGGCGCATGGTTGGGTCCAAAGCTGCGTCCAAAGACCGCCGATCCGGGCCCGGGCGCAGTGCGCTTCTTCCTCCCATTGCCTGCTGGGACCATCGAGCCACTAGCGCCCGCCGCGGCGCAGGCCGTCCCCTCGCCCGATGGACGTTACCTGGCATTCATCGCACTGGGCAGTTCCTCGGGAAAGGAAAGTGTCTGGGTGCGCCCGCTGGGCTCCATGTCGGCACACCGCCTGGATCAAACCGAGGGGGCGAATTTCCCGTTCTGGTCGCCGGATTCGCAGTCCATCGGCTTCTTCGCCGACGAAAAAGTGAAACGGGTCGCGGTGTCCGGCGGGTCGGTGCAGACCATCTGCGAGATATCAAAGACTGGTTCCGGAGGCGCCGCCGGCGATGGCGGAACCTGGAACAAAGAAGGCCTCATCGTGTTCGCAAACCATCTCGGAACGCCGCTGATGAGGGTTCCCGCGGTCGGCGGAGTGCCCACGGCAGTTACCGCCCTGGAGAAGGACGAGTTGTGGCACAGTTGGCCGCAGTTCCTTCCCGATGGCCGGCATCTGCTCTATTTCGCGGTCAACAAAGATCCGGTAAACAGCGCCATCTACGTTCAGGAACCGGGTTCCACTCAGCGGATCTTAGTCTTGAAAAACGCGACCCGAGGTGTGTGGGCCCCGCCCGGATGCCTGCTCTTCGTCCGCGAGGAAACGCTGTTCGCGCAGCGCGTGGACCCGAAGACTTTCCAGGTGGAGGGCGAACCGCTCACCGTCGCACAGGATATCGCCGTTAATGAGAGCAATGGGCGAAACGCGTTCGCTGTTTCGCAAAACGGTGTGCTGGCATATCACAGTCGGGGCGGTATTGGCAGGATGCGGCAACTCGCCTGGTATAGCCGCGAGGGAAAACGCCTGGGTGTGGTAGGCAAGCCCGCCGAATTCAGAAACCTCTCCCTCTCTCCGGATGAAAAAAGTGTCGCCGTCCACGTAGGGGCGCCGGGAAAACTCGATGTCTGGGTAATGGATCTGGCCAGCGGAGTGCTCACCCGCTTGACCCGCGACTCCCGGGAACTGCTTACCTCTACGCTGGCATGGTCGCCGGACTCACAGCGGCTGGCAATCACTCCGTCCACCGCCGGAATTGAGGAGATTGCTTTGGCTTCCGGAAAGACTACTCCGCTGGCGAAGGAAATCCTCACCGCGGAGGATTGGTCGCCCGACGGCCGCTCGATTCTCTGCACGGACCGGATCGGGAACCGGCTTTCTCTGCTCTCTCTGGCGGAAGGGGCAAAACTCCAGACCATCCTCGACACTCCCTATCGCAAGATCCTCTTCCGCTTTTCGCCCGATGGACAGTATGTGGTATACGTCTCCTCTGAATCGGGGCC
>DATMNI010000226.1:0-81373 GCA_035570275.1 Candidatus Acidiferrales bacterium | reverse complement strand
ATCTGACCGACCTGCGCAATCGCACCCAGTCCGCCGGCATGGGCTACTATCTGCTGATGACCGACCGGCCGCTCGACGCCGCCCTGCGCGAATACTTAACCCTGCGCGAAGGCCGCAAATAATGGGACTGTTCGCGCCCTGGTTCCTTGCAGGCCTGGCGGGGCTCGCGCTTCCGTTCTACCTGCATTTGTTGAAGCGCCAAACCACCACGCCCAAGCCGGTGAGCTCGTTGATGTTCTACGAGTCGCGCACCCAAAGCTCCACCCGTCACCGCCGGCTCAACTATTTTCTGCTGTTGTCGCTGCGGCTGCTGGTGCTGCTGCTGTTGATTCTCGCCTTCGCCAATCCCTTCGTCAACCGCAACCCAGCCACCCTTGCCAGCAGCCGGTTGGTGCTGCTGGTGGTCGACAACTCCTTCAGCATGCGTGCCGGAACCGGCGTTGGTGGTACCAGGCTGGCCGATGCCAAAGCCGCGGCGACGAGCGTGCTTTCAGGAAAGGGCGCCGCGCGAGCCCAGGTGGCGGAGTTTGGCTCGCAACTGCGGCTGATGACCCAGCCTATTGAGGACCAATCGGCGTTGCGTGCCGCCGTGCAGGCCATTCAGCCGGGCGATGGCCACGGTAACCTCGGTGAGTTGGCGCGAGCGGTGCGTGCCATGGCCGAGTCGGTCCATACTCCCATCGAGCTTCATCTGTTCAGCGACATGCAACGCGGCAGTCTGGCCGCCACCTTCTCCGACATGGCGCTGCCCGCCAACGTCAATCTGGTGACGCATGCCGTGGTCACCAAAGCCCAACCCAACTGGACGGTGGAATCGGTGGATGCCCCCGGACAAGTCTGGGGCAAGGACGCCAAGCCGGTTCACGTACAAGCCGTAATTGCCGGCTACGGCACGCCCGCCGCACAACGCACCGTGTCGCTGGTCGTCAACGGCAAAACCACCGCCACCAAGACCGTGATGGTCCCCGCCAACGGACGGGCCGCCGTCGATTTCCCCGCGCTCGAAGTGCCCTACGGCTTCAGCCGCTGCGAGGTGAAGATCGAGGCGTCTAGCGCCGTCCCGGGCGACGCCTTCCCGGCCGACGACCTCCGCCGCTTCGCCGTCGAGCGTTCCGACCCGCAAAAGGCCTTGCTAGTCCATAACTACGGCGACAACCGTTCACCGCTCTACGTCGGCGCCGCGCTTTCGGCGGCCGCGCAATCGGCCTTTATTCTGGAATCGATCAACGTCAACGAGGCCGCCGACCGTCAGCCGTCCAATTACGCTTTCATCGTTCTGTCCGATCTCACTTCGTTGCCTCCGCTTCTGGAAAATTCGCTCACCGGGTACGTGCGCTCCGGCGGCAGTCTCCTCATCGCCGCTGGAACCTCCGCTGGCGGCCGCTCGCAGATTCCCATTTTCGGCGCGCATATCGTCGAGACCCGCGACTACAGCCGCGTTCCCGATCGTTACATGGCGGCCGGCTCCAGCGACTCCTCCTACCCCGCCGTCGCCAAGGCCGATGGCTGGGCGGGCGTGAAGTTTTTCTACGCTCTCAATGTCGACCCCGGCGACGCTCGCGTGATCGTTCGCTTAGGCGACCAGACGCCACTCTTGCTGGAGAAACGCATCGGTGAGGGCCGCGTGGTGCTGCTCACCTCCGGGTTGGACAACCTCACCAACGATTTCCCGCAGCGTCCCGCCTTTGTCCCCTTCATCGAGCAGACCGCGCGCTATCTTGCGGGCAGCGAACGGCAGGGAGGCGCCCGCCCGGTGGACGCCTACCTCGAGCTCCGCAATGCCAAGGAACGAGGCCAAGGAGTGGAGGTCACCGATCCCGAGGGGAAGCGCCCGCTCACTCTGGGCGAGGCCGCCTCCGCCCAGTCGTTCCAACTCACCGAAGCCGGCTATTACCAGCTCCGCCTCGCCAATGGCCGCCAGAACCTGGTCGGCGTCAACCCCGATCCCAAGGAATCGAACCTCGACGTGATCCCCGGCGATGTCCTGGCCTTGTGGGAGGGCAAAGATCGGCAAGGCAAAGGCGGCCAATCTTCGCAAGCGGCGGCCAGTCCTAACCAGACACCCGGCCCGGCAACGCCCCCGAAGACGCCGCAGACCCTCTGGTGGTACGTCATGCTGCTGATGCTCGCTTGCGCCGTTGCCGAATCGGTCCTGGCCAGCCGCTACCTGGGCACTCAGCGCGAGGAAAACTTGGGATGAATATGCGAACCACCGTGGATATTGGGACCCTGATCGAGAGGTCTCCGGAAATCCGCAAAGGCCGGCCCTGCATTTCCGGTACCGGTGTTACGGTCCGGAGGATTGCCGGGTGGCACAATATGGGCCTGGCTCCCGAAGAAATCGCCGCCAAGATGGAGCACCTCACGCTGGCTCAGATTCACGACGCCCTGGCCTACTACCACGCCAACCTCGACGAGATTGACAGTGACATTGCTGCCGAGGACGCCGCCGTAGAAGAGATTTTTCCGGCGCGGGGATAACTTGCAGTGAGCCGCCTTCGTTTGTACGTAGACTTTGTACGTAGACGAGGATGCGATGGACGGCGACGTTGTTCCGGGTCTTCGGTCTCGTGGAATTGACATAGTCACTGCCGCCGACGCGGGCATTGGTTACTTGCATAGCGCTGACCCTACCATTTGTCCCCTGACCCGATAGTCGGACCAATGTTCCGATGACAAGGCATCACGCCCGGAACTCCGCGGCGTGGTCGGTCGCCCAGTCGCGGAAGGTTCGCGCCGGCGCTCCAGTGATCTCTGCGACCGTGGATGTCGCAAACCCAGGTTGACCGACTGCCGCAGCCCAGGCGTCGAGCAGCATATTCACGACGAACCGAGGTGTGCCCGGGAGCAACTCAGAAGTCGCGTCTTCCGGCGACATCTCTGCAATGCTCAGCGAGCGGCCGATCACACCACCGATTGTCGATATCTGCTCGAACTGGCTCAGGGATTGAGGCCCGGTCAGAACATATTCTGCTCCGCCGTGCCCATCCTCACATAAGGCGCGGACCGCGACCGCGGCGATGTCATGCTCGTGGATGGGAGCCGTAGGAGCGGCGAGATGGGGCCAGCGCACGATATCGCCGGCGCGAATCTGCGGCGCCCACCACAACAGAGCATTCGCGGCGATCATTCCGGGCCGCAGGAACGTCCACTGCCGTCCCGAGGTCTCGATCAGCCGCTCGATTTCCGCGGGCAGCGCCGAGGCGGATTGAGCTGAGGGCTGCTGGAAGAAGGGGTGTGCCGTTTTGTACGGAGCTGAGAGGAATACGATGCGCCGTGCGCGCTTGGCGATCCGCTCCAGTGCGGGAGCGACGGTGGCCGGCGGGGCGGTCCACACCAGGAACACCGCATCGATGCCATCCAGGCATTCATCAAGGGTCTCGGGTAGAGTGAGGTCTCCACGTACCATATCAACGTGTGGCGGCAAACCAGCCGCGTCCGGGTTGCGGACAAGCGCGCGGACCAGCACGCCCGCAGCCGGCAATTGGGCGAGGACCTGGCGGCCGACCCTGCCGGTAGCTCCAATGACGAGGATACGATTCATGCAAGACCATGCTACCAGCGGAGGTCCGCTTGAAATCGACGTCCACTTGAAATCAGGGGGACGGCCCGGCCACGCCGCCAAAGACGCCGCAAACCCTTTGGTACTACGTCATGCTGCTCATGCTCGCTTGCGCCGTTGCCGAATCGGTGCTGGCCAGCCGCTACCTGGGCGCCCAGCGCGAGGAATCGAAAGGGTTGTCGAGCAGGTTGATGATAACGTCCTCATTATATCTCTCATCTATTGAGAACAGTTAAGAATTTATGGTAGGCTGCATGACAGGATCGGCCTAACCGAGGAAGCACCAATGACCACCGTTACCATCTCCCTGCCCGAATCCCTGAAGGCATTCATCGACCGTCAGATGGCCACCAAGGGCTACGGCAATGTGAGCGAGTATTTCCGCTCGCTGCTGCGCGATGCCCAGAAGGAAGAAGAAGAGGCCCGGCTGGAGGCGCTGCTGCTGGAAGGTCTGGCGGGCGGCGCCGACATTCCGTTGACCGAGGAGTTCTGGAAAGACCTGAAAGCGGAAGCGCGCGGCATCTCCCAGAAGCACCAGGCACGGAAGCGTTCGTGAATCGAGTGATTCGCCCGCGGGCGCAGGACGACATCCTCCGGCAATTCCGCTGGTATCTGGTCGAGAAGGACGCGTCCGATGCCGCGTTTCGGTTCGTGGATGCGGTCGAGGCGTCGGTCGAGCAGTTATTGCGGATGCCCAATATGGGAGCGCCAAGAGAGCTCAGGAACCCGGCCCTGAAGGGGTTGCGGGTCTGGCCGGTGAAGCAGTTTGAAGAGTTCCTCATTTATTATGTGGTGGAGGGGGATACCGTAAGGGTGATTCGTATCCTGCACGGCAAGCGCGACCTGGACCGCATTCTGAAGAAGGAGTCCGCCGACGATGACGCGCTCCGCTGAAATCATTTCCCCGCCCGTGTTTCAGGTGGCGCTGTTCACGCCTAAGCCGAAGGCCGCCAAAGCGCGTGCTGGAATTCAAATTCAACGACGACCACTCACGCAAGGCGTACCTGAATGCCACGGGCCGCTTTCGCGGAATGGTGCGATGCCCGCGGCATCGACGAACTCGCCGACGTGGAGGCATTCCACGTCGCCGCTTTCGTTAAGAACTGCAGGCGGAACTCCCCCACGGTGAAGTAGTACCTGGCCGCGCCGCGCTCGTCTCACCTTCAAGCCTCTTCCCCAAACCGGTTACCCACCCGGCAGCCCGCCGCCAGTGCGATATGCTTTATGTATTAGCGTTGGCCGCGCCGTTGGAGGTTCCATGAGTTTCCGCGAACAACTGCACGCATACATTGCCCAACTGGAGCAACGTCTGCGTTGGAGCACCTTGCTGCGTGGCCTGGCCATTCTCACCGGCAGCGCTTTGCTGGCGACATTGGTGCTGGTCACGATCGCCAATGCGCTCGCCTTTTCGCATGGAAGCGTGACCGCCGCCCGCTTCGGGCTGATCCTGGTTCTGGTCAGTGCCGTTGCCGCCGGGTTGGCGCTGCCCTTGCGCCGCCTGACCCGTCGCCGCGCGGTGGGAACCGCCGAAGCCGCTTTCCCCCAATTCCAGCAGCGCCTCACCACCTTCACTGAACGCGACGGCCAAGATCCCTTTATTGAACTCTTGGCTGGGGATGCCCTCGAAGTCGCCCAATCCGCCGAACCCAGGCAAATGGTCACCGGCCTGCGCCTTTGGAGTTCGCTGGGCGCGGGCGTTGGCGCCTTCGTCATCTTATTTTGGATGATCGCCGCCGGACCCGGTTTTCTCGGTTATGGCGCCTCGCTGCTGTGGACCGGTCCGCACCGCGACACGCCGGCGCTCTACGACCTGCGCGTGACTCCCGGCGACGCCGTCGTGCGGCGCCATGCCGACCAGATGGTTTCGGCGCTCCCCACCGGCCTGCGGTCGCCCACCGTCAAGTTGTATGCCCGCTTTCAGAGCGCCTCCAAGTGGGAAGAGATTGTGATGCAGCCCAAGGCGGCGGGCAGTTTCGCCGGCGGCTACGAATTTCTATTTGCCGGTTTGCCCGAGAACGTCGAGTACTATGTCAGCGCCGGAGCGATGACGTCGAAGCACTTTAATATTCACGTCACCGATTTGCCCGCGGTGAAGCAGATCCGCGTCACCTACCATTACCCAGCCTGGACCGGTATGCCGCCAGAGGTTGAGGAGCGCGGCGGCGATCTGCGCGCCGTCATCGGCACCGAGGCCGAGCTCGAGGTTTCGACCGACCGCCCCCTTCCGGGCGGCCGGATCCAGCTCGACAACGGACAGCAGGTCCAACTCACCGGCGGTCAGAATAACGTCTATCACGGCGCCGTCAAGATGGATAAGGATGGCGTCTACCATGTGGCGGGAGTTGAGACGGGCCAGCCCGTCCGCGTCAGCGAGGATTTTTTCATCGAGGCCCGCAAAGCCAACCCGCCGCAGATTGTGTTGGTGCGTCCCGGCCGGGGCGACTACCACGCCAGCCCCATCGAAGAGGTAACCGTTGCCGCCAAAGCCACCGGCGATTACGGCCTCAACGGCGTCACGCTGCATTATTCGGTCAACGGCGGCCCCGAGACTACGGTGGATCTGCTTCAGCAGAAGGGCAAGAAACAGGCCGACGGCGCGACCACGCTCTCGCTGGAGGATTTCAAGCTGGTTCCAGGCGATCTGATTAGCGTCTACGCCACTGCCAAGGACGCCAACGCGGAAGCCCACACCGATATGATGTTCATCCAGGCCGAGCCATTTGAGCGCGAGTTTTCGCAATCGCAACAGTCGGGTGGCGGCGGCGGTGGTGGCGGGGGCCAAAGCAATGATCCCGGGCAGATTTCGCAGCGCGAGAAGGAGATCATATCCGCCACCTTCAGACAACAGGCAGACAAGAACTCGACTAAACAGCAGGCCACCGATATCGCCAGGCTGCTGACCCAATCCCAATCCACCTTGCGCGATCAGGCCGTCTCGCTTTCCGGCCGCTTGCAGGCCCGCGAGTTGACCGATGAAGTGCAGGCCATCGGCGACTTCCAGAAGGATATGATCGCCGCCTCCGAAGCCATGGCGCCGGCCGCGCAACACTTGCAGCAGGAGAAGTGGAAGGACGCCATCCCCAATGAGCAGAAGGCGCTGCAATTCCTGTTGCGCGCCGAAGCCACATTCCGGCAAATTCAGGTGGCGTTTGGACGCGGCGGGGGTGGAGGTGGCGGTGGGGGCGGCGCGGCGCGCGACATGGCTGCCCTCTTCGATCTCGAGCTCGATACCGAGAAAAATCAATACGAGACCCAGAAATCCGCGGCTACCACCGCCGAACAAAAGGCGCAGGAAATCGACGACGCGCTGAAAAAGCTCGACGAACTGGCCAAGCGCGAGGAGAATCTGGCCCAGCAGCAACGCAATGGCGTCCAGACCGCCGAGCAAAAATGGCAACAGGAGATGTTGCAACGCGAGGCGCAACAGCTTCAGCGGCAGATGGAGCAACAACTTGCTCAAAATGGCAAGCCAGGCCAACAGGGCCAACAGGGTCAAGGGCAGCAGGGTCAGCAAGGGCAACAGGGTCAGCAGGGGCAACAGGGGCAACAGGGGCAACAGGGCGCTTCAGCTTCCGGGCAATCCAGTGGACAGGCGGGCCAACGCGGCGGGCAAGCGGGCAGAGGCAGCGCCGGCGGCCAATCCGCCGGCCAGGACAATGCCAACGGCGCCAATCCCCAGCAGTCCGCGGACCAGGCCGCCGACACGCGGCAACAGGCGGCCCAACAGGCGCTCGACCGCTTGCGCCAGGCCAACGAAGACATGAAGCGCGCCGTCGGGCAGAATGCCAGCGCGGCCGATTCCCGCCGCGCCGCCGACCGCTTGCGCGAAGCCACCGACCTGCTTGGCGGCATGCAGCAGCAGGACGCCGCCGGCCGGCTCAACTCGATGGCCCAAACGGCCGAGCAATTGGCGGCCCGTCAAAAGCAGCAAGCGGATCACGTGCGTGACCTGGTGGCGCAGCAGAATGCTGCCCGTACCTCCGGGCGGCCGCAGAGCAACCCTACCGCCCAGGAAATCGACAAAATGGTCAACGATCGCCAACAGGTGAGCGATGACCTGGCGCACCTCACCCAGCAACTGCGCACCGCCGCGCGCGAACTCGCTCCCACGCAACCGGTGGCTTCCACCAAGTTGCGGAGCGCGCTCAGTGGCATGGACGAAAACGATCTCGGCACCCGCATGCAGCGCAGCTCGGATTGGCTGCGTAGCGGCAGCTTCTCCGATCCGGCCGAAGCCGCCCTCACCAGCGACCTGCACAAGCTGGGTCAACAGGTGGGCGACGCGGCTCGCGCCTTGGGTAGCGCTCAGCACACTTCCAAGGACGCCGAACTCAATCGGGCCATGGACGATCTATCCCGACTGCGCGACCAACTCGCCGGCCTCGGCGGACGTCCCAACTCTCAGCCTGGGCTGGGTCAACCTGGGCTGGGTCAACCTGGATCGGGTCAACCTGGCCGTGACGGCCAAACCGGCCAACTCACGCGCAACGGGCAATCCGGTCAGGCCGGCCAACAGCCCGGGCAACAGGGCCAGCCGGGCCAACAAGGCGGCGGCCAGTCTGGTCAAGGCGGTCAAGGTGGTCAAGGCGGTCAGGGTGGCGGCCAGCGCGCCGGCGGGCAGGCAGGTCAAGCTGGCGGCCAGGCAGGTCCGATGGGCAACCGCCTCGCCGGTCCGGTCGGCAATCCGGGCGGCGGCGCGACCAATCGCGATCACAACGGGTACGGCGCCTATGACACCGGCAATACTCGCATTTCCGGTCAGGCCGTGGCACCCCAACAGGGTCCCAACCCGGCCAATACCCAGCGCGAGATTGACCAGGGATTGAACCTTCTCAACCAGGTTCGCGCCGTCGTACAGGATAGTCCCGAGGCGCGGCAACAGTTGCAATCGCTGATCGATCAAATGCGCAATCTCGATCCCAGCCGTTTCCCCGGAAACCCCGCCCTGGTCGAGCAGATGCACCAGCAACTAATCAGCAACGTGGACGCGCTGGAACTGCAACTGCGCCGCCAACTCGATGAAAGCCGGGGCGGCACGATCCGCAACACCGACCCGAGCAAGGTCCCCGCCGGCTATAGGGACTCGGTCGCCGAGTACTACCGCAAACTCTCCGGCGCCGGCCACTAGGTGCCAGCGTGGGACAGACCATCGTTTCCTGTGGTCTGTCGCCTCGGGGCTTCGTGAAACCTCCGGGGCTCGACAGGCCACAAACAACGATGGCCTGTCCCACGTTGGGCGTTACTTCAAATCTAAAGTGAACCGTATATAGTAAACGGTGAATGAACATCGACAAATTCTTCTTCTGCCGGGCGAATAGGAACCCCGGCTGTCTGCTCCGCGTACTTGCCGGAATCTCGATTCTCACCGCTTTGACCGGTCACTTACAAAGCGCCGTGGAAACCGAACTCAAAGAGCCCGGCGGCCGGACGATCATCCGCTACGTGGTTGAGGCCCCGGAAAATATCGCTCCCGCGGAAACTAAAGACCCGGCCAGGCAAGTCGGGTTGATTCTCTGCTCGGCCGAACACGATCGTCCAACCGCCGATGAGATATTGCCCGTACGCGAAGCGCTCAAACGTCTGGGACTCAGCGACCAATACGTGCTGCTCGCCGGCCATTCCCAGGCGCAAAAATTCGGCCCCGCCGATGACGAGCCAATCGAGAAGCTGATTCGATGGGCGATGAAGACCTACCCCGTGAATCCCCGCCGCATCTACATGTACGGTAAAGGCGAAGGCGGCAAAATCTCGGGCGAGTTTGCCATGCTGCACCCGGCTCTGATCACCGCCGGCATCAGTTACAGTTGGGGCTGGTGGAGGATGCCTTCGGAATTGAAGGATGCCATCGACCCTTTAAACAACGCTCCCGAGTTCTACATGGTGCTGGGTCTGCGCGACCTTTCCTACCACCTCACCACGGTACGCGATGCATACCAGCGCGTCACCGCCAAGGGCTATCACGTGATCTATCGTGAGTTCGACGATCTTGGCGCCCGTACCTATCATCCGGCCAGCAACGATGACGCCATCGCCTGGGTGACGCGGCTGCGCAACAAGAACGTCCCTCTCTCTGCCGGGGAACAAGCCCTGTTAACCAAGACCCAGATTAATGCGGATGGTTTCATCAGCGGCCTGGCGCTGGCCGGTGGGGCGCCCGCCGGAGTTGTCGTTCAGAAGCTCCTCGAATCTCCGGACGCCAGGGTGCGTGCGGCTGCGGCCGAAACCTGCGTCCACGCCATATTCAGCGAACCGGTCATGGCCGCTGTTGGCAGAAAACTCACGGACCCATCCGCCAACGTTCGGCGCGCCGCCCTGCGCGCACTGGCGGTGAATGCCAACTGGCGTTCCGAGACGGCACAGCGCGCCCTTATCGATTTGGCCCTCAACCCCGGCAAGGCAGTGGACCCGGACGATCGAGCCGGCGCGGTGGATGGCATTGCTTCGGCGGTACGATTTCAGATCAAGGGCGCTCGCCAGGATCCGGCACTGTTCCAGGCCCTCATTACCCTGCTCACCGACACGAACGAAGAACTTCGCACCATGGCCGCCAACCTTCTGGCCCCGATTCGCGACGGCGGTTTCCGCGGCGATTTGGGCCGCCCGGAACAGAAAGAGCCCACTGGCGGCTGGCCTCATTGGCTGGGCAACGTGACAGCGAAAGCGGCCGATTACAGGAACGACTACCAGGTCTGCGCCAATCCGATAACCGGCCCCGCGGACGCCGCCCGCCAACCGGTCGATCTTTACTGCCAAGGTGGTGCATTCCTCCTGGGTACCAGCTTCGCCACGGGGCAAGCTGCCCCCAAAGATCCCGTTCAGGCTTTCCGGTACACGCTGCAGGCGGCGGAGCAGGGATATCTTCCCGCCCAGGCCATGGCCGGCATGCTGTACGCGATCGGCAAGGGAGTGGAGCAGAGCTACGCCGAAGCCGCGAAGTGGTGGGGCAAAGCCGCCGAAGGGGGACACGTACTGGCGGCGCAGAGCCTGTCCATGGTGTACCGGGGCGGCGCGGGCGTCAAGAGCGACGCGGCGTTATCTGAAAAATGGGCGAAATTCGTGATCGAGCATACCCCGGAGAATTGAATTGAAGACCTCGGGACTGTCGGACTCTCCCGCAGCCCTGTTGCATTCCCCGACACCCCACCCAAACCGCTGATTCCACGTGAATTCATTGCGGTTCTAGCCAAGGCGCCCAGTTTGCCGCCACAACGATATCCTCTCGAACCCGGCCCTCATGCGGCAGGACCCGTACTGCAAAGGCTGGCTGTTGGTTTCACGTGCCGGACGAAGAGAATACCGCGCGCAACCTCATTCCCAAAATGCTGGTTCGGGAGTGGATGAGCGAAGCGGTGGCGCGGCTCTATGTCCCTCAGCCGGCTCTGGCGGGTGCGGTGGCAGCCGGCGGCCGGCCGGCCCGGCCGCGGACACTCTGGAAGCCCTCCGGGCAAGAACTGGGAGGAAGTAACCGGCGAGTTCTTCCTGACAATTTAGCGCCGCGTGTAAAGATTCGCTACACATTTGGCGTGATTTCTGTTAAAAAGGATATTAGGGACTTAATATGTCGAAAGGAATCCTGTACGATAGCACCCTCTGCATCGGCTGCAAGGCTTGCGAAGGCGCTTGTGCCGAACGTTGGGGCCTTCCGTACGACGCCCGGATTGCCGCCGGGGAACACATCCCCGCCCACAAGCTGACCGCCGTTGAAACCCATGGCGAACGGTTCAGGCGCCGGCTGTGCATTTGTACGGCCGCGTTTTTCGATCCGTTTTTCACCACCAGGGAGGACCAGAACCGCACGGGGCTGGGTCTGGACGTGGCGCACAGCATTGTGGAGCAGCACGCAGGTGAAATCTCGGTCCGCTCCACGCCCGGCGAAGGAACGGAATTCAGGCTGGCACTGCCGGGCAGCACAGGCATTCCTGCCAGTGTGGCGGTGAACCCCGTGAGCAGGACAAGTGTGCTGGGAATTACCAGGAGGACACAATGATAACCAGTTCAGCGGCGGCAACCAAGACAAAGGGCAGAATTCTGATCGTCGACGATGAACTCGTAGTGCGTGATTCGCTCGGCAAGTGGTTTACCAGCGAAGGTTACATGGCCCGGTCCACCGGCGGCGCCCGCGAAGCGCTGGAAGTCATCCAGCAAACGGGGTTCGATATCGCGCTGCTCGATATCAAGATGCCGGGCATGGACGGCATGGAACTGCAGGCCCGGCTGCATGAGGCGGACCCCGACCTGACCATCATCATCATGACCGGCTATGCGTCGGTGGACACCGCCGTGCAGGCGCTCAAACGCGGCGCCTACGATTACATCACCAAACCCGTGGACCCGGATGAGCTATCCCACCTGGTGGCCAACGCGCTGGAGCACAAGCGCGCGCGCACCGAGGTGGCGCGATTGCGTGAGAACCTGCAGGAGGTGGTTCCCGGCACGACGTTGATCGGCCGCAGCCCCGCTATCAAGAAGGTGACGGAGCTGATCGAAATGGTGGCGCCCACGGAGGCCACCGTTCTCATCACGGGCGAGAGCGGCACCGGCAAGGAAGTGGTGGCGCGCGCCATTCATGCAGGCGGGCCGCGGCGCTTCATGCCCATGGTGACCATCCACTGCGGCGCGCTCACCGAGAGCCTGCTCGAAAGCGAACTCTTCGGTCACGAGAAGGGCGCCTTCACCGGCGCGCAGTATCGCAAGAAGGGCAAGTTCGAAGTTGCCGACGGCGGCACGGTTTTCCTGGACGAAATCAGCGACATCAGCCTGCGGACCCAGACCGACCTCTTGCGCGTGCTGCAAGAGAAGGAAATCGTGCGCGTGGGCGGCAATCAGCAGATCAAGGTGGATTTCCGTTGCGTGGCCGCCACCAACAAGAGCCTGGAAGCGCTGGTGAATGAAGGCAGTTTCCGCCCCGACCTGTATTACCGCCTGCACGTGTTCTGCATCGAATTGCCGCCGCTGCGCGACCGCCGCGAGGACATTCCGCTGCTCGTGGACCACTTTCTCAACAAGTTCTGCATGGCCACCAGCCGCCCCATGCCGCAATTGTCCACCCTGGCGCTGGAGATCCTGATGCGCCACGACTGGCCCGGCAACGTTCGCGAATTGGAGAACGCGGTAGAGCGGGCTCTGGTGGTGGGACGCGGTCCGGAAATCCGCCCGGCCGATTTCTCGTTCCAATTCCAGACGGACGAGACGAAGGGCGGGATGAAGCTGGACGATATCGAGCGTGCGCACATTGAGCGCATCCTGCGGGAGACCCAGCACAACCTCTCGCGGGCCGCGCGCATTCTGGATATCGACCGCACTACGCTGTATAACAAGCTCCGGCGCTACGGAATGCGGTGAAACCGATTCATCTGTTCCCGCTGGTGAACGTCCCGGTGGTGAACGGGAGCGAGGCGGCGGAGCCGGGGCAGAGCCACCCACAAGTGCTCCATAAGCTGGAGCACCTGGCGGCGTCGCTGGCGCGCACTTTCCGCACTCCGTGCCGGATCCGGCCGGAAACTTTCGACGTGACATTTTCACTGGATGCCAACCGGCATCAGTGTTACTCCACCTCAATCCTGCAGCGCATGGCGCGGGCCGTCGACCCCGACGCGCGCGTGCTGGGCGTTACGGCTGGCGACTTGTACGTGCCGGTCCTCACTTTTGTTTCGGCGAAGCGCAGCTCGACGGCAACTGCGCGTTGGTCTCGACCGCGCGCCTGCATGAGGAGTTTTACGGCCTGCCGGCTCGCCCAGACCTGCTGCGGGAACGCCTGCTCAAAGAGGAGGCGCACGAACTGGGCCACACCTTCGGCCTGCGCCACTGCCCCGACCGGCGCTGCGTGATGGCATCGAGCCACGCCGTAGAGCGGCTGGACGTGAAGAGCGCGGAGTTCTGCAAGGCTTGACCGGAAGACGGTGTTCGAAGCGCGGTATTAGTAGGGTCGGCCTCCTGGCCTGGCCCGATTTCGGGCGCAGTTCAGCGGCGGCGGCCCCGACCTTTCTCCGATGCTGCCCACTTTCTCCGCAGGCGCCTATCGGAATCCCTTTGGCAATTGAGTACTGACACGTGTGCGCTCAGTTTGCCCTTAAGCCCTTCTCCTTCGTTCGCGTTCCGGCTTCATATAATGGATTCGCGTCCGTCATCATCATGCGGTACCTTGAAAGCATGCAAACGGTGACAGCGGAAATCCCGGCGGAGCTTGTGCTGGCCGCAGGATTGGATGCCGGCAATCTGTCAGTCGAGGCAACCCGGCTCCTGGCTCTGGAACTCTACCGGCAGGACAAGGTTTCGCTGGGACGTGCCGCCGAACTGTGTCACACGCCAGTCGAGCAGTTCATGGACTTCGCCAGCCGGCACAACGTTCCACTTCACTATGGCGCGGATGAACTGGAGGAGGATCGCCGAACCTTGGAACGGCTCGGATTGTGATTGTCGTTTCTAACTCCTCACCGCTCATTTCTCTCGCCCGCATTGGCCGGCTCAAACTTCTCGCCTCACTCTACGAACGGATTCTGGTCCCCGTAGCAGTGCACCAAGAAGTGACCGTGGCTGGGCGTGGTCTTCCGGGAGCCGAGGAAGTACGCAACGCGAACTGGATTGAAGTGGAGCTGGAACGATCGCCAGTGAATCTTTCGTTAGAGGCAGCATGCCAAGGCCTCGGCGCGGGCGAGCGCGGCGCGATTCTCCTCGCCCAGAGTCTCCCAGCCGGCCTCATTCTGCTGGATGAATGGAAGGCGCGTCGCATCGCACGGGAAGCCAGGCTTTCCGTTATAGGCTGTTTGGGAGTGCTTGAGGCGGGCACTCGGAAGGGCCTCGTTCCGGATCTCCGCCAAGCTTACATAGACCTGCTGCGGGAAGGGATTCGATTCGACATTAAGCTGCTCCAGGAAAGTCTGCTGCGTCTTGGGCTACCGAAGATGTAACGGGAACAGGCGTCTATGCGATCGCTATTTGTCCAACGGGATGACGCTACGTACAAAGCGCTTGTCAGGAGTGCTCCGACCTGCCGCCTCCCAGGCTTTCAGGCGGTAACGCCGAATAGCGCCCCTGATCCGGCAATACAGGACATCGCGATCGTCACCGACCCCCAGTCTCGATGCCATCCTGCCGGCACCCGCTCACGCCACTTGCCCCTGCCAGGCAAAGCAGCCGCGCCGAATTCAATCGCCGGGCTGTGAGGGCCGCCATCCCGGAGTTTTAATGTTGCACTACGCCGACACACGGAAGATCCTTGAGGACGCAGTCTTCAGCGCCCACCGGCGTCAGCATTTGGCCCCATCCTCCCGGTGGCTTTGGAATCCGCTCTGATTGACTTATAATCAAGCCACTGCTCCGAGGGAGGCATAAGTGCGCCGTGCGTCGTTTTCCCAGGTGATGGTGGTGGCTGCCGGGTGGTTCGCCCTCCGCCTTTTCGCCCTCAACCTTCAGGCTGCCGAACCCAGCTACTTCCGCGAGGTTCGCCCGGTGCTGCAGCGCCAGTGCCAGGGGTGTCACCAGCCGAATCTGAAATCCTCCAATCTGGACCTGAGCAGCTATGAGGGCCTGGTGGCTGGAGGCAAGCACGGACCGGGCCTGTCGTTTCTGGTAAAGTACGTCGCCGGCGAGATGAAGCCCCAAATGCCGCTCGGGCAGCCGCCGTTGCCCGCCGAACAGATCGAGGCGCTGCGTGCATGGGTGGCGGCGGGCGGTAAAGACGATACGCCGGCCGGGGCGCGCGAGACGGTGTCGCTGGATAAGCCCGTGGTGTACACGCAACCTCCGGTTCTGACCGCCATAGCATTTTCGCCGGATGGCAAGACGCTGGCGGTATCCGGCAATCGCGAAATCCTCATCCATACGTTGGACGGCAGCACGCCGCCCATGCGCCTGGCGGGGTTGTCGGAGCGCATCCTGTCGCTGGCGTTTTCGAAGGACGGGTCGCTGCTGGCGGCAGCCGGTGGCACTCCGGCGCGGTTCGGCGAATTGCAGTTGTGGGATCTGCCGGCGGGCAAACTGCGCCACTCCTTGATGCTGACCGGCGATACGGTTTTCGGCGTGTCCATTGCGCCGGACGCGAAACTGGTGGCGGTCGGTTGCACCGACAATACGGTGCGGATTGTCGACGCGGCCAGCGGCCAGGAAGTGCACCGCATGGGCGCGCATGAGAACTGGGTGCTTGGGACGGTGTTCGGCGCGGATGGCAAGCGCATTGTTTCCGTGGGGCGCGACCGGGCGGCCAAACTGACCAACGCGGCCTCGGGCGGGTTCCTGGAAAACGTCAACCTGCTGCGCGGCGAGCTGGCGGCCATCGCGCGCCACCCCTCGAAAGAGATCGTCGTGATTGGCGGTGACGAGCGCATTCCGTACGTGTACCTGATGGACCGGCCCAAGGTGATGAAGATCGCCGACGACACCACGCTGGTGCGCAAACTGGACCGGCAGAACGGCCCCATCACGACGCTGGCCTGGTCGCCGGACGGACGGCGGATCGCGGTGGCGGGGGCGGCGCCCGAGGTCAACGTCTACGACGCCGACACCGGCGCGCGCGTGGCGGTTTGCAAGGGACACACGGCGGGAATCTACACGGTGACATTCAGTCCCGACAGCGGCGTAGTGGCGGCGGCCGGGTTTGATGGGATGGTGCGGCTGTATGATGCCGCCACCGGTGAGTTGAAGAAGGCCTTCGTGCCGGTGCCGCTGGAAAAACCGGCCACCGAAGGGCGAGGTTCGAAATGATGCACGCGAGAGTAGAAACGACAGACCACGAAAGGCGATGGTCTGTCCCACTGGTTCTGGCGGTGCTGGCGTCGCAAGCGGCGTTTGCCGCCGCGCCCGTGATTACGGAATTGCGGCCGCGGGGCGCCGAAATCGGGCGGCCGTTCACGCTCACTCTGGTGGGTCGGAATTTGGGAGAGGGGGCGCGCGTTAACTCGTCGCTGCCGGCTGCGTTCACGCTGGTAATGCCTTCGCCGACCCCTGCCGGCAACCCGATGAGCAACCCAGGGACCATGCAGGCGCCCGGCCGTTCGCTGGCGTTCCTGGTGGAACCGAAGGCCGATGCCGCCCCTGGAGTGTATGCGGTGCGCCTGGAAACGCCGGGCGGGATTTCGAATATTCTGCTGTTCACGCTGGGGAGTTTCCATGAGGTGACGGAGGAGGAGTCGCTGCCCAACTCGCCTCCGAACCGCAACGATTCCATCGAGACGGCGGAGCCTATCGCCGCCGTGCCGGTGGTAGTGAACGGCACCCTGCGCGGTCCCGAGCGCGACCTGTTCCGCGTGTCCGGCAAGGCCGGCGAGCGCCGCGTATTTGAAGTGGAGGCGCGGCGTGTCGGGTCGGCCATTGACCCTGTGCTGCGGATTTTGGACGGCGCCGGCAAGCAGCTTGCGCGCAGCGACGACGCACAGGGCACCGGTTTGGACGCGCGTCTGGACTTCACCTTTCCCAAAGAGGGCAGTTACTACGTGGAAGTGACCGACGCCCGCTTCAGCACGCAGGTGCAAAACTTCTACCGGCTGAAAATGGGCGCGTACCGGTATGCCGAGGGCATCTTTCCGTTGGGTGGACGGCGCGGCCAACAGGTGCCCGTGACCTTCTTCGGGGGGCGGTTGGGGGCCGGCGTGCAATCCACGGCCGATCTGCGCCAGGTGGGCGGAGCGGAGGCATTCACACGGGTCGGGCTGCCGGATTCGCCCACGCTGCCCTTTGTATTTGCGGTGGGCGACCTGCCGGAGCTGATGGAACCGGTGCAGGGTCCGGTGCCGGTGCCCAGCGTGGTGAACGGGCGGCTGGACAAAGATGGCGAAGTGGACCATTACCGCCTGCAGGTGGAACCGGGCGAGAAGCTGCTCTTTGAGTTGCAGGCGCGCGAGCTGGGGACGTCGCGCCTGGAAGGCATCATCACCGTGCGCGATGACAAGGGCAAAAAGCTGGACTCGGCGGGCGACCAGCCGCTTGCGGAAGACGTTTTCGTGATCCAACAAACCAGCCGCACCAGCAGCGATCCGTTTCTGAACTTGACCGTGCCGGCCGGCGTGCACGAAATCGAGGTGACGGTGGAAGACCTGGCGCTGCGCGGCGGGCCAGCTTACGGCTACCGCCTGATCACGCGCCGGCAGGCGGAAGACTTCAAGCTTTCGATTGCCACCCCGTTCGTGAATGTTCCGGATGGCGGCACCGCGGTGATCAGTGTGGCCGCCGACCGGCGCGGCTTTGACGGGCCCATTCAGCTCATCATCCCGGACCTGCCGAAGGGCATCCGCGTGGAAGGCGGCGTCATCCCGCGAGAGTACGTGGACGCCGGCAATACCCGGACCTTCAACCGGCGGGGGCTGCTGATGCTCACGGCCGAGAAGGGCGTGGCGATGCCGCTGCGGGAATTGCAGGTTTGGGGCGAAGGCAGGCTGGCCGATGGCACGATGGTCCGGCGGCAGGCGCGCGGTCCGGGCATGGCGGTGGATGTGGCGGGCGCCACGGAGCAGGGCGTAGTGGACCGTCAACGCGCGCTGACTGCGCCCTGGCTGGTGCTGGCCCTGCCAGCCGCTGTCGGCGAGCCAACCACGGCGACCCTGGAAGTAGAGCAGACGAAAATCATCCAGATGGAGGAAGGCGCGCGTTACGAGTACGCCTACAAGTGGACCACGGCCGGACGGGGCACGCCGCCGGAGCAGGTGGGCGTGGACGTGATCGGCGCCAAGGACATTCGCGTGATCGATATGAAGGCCGGGGCGCGTAACATGTCCGGCACGTTCGCCGTGACCACTACCAAGGCGACCGACCCGGCGCGGTACGACCTGTACGTCAGCGGACGAGTGAAAACGGACGACGGCGACGAATCGATCGTCTCGCGCCCCATTGCGTTTGAAGTAAGCGGAGGAACTCCCCATGCGTCGAAGTAACGCGGTAGCAGTAACACAGGCATTCCGAGTAGCACAGGCATTCCTGCCTGTGTTGTTTTTGACTTATTCCCTCTCCGCCGCCGACGCCCCCAAAGTCACTTACCTGCGCGACGTCGCCCCCATCCTCAACAAGGTGGGCTGCACCTCCGGCACGTGTCACGGCGCCGCCAAAGGCAAGGCCGGCTTCAAGCTATCGCTGCGCGGCTACGACCCGCAGTTCGATTACGAAGCGCTGCTCTACGATCTGGCGGGCCGCCGCTTCAATCGCGCCGACCCGGCGCGCAGCCTGATGCTGACCAAGCCGACGCAGCAGGTGCCCCACGGCGGCGGACTGCGGTTCGATATCGACAGCGACTACTACAAGACCATCTACAACTGGATCGCGCAATCTGTGCCGTTTGGCGACCCGGCGGCCGACACCGTGCGGCGCCTGGAGGCTGAGCCGGGTGAGATCCTGATGAAGGGGCCGGAGGAATCGGCGGTGGTGAAAGTCACCGCGATCTATGGCGATGGCGCCAGGCGCGACGTCACGCGCGAAGCCATCGTAGAGAGCAATATTCCGGACCTGGCGGCGGTAACGGACGCTTCCGTTAAAGGCCTGCGCATGGGCGAGGCGACGCTGCTGGTGCGCTACCAGGGCAACCTCACCACCGTGCCTGTAACCGTGCTGAACCCCAAGCCAGGCTTCGTGTGGAAGCCACTTCCGCAGATTAATTACGTAGATAAAGCCAACGACGCCAAACTCCAGAAGCTGAAAATTCAGCCTTCGCCCGCGGTGGATGATGCCGGCTTCCTGCGGCGCGTCTCGCTCGATCTTGCCGGGCAGCTTCCCACGCCGGAAGAGGTGCGCGCCTTCGTGGCCGACAGTGGGAAAACCAAGCGGAGCGCGGTGATCGACAAGTTGATCGCCAGTTCCGCCTACGTGGACCACTGGACGCTGAAGTGGGGCGACCTGCTGCAAAACAATCGCAAGTACCTCGGCGAAAAAGGCGCCTTCGAATTCCGCGAGTGGATTCGCGATTCGCTGGCGCAGAACAAGCCCTACGACCGGATGGTGCGCGAGATGCTGGAATCGCGCGGCAGTTCCTACGATAATCCGGCGGCCAATTTCTATCGCGTGACGCGCGACCCCAAGCCCACCATGGAGAAGACCACGCAGGTTTTCCTGGGCGTCCGCATGGTGTGCGCGCAGTGCCACGACCACCCGTTCGAACGCTGGACGCAGAACCAGTACTACGAGATGTCGGCTTTCTTTTCGGCCGTGGGGCTACGGCCCGGTTACGAAGTGGGCGAAGAGATCCTCTACGACCAGCGGCAGGACTTCGACATGAAGCACCCGAAGGATGGCCGGGTGATGAACCCCAAGTTCATTGTGCCGGCCAACTGGGGAGGGGCGTCCGTAGGCGGGCAGACGGGCGGCGGGCAGACGGGAACCGGTGAACCGCCCACCGACCAGCGGCGGCGTCTGGCTTATGCCGAGTGGCTGACCGCGAAGGACAACCCGTTCTTCGCGAAATCCACCGTGAACCGCGTGTGGAGCTACTTCTTCGGACGCGGGATTATCGACCCGGTGGATGACATCCGCGCCTCCAATCCGCCCAGCAATGCGGCGTTGCTCGACGCGCTGACCAAGGATTTCGTGGCCCACGATTTCGACCTGCGCCAGGTAATGCGCACCATCGCCAACTCGCGCACCTATCAGCAGAGCATCGCCACCAACGAATGGAACGCGCAGGATACGGAAAATTTCTCCCACGCCGTGCCGCGCCGTCTGAGCGCCGAGGAGTTGATGGACGCCCTGGCCCAGGCGACCGGGGTGCGGCCGGTGTTTCCGGATGCGCCGCCCGATACCAACGCCGAGCAGGTGACGGACCCGCACGTCGGCAAGGACGGATTCCTGGATTTGTTCGGCAGGCCGTTGCGCGAATCGTCATGCGAGTGCGAGCGCCGCAGCGATCTGAGCCTGCCGCAGGCGCTCAATCTGGTGAACGGGAAAACCATTTCGGACGCCGTGGCCGATTCCAACGGGCGCATCGCCAAAGCGATTCTGGCGGGCCGGCCGGATCACGACTTGCTGGAAGACATATATATGGCCTCCATGAGCCGGCCGCCCACGGCCGAGGAAGTGGCGAAGGGGTTGAAGTATCTGGAAGCCGGCGGGGGCCGTGCGGCCCGCGCGCAGGATCTGCTGTGGGCGATCGTGAACAGCAAAGCGTTTCTCTACAACTACTGACAACTGAGAACTGAGGACTAAGTCATGCTCGTAATACCAGGCCGCCGCTGCTACACTTGCGAAGGTCCCACGCGCCGCGAACTGTTGCGCGCCGGGTCCATCGGGATGCTGGGGTTGAACCTCGCGAACTTCCTGGGGTGGCAGAAGGCCGCCCGCGCCGCCACCAACAAATTCGAGGGGGCGCGCGGCTTCGGCAGCGCGAAATCGGTGATCATGGTCTTCCTGCAGGGAGGGCCGAGCCACATCGACCTGTGGGACCCCAAGCCCAACGCGCCGGCTAACATCCGCGGCGATTTCAAGGGCATCCCGACCAAGATACCGGGTACGCACATTGGCGAGCACATGCCGATGATGGCGAACGCGCTCGATAAGGCCACGCTGATTCGCTCCATGAGCTACACGCCCAACGGCCTCTTCAATCACACGGCGGCGATTTACCAGATGCTCACCGGCTACCCGCCCGACCGCGTCTCGCCTTCGGGCCAACTGGAACCGCCCAACGGCGCCGACTTTCCGACGGCGGGCAGCCACGTATCGAAACTGAAGCCGCCCAAGGAGGCCGTGCTGCCGTTCGTCGAACTGCCGCGGCCGCTGCAGGAATCGGGCGTGATCGGCAAAGGCGGCGCCGCCGGTTTCCTGGGCAAGGCCTACGACCCGTACCGCTTGTATCAGGACCCGGCGAAGCCCATCAAGACCGAAGACCTGGCGCTGCGCAAAGAAGTGGGGCCGGAGCGGTTGAAGGACCGCTTTGAACTGCTGAAGGGCATTAACGATTCGATGCCCGACCTGGAGAAGGCGCTGAAGAGTTACGCCATCGACGAATACTATGGCAAGGCCTTCGAACTGGTGCTGTCCGGCAAAGCGCGCGACGCGTTCGACCTGACGAAGGAACCGGACAAGACGCGAGAGCGCTACGGCCTCCACACGTTTGGCCAGGGACTGCTGCTTTCGCGCCGCCTGATCGAGGCCGGGACGCGCTTCGTGCAGATGAACTGGCCCTCGGTGGCCAACGGCAACCCCGAGGTGGATTCGTGGGACACGCACGCCGCCAATTTCGGCCCGCTGAAGAACCTGCATTGCCCGAAACTAGACCGCGGCCTCTCGGCGCTGCTGGAAGACATGAACGACCGCGGCATGCTGAAGGATACGCTGGTGTTGGCGATCGGCGAATTCGGCCGCTCTCCGCGCATCGGCGTGAGCACGTCCGGCAATTCGAACGCGCCCGATGGCCGCGACCACTGGCCGTACTGCTACAGCGCCGTGGTGGCCGGTTGCGGCATGGCGCGCGGGGCGCAGTACGGGGAGTCCGACGAGACCGCGAGTTCGCCGAAGGACAAGCCCATGCACCCGAACGATCTGCTGGCTACGGTCTACTACGCGCTCGGGATCGACCCGGATACCATCGTGATGAACCATCTGAACCAGCCGCGGGAATTGGTGAAGGGGAAGGTGGTGGAGGCGTTGTGGGGGTGAGGGGCTCAGGCCCC
The DNA here is from genome assembly GCA_035570275.1 of Candidatus Acidiferrales bacterium. Taxonomy (GTDB): domain Bacteria; phylum Acidobacteriota; class Terriglobia; order Bryobacterales; family Bryobacteraceae; genus DATMNI01. The sequence goes on along the minus strand of DATMNI010000226.1, from coordinate 59,230 downwards.
TAAGACAGGGCCGTTGCCAAAATGACCGAGGCTCGCGCGATTCAGTCTCGGGTCTGTGTTTGGGTTCCAACCCAAGTTCGTCACAGCCTTGCCAGAACCGGACTTTTCCCGCGTGGGTTAGTTCTACGTCAGGCTAAAGTCGATGCAGCGATTTGGCGATAGTCAGGCAGAGTTGCTTCACCTGAGGAAGAGATTTGTCGTGTCGCATGAGCTTGATCTGAGAAGAGTGCGGCAGGTAGACGATCGTGGCGAGCCTCCCCTTCTTACGGCAGTCAACTAACCGGAAGTTAACGTCTCCCCATCCCGAGCCTATCGTGCTTTCCTTGGTAAATTCGTAGTCCATCCTTTGATACGGGCGGCGAAATTCACGGAAAGGGATTCCTCCCATGCAGATGATTACCCGAGGGCTGAGCCGCTGGAGAATACGACCCCATAGTTCGCGTGAGAGATTGACAGCCAGCCGACGCTTCGCTTTTGGAAATGTCCCGTCAACATCAGACGCGATCCCCGATACTCGAATCGATGAAAATGTTGCGGCGCCGGAAGGGCGGGGGCGACGCCGTCAACAGGTGAGCGCGCAGATTGAGCGACGGGTCTATAAACACCGGCGCGTCCAGCGGCGTCACCGCGGCGGTCCAAAGCGGCGGCGCCACGCCCGCGCGGTGGGCTGCCACTTCCACCATGGCGGTGACATAATTGAGCCGGTACGGATCGGCGATCGAGGGCGGCGGGAGCTTCGCAATCTCTTCAGCCGGGGCCGCGGTGAGCGGATCGTTGAGTTCCGCCAGGGGATAAGCGATCCTGCTCGCCGAAGCGACCTCATCCGCGAGCCGTACGAACGTAGCTGCGACCGTTTCCATCTTATTCACGATTCTAGCAGCGCTCTCGCTCGAACCAGCGCCCGGTCGATCGCTTCGATCTTGTCGAACTCGGCATCCCAAAACGTCTGCGACTTCATGCTCTCCAGGTAGGCGTGCGAGTAGTGGAACCCGGTCCACGCCTGCTCCTTGTAACCGAACAGCCGTTGCTTCTCGGCCGCGCCGCGGACATCCAGGATCTCCTCCGGCGCGCCTCCACAGGGCGAATGGATGCCGCCGGGGAGTTACCTCGTGAAGCTCACCGCAGACGGCAAGGCTTACACGCAGCCATTGCTGGTGAAGCCCGATCCGCGGCATTTGAACCGCTCCCTGACGGTCGAGCGACAAGTCGCGGCTCCGATCAGAGCCGCGACCGTGAGGGAGCGGTGCTTGGGTTGTAAGAAAGTTCCTCCGCGAGTGACTACCTTTTTGTGAAGTAGGCTGACCAGGAAGCCGCGGCCACTTACGGCGCGGCGCTCAACCGGCTGGCTCGGGTTTACGAAGCCGATCCATATAAACGCCGCGAGCTGGGCCAGGAAATTCGCCTCGCTCTTTGGCGAAGCTTTGCCGGCTGGAATGGACGCTGCTCGTTGCGCACCTGGGGCCACCCGGTAAACCCCACAACGCGGCTACGCCCCACGTCGAGAGGCGGATTGCCACTCCGCCGGACCCAGAGGGTGCCCCTGCCAATCCCCACAACGGCTTCGCGTGCGATAATCGGTGTGCTTCTCAGGCAGCTTGTAATTGATATGAAACTATCGCTGCGATCGCTTCCCGCTCTGCTTGGTCTCTTGCTCCCCGCGGCGCCGGGACTTTACGCCGCCGAAAGTCCGAAGTTAGTCCTGGCCGTGGTGATCGACCAATTTCGCTATGACTACTTAACCCGTTTCCGCGGTGACTACCATGCCGGACTGGCCCGCCTGTTGAATGAAGGCATGGTCTTCACTAATGCCCACCACATTCACTTCCCCACCGTCACCGCCGTAGGCCACTCTACCTTCCTTTCCGGCGCCACGCCCTCGGTGAGCGGAATCATCGGCAACGAGTGGTATGAGCCGGAACACGGCACAGTCACCAGCGTAATGGATGGCTCCGAAAAACTCCTGGGTGGTGTCCCGGGAGCCAAAGGCTCTTCCCCGCGCCGGATGCTGGTCAGCACGCTTGGGGACGAACTGAAAATGGCGGGCAAGGACTCACGGATCATCGGCATTTCGATCAAGGACCGCAGCGCGATTTTGCCAGCCGGGCATATGGCTGACGCCGCCTGGTGGTTCGACCCCGACACCAATCACTTCGTAACCAGCACCTACTATATGAAGGAACTGCCGGAATGGGTGGCCGGCATCAATGCGGACCGGCCGATCTACAAATATCTGGGCGTGGAGTGGTTTCCGGTGGACGCGGAATCCGGGGCCAAAGCATTTTGCAGCATGGCCGCCGGCGGCGATCTCCCATTCTGTGGCTCCATCGAAGCCACGCCTTTCGGCAATGAACTGCTGGAGGACTTCGCCGAACGCGCTATTGAATCCGAGGATCTGGGCAAACACCAGGGAACCGACATTTTGACGCTGAGTTTCTCCGCCAACGATTACGCCGGCCACGCTCTGGGTCCCGATGCGCCGCAGATCCGCGATATTTCGATTCGCACGGACAGGCTTCTCGGTAAGTTGATGGACTTTATCGACGCCCGAATCGGCAAGGGCAACACGCTGGTGGTGCTGACGGCGGACCACGGCGTGGCGCCGATTCCCGAGGTCAATAACCAACGGAAAATGCCGGGTGGGCGTCTGGACGCCGCGAAGTGTTCGCACGCGATTGCAGACGCACTCACGGCGAAGTTCGGGAAACGCGACTGGTTTGCCGCCGATGCCGGCGGTTTCCTGCACCTGAACCCAAAAACCATCGCGAGTCTGAACGCAGCCGAGGTGAGGCGCGTTGCCGCGGAGGCGGCCCGCAAGTTACCGCATATTGCGCGAGTCTTCACCCGCGATGAGTTGCAGCGGGGCGAAGGGACGTCGGACCCGGTGGGCCATGCGGTGCTGCTCGGTTTCTACGGGCCGCGTTGGGGCGACCTGGTCCTGCTGCCGGAGCCTTATTACATATTTGGCGACACAGGCACGACGCACAGCACGCCGTACGACTATGACACTCACGTGCCGATCATCTTCTTTGGTGCGGGAATCCGCGCTGGGGTTGACTACGGAAGTGTAGCCGTGAATGACATCGCGCCCACGCTGGCGGCACTGTTGGAAGTAGAGACTCCGAGTGGGTCTTCGGGCAGAATTCTGAGCCAGATCTTCAAGTAGGCGGCGGAACACGCGTTCTCCTTCTGATAGCGGTCCGTGCGCGGCCCATACGCCTTCCCGCTTTCGGAATTTCGGAATTGGTGGCCGTACCCGTTTTGGGAAGTCCTGTATGTTATGTTACCGTTGCGGGTGGAGGTCCCCATGGCTTTTTGCACCAGGTGTGGCGCCACCGTGAATGGCGCGTTTTGTGTACAGTGCGGAACCCCAGCGAAGGCGGCGGCCGGGCAGCCCATCGCTTCGCCCGCCGGTCCGCCGTCCGCCAGTCCGCCGCCCACTGGACCGCCGCCCGTTGGACAGGCAACGCCGCAGCCGGTTCCCGGGGCCATGGCGCCTCGCAGGACCAGCCCGTTGGTTTGGGTCCTGGTTGCCGTCCTGGGGCTGTTCGTCCTCATTGGCGTAGCCGCGGTGGGTACGCTGCGGTATTTCGTTCACAAGGCTGGTATCGATCCGGACCTGATGCGGCGCAACCCCGGTTTCGCCATCGGCAAGATCATCGCCGCCGCCAACCCGGATGCCGAAGTGTTGAGCACGGACGACTCGTCGGGCAAGATCACGGTTCGGGACAGGAGAACCGGCAAAGTGGTCACCCTGAGCTTCGACGACGCCAAGAACGGCCGGTTCAGTTTCAGCGCCGTGGGTGACGATGGCAAAACGGCCAGCCTGGAAATCGGCGCGGGCGCCGGCAAACTGCCGTCGTGGGTTCCAGCATATCCGGGCGCCGACGCCAGGGGCACGTTTGCGGTCAAGGGAGACGATGGCAACAGTCAGGGCGAGGGCGGCACCTTCACGTTCACTACGCCGGATTCCGCGGCCAAGGTCAAGGCATTTTACGATGACAGGTGCAGACGAGCCGGGATGAAGGTCAAGATGACCCTGAGCACCGAAGAAAGCGGCGTGATCGTGGCGTCAGACGACGGCGAGCGCCACACCCTGAACGTGAACGTGGCCGGCGGCTCCGGCGATACGACCGTGACCGTGATCTACGCCGCGAAAAGATAGCCGGGGATTGCAAATCTTTGGCCGGTCACGATGACCTGTGGACGAAGGGGACGCGCGACATTGTATCGGACTACTCGTGATCGGGTTGCTATGGTTGAGAGCCAGCACGGTCGTACTCGCCGCCTTCCTTTTCATCGCCTCTCTGATCCCAGCGGGCGACCTTCTCAACGTGTATGCCCATGTCCGAACGAGAAATGTCCCGGTGCTGATGATTCACGGCGGCACGGCTCTCTTCATGTGCGTGCTGGCGGCCCTTCTCCTTCGCAGGTGATCATGCACGGCGCAGCCGTAAGATAGACCCCAGTCGCGTTGAGGTAGTGATGTCGTTTGTGCTTCCTACGTTTAGCCGTTCCGTGATCACTCGTGCTGCCGATGCCGAAATCGCCGGTGGGTCCACAGCGAAGGTCAGACTTCTTGTGGATAGCAGCGCGACTGGCGGAGCTCTCTCCACAGTGCGCGTGACGCTCGAAAAAGGCGCTGACGGCGCCCGCCCGCACCGCCACGACCGTTCGGCCGAGATGTTCTACGTGCTCGAAGGCGCAGTACGAGTCCTTTCAGGCCACGAGATCGTCAAGGCCGAACAGGGTGATGTGATCGTGGTGCCGCCCCGTATGCCCCATGCCTTCTCGACCCAGCGCGGGACGAGTGCCGAACTCCTGATCGTAATCGCACCAGGCATCGAGCGATTCGAATACTTCCGCCAACTTACCCGCATCGCGCGTGGCGAGGAGCCGCCGGCGAGCCTGCTGGACGTACAGGAGATCTACGATACGTACTTCTTGAACAGTCCCGAATGGGAGGCGGCGGCCGGATGAAATATCCGGATGAAAAATGGGGCACGAATGCGCTCTTAGTTCAGCCGTTCGAAAACTCCCGCCGCCCCCTGGCCGCCTCCCACGCACATCGTGACCATGCCGTACCGCGACTGCCGCCGCTCCATCTCGCGCAGAATGCCGGCGGTCAGTTTCGCCCCCGTACACCCCAGCGGATGGCCTAGCGCAATGGCCCCGCCGTTGACGTTGACCCGCTCCGGGTCCAGCCCCGCCTTGCGAATCACCGCCAGCGCCTGCACCGCGAAGGCCTCGTTCAGTTCAATCAGGCCGATATCGTCCAGCTTCAAGCCCGCCAGCGCCAGTGCTTTCGGGATGGCCACCACCGGCCCGATCCCCATGATTTCCGGCGGCACGCCTCCGGTGGCGAAACTGACGAACCTTGCTTTGGGCTTCAACCCCAACTCCTGAGCCATCCGCTCCGACATTACCAGCGCCGCGGCCGCGCCGTCGCTGGTCTGCGACGAGTTGCCGGCCGTCACCGTGCCGGCGGCGTGAAACACCGGCTTCAACTTGCCGAGCGCCGCCAGGCTGGTATCGGCCCTGGGTCCTTCGTCGGTCTGAAACACGGTCTTCTCCACACCCCCGGCTGTCGCGGTCTCCACCTCCACCGGCACAATCTCATCCGCGAACCAGCACTCCTGCTGCGCCCGCAGCGCATTCTGGTGGCTGCGCAACGCGAAAGCGTCGGCATCCTCCCGCGTGACGCCGTACTTTTTCTGCATGCGTTCCGCGGTGAGCCCCATGCTCATATACACCTCGGGCCAATGCTCCACGAACCATGGATTCGGCGACGGCCGCGCGCCACCGCGCGGGGTGAGGCTCATGGATTCGCTTCCGCCGGCGATCACCACCTCCGCTCCGCCCGCCCGGATCCGGTCGGCCGCCAGCGCGATGGCCTGCAGTCCGGAACTGCAAAACCGGTTGATGGTCATTCCAGTCACCAGATCCGGCAGCCCCGCCCGCAGCGCCGCCTGCCGCGCCATGTTGCTCCCCGCCTCGCCTTCGGGCATGGCGCACCCGAGGATGACATCGTCCACATGATCCTTCGCCTGTGGATAGCGCTCCAGCAGCGCCCCGATCACCTTCGCCGCCAAATCGTCCGGCCGCGAATTCCGCAGCGCCCCCTTCGGCGCCTTGCCTACTGCCGTCCGCAAACAATCCACAATCATCGCTTCGTGCATATCAGCCTCCCAGACAAAAATCTTGACGCGGAGCCGCTTAGGAGACGCGGCGAAAAACCACCCCGCAACCCCCCGCGGCAGAGCAGCTTCCATCCTCAAGGGTATCTCCGTGTCTACCTGAAACGGCCATCTGCAATCGTAATATTAAATACTCTTGAGATTTCCCGCTGTGCGCCGCCACTCTTTTCCTCACAAGACATGATTCTAAACTGGTGGACGGCACTGGGCGGGTTTGCGCTGGCGCTGTCGATTACGGCCGCCGAGCCAGGGGTCAAAGCGCAGTTCATTGGCGGAACGCTGGCGGGCGTATCCGTCAAATCCAGCCTGCATATCGACCTGACCGGCACGGAGGCGCTTCGCCTGTGGTCCGAAAAGACGGAATTCACCGTCGCCTACGCCAAGGTCAACACCATCGAGTACGGGCAGAACGTAAGCCGGCGTTACGCCGCGGCCGTTCTGATCTCCCCCATCCTGCTATTGAGCAAGTCGCGCAAGCATTTCGTCACGCTGGGGTATACGGATGCCGGGGGCCAACAGCAGGCCCTGGTCTTCCGCGTGGAGAAGGGCGATATCCGGTCAGTGCTGGCCGGCCTGGAGGCGCGGACCGGGCGGCGCGTGGAGTATCAGGACGATGAAGCCCGCAAAGGCGGCAAAGGTTGAAACCGTTGGTAGCGATTCTGGCTGTGGGGGCGATGCTGGGGGCCGGTGCCCAGGCGGCCGACGAACCGCCAACGCCGGCAGCCATTCAAGAAACCGGTTTGCGGCAGTTGCGCGCGGTCCGTCGAGTCTTCGTGGACCGCATCACAGGAGGCGAAACGGCGGCGCAGATGCGGGAGATTCTGATCAGCAGCCTGGAAGCCACCGGTCTATTCATCCTGACCGAAAATGAGGGTCGCGCGGACGCCTTTCTGCGCGGCGGCTCGGAAGACATGGTGTTTAGTGATGTGCACACTTCCTCCGACAGCTTGAACGCCCATGCCAATGTGAGCTCGCGCGCCGGCGCCTATAGCAAGAGTTCCAGTGGGCAGGCCGCGGGGCTGAGCCTCGGGGAAAGCGAATCGGAGCACTCGGCTGAGCGGCGCCACGAAGCCATCGCGGCGGTCCGGCTGGTCGGCAAGGACGGCGACGTGATCTGGGCCACCACGCAGGAGAGCACGGGCGCGAAATTTCGTGGGGCCAGCGCGGATGTGGCCGAGAAAATCACGGCGAAGCTGAAGGAAGATTTCGATAAGGCGCGGAAACTGCAGTAGGATTTCACCGGCCACCGGCCACCGGCTGGTCTCCACGTTCGCTGTCGACTTCCCGGCGCTGGGTTTGCAGAGACGCTTGCAAAGGAAGACTTCGGGCGAAACGTGAAAGAACTCGGCCAGCTTCCGTATGTGGGTCTTGCTCGTTTCCCGTTTGCCATTGAGCACGGCTGAGGCGACGCTACGCGAACCGAACACCGGAAGTAAATCAGCTTGACGGATGCCTCCATCAGGAAGCCGATCATCTTGTGTGGCGGAACGTATGGAAGTTCGACCCTGTCGTCGTAGTCCTTGATTAGTTGTTCGAGCAGCGCCAGCAGCGTTGTGCTCTTCGGGGCTGAGTATTTCGCCTTGATCCGCGCGCCGGTCCAGCGCTTCCATCATCTCGACGTAGTGAAACAATCAGCCGGTAGCGGTTGTGCCGGATATTGAATATCAACAACCCCGTGAATTCCGCACCCGCCCTACCGGCACACCCGAAGGCGCGGTCTGAGTTCGTGGAACAAAGGGACCCGTCAATCAAAGCCGGTCGTAGTCTTCCGGCTCGACGTCGGGCACCTGGTCCAACACGCGGAGGAATTCCTCGCGCCTGCCATGTGCCGCTCGCTGCCGCAGCCGCTCCCACGCGGCCAGTTGTTCGGTGAATGCGGACGCGAAGACCTCATCCACCGAAACCTGTTGCGCCGCCGCGATCTCAACTGCCTTGTTATATAGCTCCTCGGGCACGCGAACACTGACGCTCATTGGCCTTCCCTCAAGATCTTCAAAAACTCGGCTGGTGACCGTACCGAAATCTGCTACTTCCAGAATACGCTCGTCGTCCGGATCTCGCAAAGCCGGCCGCTAGCGAAGGCACAAACGGAACCAGGTTGGCCGCTCGGAAGACATAGTCCAGGAACAGATCCACATCGGGCTCTCGAATACCCCCGGCCACGTCCTTGCGTTTGAGAACGTCTTCGTATTCCAGTGCGAGGGCAACGGGAATGTTGAGCCGCCAGTCCCCGCCACCGATGGGTTGAACCAACCGATGGATTGAAGCACTTGCTAGGAGGCGCCTCGCTTGGAGCGGAAAGCCGCGACCAGCACATTTCGTATCAAGGACAATCTCGCGCATGGTTGGACGTTGGGATCCTGCGCCCTCATTGAGTCTATCTGATGCTCAATCGGGTTCACTGCTCCTTTGCCGTCCCCATTTCACTACTGGCGTGCCACCACGCACGAGAGTTTACGGACGTGTCGCACTATTACTAATCAACCGGCATCCGGCCACTGGCCACCGGCATCGTTTTACCGGTGCAGATAATCCCACTCCGCCGCGCCGCGCTCCACTAACTGCGGAACATCGGATGCCAGCAGGTATCCGGCCCCAACCAGCGATTTCGCGGCGGCCTCGAACTTCACCAGGTAGTCTTCCCGGCCTGTATAGCGCTCTTCCATGGAGAGGCGCGGGTCGCCCGTCTTTGTGCGGTCGGCCTTGGTGCGCGCGAACGGAATCCACGAACCCTGCATGCTGAACAACTCGTCCGGCGCCCCGATGTCTGCCGCTCGCAGGTTCCAACCGGTGTAAGTGGCCAGCGGCGCCTGTAACTCGGGCAGCCGGATGCCGCCCACGTCGTTGCCGTCCTTGTCCACCTGCGGAAACAGCAGCGGGAAGGGCGCACCCAGTTTGGGAGGCTCCTGCGTGATGACTCCCGCGTTGCGGAACTGCGGCCCGTAATCGGCATGCCAGGCGCGCGTGGTGCGGGTGGGGAAACTGACGCCGGGGATCTTCGGAAATTGCACAGCGCCCAGTTGCACCGCCTGGTCGGCTGCCACCTTCGGGTAGAGCGAAGGCGGCGGTTGGCTGCCGTCTTTGACCCAGGTATTCATCGCCATCAGCAAGGCACGCAGCGACCACGTATACGGGTTCGGATTGGACATGTTCTGCGTATGGTTCTGCGGGGGCGGAAACGCCGCCGGACCGTGCTGGCCGCCGGCGAAGAAGTATACCCGCGTGGAAGCCGGCAAGGGCGCGTCCTTCTTGCCATCGATGCTGGTGTGGATCAGCGACGCGTCCCTCCCGTAGTACTCGTAGGAGGAGTTCGAATAAAAGACCTTGGGCCAGTCCTCCGGCTTCAGGGCGTGGGTAAGCAGCCCATCGGTGAGGCCGCCATCGGTTTCGTCGAGGTCGGTGAACGGGAAAATATCGGTGGGGTAGAGCGTGTTCAGGAAGGGGTGGCCGTCGCGCGAGGGCTGGGCGAATCGCACGTTGAAACTGCCGCGGCCGGCGCCCGCCACGTGGGCCATCACGCCGTCGAAGACCTTGCGATTCCGTTCGTCCTGGTTGAAGCCGTCGTACAGATAGGTTCGCAGGAAACGCCCGCTCTGCGAAACGCCGAACGCGACGGCGCGCTTCAGATAGCGGTTCTGGTCGCCCAGTATCGCGTCATTCGCCCCACCGTACTTGAGGAACGAGATCATGTCCCGCATGGCCGCCATGCCGGCGCCCGCCACCGGCGAATCTTGCGCCGTGTAGACCAGTTCGTAAATCCGGCCCGGTTCGAAACCCGGGTTCATCACCACCCGCGTGGCTTCTTCGATGTGCCATTGGGCGCGCGGCACGGTTTGGCGCGGGCCTTCGACGCGGTCGCGAACGGTGAGCGAGAGCGCGGGGTCGTCGGGATTGAGCACCGGGTAGGGGCGATGGTTGCGATCGGCCACCGAGTGGCTCGTTTCAGTGCGGTCCACCGTGATCTCGGCGCGCACCAGCCCTTTGAGCCCCTTGGCAACGGGCGCGTAGAAGCGCAGAAGATTGGGTTGATCGGGCACGTCGAATTGCCAGCCGAGCCAGACCAGAGTGTAGCCCTGTTCGAAAAGGAACCCGTCGCCCAATTCGCGCCCGGTGCGGGGATCGGTGGAGCCGGCCGCGCGGTTGAATATGCCGAGCATCCCTTTTCCGCCGCGGTTCGAAACCTCAAACAGGATGGAACCGTTTCCGGCGCGCGGGTCTTTCGGTTTGAGGATGTAGAAGTCGGAGGAGAACTCCACCTGGCCATCGGCGTTGCGCGGGGCTTTGTCTATATCGACGATGATGCGATTTCGGGCGAGCTTGGGGTCGACGGCGAACCAGGCGCGGCCAATAATGCGTTCATAGGAGCCCGCGGCCCCGACGGCTTTGGCGTCCATCTTGGCACCCATGTTGGCACCCAGGACGTCGGAACGCTCTTTCACCTCGATGCGGACCAGGGCTGCCTGGCCAAGGGAGGCGAGCAGCAGGGCGGATAACGCAAGACGGCGGAACATGGGGATATTCTAACCGTTCCCGGCGGTCTATGTCTGGGACCCGCCGGACCGGAGCGAGTCGGAGCGACGGCGATGACCGAACCCTGGTCCAGGGTCAGGATCAGGAACTGCGCTTACCGGAGTGATGCGGGGCGGCTCCGAATGGTCACCGACGCTCGTTTTCCATCTGTTCGCGCAGGATCGCGTTGATCCGGCTCAGGTGCCCGTCGCCCTTGGATTTGAGCCAGTCAAGCACATCGTTGTCGATCCGAAACGAAATCTGCGATTTGAGGGGACGATAGTACTTTCCGACGACTCCTTTCGCCCACTGCGCAGGCGGTAGTTGCGGGACGTCGGAACGATCAAGGCTGCGGTCGCGCTTCCCGTACAGTTCCCGTGTCCGCTTGCCGATCTTAACCGAGCTGGTCTTGGTAGATGCTCTCCTCATAATTGAGTCCGCTCAGGGACAACTTCTTCAACATCGCGCATGGGAAGTGCCGCTGTGGTGGGTGTCGAATAACCGCCCGGCGCAGGGTAGAATCAGAAACAGGCTGAGGCTTGCCCGGAGGCCAATACTTAAATGAATATCACGCTCGACCCTAAGTACGAACATCTCGTCCGGGATAAACTTCTGAGGGGTGAGTATCAGACCGCCGAAGAGGTTATCAGCGCGGCCATGCAGCTACTCCCCGAACAGGACGAGGATCGGCGCGTTGTCGCCCAGGTAGACGGCGGAGAGCCGCTGCTGCTGGACGAGCGCTTCGGTCCCAGGCTGGAGATGCTTCTCCAGGAGGCTGAAGACAGCGGCGAGCCAACTGAAATGACTTCACAAGACTGGGACGAGATTCGACGAGAGGGTCCCGCACTGATCAAAGCCCGAAAGTCGGCGTAGTCTGGATGGCCCGGCTCCTTCGCCGCGAGGCCGCGAAGCGCGACTTGATCGCCCACTTCGTTTACCTGGGTGAGACTTTGGCAGCGGAGCAGGCGGCCAAGAGCTTGGCCCAAATGCCAGAGATCGGCATCCCAGGTAAGGTCCGGCGGGGCAAGTACGCGGGTGTCCGAATCTGGCCCGTTCCTGGATTCGACAAATACCTGATCGTATACCGGCCGATCAAAGAAGGAGTTCAGGTCGAACGAGTGGTTCACGCCGCTCAAGATTATCGTCGCGTGTTGGGTTGACAGGCTTGAGACTCGAACCGTCCGGCGGAAGCATCCCACCGCGTCTTTCCGTGCCCCGAATTTGAGCGGGAAAATTTGAGCGGAAACGCCAAACCGCTAGCGTTAGCTTTTTTGATATTTCGACACCTGATTCTAAAGAAGTTGTTTTTGACAACCGCTAACGCTAGCGGTTTTGTTTACTGGCTCCTCGCCCCGCCTTACGACCTGCGCCACATGGAGCGTCAAAGGCCCGTCGTAACTGAACTACAATATTGAGGGCCGAACCCGGAGAACGCTTGGCACCTCCTCATCCCATCCACCGCCGTTACCTCGCCGAACAACTGGTTCGCCTGCGGCGTGCGGACGAACAGCAACGCTACGCTGCCGCGCAACGGCAAGGGCGGATCGATCCGAACCCGCACCAGATCGACGCCGTGATCTTTGCGCTGAAGCGGATACCGGAAGGTGGATGCATTTTGGCCGACGAGGTCGGGCTGGGTAAAACCATCGAGGCGGGCCTGGTCATCGCGCAACTTCGGGCGGAGGGTGCGGCCACGCGCGTGCTTCTGGTGGTGCCCAAACCCCTGCTGGGCCAGTGGCAGGACGAATTGTACCGGCTCTTCGGTATTCAGGCCGTGGAGGGGCCTATGGCGCCCGATGGCTTCTCCGGCCAGGGGGTGTTCCTGGTGGGGCGTGAGGCGGCGGGTGGCGAACGGGGCTCAGCCATCCTTCGCGACACGGAGCCATTCGACCTGTGCATCATCGATGAAGCCCACGAAGTTTTTGCCAATATCTATCGCCGTTTCGATAAGTATGGCAACTATCGTTCCGATTCCGCCGAGGCGCAGACCGCCGACCGTGTGCGGAGTTTCCTGCGCCAATCGCCCGTCCTGCTGCTGACGGCGACACCGATTCAGAACAACCTGACCGAGTTGTGGGGGCTGGTTCAGTATGTTGAGCCGACCGGAACACTGCTCGGGACGCTGCGCACATTCAGGGACGTTTTCTGCGACGGCGATGACCGAACCCTGGTCCAGGGTCAGGATCAGGAACTGCGCCGGCGTCTGGAAATCGTGGTGCAGCGAACCCTGCGCCGCCAGGCACAGGAATTCCTGGAACGTCCGTTTGTGGCTCGCCACGCCCAGATCTTTGAGTACTCGATGACTCCGCGCGAGAAGTCTCTGTATGACGACGTGACTTCTTATCTCCTCGATCCGCAGATCCTGGCCTTCCGGGGCAACCAGCGGCGCCTTCTCCTCATCGGATTCCATCGTCTGATGGGTTCGTCCATCAAGGCCTTGGCATCCAGCTTGCGAAAGGTCGCCGAACGCCTCAATAGCATGTTGCTGGGCCGGTTAGAGACACCGGCAACGCTGTTGAACGATCTGGATGACGCCGATGGTGTCGAAGAGGATGCCGATGCCGAAGCCGCACCCGAACCTGAGGAAAGTGAGCTACCCGACCCACAGGTTGTGGAGGCGGAACTGGAGCGCGTTCGCGGTTTCATCGCCCGCGCGGACACGCTGCTGCGCGACAGCAAGGCCGAAAAGCTGATCGACGTTATGCGAGTGATTGGTGAACGTCCGCCCGAGCGCCGCCGGGTGGTGATTTTCACGGAGTCACTGGTAACTCAGGCGTACCTTCGGGATTTGCTGATCGAAAGGGGAGACTTGCTCCCCGAAGACATCACACTATTTCGGGGGACGAACGACTCGGCCAGGGCCACTGCGGCGCTGCAACACTGGCAGCAGGAGGTTGGGGACAAACTTCCGCCACACCAACGCCCCAGCCGCTCGGTTGCGGTCCGGTTGGCATTGGTGCATGAGTTCAAGACTCGTTCGCGGGCTTTTATTTCTACCGAGGCTGGCGCCAAAGGCCTCAATCTTCAGTTCTGCGATACCATCGTCAACTACGATCTGCCGTGGAATCCCCAGCGCATCGAACAACGCATTGGCCGCTGCCACCGTTACGGCCAGCAGCACGACGTGACCGTGGTCAACTTCCTGGCGGCGGATAATGAGGCGCAACGGCTGACATTCGAAATCCTGAGCCGCAAACTCGATCTCTTTGGCAAGGTGCTGGATGCCTCGGATGTGGTGCTGCACGAGCCGTCGACAGACACTCCGGAGACTTTGGCCGGCACACTGGGGAGTGACTTCGAGGGCCGCCTGCGTCGCATATACGAGCGTGCCCGGACCGTGGACGAGATCGAAAGCGAATTGCGCAGGCTGCGCGAAGAGATGGACGAGGAACGAAAACGATTCGAGCAAACGTGGGCACGCACCGCCGGGCTCATCGAGACTCGTTTCGATCAACGAGTGAGAGAGGTATTCCGCAAGCTGCAGACGGACCTGCCCAAAGGGCTCGCCAGCCTTGACAACGAAATAGACCAGTTGATCACCGGGTTCCTGCGTGTCTGTGGCGTCGGGTACCAGCGCATACCCGGGCAAGGCCATATCCGGTTCGAGTTGTCGCCTTCCGGCCATCTGCCGGATGGCTGGCGGGAGGGTGGAACGGTGGCGGTAGGAGACGCCAAGGAGTTGCGGGACGCCGACCCGCTCCACCTCGGCCATGCGCTGGTGCAAGCGGCGGTGGAGGAAGCCCGCACGGCCACGCAGAAACGCCTATGCGTTGCCTGGACCATCGAGGCGAGCGCCCCTCCGTCACTTGGGCGGTACAAGGGTAGAGCGGGGCGTCTGGTGGTCAGCAAGGTCCGGTATGAGGGCTTCGAACGGGTGGATCGGCTGATTCCGATTGCCATGCTGGAGGGAGAGGAATCGCCGCTGGACCCGGATTGCACGCGCTGGCTGCTGGATCAAGCGCCGCAGGACCGGGCCGCGCCCAACCTTTCGGCCAACCTGGAAGACATGCTGGACGATGCCATTGAGGAGGCGGTATTTGTAGACCAGGCCGATGTGGCGTGCCAGGAGCAGCAGCGTTTTGAGCGCAACCTGGAGCAGATTGAGCGTTATGTGGAGGATCAGGTTCTGGCGCTGCGGCGGCGCTTGGGCGTGGCGGCCGATGCGTTGCGCGTGGCGGAGGATAAGCGGGATACTGCCTTGGGCTCGGAAGTGCGAGGCCAGGCGGAAGACCGGATACGGAAGGTCCAGGAAGAGATCGACGGCCTGGAATCTGAGCTTCTGCAACTGCAGGACCGGCACGATCCGGAATATGAAAAGTGGCGCGAGCATGCGCATCGGCGCCGCTACCGGCCGCCTTCGACCACACGCATACTGGACGTGGAGTTCATTCTCGAATGACGCCAGTCGAAATGACAACAAAGGAGACCGAGGAAGTGGCTCTGAAGATCCTGCACACGGCCGACTGGCATCTGGGCCGCCGGTTTTCCTCCTTTGCCGAGGAAGATGAGGTCAAGCTCACGCGGGCGCGCATCGAAGCCGTCGACCAACTTCTGGGTATCGCCGAAAGTTTCACCGTCAACGCGATTCTCTGCGCCGGCGATCTGTTCGACGACCCCGCGCCCGCCGAGAATTGGTGGCGTGGGCTGTTGCGGCTCTTCGAACGGCGCCAGTGGCGGGACCGTCCGGTGTTTCTGCTCCCCGGAAATCACGATCCATTCGAACCGAATTCCGTATGGGCGGAGGACCATCCATTCCGGCGGGCACTGCCGCCCTGGGTGCACGTGGTGGATCGGGACGATTACGAATTTCCGCTATCGGAAGAAGCGGTCCTTTACGCAGCGCCTTGCCGGAGCCAGGCCGGCGCCGACGATCTGGCACTGCGTCTGCCGCGGCGAGAGGCCGGCGACCGGCGCATACGAATCGGGTTGGTGCACGGCCAAACGTTTGAGACGGTCGGCCACCAGACGAACTTTCCAATCGCTCTGGATGCCGCGGAGCAAAGGGGATTGAACTATCTCGCTCTTGGCGACACGCATGCGTTCAAGGAACTGCCTCCCAAATCCAGCCCGACGGTTTACCCAGGGGCGCCAGAGGCCACCACGTTCGGCGAAAAAGATACCGGTTTTGTGGTAGTGGTCTTCTTTCCGCGCCATGGACGCCCGCCCCTTATCCAAAAACACACCGTGGCCCGATGGCGCTGGCGGGATGAACACTGCGGAAGCCTTGCCGAACTCGAAACCTTGCGCAAGCAGGATCTCAAGGACTCTGTGGTCAGGCTTACTCTGGCGATGGAAGTGACGGTCAACGAACTGGACAAGGTGGAAGCAATTCTCAATGAACTCACGGGTAATGAGGCGGCTCACGGAAAGGCCGGTGTCTTGCAGGTTGACCGCACAGGCCTGGAACTGAATACCAGGGACACGGGTGATTTCGAGCGCAACCTGCCCGACGTGCTCAAGTCAGTGGTCAAGCGGCTGCAAGCTGAGGGAAGCGAGCCGGAGGGCGCCATCGCGAGGCGCGCGCTCTACCATCTTTTCCGGACCGTCCGGGAGGCAGGCCAGTGAAGCTCCGGTCAATCAGTGTGGAGCATTTTCGTGGCATTCGAAGAGCCAGGGTCGAATTCGGCGTGGGCCTGAATGTGTTATATGGTCCCAACGACCTGGGTAAGTCGAGTCTGGCCGAGGCCGTGCGCGCCGCCCTCCTGCTGCAGGTGTCGGCTAAGTACACCGAGGATTTCCTGAACTGGCATGGCACCGGAGAACCTTCCGTGGAGTTGGTCTTCGAGAGCGAACCGCAGCGGATCTGGCGAGTCAGAAAGACATTTGGAAGCGGCGCCCAGGCTTTTCTGGACGAGTCACGAGACGGTGTGGACTTTCAAGTGGAAGCCCGGGGGCGGGACGTCGAGGGCCGTCTGCGCGAGATTCTGCGATGGGGGCTGGCGCCGCCGGGCGGCAAAGGCGGCCAAAAAGGCATGCCCTTCACGTTCCTGACCACGGCTCTGCTGGCGGAGCAGGATCGAGTGGCCGCCATATTCGACCAGGCCCTGTCGAACGATTCGGACGAATCGGGAAAGCGGCGGTTAATCGAAGCCCTGCAGGCGGTGGCCGAGGATCCTCTGTTCAAGTCGGTGCTCGGCCGCGTGCAAGCTCACGTGGACGAGGCTTTCACGTCTACTGGCCGAAAAAAGCTGGGGAAGAACTCACCGTGGGTTCAAGTGCGCGATCTGATCAAGCGGGCTGAGGAGGCAGAGCGGCAATGCCACGAGCAATCGCAAAGGACAACGGCGATTGAGATGGAACTCCGGGATCTGCTTAGCCGCCAGATGGAGCGCAAGTCCGCTGCGGAGGATGCCCAGCACATTCTGCAGGGGATCGAGGACAACCATGCGCGCGGCCGGCAACGCGCAGAGATTCTGGGACGTCTTAAGGAGCGCCAGGCCAAGCTGGATGCGATCACGCAAGAGCTGCAGGAACTTGCCGGCGCGGAGGAACTTACTAGGCGGCTGGCAGGTGAGGTGGAGGAGTCCGGCAAACGGGAGCGGTCCGCCTCGGCGGCGGTTGAGGAAGCCACGGAGCGCGCTCGGGCGGCGAAGGACGAAGTCGCTCATCTGGAAAGCGAGGACCGGGCCCGGGAGCGGTTGCTGAGGCAATCGTCATTGGAGAAGATCCAGGCTGAACTCCGCACGGAGCAAGTCCGGAACCAGGCTGCAATTGACCTGGCGAGAGCCGTTGAGACCGCCGGTGGGCGAGTCCGTTCGGCAGAGAGCGAGAGTCGGCGTTCGAAGGAGACGGTTCGGGACCTTGACCGGCGGCACAACGAATCGTTACAGGCGGTTCAGGTTGCGGACGAACGGGAGCGGGCGCTCAAGACAATCGGTCAAATCATCCGCTGCCAGGCGGCCCGCAGTGCTTTAGAGGAGGCCGAAAATGGCCTGGCGCAAACCGGCGCGTGGCGTGCGGATGCCGATGAGAAGCGAGCCGGCGCTGCGGCCCTTGAGAATGCCCAGCCAAAAGTCACCTTGCCCGCGGCGGCACTGATAAGCGACCTGAAGCAACTCGAAACGCAATTGCAGATTGCGCAGGCACGAGTCAGTGTGGGCTTGCATGTTCTGATTCGGCCTAAGCGCGGGTTGCGGGTATCTGTCCGCCGGGACAGCGAAGCGTCAGAGCGCCACGAACTTAAGGACAGCCCGCTCGAAACCAGCGCGACCGGCCGCATCGTGCTCGATCTGGAACGCGTGGCCGAAATCACTTTTTCGGGAGGCGCCCAGAAAGCGCGCGACGAGGTTGACCTGCTGCAGAAGCGCTGGCTTGCCGAGGCGGAACCAGTGCTCCAACTCGCCGGTGTAACGACCCTTGAGGCGCTCACCCGCTTGTCTTTGGAAGTTGCCCAGCGCGGGCGGGAGATCCAGGTATTACTCACTGCCGCCGGGCAACTGGAACTACGCGTAGCCGATCAGCCTGACTGGGCAACTCTGCGTGCGCAGCGCGAGCGGGAGTTAGCGGCTGCCGACGAGGCGGTAGGACAGGTGGACCGCGAGGGACTGGGAACCCTGGCGCGTCAACTCCGAATCGCCAGGTTGGCGGACGCCGAGGCTCAAATAGAGAAGCTACGCGTGCAGCGCGCCAACCTCAGTGCGGCCGAGAGGAAACTGGACGGTCAGCTGACCGTTGCCACGGCGCGAAGCGAAGAGATACAGCGGACGCTCACCACGGCCCTCCAAGAACTCGCCTTGGCACAGTCCCGTGTTGCAGGCGACTGGCAAGTGCTGCTGCCCGATCTCCTCACACGGCGTGCAGATCTGGGAACCGAGCTAAGTGGGGTTCAGGCAGAATTGAAAACGCTCGCCGCCGAGACCGACCAGACAATTGCCGAGGCTCACAAAGCTTTGGCAATCGCCGAAACATGCCTCCGGGAGGCGGAAGCCGGGCACCAAAAGGCGATGGACGAATTCCGATCCGCCGAGAAGCGGCAAGCCAGTTCCGAAGGCGAACTGAAGATGCGCCGCGATGCAGGGGCAAAGCTGGACAGGAACGCTGCCCGCGAGGCTGTTCATCAAGTGCAAGCCGAACTGCAGGGGGTGGCAGAGCCGCTGCGCGCGATCGCAGACGAAGTTTTGACTGAAGCTCTACGGCGCGTTGAAACTGCGCGCAAGGAAGTCAGAGAGATCGAGGACGCCATTCAATCCAAGCGCGGTGCGCTGGAACACGTAGGCGGAGACGTGGCCAGGCAGCGGACCGAGGCCGCCCAGGAGGCTGTCAAGGTGGCGCGGGAGAAGGAACAGGAACAGGAGACCGATTTTGCCGCCTGGGAACTGCTTCGCAGCACGCTGCAGGAAGCGGAGCAGGAAGAAGGAGCGCACCTGGGGCGGGCGCTCGCCGGTCCGATTGCCAGGCGCTTTACCGACCTTACGGAGCGGCGCTATGGCGAGATTGCTCTCGGCCCCGATCTGGAAACTCATACCATATCCGCGGCGGGGGACGGCCGATTCGTGTCGTCGTTGTCCGTCGGTACCCGGGATCAACTCTCTACCATCTTTCGGTTGTCCTTAGCCGAGCAACTGCGGAGTACGGTGATGCTTGACGACCAGTTGACGCAGAGCGATACGAAACGAATGGATTGGCTGCGCAACCTGATCCGGCAATTGGCGGCGAACATTCAGATTGTCGTGTTCACCTGCCGGCCGGAGGACTACCTGCTGCCCAACGAACTGAAGGCAGGCAAAAAATCCGAAGCGGGCGCGCCGTTCGTGCGCTCCATCAACCTGGCCCAGGTGATCGAAAGATCCGGCACGGCGTAGCGTTTTGGCTGCGATTTTTCGGTCAGTCCTCGGGCTCAGTCGCTTTCAGTGTGGTACTTCGCAAAGACGAAGTCCATATCTTCACCGACACCATAGCCGAACTTTTGGCTGATGGTGCGTACCCGATCCAGCCGGGCGACCAGAGCAACCTGGCGGCTGTCGGGCAATGTCTTAGTAACGGCTAGAGCCTGCTCAAACATACGCACCAGTGCTCCGAAATAGATCTCGTCGTCATTTCCGGTATCGTTACAAAACCCGGCAGCCCGCTCGCAATAGAAAACCATCAACTCTGCCACGCCGGCGGGGTCGCCAACGGCCTTCTTGTAGTTGACCAGGGCTTGTTTGGCTTTGGCGACAGACGTGTCCTGTTTCAGGAAGATGTCGGGCCAAAGCCACCGGTCTATGGTTCGCCGGTACGGCTCCAGAACGTCCCCGCCCAAGCCGAAACGGGCATGAAGAAACGCCTGATTGTCCTTGTGCGCTCCGTAGAGATCCTGGACCAGGCCCAGCAATCCGGTGCGATCAAGACTCGCGAGCTTGGCCTTAAGCTCTGTCCACGTGGGTTGCGATTTCGACAGGCGTTTGGCCATGGCGGCGGCATGAACTCAGAACGAATAGCCCCGGGCCACCCAGTAATGCCAGTCGCCAAGAGCCTGGGCAGTGGATTCGTCGGCATCAATCGCAATCAGTTGTGACAAGGGAACTGCCATTTTCCGGCCCTGCCAGCGGATCAGCACGAGCATGCCGGCGGAGCATACATCCTCAGGCGCCATGCCCTGAACTTCGACGGTTTCCCCCTTCACGAGCGGAGAAACGAGTTTGGGAGCGATGCACCTGGCCTGAAACGGAAATCGGATTTTGTCCTCGAGGTAGCAATGCCACCCCATGACCTGTTCTTCCGGTCCATTCGCGTCCGCGATGGCTTCGAGGTGGATTCGGTTCTCGCGGTCAGGTTCCTTCTCGGGTTTCTTCATGGGTTTGTGGCCGTCGGGACCTGCAACGAAAGCGTCCTCAACGCTATACCTTACTCTATCCAACTCTTCGCACGGCAGCGTGCCAGCCTATTGATCCCGGACCGCGCTTGCTTGCCAATGAGCGGCCCCCTCCACTCCTGGTGGCGCTCAAACCGGCCGCCGGCCAGCGTAAAATGAAACTGGCATGCACATCGACGATTACAAGGTGGTCCTCTACCGCAATCAGCCGGACGGGTGGGTGGCGGAGATTCCGGCGATCTCCGGCTGCTACGCCCTTATGCCGACGAAAGAAGAAGCCCTGACGGAGCTCGAACAAGTCTTCGAGATGATCGCAGCCGAACACAGCGAGAAAGGATTGTCACTGCCAAAGGATACAACCGAGATCGTGAATGCCTAGCGGCCGGGCGGAAGAATTCCGCCGCGTCGCCGCACGCCTCGGGTTGAGCGGATGCGTCCGGTCACAATTCCAATCCATGGCGGCCGAGATATCGAGCCGCCGCTCTTCAACAAGATTCTTGGTCAACTCGGGGTTAGTCTGGAGGAGTTCCGTCGATTGAAGTGAACTTCGAGGATAGAACGAGCTTCCAAACCGCCAGCGGTGGCAGCTTTGCCTGCGGTCCCCGCGTTACCCAACCTTTCCGCGCCGCTTCTTGGGCGCTTCCTCAGCGGCCACTTCACCTTCCGGTTCCTCAGCGGCGCTGGCGGCCGCGGCCGTTGCCACCTGGGCCGGTTTGCGCTTCTCGGCCAGGCTCTTCTTCAAGGCTTCCATGATGTCGATCACGGGCGCGATGTGTTCGGACGGAGTCGCCACCACCTTCTTGCCTTCGATCTTGGCCTCAATCATCGCCTGCAGGTTGGCGCGGTAGGCGTCGTGATATTTCTGCGGCTCGAATTCGGCTTCCAGCGACGAGATCAGCATCTTCGCCAGGGCTAGTTCTTTTTCCTTCACCAGGCTGGTGTCGGTGCGGAATTCCTCCACCTGCCGGATCTCGTCCACGTAATACATGGTGTGCGAGAGAATCCCCTTGGGGCCGGGGCGCAGCACGATGATGTGCTCGCGGTTGTGCATCGCCACTTTGGCCACGCCGTAGAAATTCGACTCGCGCAGCGCCTGGAACAACAGCGCGTAGGGCTTCTCGCCGCCCTCGTCAGGGGCTACATAATAGGAGCTTTCCAGATAGATCGGGTCCACCTGGTCGGCCTTCACGAATTCCAGAATCTCCATCACTTTGGCGGTCTTGGGGGCGACCTTCTTGATGTCCTCGTCCTCGATCACCACGTAGTGGTCCTTCTCGTATTCGTAGCCCTTCACCGTGTCCGTGCGGGCAATAGGTTTATCTTCCAACTGGCAATAGGTGACCTGTTTGATGCGGGAATGGTCGTCCTTATGCAGCAAGTTGAAGTTGATGGTTTCGCTGCGCGCCGCGCTAAACAGACGAACGGGGAACGAAACCATTCCAAAAGTGAGGTGGCCTTTCCAGACGCTTGATGCCATAGTTCGCGGCTCCTGACAGCGACAGCCTTTTCAAGATACTACAAAGCCCGATATTATGTAAGCGGAAGGATGTAAAGGATGTAAGGGGACTTATGCCGCTCGAAGAGTACGCCTCCAAACGCCGGTTCGAGAACACCCCTGAACCTGCTCCCGGCACGGCGGGCGAGCGGTTCCCGGCGCACAACGATCATTTTTGCATGCCTCGCCTGTACTCTTCCAACAGCGATTGGAGCAGTTCTGCGTTCACGCGGAAGTTCGTGTGGCGCAGGCGCTCAAAAGAATCTTGGAGATCGGTGAGGCCGCGGCTGGCGCCATCGGCCAGCACGCGCAGCGTTCCAACTACGCGCAGGTGCCTTCGTTGCGCTTCCAGGCGAGCGTCCCATTCGTCTACCAATAGCACGTCGGCAGCAACCTCTTCTGCCAGCGCAATCGCCTCTCGCTCTCCCCGGTCCAGATCGACTTCAGGTTCCAGTGTCCGAACTGGTTGCCGGATTTCGAGCCAACCCGGTTGCGCGGCCAGCCAGGCGCGCGTACCGCCGCCGGCGTGTTTTCGTGGCTGAGTTCGTCCGCTACAGCGGGAGGAATCAAGACGCGTCCGTAAAGCGCCGGCAGCAGATGTTCCCGCTCAATCACTACCAGGTACCGGAGCGGAGTGGTATCGGCGACGACGATCATTTCAAGCGCTCAACGGCTCCGCTGTTTTTGCCCGCTTTCTTCGTTCCCCTGGTGCGCCAGCAAAGGCGCGGTGATCTCACCTTCGCGCCGGAAATCCTCGAGTGTGTACTCCAACCACACTCCGCGCTTCTTCAGAAACGCATCGAGCTCGTAGCGGGAGGGGATGCCGAGCAGCCGGCGGAGCTGCGATCCGCTGAGACGGTGCGCGCGATAGGCCTCGACTGCCATGTCTTCGAGCGCCTGGCGCGCCGGATCGAGGTCCTCAAGAAGGATCTGACCGGCCAGTTCGTCGGGAATGGTTACGGTAATCTCCACGGGATCGCGTGCCCCTGGAAACACTCTACCACTTTGTGTTATTCAGTCTGTGGATGGCAGCGAACAACCAAGGGCGAAGCGCGTTGCTTTCCCGTTGATGTAAACGGAAGGATGTAAGGGGACTTATGCCGCTCGAAGAGTACGCCTCCAAACGCCGGTTCGAGAACACCCCTGAACCTGCTCCGGGCACGGCGGGCGGGCGGTTCCCGGCCAACTATTTCTGCGTGCAGCGCCACGATGCCACGCGCCTGCATTACGACTTCCGACTGGAGATGGGCGGCGTGCTGAAATCCTGGGCCGTGCCGAAGGGGCCCACGCTCGACTCCACCCCGAAGCACCTGGCTGCCCACGTGGAAGACCACCCGGTGGAATACGGCGATTTCGAAGGCATCATCCCCAAAGGCAGTTACGGCGCGGGCAGCGTGATGCTCTGGGACTGTGGCACGTTTGAGTTGCTGGGCGGCGTCCCCGCCGATGCCCAACTGGCGCGAGGCGACTTGAAGTTCCGCTTGCACGGCGAAAAGCTGAAGGGCGACTTCGGGTTGGTCCTCATGAAGGGCCGCGGCAAGGGCAACGAGTGGCTGATCCTCAAGAAGCGCGACGAATTCACGGTCCCTGGTTGGGACGTGGAGGCGTACGCCTACAGCGTGCTTTCCGGCCGCACCCAGGAAGAGATCGCGCGTAACTTGCCGGCCCGCCAGACCAAGCGCGAAACCGCCGGCGCGGCCGACCGCGTCTGGGCCAGCAGCCGTCCGGCATCGCGCAGTACGGGCGGCGCCGCTGCCCCAGCCCCCGCTGCGCCGGTCAAGAAGAACAAAATTGACCTGGGCGGCATTGACCTGGGTGGCATAAAAGGCGCGCGCTCGGCCGAGATGCCTTCGGCTATCGAACCGATGAAATCCACCCTGGTGGAACGTCCGCCCAACGGCGACGATTGGCTCTTCGAAGTCAAATGGGATGGCGTGCGCGCCATCGCCTTCGTAGAGAACGAAGAGGTCCGCCTGCAGGCGCGCAGCGGATTGCGCTGCGAGCGCCAGTATCCCGAACTGGCGGTGATTCACCACCACCTTGCGGCCCCGTCGGCGGTGCTGGATGGTGAAATCGCGGTGCTCGACCCGAAGGGCGTTTCGCGGTTCCACCTGATCCAGCCGCGCATCGCCAATTCCGACCCCAACTCCGTCGCCCACCTGGTGCGCTCCACGCCGGTGGTGTATTTTGTCTTCGACCTGCTCTACCTGAATGGGTACGATCTGCGCGGCGTCGCCCTGGCCAAGCGGCGCGAACTGCTGGAGGAAGTGCTGACGCCGGGACAGGTGGTGCGGATCTCCGATGCCTTTCCGGGCGCCGGCGAGGCCTTGCTGGAAGCGGCCCGCGAAAACGGCCTGGAGGGCATCATCGCCAAGCATGCTCCCAGCACGTACGAATCGCGCCGCAGCCACGAATGGCTGAAGATCAAGCTCAACACGGAGCAGGAGTTTGCCATCGGCGGATTCACCGAACCGCAGGGCGACCGCCAGTATTTCGGCGCCCTGGTGTTGGGCGTGTACGAAGACGGCAAGCTGCGCTGGGTGGGCAACGTGGGCACCGGCTTCGATCAGAAACTGCTGGCCAGTCTGCACGCCCGCCTGACGCCGTTGATCGTCAAGGAGTGCCCGTTTGCCGAACGGCCGAAGCCCGACCGCGGCATGACCTGGGTGAAACCGGAGCTGGTCTGTCAGGTGAAGTTCGCCAACTGGACGCTCGACAACCGCCTGCGCGCGCCGGTTTTTCTCGGGCTGCGCAACGACGTGGGCCCCGGACAGGTCGCGCGTGAGGTCGCGGACGAACAGGCTGCCGCGGCGCCGCTGTTCGCGGCCAGCGCCAAAGAGGCCTCGGTCCAGATTGACGGCCACACGCTGAAGTTCACCAATCTGAAAAAGCTGTATTACCCCGACGAAGGCTATACCAAGGGCGACGTGCTGCGCTATTACGATTCCGTGGCCAGCCTGATTCTTCCGCACCTGAAAGACCGGCCGCTCTCTTTGAAGCGCTACCCGAACGGCATCAAGGACCAGTATTTCTTCCAGAAAGACTCGCCCGAGTCCTTCGCCGACTGGCTGCGCACGGAATCCATCGAGAGCGACCACAAAGGCTCCACAATCAACTACGTTTTTGCCGAAGACCGCGCCAGCTTGCTGTACCTGGTGAACCTGGGGTGCATCGACCACAATCCGTGGATGAGCCGCTCACCGACGCTGGACAACCCGGATTTCGTGCTGATCGACCTGGACCCGCAGGAATGCCCGTACGACCTGATCGTGGACGCGGCGCTGCTGGTGAAGGGCGTGCTCGACCGCATCGACCTGGCGGGCTACCCGAAGACCACGGGCGGTGACGGCATGCATGTGTACATTCCCGTGGAGCCGATCTACTCATACGAGGAGACGCGCACGTTCGCCGAACTGATTGCGCGCCTGGTGATCCACGAAAAGCCGGAGATGTTCACCACGCCGCGCTCGGTCTCCAAGCGGCAGCGGAACCGGGTCTATTTCGACTGGGTGCAGAACGCGAAATCGAAGACCATCGCGGCGCCCTACGTGTTGCGGGCCTATGCCGGAGCGCCCGTGGCCACGCCGCTGGAGTGGGCCGAAGTGCAGCACGGACTGCACCCGGGGCAGTTCAACATTACCAATGCCCCGGAGCGATTCGCCAGGAAAGGCGATCTGTTCGCAGGCGTGCTGAAGGAGCCCCAGGCCTTGGACGACGCGCTGGCGAGGTTGGAAAAGCTGTTCCGATAGCGTGGGAGATGGGGCATCCAAGCCCAGTACCGTCGCAAGCTCAGCCCCGCGCGAACAGCGTGGGCGCCACCGGCGCCGGAGCAGAATCGCGGTCAACCGAAGAGTGGCCGACCATTTAATTGAGCTGAGATAATCGGCCCGCACTGGGTTCAGTTCCGGATAAGAATCGTCAAACTCCGCTTCCGCGCCTCGTTAAGGCGTAACCTGGCGATAGGCAGTCACGATGTAACATTCTTGTGAGATCGACGAGATACGGGTTCTTATAGCGCAGAACTCCAGGAAAGTACGGCAACAGTATCGGTAATTCTGCGGATATACGACGTCGCATTTCTTTGCGAGAATACCTTTGGAGCCACTGAGGAGAGTAAAAATGTTTCGAAAGCAAATTGCCATCGCTCTTGCCTGCGCCAGCCTGATCTGCGCATTCACCACCGTGGGCACCATCGACACATCGAAGCGGAACGCCACAGCGCCGCAACCGGTTCTGGTCGCGAGGGCTCGCCAGGGCGGCGGCAAACAGGGCCCGTACCGCGGCGGCAGGCCGGGCGGGCCCAACGACCCCAAGCCCATCGTGAAGGCGTAACCAGCCTGAAGAAACTGTATTACCCTGACGAAGGCTATACCAGGGCGACATCCGGCGCTATTACGATTCAGTGGCCGGCCTGATTCTTCCGCACCTGAGAGAGACCAGCCGGAAACGCTGCCCGGTGAAGCGCGTGCTCTGACCGCATCGGTTCGCCGATGTTGTCGTACATCGCGCCCAGAACGTCCTCGACAGTCGACCTCGGGGCAGCCAAGAACTTCTCCCTATCCGAGGTGCGGCGGAAGTAGCTAAGTACACCGTTTCAGAAGTTCACTAAAGTGTCCGGGAAACCGCTTGCTGACGCGCGCGGCTCCGATCAGAGCCGCGACCGTTAGGAAGCGGTTCCCTCCGAACAAACTGACCGGCGAGCAGCTTCAGCCTGCCGTCAGTATACTAACCGGAGCGCGAGCTGAATCAGTCGCGGCTGGTTAATCTGGGTTGTTATGTAACCCGTAGTCGGGTTCGCCGCCGTGGTGACCGTCGTGTTTGGAAATCCGAACTGCACGCGGTTGAACAGGTTGAACACCTCCGCCCGGAATTCCAGCTTGAACCGCTCGGTTATCGGTATCTTCTTGAACAGCGCCACGTTGAAATTGTTGATACCGGGCCCCCGGAGGACGGGGTCGGTCAGGCTTTCATTGCCCAGCGTGTAGGCGGACGGAACCGTGAAGCAGGACACGTTGAACCAACCGTTGAGGCGGGACTGGGCCGAGCCGCCCACCACTCGATTACAGCCCGGTACCACGTTGGGGCGCAAACCCAGGTTGAAACCGGTCACGTTGGGGGTCGCTGTCAGGGCCAGCGGGAAGCCATCCTGGAAGGTAGTCCCTCCGCTCAAGGACCAGCCGGAGACTACCTTCTGCGTCACGGCATTACCGTTGGTAAGGAATCTCTGGCCCTTGCCGACCGGAATATCGATTGTATAGGCTACGGTCAGGCGCTGGCGGGAGTCGAAGCCCGCCAGCGATTTTTCCGCCCGGAGATTGTTCGGGTTCTGCGGCGTGTTGCTCGCCAAACCCACGCCACTATCCAGCCAGGTGGTCAAACTTCCAACATCGCCAATGAGTTTCGAGAAGGTGTAGGCCGCCAGCACAGTCCCGCCTTGGGCGAAACGCTTTTCCACCTTCATCTGCAGCGAATGATAGGTGGAGTTGCCAAGATATCCGCCGCTTTCCGAAACCCCCGTGTATTCCGGGAAAGGTAAGAGGAGCTGCCCCTGCTTCACGGTCGGCTGCGACAGGGCTCCGGTCTGCACCAGGCCGAAGAATGGATTCGGTACCAGGTTATTCAGGGCGCTGCCCATGGACAGATATTGCGTGGGCAGAGCGTCGGCTTGCCAGCTTCCGCGCGGCAGGTGAACCCCGTGCGAACCGGCGTAGGCGGCCTCAATGGCCACGCCACCCCATACCTGGCGCTGCAGCGTGACGTTCCACTGCTCGTTATATGGGTAGGGCGTGGTCGCCAACTGAATGGCGGGAGCCGCGCCCACCAGCAGGGCCTGCGCTTTGTCGTGCGAAAGGTTGCCGAGCGACGGAATGAAGCCGGTCGGGAAAGGATCGCTGATAGGATACAGGGGCGTCACCTCGCCGTTCAGCGTGGACAGCCAGGGGTTGGTGAACTGATTGAGGGCGTTCCCATAAGGCCCCTCGTTGAATTGTAGATTGGCGGGCAGATAATAAATACCCGCGCCGGCGCGGATCACCGTTTTGTCATTCAACCGGTAGGCAAGGCCCAGCCGGGGAGCGAGAAGGTTGAAGTGTTCGGTCTTCAGGCCCGTCTCCGGATGCTGGGATGTATTGATGAAATCGGCGGCTCCGTACACCGGCTGGCCATTCACCGTAATTCCATTCAGGGCGGGATTAAGTTCATTCGGGTTGAAGGATGCGGCGCGATTGTATCGCTCTTTGTAGACACCGGGGATTTCCCACCGCACACCGGCGGTGATCGTCAGTTTGTTGGTGGCCTGCCAGGTGTCCTGCGCGAAATATCCCTGGTAGTTCAGGGACTGCCAGGGAAGCGCGAACGAAAGCGCGTTGCCGCTGGATCCGTACCCCAGCAGCAGGGAAGCCAGGCCGTTGCCGCTGGCCCCTGGGCTGAGCGCGTTCTGCGACGTAATCAGGTTGTCGAACGAAAACGTGCCGCCGCCGGGGGCCTGATAATAGTTGTTCTGCAGATCCCGGATGTCGGCGCCGAATTTCAGCGTGTGCCGCCCCATTACCTTAGTCAGCGTAGGTGTGAGCACGTAATCGTCGTCGATGGAAAAAATCAGTGAATTGTTAAAACCGGGCTGCCCGGACAACGCTGTATAATTTCCTATCGAGAAGCTTGGAACCGACGTCCCCGGACCGCCGTGGATGATCGGGAGTTGCTGATCCATATACGCCGGGAAACCGAACGTCTGGCTCATGTTGATGCCGGTGAATGGCTGCGTTCGCAAATAATTCCAACGCCCATAAGATGCCCGAACGTCCAGAACGGTCTTGGGACTGATCAGGTAAGTTGCTCCCAAAACGTACTCGGTGGTGACATAGGTCTCCGGAGAGTAGGGATCGCCGCCGTAAATTCCGTTGTTGAAAGGAATGAAGGGCGTGTTGCTGGAAGCCCAGCGCGAGTACCGCCCGAAGATCCGCAGCTTATCGGTGGCGGTATAGTCGAAGCGGCCGTTGTACTGGTTGTTGTTCCCGCCGGATGCGGCATTCTTACTGTAGTTAATATTCTGCGTGAACGCCTGCCCCGGCTGGTTGGGAGGCGAGAACATCGGGAAGGCCACGATTTTCGCCGCCACAGGATTGATGCGGTTGGCGGGGATGATATTACCGGGAAATGGCGTGCGCTGAATGGTGCCCGTTCCGCACGCCGCGTTGCTGTACTGGCCGCATTGCGTCAGCGGGTCGTAAATCGGTATCACCGCGCCCGCGGCGTTCTTATAACCAGAGAAGTCGCCGGTGTTCATGGCCGGCAGAGGCACGGTCGCCAGGAAAGTCGCACCCTGGCGCGAGTCATAACCTTCCCAGGCCCCGAAGAAGAAAATCTTGTTTTTCCTGACAGGCCCCCCGCCCGTGACGCCGTACTGGTTTTGGGTGAAGGCAGGCTTCCCGGTGCCGTTCGCGTTGGCGAAGAAGGTGTTGGCGTTCAGCACCTTGTTGCGGAAAAACTCATACGCGCTGCCGTGAAATTCATTGGTTCCCGACTTCGACGTAACGTTGATCACGCCACCCGCATAACGGCCGAATTCCGCGCTGTTACTGTTGGTCTGCACGCGGAACTCGGAAATCGCGTCGGGGCTCGGCACCATCACCGTGAGGTTGCCGACGCCGGCGTTGGCCGGAACGCCATCGTAATAAGTCGCGCTCTGGTTGGCGATGCCGCCGCCGATCTGGTAGTTGCCGGCCGCGAACACGTTCTTCCCGGTGAGGGCGTTGCCATCGGTGGTGCCCTGCGGTACTACGCCCGGCACCAAAGCCGCCAGGTTGAGGATGTTGCGCCCGTTCACCGGCAGTTCCTCCACGGACCGGCTGTTGACCACGTGGCTCAAGTTCGCGTTTTCGGTTTGCAGCAGCGGCGCGGTGGCCTGAACTTCGACGGTTTGCGTCACGTCGCCAACCTGCATGGAAATGTCCGCGCGGACCGCGCCGGCCACCGTGACTTCGACGTGTTCGCGCGCGGCGCGCTTAAACCCGGTCAGTTCCACTTCTACCTTGTAGAAGCCGGGAAGGAGGTTGACGAACTGATAGCCGCCATCGGCGCCGGTAGGGCTTTGGTGCCGCTCATCGGTTCCGATGTTGGTCAACGTAACCGTCGCGCCGTGCACGGCGGCGTTGGATGGATCGGTCACGGTGCCGACAATGGAACCGTAAAATGCCTGACCGAATAAGGAAATCGATAGCAGCGGGATCAAACCCGCCAGGAGCATAGCGCGCTTCATGGCACCCTCCATAAATGGAAACTAACCACTGATCTGGAGAGTGTATATCAGAGTCGTCGCCCGGATGCAAGGGTCCTCGACTGGGGTTTGTGGGGCAGGTTGGTAACCTGCGGCGGATTGGCAATCCGCCTGCCGGACCCTGCTGGCAACGCCGCCAACGGGGATGGCAACGCCGCCAGCGCAGGCGCGCTCGCTGCCGCATCGCGGAGGCGGATTAACGATCCGCCGCAGATTAACAATCTGCCCCACAGTTAGCGAGGCCGAACCGCCAAATTCTCCCTCACAAATTTCGCCTGGGCGCTGTCCGGACCCAGCGTTTTCTCATAAATCGCCAGCGCCTGCCGCAGCAACGAATCCGCCGCCGCGGTCTGGCCCGCGTCCTTCATCAGCATTCCCAGATTCGCGATGTCGGCGGCCGTCTCCGGCTGCTCCGCGCCGTACAGCGATGCATCGATAGCCGCCGCCCGCCGGTAAAGCTGCCCGGCGGCCTGGAGCTCTCTCTTGTTCCAGAGGACATCCGCCAGATTAGTGCACGTCATGGCCAGTTCCGCACTCTCAGGACCGAACTTTTCTTCCGATAAACGCAGAGCGGTCCTCTCCAGCTTTTCCGCCTCGTCGAACTGATGGCGGCCCTCCAGCAGATTCCCCAGGGTGTTCAGAATTCCCGCCGTCAGGCGATAGTCCGGCTTCGCGGCCTTCTCTTGGATCGCCAGCGCGCGCCGCAGCGCCGGCTCGGCTGCAGCGTCGTCGTTCCGGGCACGCAGCGTCAGCGCGTACTCATGCAGCAGCACTGCCACACGCCGGTCTGCAGATCCCGATGCCTGCTCCTCCGCCGCGATGGCGCTCCGGTAATACGAATCCGCGTGTCCCGGATCGAGTTGCGCCAGCCTGGCGAAGGATCGCGCCGCAACCTTGGCATCGCTTCCGGATGTGGCGTCCCGGAACAGCGCCAACGCTTCGTCGCGCTTTCCTTCGCCCTGCAGTGCAACCGCCAGGTTCTCCCGGTCCGCGTCGCTGGCTGGATCGGAGTTTTGCCTGTCAACGGCCAGCGCGCGCCGCAATGGCGCCTCCGCCGCGCTGTTGTTGCCGATTTGCACCAGGAACAATCCCAGGTTGGCGGCGGCGCGAGCGACCTTTGAGTCGTCCGGTCCCGACTCGCTTTCCCGTTGAGAGAGCGCCTCCTCATAGACCGGAACCAGCGTGGACGGGTCCGATGGCACCAGAAATGGGGCGGCGCTTTTATCGACTACCGAAGCCGGCTGCAACGCCTTCACCATCCGCTTCGATGGCACCAGCTTCCTGCCCTGCGGATTGTAGATGCCAATCCAGTGATTCGTGAAGTGGAGAGCGGGGCTCGTCGAAACCTGTGGCATATGGCAACTGACGCAACTCCGCGCGGCGATGGCCATCGTGTGGCGGACCTTGGCGTGGCAGGCGGCGCAACGCGCATCGTAGGACGCCGCCGTTTTCTTCAGCGGTTCGTGCGGATCGTGGCAAGTGAGACACGAGACTTTGCCGTTGCTGTTGCGGAAGCAAGCCGCGCGATGCAGGTACCCAGGCTGATGCCTGACGTTCCACGCATTGCTCCAGTCCGTATCGTCGTCCAGATCGCTGGCCTGGCGATGACAGGCCCCGCAGAGCACATTGAGCTCGGCGGGCGTCAGGCGCTTCGGATTCTGAATCGTTCCCGGCGATCCCGCCGAACTCGCGTGCGCCCGGCCGGGTCCATGGCAGGCTTCGCACCGCACGCCGGGTTCGGAAGGCTGAACCTGATAACCGGTCTTCAGCGTTACCGGCCCGGTGGAGTGGCAACGGAAGCATCGAAGGGCTGTTCCCACGGAGTCGAAAGTCCGGTAGACCACATCGTTCGAATTCGCGTGGCCGGGCGTGCGGTCCAGGGATTTCGTCGCCGCGTAGTAACTCAGCCCATGTTCGGCGATCGTCTCCGGGCCGGTCTGGCTCACCCAGGTGATCGCTTTTTCACCAGCGCCAAATGCCCATTGGGCCGTGCTTTCAGGAGCTGGAATTCCGGCGATTGGGATGCCCGGTCTGGCCGCTGCCAGCGCCCGGGCATGTCCGGTTTTCGATTGCGATTCGAATTTAGCGGCATGACACGCGCGGCATACGTCGCTGCCGATGTATGGGCCCGCCAGCGGAGCCGCCGTCAGTGTCACTAACGCCGTCATCGACGCCATCACCAATGCCAGCACCGTATCGATCGTTCGCATGAGAGTCAGCGCATGAGAATCAGCGGCCGGCCTTTTGCAGGCGTTGAAACTCCTTCATCTCGGCATCGGCCTTGGCAGCATTGCCGCGCTGGCGATAGACGCCCGCCAGTCCGAAGTGCGCCTGCCCGGCCAGCGGGCCGTCTTTTTCGATATCCAGCACCGCCAGCCATGCCTTCTCCGCAGCCGCTGGATCGCCATCGAGTGACGCCGCCTTGCCAAGCGCGTAAAGAACATCCGCCATGCCAGGCGCCAGCCCGCTGGCACGTTCCAACTCGCGCCTTGCATCGGGTACCTTGCCCTGCTGCAACAGGGCGTTGCCCAACCGGAAGGCGGCCTCGGCATCGCCCGGCTGCAGGTTGGCTTCGGCGCGAAATTCCTTTTCGGCCTTCTCCCACTGCGATTCCGCCGCATACAGTTCGCCCAATTCCAGATGCAGGCCGGGCGTGGCGGGCCGTAACCGCAGCGCTTCCTTATACTCCTGCTCGGCTCCGGCCGTGTTGTGGAGCACGGCGTAAGTCTCGCCCAGAATCTGGTGGGCGCGCGCCGATTCCGGATCCGTGGCGCGCAACTGTTCAAACGTTTGCCGGGACAACAGGCCGCTCGCCCGGCCCAGGTAGTACAGCAGATCCACATCGCCGGGCCGCTGTGCCAGCGCCGCCTGCAAGTTGGCGATGGCCTCGGTAAGCTTACCAGTCTTGAGTTGCGCCACGCCCAGGGCATCCAGCGCCCGCACTTTCTCCAGATGCGGAATCGCCTCGTTGGCGTACCCTGCCGCCAGCAGGGCAAACCCCAGCAACTGGCGCGCTCCGGGCAAATCGGGATTCAGTTCCAGGGCGCGCTGCAGCGGCGCAACGGCGCCCCGATAATCACCCGATTGCATCAGCGCCTGTCCCAGCCCTACGAACGCCGCGGGCAGTTCCGGCGCGGCCTCCGTCGCCTTGCGGAACTCAGCCACGGCCTCGGCCGCCTTGCTTTGCTTCAACGCATCGCCGCCCGCTTTCAAACGATCGAGGGCTTCGTTAGAGGCGGTCTGCCAGGCCAGCAGCACAACGAACCACAACGCGCTCATCGCGGGCGCTCCGGTTCCACGACGGTTAGAAACCGATCCGCCGGCACATCATCCATCTTCTGCACCACACCCGAGGGCCATATTATCTCCACGCTCGCGCTGGTTGCCGCGCGTAATCCAAAATGGACGCGCTTATCGCTCGCCGATAAGTAACTGCCCGCCGATGTCGCGTATTGCGATTGCCCGTTTACCTTCACGCGCGCGCCGAATCCATCCCGATTGCTGCGGGTGCCACGCAGCGCGAGCGTCAGCCAATGTGCCGCGCCGCCCCTGTTCCGGAACACCAGCGGCTTGCCGCCCAGCACGGTCATCACGATATCGGTCCATCCGTCGTTGTTCAGATCGCCAAAGGCCGCCCCTCTCCCGGCCGCCGGTTCCGGCCAGCCCGATTCCGTCCGCTCAAACCGCCCGCCGCGATTCATGGCGAGCAGGGGCGGTTCCAGATAATGCAGCCCAGCGTCGATCTGTTCCACGTTATCCATAACATGTCCCTGCGCCACGAACAGATCCTTCCATCCGTCGTTATCGAAGTCCTCCAGGCGCATCCCCCAGCCGGAACTGACGCCCGACAAAGCCGCGATCCCGGTCTGCAGCGACCGGTAGCTGAATGCGCCGTGGCCTTCGTTGTGGTAAACGGCGTAGCTCTGGCGCGCCAGATCCGTCACCACGATGTCCGGGCGGCCGTCGTTGTCGTAATCTCGAAAGTCGACGCCCATGCCGGATATCCGTTTGCCATCGTCGGTAAACGCGACGCCCGCCTCCAGCGCGCGCTCGGTGAAGGTGCCGTTGCCGTTGTTGTGAAACAGAAACTGTTCCATGCCGTCGTTCGCTACGAAAATATCGGCGAATCCATCGTCGTCGTAATCGGCGAACGCCACGCCCAGCGCCTTGCCTTTTTTCGCCGCGATTCCGGAGGCCGCACTCACGTCCTCGAACGTTCCATCGCCGCGATTCCGGTAAAGCACGCTGCTGACGGCGGGGAACTCCGATGGCGAGCAGTAGATTTTCGGTGAGAGGCCGCAGCTCTTGCTGTGCATCAGATCCCATTCCAGGTATCGGGTCACCAACAGATCGAGCTTGCCGTCGTTATCGAAATCGAAAAATCCAGCCGACACCGACCATCCGCCAGCCGCCACACCCGCCTTGGCCGTCACATCGGTGAAGGTGCCGTTGCCGTTGTTGTGGTAAAGAATGTTCCGGCCGTAGCTGGTCACGTAGAGATCGGTGAACCCGTCGTTATCGTAATCGGCCGCCGCCACGCCCATTCCGTAGTTCGCATCGCCGGCCGAGGCAAGCCCCGCCGCCTTGGTCACATCGGTAAAGCTGCCGTCCTGGTTCTGGCGGAAAAGGCGATTCCAGTAGCGGGGATTGGCGCGATCGAAGGATTCTTTGGCTTGCGCGCCCGGATGCTCGCTGTTGACGAGCCCGCCGTTGACCAGAAAAACGTCGAGCAGTCCGTCATTATTGTAATCGAGGAGCGCGATGCCCCCGCCCATGGTTTCGATCAGGTGCTTGCGCAATGTTGGCGAGTTTTCGTGATGAAAGATGAGCCCCGCCGGAGCACGTGCATCGAAGATGGGCCCTGGCAGGCCAGGCGCGAGCGCGGCCGCCGACAGAACGCCGAAGCAGCAGACGACGGAACCTCGTACCACGATCCGGCCATCATACCAGATGTCAGCTTCTTCGACTGGACGCGATAGAATTGCAGTTTCATGAGTCACTACCTGGCATTCGATCTGGGAGCCGAAAGCGGACGCGCCCTCCTGGGCTCCCTCTCCAATGGCACATTGGCAGTCGAGGAATTGCACCGCTTTCCCAACACGCCGGTGCGCGTTTTGGGCGCGCTCTACTGGGACACGCTGCGCATGTGGCACGAGATTCAGCACGGACTTGGCGTGGCCGTGCGCGAGCGCAAACTGGCCCTCGACGGCATCGGCGTCGATACCTGGGGTGTGGATTGCGCCCTGCTTGGGCGCGACGGCGCGCTGCTCGAAAGCCCCCGCCACTACCGCGATTCGCGCAACAACAACGTCATGGAAAAACTCTTCGAAGTGGTGCCGCGCGACCAGGTTTTTGCCGCTACCGGCATCCAGTTCATGCAGATCAACACGCTCTACCAGTTGTACGGCATGAAGCTGACCGGTTCTCCGGCGCTGGCGTCGGCGTGCAAGCTGCTGCACATGCCGGACCTGTTCAACTACTGGCTCACCGGCGTGGCGAAATCCGAGGCCACCATCGCCAGCACATCCCAGTTCCTCAATCCGGCGAATATGACCTGGGCCACCGGACTGCTGCATCGGCTGGATCTGCCGGCGGACATCCTCTGCCCGATTGTCCAGCCGGGAACGCGGCTGGGCGAGGTGCTGGACGACCTGCCGGGCGCTCCAGGAGTTCCGCCCCACCCGCCGGTCTACGCCATCGGCGGACACGACACCGCATCGGCCGTGGCGGCCGTGCCCTCGCAGGGCGGCGACAACTGGTGCTACATCAGTTCGGGCACCTGGTCGCTCATGGGGCTGGAACTGGACGCGCCGGTGATTAACGAGCAATCGCTGGCGCTGAATTACACCAACGAAGTCGGCCTGGCGGGAAAGATTCGGCTGCTGAAGAATATTGCGGGCCTGTGGCTGTTGCAGGAATGCCGCCGCGCCTGGACGTTGGAAGGGGCCGATTACAGTTACGATCAGCTCACCCGCATGGCCGCAGCGGCTCGCCCATTCACAGCGTCCATCAACCCTTACGCGTTCCTGGAGCCGGGCGAGATGCCTCGCAAGATCGCCGAGCACTGCGCCGCCAACGGCCAGCCGGCGCCCCAATCCCACGGCGAATTTGCGCGCGCCATTCTGGAAAGCCTGGCCCTGTGTTACCGCCACGTGGTGGAGAGTCTGGAAGCCCTGTCGCACCGCAAGATCGAAATCATCCACATCGTGGGCGGCGGTTCGCGCAACGCGCTGCTGAACCAGTTCGTGGCCGATTGCACCGGCCGCCGCGTCATCGCGGGCCCGTCCGAGGCCACCGCCATCGGCAACATTCTGGCCCAGGCCATGGGCGCTGGCGAACTGGCCGGCCTCGACGACCTCCGCGCCGTGGTGCGCCACTCTTTCGAGTTGACCACCGTGGAACCCCACCCCAGCGCCCAGTGGGAGAAGGCTTATGAGCGCTACCGGAGCTTAGTGGACTAGCGGCGCTTCACCGGCCACCGGCCACCGGCCACTGCCCCTAAGCTACCAATGGCAATTCGATCCACACCGTGAGGCCCGGCTTGACATTCTCGGCCCACAACCGGCCGTGATGCAACCCAATGGCCCGGTGCGCGATCGCCAGGCCCAAGCCCACGCCGCCGGTGGAGGTATCGCGCGAGTCGTCCACCCGAAAAAACGGCTGGAAAATCTTCGGCAACACGTCTTGGGGCACGCCGGGACCGTAGTCGCGAACCGAGATTTGCGCGGCGTCTTTGGTGGCGCCGAGTTTCACATCCACTTCGCCCCCTCCGGGCGAGTAGCGGATGGAATTGCGGACCACGTTCTCGATGGCCCGGCGCAGCAACTCGCGGTCGCCGCGCATGGTGAGCCGCGGCTCCGCCTTGAGCGCGATGTGGCAGCCCCGTGCTTCGGCCTCCATCTGGCAATCGCCCACGATTTCGTCCAGCAGTTCATCCAGGCGCAGTTCCTCGGAATTGCCGGCGCTGGGGTCGCCTTCGGCGCGCGTCACCTGGATGAGGCCGCCCACCAGATCCGCCAGCCGGGCGATCTCTTTCTTCAGCCGGGCCACGGCGGCATCGCGGTCCTGGGCGGTGCGAATCAATTCCGCGGCGAAACTCAATCGCGCCAGCGGCGACCGGAGCTCGTGCGAAATGTCCTGCAGCAGGCGCCGCTCGGCGGTCAGCAGCGTGGCGATGCGCTCCGCCATGCGGTCGAACGCGCGGCCCAGTTCGCCGATTTCATCCTTGCGCTTGGAATTCACTCGCGCCGAAAGATCGCCGGCGCCGAAGCGGTCCACCATGCGAGCCAACGTGCGGAGCGGCGACGCGATGCTGATCGCCAGTATCCAGCAGACCAACGCCACCGCGCCAAGGATCAGCAGATAATACGGCAGGTATGTCCAGAAATTGACGCGTCCGCTGAACCGCGTGATCAACCGGTAGCGATCGTCAGGGGAGGGGATTGCCAGCACCATCCGCCCATTCACCGGCTTCGGATGGTTCGCGTTCAAGGCCGCCAGCAGCGCCGAGCGGTCCTCGCCGGTAACCAGGTCGCGGCCGGCCCGGTTCGTCAGATAGTGTTCGTCACCAAAGTATCGTTTGTACTTTGCAAGCCGCGCGGCCAATGCCTGGGGACCACCGGATTCGTAGGCGTTGACGGCATCTTCCAGGTTCAAGCGGAAGCCGCCGCCGCGCTCGCCGTGCTGCGAAGTGATGGAGACATACACCGAAACGCCAAAGAACGCTACCAGCGAGAGCAGCAGCGTGGCGAAACACCAAAGCAGAATCTTGACGTAGACCGACCTCATCGTCCAAACGACCTCATTGCATCGCCTCCCATCACCGCTCGCCTCCCGGCGCCGGCGCGAAGAGGTAACCCACACCGCGCACGGTGCGGATCACCGCGCGCTCATCGTGTTCCAGTTTCTTCCGCAGATGGCTGATGTGGACGTCTAAGGAGCGCTCATAAGGCGTGGCGCGCCGCTGGTACAGCGCCGCGGCTAATTCATCGCGCGAAACGGTGCGGCCGGCGGCGCGCGCCAAAATCTCCAGGATGTCGAATTCGATGGAAGTGACCTCCACGGGCTGGTCCATGCACCAGACTTCGCGCGTCTGCGGATTGAGTTTCACGCCGCCGGCTTCCACCGTTTGGGTTTCGGCCTGTTCACTCTTCCCGGTGCGGCGCAGCACCGCCCGCATGCGCGCCAGCAGTTCCTCGGGCCCGAAGGGTTTGGGCAGATAATCGTCGGCGCCGGCGTTGAGCCCGGCCACGCGGTCGGGCTGCGCGGTGCGCGCCGTCAGCATAATCACCGGCGTGGCCACGCGCTTGCGGAGTTGGCGCAGCACCTCAAAACCGTCCAACACCGGCAGCATCACGTCCAGAATGATCAGGTCGTGCCCGCCTTCCAGCCCGCGCGCCAGGCCGCTGCGCCCATCGTGCACGGATTCCACGCGAAAGCCGTGCTCTGCGAAGTAATCCGTCATTAATAAACACAGCTCCGAATCGTCCTCGATGAGGAGGACCGACTTCGCGGAGGGGCTGGTATCCGTGCGTGTGTCTGGGCGTGTGTTCAACAATTACGGACTCGCTACAAACATTGTGGTGCCTGCGTATTCAATGGGCAATACCCTTTACAAAACTTAAGGATGCCTTTCGGCCTTTGTGTCGTCTACTGGTAATTGATGAAGCAGATTGTTTACGTATTACTGGCACTGGTGATTCTCTGGCGCCCGCCGGCAACGGCGCAAACCCAGGCGGCCAAGTCATTCGTAGGAACCGTATCGGCCATCCGGGCGGAAACGGCAGAAATCGAAGTCAAGCCGGACAACGCGGCGCCGGTGGCGTTGAAGATCGGGTCCAACACCATCGCCCAAAAGATCGCCCCCGGCGAGAAAGATCTGAAGAAGGCCGAGGCCATTCCGATCACCGAAGTGGCGCTTGGCGACCGCGTGCTGGTGACGCCCGAGCCTGGCACATCCGATCTGCGGCGCATCATTGTAATGTCGGCCACCGATATCGCCCGGCGCAACCAGGCCGACAGCCTGGACTGGACGCGGCGCGGGGTCTCCGGCGTAGTGGCAATCAAGAACGGCAGCGACGTCACGCTGAAGATCCGGACCATGACGGGCGAAAAGCAGGCCGTGGTGACGGTGGGCGAAAAGACCACTTACAAACGATACGCGCCGGATTCGGTGAAATTCGCCGATGCCAAAAACAGCCAACTGGCCGAAGTAAATGTGGGCGATCAACTGCGTGCCCGCGGGCTGAAGAGTGAAGACGGCCTTAAGGTGACGGCGGACGACGTAGTCTTCGGAACCTTCGTGACCAAGGCCGGTTCGGTCACGGCGGTCAACATGGAAACGAAGGAAGTTACGATCAAGGACCTGACCAACAACAAGCCGCTGGTGGTTAAGTTCACGGCGGATTCGCAACTGAAGAAGATGCCCGATCTGTCGGCCATGATGGGGGGCCAAATGGGTGGAATGCCGGGCGGCATGGGGCGCGGCGGAGCACCGGGCGGCGCTGCCCCGGCCGGCGGCCCACCTGCCGCCGGGGCACAAGCAGGCGCTCCCCCTGCGGGCCCTCCCCCTGCAGGCCCTCCCCCTACAGGAATGATGCGGCCCGCGGGTAACGCCGCATCGGCTGGCGGCGCTGCAAGCGGTGCATCGGGCGGCATGGCACGCCCCGGCGGTGGCATGGATCTTTCGCAGATGCTGGAGCGCATGCCCCCCGGCAAACTGGAAGACCTGAAGCCGGGCGAGACCATCGTGGTTTCCAGCACCAAGGGCGCGAAAGCCGACGAAATCACGGCGATCATGTTTCTCTCCAACGCCGGCATGCTGATCCAGATGGCGGCCATGCCAACCGGTGGCGGACGCTCCGGCGCCGGTGGCGGCATGCCCGGCGGTATGGGTGGCGGCGGTATGGGTGGCGGCGGCATGGGTGGCGGCGGCATGGACCTCGGCGGCATGGGGTTGGGCGGAATTATTCCGTAGCACGCGAAAAGTGACCGCGAAAGCGACCGGGAAAACGACACAAGAAAGAACACTTATGAAACTCAGTCACTACATCTGCGCACTATTTTTCTGCCTGTTCGGCGCGGC
This sequence comes from Candidatus Acidiferrales bacterium, assembly GCA_035570275.1. GTDB lineage: Bacteria > Acidobacteriota > Terriglobia > Bryobacterales > Bryobacteraceae > DATMNI01. The sequence continues at coordinate 18,880 of DATMNI010000226.1, read as the reverse complement.
CGCGACGCTGCCCGCGCAGGCTCCCCCGGCGCCCGCACTGCACGGCACCATCACCGATCCTTCGGGCGCTCTGGTTCCCGGCGCGCTGGTGCAGCTACGCGGTCCCGGCGGCGAACAACGCAAGGCCACCGACAGCAGCGGCCAGTATAATTTCCCCGCGCTGCGCCCCGGTAAGTACAACGTCCGCGTCCTCGCCAAAGGCTTCAGCCCCAGCGGCAAGCAGGATTTCGAAATCGATGGCCCCACCACTCTCGATGCCCAACTCATCATCGAATCCGAAACCCAGGTGGTGAACGTCGACGACGAAGCCAACAAGGTGACCGCCGACCCCACCAACAACGCGGGCGCGCTGGTGCTTGGCGAAAAAGAACTGTCGGCGCTTTCCGACGACCCCGACGAACTCTCGGCACAGCTACAAGCCATGGCCGGTCCGGGCGCGGGCCCGAGCGGCGGGCAGATCTACATCGATGGCTTTACCGGCGGCAACCTGCCCAACAAATCGTCCATCCGCGAAGTGCGCGTCAATTCCAACCCCTTTTCGCCGGAGTACGAACGGCCGGGCTTCGGCCGCATCGAAATCTTCACCAAACCCGGCACCGACATGATCCGCGGCCAGCTTTTCGGCCAATACAATAAGGAGGCGCTGAATTCGCGCAGCGCGCTGCTGGCGCAATCCCAACGGCCGCAGTACCGCCAGGATATGTTCGGCGTCAATCTCAGCGGGCCGATCAAGAAACAGAAGGCGTCATTTAGTTTCGATGCCATGCGGCGCAGCACCACGGAGAACGCCTTCATTCTGGCCACCGATCTGGATGCCAACCTGAATCCGGTAACCATCAACCAGACCATTCTGACCCCGCAGACGTTCACTACCATCAGCCCGCGCCTGGATTACGCCATCAACCCCACCAACTCCCTGACGGTGCGTTACCAGAACACCCGTCTGGATTTCGAAAAGCAGGGCGTGGGCAGTTTCAACCTGGCATCCAAGGCTTATAACCAGACCAGTGCCGAGAACACCGTGCAGGCCACCGAGACCGACGTGGTGAGCCCGCGATTCATCAATGAAACACGCTTCCAGTTCATGCGCAGCAATACTGCCAGCATCGGCGACAACACCATTCCCTCCATTTCGGTGCAGGGCGCATTCACCGGCGGCGGCGCGCAGATCGGCAACTCGGGCGGCACGCAGAACCGGCTGGAGCTTTCCAATACTTCCACTTTCACTTACAAGACCCATACCATCAAATGGGGCGGCCGCGCGCGTCAATCGTTCAACGACAATACTTCGGTGAGTAATTTTGGGGGCTCCTATAATTTCCTGGGCGGCGAAGGGCCGCAGTTGGACTCCAACAACAACCCCATCTTCGGCACCTCGGTTCAGCTCAGCGCGCTGGAAGTTTACCGGCGCACGCTGCTCTTCCAGAAGGCGGGACTGAGCGATGCGCAAATCCGCCTGTTGGGCGGCGGGGCCGCGCAATTTCTGCTGAGTGCCGGCACGCCCACCACGTCGATCAACCAGTTCGATATGGGCCTGTTCGTGAACGACGATTGGCGGGCGCGGCCCAACCTCACCATCAGCTACGGCCTGCGCTACGAAGACCAGACCAATATTTCGGACCACAAGGATTTTTCGCCGCGCATCGGCATTGCCTGGGGAATCGACAGCAAGGGCGGTAAGGCCGGGAAGACCGTGCTGCGCGCCGGCTTCGGCATCTTCTTCGACCGTCTGGCCGACACGGCCACGCTGAGCGCGCTGCGTTTCAACGGCGTAACGCAGCAGTCCTATTTCATCATCAACCCCTCGTTCTTCCCGTCCATTCCCACGCTCGATTCGCTGGCCGCCGGCAAGCAATCGCAGAACCTGCAGTACGTGGATAGCGGGTACGTGGCGCCGCGCAACTACCAGGCGAGCATTGGGGTGGACCGTCAGATCAATAAGGCCGTGCGCCTGAGCGTGAACTACATCAATGGCCGCGGCACGCACCTGCTGCGGTCGCGCGACATCAACGCCCCCATCGCTGGTATAAATGGCGGCGCCTTCCCCTTCGGCGATTCGCAGTTCCGCAACCTCACCGAATCCACCGGCTTCAGCCGCACCAACATGATCCAGATGGCGCCCAGCGTCAACTTCAAGAAGGTCTTCGTCTTCGGCTTCTACATGCTTTCGTACGGCAAAAGCGACGCCGAAGGCGCGCCGGCCGATCCTTACAACCTGCGGGCCGAATGGGGGCCGAGTTCGTTCGCCGACGTGCGGCACCGCGTGGTGGTAGGCAGTTCGCTGCCGCTGCCGCTGAAGTTTTCGGTGAGCCCGTTCATCATCCTCGCGAGCGGTTCGCCCTACAACATCACCACCGGCCGCGACTCGAACGGCGACGGGATTACGGCCGAGCGGCCGGCCCTGCTGGCGGGCGTGAGCCCATCGGCATGCACCGGGAGTTCCCTGATTTATGAGGCCGCCTTCGGCTGCTTCAATCTGAACCCGGCGCCGGGCAGCCCGACCATATCGCGCAATTCCGCCCGCGGCCCCTCCACAGCCAACGTCAACCTGCGGCTTTCCCGCACATGGACTTTCGGCGGCAAAGGCGAGTCTGGTCCATCCGGTATGGGCGGAATGATGGGCGGCGGGCCTGGCGGTGGCATGGGTGGTGGCGGCGGCATGGGCGGCGGACGCCCCGGCGGCGGCGGTCCGCCTCCAGGAGCCATGATGGGACCGATGGGCGGCGGCCCCGGCGGCATGATGGGTGGCGCGGCCAGCGGACGGCGCTACAACCTGACGTTCGGTGTGAACGCTTCGAACGCCATCAACCACACCAACTTCGCAGCGCCCTCGGGCGACCTGTCGTCGCCCTACTTCGGGGTGTCCCGCAGCCTGGCCGGCGGCTTCGCCAGTATGGGCAGCGGCGGCGGCGCCACCTTCAACCGCAAGATTGACGTGTCACTGAGGTTCTCGTTCTAGGAACCCCCTCACGCAAAGGCGCAAAGGCGCAAAGAACGCCAAGAGAACCAAGGAGGGTTTCTTTGCGGTCTTTGCGCCTTTGGTCACCAGGCTAAGCCTGGCTCGATCTTGTGAACTGAAAGGCATCAGCGGCATCTTCTTCCGGTAATCGAATCCGCAACATTCGCGGCAGCCGGAGCGTCCCTGCGCCGGCTGCACGACTTAGCACTTTTCCCTTTCTTTCCTTAGAGTTCCAATTTATTTCTGGGTTGCTGCGGTAACATTGGCGATTTCCCCGTCGCCATGAAGGTGTTACCAAATGGAACTCCACCCACTCCACACACTCTTCGGGCGCGCCCTGGCTGCCTGGATCGCGGTGTCCGGCCTGATGGCTGCCGAACATCACGGCTTCGTGAAATTCGGCGGCCTTCCCATCCCGGGCGCAACCGTGACCGCCACCATGGGCGACAAAAAGGTTGCCACCACAACCGACGACAACGGCCGGTATGGATTCGCTGATCTGGCGGACGGCACGTGGACGCTGGAAATCGAAATGCTCGGTTTCGCCAAGCTCACTAAGGAGGTTGGCATCGCCTTGGACGCGCCTAGCCCCGAGTGGAACCTGACGTTCCTGACCATGAGTGCGATTACAACTCCTTCGGCGGCGCCATCGGCCGCGCCGACGCCAGATGCTCCAGCAACTACGGCACAGGCGACGCCTGCCAAACCGGCGGCGGCTCCGGCCTCTACCACAGCCTCGACTTCGACCACACCCGGGACACCCGCATCGCCGCGTTCCGCAGGCGCAGGCGGCGGTCAAGGCCGCACCGGACGGGGCCAGCAGGGCGCCAACGGCGGGCGGCCGTCCCTGGCCCAGGCCAACAATTTTCAACGCCTGGATGTGAATGCTTCAGCCGACGCCACCGCGCTCAACCCCGCTGAAGGCGCCATCAGTGAAGCCAGCGCAGCCGATATGAGCCAGAGCGCGGACGCCGCCTTCGTAGTGAACGGCAGCGTAAGCCGCGGATTGGATATGCCGCAGCAGAATGACTGGTTCGGCGGACCCGGCGGGCGGATGGGTATGGATGGTATGGGCGGCCCCGGCGGCCTTGGCGGCCCGGGCGGCGTGATGGGGATGGACGGAACCGGCGGCGGCCCTGGCGGCGACGGAATGGGCGGCGGGCGCGGTGGCCCTGGCGGAGGACGTGGCGGTCCCGGCGGCGGTGGTCCTGGCGCATTCGGTGGACCGGGCGGATTCGGTGGACGCGGCGGTCCCGGTGGATTTGGCGGTGGCCGTGGCGGTCCCGGTGGAAGAGGCGGCGACCGGGCCCAGGGCCGTGGTCCCGGCGGACGGGCCGGCGTGAACTCCTTCGGCAATGGTCGCAGAAATCCGCGCGCGCAATACAACGGTAATGCGGCCTTCACCCTGGACAACTCGGTTTGGGACGCCCGCAGCTATTCCATCAATGGGCAGGATACGGCCAAACCAGCCTACGCTAAAGCCCGCGCGACCATCATGTTCGGCGGGCCGTTGAAGATTCCCAAACTGTTCGACAATTCGAAGGGTACGTTCACCTTCAACTACCAGTTGGGGCGGACGCGCAATGGCACCACCGCCACCCAGACCCTGCCTACGCTCCTGGAGAGGACCGGCGACTTTTCGCAATCCATCGGGGCGCAGGGTCCGGTGACCATTTACGATCCGCTCACGGGAAGTCCGTTTCCCGGAAACGTAATCCCGGGGAACCGGATCAACACGGCGTCACTGGGTCTGCTGAAGTATTTTCCCGCTCCCAACGGCCCCGGCTACAAGTACAACTTCCAGACGCCCATCACGACGGTCCAGAATTCGGACAACCTCAACACGCGCCTGAGCCAGACGCTGACCAAGAAGGACCGCATCAACGGCGGCCTGGGTTACCAGGGCAGCAATAACACCACGCCGAATATTTTCGATTTTATCGACACCGGCAACGGGCATAGCTGGAACGCCAACATCGCCTGGTCGCACAACTTCACCACGCGTGTGATCAACAACCTGCGCTACACCTATAGCCGGGCCACCAGTCTGACTTCGCCCTTCTTCGCCAACCGCGACAATGTTGCGGCTGACCTGGGGATCACCGGCACGTCGCAGGCGCCGCTCAACTGGGGACCGCCGACGCTTTCGTTCACCAACTATGCTTCGCTCTCCGACGGCAACTCCGCGCTGACGCGCAACCAGACCAGCGCGGCGGGGGATAGCATCATCTGGGTTCACGGCCTGCACAACATGACGTTCGGCGGCGATTTCAGCCGGCGCCAGAACAACCGCTTTGCCGACCCCAACCCGCGAGGTACTTTTGCCTTCACGGGGTTGACCACCAGCAACATCGTCAACGGGATCGCGGCCAACGGAACCGGTTTCGATTTCGCCGATTTCCTGCTGGGGACGCCGGATACCAGCGCGGCGCGCTACGGCAACGGCAACCTGTATTACCGGACCACGGCTTACGACGTGTATGCTAACGACGACTGGCGGATCAGCCAGGTGTTAACCCTCCAGTTCGGCGTACGCTACGACTACACATCGCCGATCTCGGAACTTTTCAACCGGATAGTGAACCTGAATGTGGCGCCCGGATTTGCATCGATCGTACCGGTGCTGGCCGGGCAGTCCAGCGCGTACCCCAACACGCTGGTGCGGCCGGACCGCAACAACTTCTCGCCGCGCTTCGGTTTCTCGTGGCGTCCCATTCCCAAGAAGTCCATGGTGGTGCGTGGCGGATACGGCATTTACTACAACACTCAGGTGTATAACACCATCGCCAATAACATGGCGCAGCAGCCACCGTACTCGACTACGCTGAGCATTGCCACCAACCCGGCGAATCCTCTGACCTTGCAGAACGGCTTCATCGTTCCGCCCGGCACGGCTTTCACCAACACTTACGCCGTCGATCCCAACTACCGGATCGGCTATGCGCAGATCTGGCAGCTTTCCGTACAGCAGGACCTGGGTCATTCGCTGGTAGGCACCGTGACTTATAACGGCACCAAGGGCACGCGCCTCGATCAGAGCGTGCTGCCCAACTCGGCGCCTCCGGGCGCCAAAGCATTGCCGTTTCCGTCCGGTTACATTTACGAATCGTCCAACGGCGACTCCATTTACCATAGCGCTTCGTTCCAATTGAACCGCCGCTTCCGCAACGGTGTTTCCTTCAACGCCAATTACATCTATTCGAAGGCCATCGACAACGCCGTCCAGGCGCAAAACTTCCTCACCACCGCGGCGGAGCGCGCTGTGTCGGCGACCAACCGCACCAACACGGCCAATTTCATGTGGCAATACAGCACCGGCGTGGGCAGGGGCGGCGGTACGCTGGTGAACGGCTGGAAGGGTGCGCTGCTCAAAGACTGGACCGTTACTAACATGATTACGGTCGCCAGCGGCGCGCCGCTCACTCCGATCATAGGCGGCAACCGCTCCACCACCACCGGTACCGGCATCACGGGTAGCGTGCGCGCCGATGCCACCGGCCTTTCCGTGACCGATGCCCCGGCGGGCGAGCCCTTCAACTTCGCGGCCTTCGCGGCGCCGGCCGCCGGCCAGTTTGGCAACGCGGGACGCGATACCATCACCGGACCCACGCTGTTCAGTCTGCGCGGCTCCGTCAGCCGCGTCTTCCGCATTGGCGAGCGGCGCAGCGCCGACCTCCAGATTGCCGCCACCAACGCGCTCAACCACGTGACCTTTTCAGGTTTTAATACGACCATCGGGTCGAACAACCTCGGCCTGCTTGCCGGCCCGAGCGCCATGCGCAGTATCACCGCCACCTTGCGGTTCCGGTTCTAGTAACACGGGCCTCCAGGCCTGTGTGGTCTTCGTCCTTTCGGTTCTATCTTATGATGCGAGCTACCATTGCAACCTTTCTCTGCGGCTTAATGATCGCTTCGGCGCAGCCGCCCCAGACCCAGCAGCCGAACACTCCCGCCGCCGCGGTACCCAAGGGCGTGGCTAAGTTCGAAGCCACCTCTCAGTTAGTAGTTGTGGATGTCTTCGCCAAAGACAAGAGCGGCGCGCCCCTGAAGGGCCTGAAGGCCGGAGACTTTACCATTACCGAAGACGGCAAGAAACAGGACATCAAGGTTTTCGCATACCAGGAATTGGAAGAGACCGTGATGCCTGAGCCCAAGTTGCAGCCCCGCCCCGCCGCGCCCGAGCCGGCCGTCGCCAAAGCCCCGGACACGCCGGCGGTAAAATCCGTCACCGCCAATCAGATCGCCCCTTCGAAAGCCGGCGAAGTGAAGTACAAGGACCGCCGCCTGCTGGTGATGTTCTTCGACATGACGTCGATGCCGATCCAGGACCAGATCCGCGCCCAAACCGCCGCTCAGAAGTTCCTCAAGACGCAGATGACCCAGTCCGACCTGATGGCCATCATGTCGTTCTCCACCGACATGAAACTCCTGCAGGACTTCACCGACGACCGCGACGCGCTGGCCAAAGTGGTTAAAGGTCTGACCATCGGCGAAGGCAGCGACCTGGCCGTGGATGGCGCCACCGGCGCCGATAACGAAGAGGACACCGGCGCCGCTTATACGGCCGACGATACCGAATTCAATATCTTCAACACCGACCGCAAACTGGCGGCCCTGGAATCCGCCGCCAAGATGTTGGGAGCGCTTTCCGAAAAGAAGGCGCTGGTCTATTTCGCCAGCGGCGTCAGCAAGACCGGCATCGATAACGAAGCGCAATTGCGCGCCACTATCAACGCCGCCATCCGCAACAACGTGGCATTCTACCCGATCGACGCCCGCGGCCTGGTTGCCTCGGCCCCGCTGGGCGATGCCACCAAAGGCTCCCCGGGCGGCGCCGGCATGTATTCCGGCAGCTCGTCGCGCACCCAGCAGAGCAGCTTCCAGGGCCAGCAGGAGACTCTGTATACGCTGGCGGCCGACACCGGCGGCAAAGCGCTGCTCGACAACAACGACCTGGCGCTGGGAATCCAGCAGGCGCAAAAGGATATCTCCAGTTACTACATGATCGGCTATTACAGCACCAATATGAACCTGGACGGCCGCTACCGCCGCATCAAACTGACCGTCAATAACACGGCGGTGGCTAAGTTGGATTACCGCCCCGGTTACTTTGCCGGCAAGAACTTCAAGCAGTTCACGTCATCCGACAAGGAACGCCAGCTTCAGGAGGCTCTGATGCTGGGCGATCCCGTGACCGATATTTCCATAGTGGCGGAAGTGGATTATTTCCGCCTGGCCCGCGACCGGTACTTCGTCCCCGTCACGATCAAAATCCCCGGCAGTGAGCTCGAACTAGCCAAACATGGCGGCGCCGATACCACTAAGATCGATTTCATTGGGGAAGTGAAGGACGCCAAGGGAGTCACGCAGGGCAACGTTCGCGACTATCAGGAAATCAAGCTCAAAGGCGAAACCGCCTCGCAGTTGGCTAAGCGCACCCTGGCCTACGACACCGGCTTCACCCTTGCGCCGGGCACCTACACCCTGAAGTTCCTGACACGTGAAAACACTACCGGCAAGATGGGTACGCTCCAAAGAACATTCACCGTGCCCGATCTCACCACCCAGGTAAAGTATTTGCCCATCAGTTCCGTGGTCCTCAGCAATCAGCGCCAGGACATGAAGGACTCCCTCGCCACCGCCGAAAAAGACAAGAAGTTGCTCGCCTCTAACCCGCTGGTGCAGGATAACCAAAAGCTTGTCCCCAGCGTGACCAACGTCTTCAGGAAGGACCAGGACATGTACGTCTTCCTGGAAGCCTACCAGCCCGATTCCGACACTACCAGGCCAATCGTGGCCAGCGTGAGTTTCTATCGCGGCAAAGTAAAGGCTTTCGAGACCGCGCCCCTGCAGATCACCGAAGGCCTGAACGCCAAATCGAAGGCCCTGCCCGTGAGGTTCAGCGTGCCCATGGCCAAGCTGCAACCCGGCAAGTACACTTGCCAGGTGAGCGTACTGGACCCGGCCGGCCAGAAGTTCGCCTTCTGGCGCGCCCCCATCGCGCTGCTGCCGTAGAGTGGTCGCGACCCTCTGGGTCGCGACGTACCGTCTTGCCGTTTCACCGCCTCGCCGGAACCTAATCGGGTTGGGACACAGAGATGGACACCAGGGATGAAACATCAGTCGCGGCCCCAAACCATTTCCAGGTGAATACCGGCCTCAGCACCACGTCCTGATTTCGGGAAAGCAGGACCCTGCCAGGGCGCCTGCTGCGCCCACCACCCCCGCCTTGAGGCGTCCTTTGGCGATGGCGCCAATCGCGCGGCGTCAAGGGTGTCGTGGCCGCGCGAGAGCACAGGATGCCGCCATCGTCCTGCGAGATGGCCAGCGATATCCCAACTTCCACGAACGCGCGATTGCGGCTGGCGACATGCTCTGCCTAGCTGGTACAGCGACCCACTTACCGGAAAAGTCGTGATCTGGATCGGCAGCGCGAAGCCACAGCTAAGCATCACCAGCCAGGCGCCCTACTATTTTCACCAGCGAATGAGATGCCTGGCTTTTATTGAGGGACGCGGCAGCGCCCAGACATTCCGCGGCCTTTAGCAGCGCGCCATCCAGGTAGCCTGAGACCACCAAAACCTTGAGATGGGCAAACTCGGTGCGCGTCACCTTCAGCACATCGAAGCCGTCCAGGTCCGGCATCTCCAAATCCAGCACCATGACGTGGAACCGATCGCGGCGCAAGGACTCAAGCGCCTCCGTGCCCGATTCCGCCCGGCTCACGTTGTAACCTGCCGACTCGAGCAACACGGCGATCAACTCACGCACCTGTGGGTCGTCGTCTACCACCAGAATCCTCACGCCGATTGGCGCCGGCCGCCGCTGTTGCATCCTGTGGCTAGTGTACCAAGTGTGCGGAACAATTCAACCAGTCAGCCATTTCAGGCGACCGGCCAGGAAGTCCCCGGCGTAACTAACACGAAATCCTGCTAACTAGAGACAACATCCGCCCAGTCCAAGACTTTGTTTATATTTGAATATAGCTTATCGGCGTTTTGAACCTGATCGGTATTTCACCAAATGAATAGGGCGGCCGAATCGATCTCCTCCACCGAACCGGTGTTCCCGCGCGAGCCGGAATCGCTGGAAGATACCGGCCTTGCCGAGTCCACGGTCGAGCACCTGATTCTAAACACCCTCTACTTCAAGGGCGACATCTATGGCCAGGATCTTTCCGCCGCCGTCGGCCTGCGGTTTAGCGTAATCCAGGATATTCTGGAATCCCTGAAGCTTCGTCATCTGGCGCAGATCAAACGCTCCCTGGGTGTGGCAGGCGTGGGCTCGGTCTTCGCTCTCACCGATGCCGGCCGGGCGCGCGCCCGCGACGGCCTGGAAACCAACCAATACATCGGCCCGGCGCCCGTTCCCCTGGCTCAATACATGGCACAGGTTGGCCGCCAGCGGCCCCGCAACGGGTGGCTCACCAAAGCGGCCCTGGCTAAGGCCCTGAGCGGCATGGTGATCACCAAGCAGGCCTTGGCTCAAGTAGGCCCGGCTGTCAGTTCCTGCAATTCTCTTCTGGTCTACGGCAAACCGGGCGATGGCAAGACTTTTCTGATTGAATCGTTGAACAATCTGGAATCGACGCCAGTTTTTGTGCCTTATGCAATTGAATGCCAGGGCAACCTGGTCCAGGTCTTCGACCCGATCTATCACCATCGCATCGAAAAAGAGGAGGAGCCTTCGGTCCTCGCCATCGCCAAGGAATCTCCCTATGACCGGCGATGGGCCAAATGCCTGCGGCCTTTCATCGTAAGCGGCGGCGAACTCTCGCTCGATATGCTGGACCTGCGCTACAACAGAAACTCCAAAGTCTACGAAGCGCCCTACCAGTTGAAGGCCAACAGCGGCATCTACCTGATCGACGACTTTGGACGCCAGCGCGCCACCCCGGCCGAGGTGCTCAACCGCTGGATCGTACCCATGGAGCGGCGCGTCGACTACCTCAGTTTCATCACCGGCGGCAAGATGACGGCGCCATTTGAAACCTTCCTCGTCTTCTCGACCAACCTCGATCCCGCGGACATCGGCGACGAGGCGTTCCTCCGCCGCATCCAGTACAAGATGCTGCTCCGCGGACCCTCGGTCAACGAGTTTTCCACCATCTTCCAGTCTTTCTGCGCCGCCAAAGGTCTGGCTTGCCCGCAAGATCTGGTGGATGGTTTCGTCGAGAACCGCTACAAAAAGACAGGCAAGCCTTTCCGCCGTTGCCACCCGCGCGACGTCCTCACACACGCGCTCAACCTGATTCACTTCGAGAGGCTGCCCCATGAATTGACTAAGGAGCTTCTCGACCGCGCGTTCGAAAGTTGCTTTGTACAGGAACAGGAAGCGGAGGTGGCGGACGATCTCGAAATCGTGACCGGGCCGATCCAGCCTTGTGAGGATTTCTGGTCGCAGCGGGCCCTTGAAATTCCGACCGCCATCGGGCGAATGGCATACGCCGCCGCTTTTAAGGACCGGGCCACGGGCCAGTATTCCAGTCCCACTCCAAACGGTTACGACCGGGCCGAAAACGGCCGCGTCTTACAGAAGATCCACTCCACAGCCTTCCGGGAGTGGCTGAATGGGACCGCGGAACAGCAAGCCCACGATCTCGCCGGTTATCTCTCCACCCCCGAAGGCAGGGCCGCGTACCTCAGCTTCGGTCAACGCGAACTGGTTGCCATCCTGGTCCCGGCCGACGCGCAGCCTCCCGAGCGACAGCTCTTCCAAACCGATTTCACCACTGTCTTGTTGGCCCTCTCCCAACGCCCTGCATCCCCTGCATCCGAGGTTGCCGCCACGTTGCTTGACCGAATCGCATAGCGGCGGCGCTACCAGGGCGTCATCTCCACCCTGTACCGCGAGGGCAGCCCCCGAGGTTTCGCGATCTTCCGTTACCGATCACTTGTGGATGGCAATTGGATGCCGGAAGCATATCGTAATAACATTAAGACGTGAGCATCCCGGCACGGTATGAAAACGGAGTCTTCAAGCCGCTGGAGGCAGTGGCACCTGCGGCGAAAGGAGCGGTCTACCGAGTGTTCCCGGAGGAAGAACTGCGCGGGCTGAAGGACCAACTCGTCTGGCTGAGGGCGGCGGAGCGCAGTTTCGAGTTCTGGGACAACGAGGAGGACGCCGCCTACGACAGCCTATAAGCAGGGCGATGTAGTCTTGGTTATATTTCCGTTTACTGACCTTACCTCGGCGAAGCGAAGACCCGCGGTCGTAGTTTCGCCTGACGCGTTCAATGCGCTCACTGAAGATGTAGTTTTAGTCGCCGTGACTTCGCGGATCATGCGTGATGCGAAGACCGTCATGATAGAACCTGGCGATGTCACGGACGGATTCATGCCCAAGGATTCGGAAGTAAGGATCACCAAGCTTTTCACGTTGCATTCGAGTTTACAGTCGGAGCCAGGTTCCCCGCCTACTTTTCGCCCTTGCCCGATCCCGAACTGAGCGTCTGCACCTTTTTCGAATTGTCGCGATAGATGGCCACCGCCTTCAGCCCGAGCTTCCAACTCTCGCCGTAGGCAGCCATGATGTCTTCCACCGTGCACTCTTCGGGCATATTGATCGTCTTCGAAATCGCGCCTGAAATGAACGGCTGCACCGCCGCCATCATTCTGACGTGCCCCATGTAATGGATGGAGCGCTCGCCGTTCTGCGGCCATTCCGGTGGATCGGACGATGATGTGCGAGCGGGTGCTGTAGGACGCGTGACATACTGGAAGCTGAGGAGCAATCTCATGAACGTCTTTCTGACTCCGGAATTGGAAGAACTGGTCCAGGCCAAAGTTCGGAGCGGCCGTTACAATTCCGCCAGCGAAGTGGTCGGGTAAGCTCTGCGGCTCCTTGAACAGCGCGATGCTCTTGGTGCCATTCACCTCAAAGAACTTCGCTCCCGAATCGACGACGGTCTGGCTTCTCTTGACCGCGGCGAAGGAGTTGACGGCGAAAAGTTCATGCAAGAGATGCTCGACGAGATCGACTCACAAGAAGCCCACCGTAAAGCCGGATGAGTGCCTACAAACTCGCGCCACCTGCCCAAGAGGACTTGGCTTCGGTTCGCGACTACTACCAGAGGGAAGCCGGTTACCGAATGGTACGCCGGATGCTCGCTGAATTCGTCGAAGCTTTCCGCTTGATCGCAAAGACTCCCAGTATCGGCCACAACGAGAGGACCTCGCCGAAAAGCGACCCGTTCTCTTCTGGCCGGTGAGAGACTACCTCATCGTCTACCGGGTCACCACCGACCCGGTAGAAATCGTCACGATTGCGAGGGGCAGTCGTGATGTTGGCACGATCATCCAACGCCGGGACTTATGAAAGAATGCTGAGTTGGGCGCCTTCAGGGTCTGCCGACGGACTGGAGAGAGTTTCTCTCCGGGTTGTTCGCCAGGCGGCCAACTCAGGAAAGAGGTGTTGCGCGTCGCAACCCAGGCGACGAAATAAGGGTGGAGATCCCGGCCCTTGAGCATTTAGCAATTGCCGGATGCCCTACGTAAAAACGCTCCCGGATGCCCCGTCCGCATCCGGGAGCGCAGGCTCTCCCATCGTGAGCCAGTAAAAACCCTTAGCTGCAGCCGCTGGTCCCGCCGCAGTTGCCGCACTTGTAGCAGCTTCCGTTGCGGGTCATGATGGAGCCGCATTCGGCGCACATCGGGGCGTCGGCAGTCACCGGCAGGAACGGCAGTTGTTGCTGCGGGTCGGTTTCGGTGGGGCGCAGCGTCATGGTTTCGCCGACTTCCGACACCGCGTACTCGGTGCCCAGGAACTTGGCGCCCAACCAGCGGAAAATGTAATCCATAATGGATTTGGCGTACGGGATTTGCTGGTTGCCGGTCCAGCCGCTGGGCTCGAAGCGCACGTGCGCGAACTTGTCCACCAGGAACTTGATCGGCACGCCGTACTGCAGGTTGAAGCTCACCGCCGTGGCGAACGCATCCATCAGGCCGGAAATCGTCGAGCCCTCCTTGGCCATGGTGATGAAAATCTCGCCGGGAGCGCCGTCATCGTACATGCCCACGGTGATGTAGCCCTCATGGCCGCCGATCGAAAACTTGTGCGTGATGGAACGGCGCTCGTCCGGCAGCTTGCGGCGCACCGGACGGTAGACCACCTTCTCAATGGGAGCGGTCGCGGTGGCGCCGGCAGTCGCTCCGGATGGAGCCAGGCTTCCCGCCTTCTTTTCGCCCTTGCCGGATCCCGAGCTGAGCGGCTGCACCTTCTTCGAATTGTCGCGGTAGATGGCCACCGCCTTCAGCCCGAGCTTCCAACTCTCGCTGTAGGCCGCGATGATGTCTTCCACCGTGCACTCCTCGGGCATATTGATGGTCTTCGAAATCGCCCCGGAAATGAACGGCTGCACCGCCGCCATCATTTTGACGTGCCCCATGTAATGGATGGACCGCTCGCCATTTTGCGGCCGGAAACTGCAATCGAACACCGCCAGGTGCTCCGGTTTCAGGTACGGCGCGCCTTCGATGGTGCCGGTGGAATCGATGTGGCTGACAATCTGCTCCACCTGCTCGGGTGAATAGCCGAGCTTGATGAGCGCGGCCGGCACCGTGTTGTTGACGATCTTGATGACGCCGCCGCCCACCAGTTTTTTGTACTTGATCAGCGCCAGGTCGGGTTCGATCCCGGTTGTGTCGCAATCCATCATGAACCCGATGGTGCCGGTGGGGGCGATCACGGTGACTTGCGCGTTCCGGTAGCCGCTGCGGCGGCCGGATTCGTAGGCGTCGTCCCAGCACTGCTGCGCGCCCTCCGCCAGTGCCACGGGAATGTGCTGGCGCCGGATGCGGGCCACGGAATCCCGGTGCATGCGGATCACTTCCAGGAACGGCTGTTCGTTCTCCGGGTAGCCGGGGAAGGCGCCGACAGCTTCGGCCACGCGCGAACTGGTGAGGTATGCCTGCCCGCACATCACGGCCGTGATGCCGGCGGCCATGTCGCGGCCCTGGTCGCTATGGTACGGAACGCCCATCGACATCAGCAGTGCGCCCAGGTTGGCAAACCCGAGCCCCAGCGGCCGGAAGTCGTGCGAGTTCTCGCCGATCTTCTGGGTCGGATAGCTGGCGTTGTCCACGATGATTTCCTGCGCCAAAATCATCGTATCCACGGCGTGGCGGAAGCCTTCGACGTCGAACTGGCCATCCGGCCCCACGTACTTCATAAGGTTGAGCGAGGACAGGTTGCAGGCCGAATCGTCCAGGAACATGTATTCGGAGCACGGATTGGAGGCGTTGATCCGCGCCGTATTTTTGCACGGGTGCCAGCGGTTGACCGTCGTATCGAACTGCATTCCGGGGTCGCCGCACTGGTGGGTGGCTTCGGCGATCTGCTTCATCAGGTCGCGCGCCTTGTAACGGTCCTTCGGCTGGCCGGTGGCCACGTGTTTGGTCCACCAGTCGTCGTCGCGAACCACCGCTTCCATGAAATCGTCAGTGGCGCGCACGGAGTTGTTGGCGTTCTGGAAGAATATGGAGCCGTAGGCTTCGCCGTCGAGCGAGGAGTCATATCCGGCTTCTACCAGCGTGTAGGCTTTCTTTTCTTCCTTGGCCTTGCACCAGATAAACTTTTCCACGTCCGGATGGTCCGTATTCAGGATCACCATCTTGGCGGCGCGG
Source organism: Candidatus Acidiferrales bacterium (assembly GCA_035570275.1). Taxonomy (GTDB): domain Bacteria; phylum Acidobacteriota; class Terriglobia; order Bryobacterales; family Bryobacteraceae; genus DATMNI01. The sequence goes on along the minus strand of DATMNI010000226.1, from coordinate 3,298 downwards.
CGCGTCTTGCCGCCGGATTTGATGACGCCCGCGAAAGCGTCGAAGCCTTTCATGAAGGAGAGCGGCCCGGAGGCCCGCCCGCCGCCCGACAGCACGGCATCCTCTTCGCGCAGCGCCGAAAGGTTCGTACCCGTACCCGAGCCCCACTTGAAAAGCATGCCCTCGGTCTTGGCCAGGTCCAGAATGGACTCCAGCGAATCCTTCACCGATACGATGAAGCAGGCCGAGCACTGCGGGCGCAGCACGCCGCTTTCGAGTTTCCGCACCTGGTCTGCCTGGGCGTCGAAAACCCAGCCATAGCCGCGCGTTTCCTTAACGCCCACATTGAACCAGACGGGAGAATTGAAGCAGGCCTTCTGCGTCAGCATCAGGTGAGCCAACTCGTGGCGGAAGTTCTCGCCGTCTTCCCCGGTCTTGAAGTAGCCGTCTTTCTTGCCCCAGTCGGCGATGGTGTCGACGACGCGCTGCACCAGTTGCGCCACCGAGGTCTCGCGCTCCGGGGACCCGACCTTGCCGTAAAAATATTTGCTGGCGACGATGTTGGTGGCGGTCTGCGACCAGTCCGCCGGAACCACCACGTCCCGCTGCTCGAAGATAGTCGAGCCCTTATCGTTGCCGATCGACGCCGTACGGGTCTCCCAGGGGATCTCATCGTACGGGGTCTTACCAGGTTCCATCCTGGCCGTAAAGTGTCGCGGGAATGAGATTCCCGTCTTGTTTTTCTTGGGTGTTTTGGTTTCCAACAATTCCATTCTCGCACTCAGATCCACAGAGAGCATGCCCATCGATTTTTCCTTTCTTGGGATTCCCTACTGACAGTTGCCTTCGTAATGGTGCCCCAATATATGGTGTGGCGTCAAGAAGTTTATCTATATACAGTGTATCGCAGTGCACTCATCAGTTGCCGGCGAACCGTTAAGCCAGTGGAATCAGCAGCCTGGCTTCGGGTCTCTCCCGAAGGTGATACCATGTCGTAACCCGGTACGATGAGCCCGCAATCCTCCATCGGCCACTACAAGATCGTCTCCAAGCTCGGTGAGGGCGGCATGGGCGCTGTCTACCGGGCCACCGATACCAGGTTGCATCGCGACGTTGCCATCAAGGTGCTGCCCGCGGCCTTCGCGCAGGATGCCGCCCGCATGCAGCGCTTCGAACGCGAGGCGCAGGTGCTGGCCGCGCTCAACCATCCCAACATCGCCGCCATCTACGGCATAGAGCAGGGCGGCATTGAGCAGGGCGGCATAGAGCAGCGCGCCATCGTCATGGAACTGGTCGAAGGCGAGGACCTTGCGGGCCCCGTCCCTGTCGAGACCGCCATCCACTACGCCCGCCAGATCGCCATCGCGCTCGAAGCCGCGCACGAAAAGGGCATCATCCACCGCGACCTCAAGCCCGCCAACGTTAAGGTCACTCCCGATGGCACGGTAAAGTTGCTCGACTTCGGCCTGGCCAAGGCCGGCGAAGAAGCGGCTTCCACGATCTCAGCCAACAGCCCCACCCAGTCGCCGACGCTCTCGCTGGGCGTGACGCAGGCAGGCGTCATTCTCGGCACCGCGGCCTACATGTCTCCCGAACAGGCGCGCGGCAAGCCTGTCGATAAACGCGCCGACATCTGGGCCTTCGGCGTGGTGCTGTTCGAAATGCTCACCGGGCGCAAGCTCTTCGGCGGCGGCGAAACCGCCAGCGATTCGCTTGCCGCCGTCCTCACTCGCGAGCCTGATTTCAACGCGCTGCCAAAGGACACTCCGCCCCGCGTGCGCCGCCTCCTCGAACACTGCCTGCGCAAGGACCCCAAACTGCGCCTCCAGGCCATCGGCGATGCCCGCATCCTGCTGGATGAGTCTGAGCCCGAAGCGCCCGCGCAAGCTCGCCGCTGGATTCCCTGGAGTGTCGCGGGAGTGCTCGCCCTCGCCGTCCTGGGCGCAGCCGGCGCCTGGCTGCTTCCAAAGCTGCGTCCAAAACCCGCCGACGCGGGCCCGGGCTCAGTGCGCTTCTTTCTATCACTGCCGCCTGGGACCATCGGGTCCCACGCGGCCTTCGCGGCGCAGGCCGTCCCCTCGCCCGATGGACGTTACCTGGCATTCATCGCACGAGAGAGTACCTCGGGAAAAGAAAGTGTCTGGGTCCGCCCGCTGGGCGCCACCTCGGCGCACCGCCTGGATAAGACCGAGGGGGCGAATTTCCCGTTTTGGTCGCCGGATTCACAGTCCATCGGCTTCTTCGCCGACGATAAACTGAAACGGCTCGCTGTGTCCGGCGGCTCGGTGCAAACCATCTGCGATGTGCTGGCGACTGCTTCCGCAGACGCCTCCGGCGATGGCGGAACCTGGAACAAAGAAGGCCTCATCGTGTTCGCAAACTCCAGAAGCACGCCGCTGATGAGGGTTCCCGCGGCCGGCGGAGTGCCCACGGCAGTTACCGCCCTGGAGAAGGACGAGTTGTGGCACAGTTGGCCGCAGTTCCTTCCCGATGGCCGGCATCTGCTCTATTTCGCGGTCAACAAAGAGCCGGCAAACAGCGCCATCTACGTCCAGGAACTGGGTTCAACCAAGCGGGTCTTAGTCTTGAAAAACGCAACCCGAGGTGTGTGGGCCCCGCCTGGAGACCTGCTCTTCGTCCGCGAGCGAGCGTTGTTCGCGCAGCGCATGGACTTGAAGACTTTCCAGGTGGAGGGCGAACCTCACACGGTCGCACAGGATGTCGGCGCCAATGAGGGCAATGGGCGAAGCGCGTTCGCTGTCTCGCAGAACGGTGTGCTGGCATATCACAGCGGCATTGGCGGGATTCGGCAACTCACCTGGTATAGCCGCGAGGGAAAACGCCTGGGTGTGGTAGGCAAGCCCGCCGAATTCAATAACCCCTCCCTCTCTCCGGATGAAAAAAGTGTCGCCGTCCAGGTAGGGGCGCCAGGAAAACTCGATGTCTGGGTAATGGATCTGGCCAGCGGAGTGCTCACCCGTTTGACCCGCGACTCCCGGCAACTGATTACCTCTACGCTGGCATGGTCGCCGGACTCACAGCGGCTGGCAATCACTCCGTCCACCGCCGGAATTGAGGAGATTGCTTTGGCTTCCGGAAAGACTACTCCGCTGGCGAAGGAAATCCTCATCGCGGAGGATTGGTCGCCCGACGGCCGCTCGATTCTTTGCACGGACCAGATCGGGAACCGGCTTTCTCTGCTCTCTCTGGCGGAAGGGGCAAAACTCCAGACCATCCTCGACACTCCCTATCGCAAGATCCTCTTCCGCTTTTCGCCCGATGGACAGTATGTGGTATACGTCTCCTCTGAATCGGGGCC
>DATMNI010000225.1:0-17850 GCA_035570275.1 Candidatus Acidiferrales bacterium | reverse complement strand
GAAGACATCCCGGACGACGACGCCATCTTCCACGACCTCTACGACATCCGCGAGAAGTTCCAGATCCCGGGCGAGCAGTACGTGGCCACCGGCCGCACCTATGAGAAGGATGGCTACATCCCCCACTGGCGGTGCATTCGAGACAAGGACGGACGCATCATGGTCGCCATCTGTTTCAACATGCACCTGGGCGACGCCTGGGAGTGGGCCAACGCCGGCGATTATCCCGAGAAGTTCTCAGGTCTCGCCTTTCGCATCGTGCTCAACTACATCACCTACGCCATGACGCGCTGAGGCTTCAGCCTGGCTTCGCTGAAAGCCATGCCGCCGCAGTCAAACACGCTGTAATCACGATTGAAAAAATGATAGGGAGGATAAAGAGGTATCTCCAGCTCACAACCGTGATGGCGGCAAAGCAAAGAGCGAGAGCCCACACGATGACGCGCATGACCGCCAAAGTCTCTGCCGGAAGGCCACCTAGCTGCCACGCTAACACCGCCGCGAATAGATAAAACACGCCGACCGAGAAGCCAGCCGCGACAAAGAGGTCCCAATATGTCCGGCTGAACCCCTGCACGTCAAAGTGAATTGACCGCATTGAGCCAAGAAGCGGATCAACCCCCCATGTGGGATCGGACTGGCGAAAACCAAGTGTATGTCCGGCAGCAAAGAGCAGCAGAAGAACACCTGCGACTCGATAAAACAGAGAAGCCTTCATGTCGTGCCTCCAAAGATAACGGCGGCAGTCTACCACAGTGCCCGCCCCGCATGTGAACTCAAGAAGGCAAGATTTCACGCAAAGCCGCAAGGTCGCAAAGAAGACTGGCCGGCGGGTCCGTTAGCGACGCGCGTGATGCCGTCCTCGATGACGGCCACTTTGAAGTTTATCAGTAAGCCCGAACGCTTGTGGGCTAGCCGCAGACGGGCGGTCTGCCCGAAATCCCACTTCAATGTGGACGCCGCGATACACCAGCCGTGATACACCAGCCGTGATACACCAGGGAACCAGGTGCTGACCCGTCGTGAGCAGCCTGCCCGACTTCAACAGGCCGGGCCAGAGTTGGTATGGACTCGATAGGCTGTAACCACAATCTGTTTCGCCAGTGGATTCCCGCTCACGTTGACCTCGACTATCCCTCTTCCTTTGCGGCTGCTTTTGCGGCTTCGCGGCTTGGCGTGAAATCCTGTCTTTTCCTTGTGCGCCCGGCTCAAGTGTTACTTATTTTTTAACTACGCTTAGCAGGACTTGCTCCTTCTTGATAAACGGCGAACGGTTCTATGACCACCTCGTCTTCCGCACCAATGTGAGGCTGACAGCCTCGGCGGTAAGTGCTGTTGGCGACTTTGCTCTGCACCGCGCGGTTTTGCGCGATCCATCTCCCGATGGAAGACCCCGCGGCCCTGATATCTCCAAGTCACCCGGTATTCCGGCGGCGGTGCCTGGCGATGATGAACTCGAGGGTGGGCTTGGGCACGAGATTGCCTCTGCCCTTACCTCCCGATCATCAGAATCGTAAACGAACCTGGAACCGGTGTGCCCTGGCCGCCGCGGCCGCCGCCAGGTGGTGGGGGCGGCGCCGGGCCACGCTCCTGCGACATCGTGAAGAGGCGGCCCGTCTTGCTGTCGAACGTCACCGTGCGGGCGCCATTCATCGTCTGCAGGTTCTGCTCGACCTCAAAACTCGCCGGGCTCTTCTCCTTGACGATGGTCATCGTGCCATTGCCATGCGTGCTGAACGCTTCCATCGTGGAAGGGTTGAACACCGCGCCGTCGGAGCCGCCGGCAAGCGGCAGGCTGGCGAGGATTTTGCCGTCCGTGGCACTCAGAATCACCATCATCGGCTGCGCGGGCTGCACCGGCGGGTTGCCAGATCGACCACACGCCGCGAAGAGTACCTGGTTCTTCACATCCAACGCGAGTCCGTTACATCCGCCCCTGTCGACGAACGAATAGTGCCCGGTGGCCTTCATCGTCTTGACGTCGACGGCCGTAACGCTGCCTACCGCATCCTGCATGACGACATAGAGCATGCCCTTGCCATCGGCGACGCCCTGCTCCGGCACGCCGCCGAGATCGATTGTGCCGAGCACCGTGCCATCCTTCGAATCGATGACGGTCGCGTCTTTCGTCGGGTGACTGAAGACGTAGACCCTTTGGTTGAAGTCATCGAAGAGGATGCCATCCGGCCGTGCGGCGCCCACGTCAATGCTCTTGATCAGGGTCAGCGTTTTGGTATCGAACATCGATACTTTCGGATGGTCGCTGGTGAAGCCGTGGCCGGACTTCGGATCGACCGCGGTACCATTGCCTCCGACGCCTGGAATCTCACCGGCCGGATCGAGCGTGTCGAGGTTGAAGATCGTCAATCGTGCCGCGACCGCCGGCACCGCCGGTGCCGTTTCCGTGGCCTCGACCGCGCGCGTGGCGCCTCGCGGAATGAACAGGCGGCGTCCAGCGGCATCAGCATAGATGTAGTCCCAGCGCCCTTCTCCCCCGACCCTGGCCGTCTTGAGCACTTTGTACGGGGCAGCCTGTTGAGCCGACCCGGCCGGTGCGAACGTCGCGATTGCCACTGCAAGCCCTAAGCAAAACTGTCTCATTCGAGTTCTCCCGGAACTTAGTATATTCCAGGCACGGCTCATCGAACGAACTTTGCCACATTGAGCCTCATGAACCTCCGATTGCCCCTGGAGCCCGCACTATTCCCAGCGGAACACCTTCGCCGAGAGCGCCGTGCAGATCGCAAAAACGAGAACCAGCGCCGCGACATCGCCCATGTGTGCCGACCACGCTTCGCCTTTCCGGATTCCCTCCAGGAGCGATACCGCGTAGGTCAGCGGCAGCCCGCGCGCCACTACTTGAAGCGCGGGCGGCATCGACTGCACCGGCACGAACAATCCGCACAGGCCGATCATCGGATACAGGATGGCGGCACCGATCGGTTGCGCGAAACGCGCCGTAGGCACTATGCTCGCAATCACAAAACCAATCGACAGAATACTCCACGTGCTGATCAGCAGCGCTATGGTAAACCCGAGCACCGGGAAGTGACTGTCGACCGGATAAAAGCGCTTGCCCGCGAGCACAGCCAAGGCCATGGTGAGCGCCGTGAGCGCTAGCTTGACCAGCACGTGGGCGGTGAGAATCGTCTGCGGGCGCAGCGGCGTGGCCCGGAGCCGCTTGAGAATACCGCCTTCCCGATAAATCGAGATGATGGTGACCAGCGACAAGACCCCGCTGATTGCGATCAGCACCGAAACGAAGACCGGCAGCCCGACGGTCAGGAATCCGGCGGTAGCAAGTGAGGCCGGCTTGCGCGGGCCTGCCGCAAATCGACTCACAGCCAAGAAAATCAGGACGGGAAACAAGATCGTTCCGAAGGCCCCGAGCGGCTCACGCAGGAAGATCTTGATTTCCAGCCAGGTCAGTTTCCAAAGTCCACGCAGCATTGCCGAGTCTCTTTCAATCGCGGATCGAATGGCCGGTCAGTTTCAGAAAGACGTCCTCCAGGTTGGGCAGCACGGTGCGGAAGTCGGTAACCCGGATCCGATTCTCGGAGAGACACTGGATCACCCCGGTCACGAAGTCGTCGCCCCGCCCCTGAAGAGTGAACTGGGAATCCTGGCGCATCACGCTCTCAACCTGCGGAATCGCCCGCAGGCGTTCTTCCGCGAGGGCGTCCACGGTCGCCAGGACCACGGTTCGCGTGGGGCAGTGCCGCCCCACCAATTCCTGGGGACTACCCATATCGATGATCCGGCCATGTTCGATGATGGCCACGCGGTCGCACAACCGCTCCGCCTCCTCCATCAAATGAGTAGTCAGAAAAACCGTTTTGCCGCGATCCCGGATGCCGCGCACCAGGTCCCAGATGGCTCTCCGCGACTGCGGATCGAGCCCGGTGGTCAGCTCATCGAGGAATACTACTTCCGGATCGTTGATCAGCGCCAGGGCGATAAACAGGCGCTGCTTCTGCCCGCCCGAAAGGGTCATAAACCAGGCGTTGCGCTTGTCGGCAAGGCCGAGTTGTTCGAGCAGCCGGTTGCCGTCCAGCGGCTTTGGGTAGAGCGAGGCCCAGAGATCCACAGCTTCCCAGACCTTGATTCTCTTCTGGAGCTGCGCCTGTTGGAGTTGCACTCCAATCCGGTTCTGGACCTGATACACGTCGCGGAACGGATCGAGGCCCATGATCGAAATTTGGCCCGCGTCCGGCCGGCGCACTCCTTCGACGCACTCCATGGTGGTTGTTTTGCCGGCGCCGTTCGGCCCGATCAACCCAAAGACTTCGCCTTCACTGACGTCAAAAGAGACATCGGAGACGGCCGCCGTGGCTCCGTAGCTCTTGCGGATGTGTGAAACCTGAATGACCGGACCAGGAGTCCCGGAGACACCCATAACATGTCCGACGGCCCTTGCCGCGTAGCCGGACTCCTTTCCGTCTTGCGATACCAACAGAATATCAGAGCCTGGAGCGCCGCAATCGAAGGGCTGCGTTTCGTTTGGCTGAACTGGACGCCTGACGACTTGCACTACCCGGTTGGCGTACCTTGGGGAAGATACCGCAAACGCGGGCCGGCTCGCGGCGCATCGCGGCAGGCGGATTAACAAACAATCCGCCGCACTCTCGAAGTCGCTTGTGGAGGTTCGGCCGCGCGCCAACTCCCGGCGGGCGGATTGCCAATCCGCCGCAGGTTAACCAACCTGCCCCACATAGCGCCACCTGCCCCCTGTGCGCCGGCGCTCATCGCGAACAGATTGACAGTAGCCCCACGAAGCACCGTAGGGACACTACTCGACCAATAGAATAACCGTTTCATACTACAATATAGTTAATGCGTTTTCTTGCAGCCCTGACGGTACTGGTGTGCGCAAACTGCGTCTTTGCGCAGAATGGCGTGCAGGACGGCGTCCCGGTTCCAGACTACGATCCGCCCGAGGTAGCCAGCGCTAAATCGTCCATCGAAAGGCTGAAGCGGCTGGTGGAGGCCGGAGCCATTCCCCGCGCCCAACTGGACAAGGCGGAAGCCGCTCTGGCCGATGCCGAGGATGCGGCCTACCTGCGCAAGACTTTGTATGGCGTGGAACTCACCGACGACCAGTGCGACCGCATGATGGCGGCCGCTAACCGGCGCTTCGAGCGGCGCAAGAAGGCGGTAGACCAGGCTCGGCAAATGGTGGAAGACGGGGTGGCCTCGCAGCTTTCGCTGGGCACGTTCCTGGAAGAGTTGGATTTCGCCCGCAAGGAATGCGACCTGGCCGAGACGCGCGCCCGCCTGGCCCACCAACTGTCGCAGATGGCACAGGCCGAGGAAGCGGCCGCCAACAGGATGGCCGACGAAGCATCCGAGGCTCCCGATCTGGCCGACCGCTACGATGGCGATGGCGTGTTTACGGTGGGAACTTTTTCGCGCGTGGAAGCGGCGTTCGAACGGCACTTCGGCAAGCCGCTGCCGGTGAGCGCCATGGGTGAAACCGCCCTCCACCGCGCACTCGGGTTCGATCACCGCGGGCGCGTGGATGTCGCCATCCATCCCGATTTACCGGAAGGCCGCTGGCTGTTGGAATTCCTGCAGGAGAATCACATTCCCTATTTCGCCTTCCGCCAGGCCGTCCCCGGCAAAGCCACCGGAGCCCACATTCACCTGGGGCCGATGAGCACCCGCGTCAAACTCGGTGGATAGGTAGATAATAGTTAGTCCATGACCGATCCCAACCTGCGAGTACTGATCTCATCCGAGCAGATTCAAGCCCGAATCAAGGAACTTGGCGAACAGATTTCCAAAGACTACCCCACCGGAAATCTGCACATGATCTGCATTTTGAAGGGCGCCACCTTCTTCATGACCGACCTGGCCCGCGCCATGAAGCGGGACGTGTTTGTCGACTTCATGGGCATCTCCACCTACGGGAAGGGCAAGACCAGTTCCGGCGAAGTCCGGGTGACCAAAGACCTGGACATTTCGCTGGAGGGCGCCGAGGTGCTGATTGTCGAAGACATTGTGGATTCGGGCATCACGCTGAACTACCTGATGCACGTTCTGGACCAGCGGCGCCCGCACTCCATTCGCATTGCGGCGCTGCTGGACAAGCCGGAGCGGCGGTTGCGGCCGGTTCACGTGAGCTACGTGGGCTTCCAGATTCCGGATCAGTTCGTGGTGGGCTACGGCCTGGATTATGGCGAGAAGTATCGCAACCTGGATTCTATCTGCCTGATGGAAGAGAGCGGCGTGGCAGTAGTGTAGGCGGCGTGGCTGGCGCGGACCACACGCGGGCGGCTCGCTTCGCATCAGGGGCTCGCTGCCGCATCGCGCGGGCGCTGGCGCATCGCGAGACACTCGCTGCCGCATCGCGCAGGCGCATCGCGAGACGCTCGCTGCCGCATCGCGCAGGCGGATTAACAATCCGCCGCAGGTTACCAACCTGCCCCACAAGGCGCCGCGCGGTATAGTGAGTGCTTAAATGGGGCGCATTCGTATCCTTCCCGACCAGGTAGCGAACAAGATCGCGGCTGGCGAGGTGGTGGAGCGGCCGGCTTCGGTGGTCAAAGAGCTGCTGGAGAATTCGCTGGACGCCGGTGCCACCGATTTGCGCGTGGAAGTGGAAGCGGGCGGGCGGCGGTTGATCCGCATCGTGGATGACGGCTGCGGGATGCTGCGCGACGACGCCCTGCTGGCCTTTGAGCGCCATGCCACCAGCAAACTGCGCGACGTGAAGGATCTGCTTTCCATCACGACTCTGGGTTTCCGCGGCGAAGCGCTGCCTTCCATCGCGTCGGTGTCGCGCCTGCTGCTGGAAACGCGCGCGGCCGAGGAAGCCACCGGCACCCGCATCGAAATCGCCGGCGGCAAGATGCTGCGCTGCGAAGAAGCGGCGCTGGGCGGCGGCACGGCGATCGCGGTGCGCGACCTGTTTTTCAACGTGCCGGCGCGGCGCAAGTTCCTGCGCACGGAGCCCACCGAACTGGCGCACATTGCGTCTTTGGTGACCCACTACAGCCTGGCCCATCCCGGCAAGACGTTTCGGCTCACCAGCGGACCCGCGGAACTGCTTTCGGTGACGCCGGTGGCCACCACCAAGGAGCGTGTATACCAGGTTTTCGGAAGCCATGTGCTGGAAGAACTGGTGGACATCGGGGTGCGGGAGCGGGAGCTGTTCATTCCCCCGCCGAGCGTGCCGCCCTCGCAAGGCATCGCGGAATATCGCAGCCAGCCGGGGCCGGATGACGATCCGCCCAAGCGAACCTTCCGGCTGTCGGGCTTTTTCTCGCGGCCGCAGGTGCAGAAGGGCAACCGGAATTCCATCTACATTTTCGTGAATGGCCGCCTGATTCGCGACCGGCTGATGCTGCATGCGCTCTCCTCGGCTTACCACAACCTGATGCCGTCCTCGGCCTATCCCTTCGCGCTGTTGTTTCTGGAGATGGATGCCGAAGAGGTGGACGTGAACGTGCACCCGTCGAAGACCGAGGTGCGGTTCCGGCACGGGTCGTTCGTCCACGATTTCGTGCGCGATACCATCCGGGAGCGGCTGATGGAGAGCCGCCCGGCGCCGGCATTCTCGCCTGCGCCGCCGCGGAGCGCAACGCCACCGGCGCAAATGGCGGCCCAGCTTCCCTATTCCGAATTCAGCCAGATGATCGAGAACGAAGAGCCAGTCCGCGGCTCCGATCAGAGCCGTGACCGTGAGGGAGCGGTGAGTTTGGCGGAAGGGACGCCTAAGGGAACGGCCGCGACCCAGAGGGTCGCGGCCACGGGTCAGGACACGGGTGAGGACACTCGTGAGGACACGCTGCCGGAGTTTACGCTGCGACCCACCAGGGGACCCGACCCGCGCCTGGATTTCAGCGCGCCGCCTATCGAAGTGACGCCAGGGCCGCCGCCTTCGGGCAAACTGTCGCGGCGCCTGGACATGCACGGCGAATTCCCGGCCGATGCCATCCCACCGCCGGAGACGTCGCTCTCGGTGCTTTCCGACCTGCGGCCGCTGGGGCAGATTCACGAGAGCTTCATCATTGCCGCGGGACGCGACGGGCTGTGGATCATCGACCAGCACGTGGCCCATGAGCGCATCCTCTTCGAGCAGGTGTTGAAGCAGCGTGCCGCCGGCCGCGTTGAGATGCAACGGCTGCTGATGCCGCTGATCCTGCAGCTCACGCCCGAGCAACAGATCGACTACGCGCGCATCGCCGATGAACTGCACGAATCGGGCTTCGAGACCGAGCCTTTCGGCAACCGCACGATTGCGGTCAAAGCGGCACCCGCGGCCGTGGGAGCGGCGGACCTGGAGCGCGTCCTCTTCGAAATCCTGGAAATCGCCGAAGGCGAACTGCGCGGCACGTCACTCGACGATTTGCGCCGCAACATTTGCGCCTCCATCGCCTGCCGCGCCGCCATCAAGATCAACATGCGGCTGGACGCGGCCAAAATGGAGTGGCTGCTGCGCGCCCTGGCAGCCACCGATTGCCCCATGAGCTGCCCGCATGGCCGCCCCATTGCCATGCACTACGGAACGCGCGAGATTCTGAAGGCGTTCCACCGGATCTGACTACCAGATATACTGGGAAGCACTTTTGGAGGCAAGATGAACTACAGTGCAGCCTTCTCCCTGGTCCTGTTTGCGGCGGTCTTAAGCGCGCAATCGGGCGATGACGCGGCGCCCGAGTCTTCCGGCGTTCAAACCATGAAACCGCTGGCGCGCGGCACCGATTACGCCGCGGCCTCCATGATGCCGCAGGCCACCCTTGCGGCGGAACACGTAATGCGCGCGGGCGGCAACGCCTTCGATGCCATCGTGGCGGGGCAGGCCGTTCTGGGAGTGGTGCAGCCCGGCACGAACGGCGTTGGCAGCGACGCCGTTTTGTTGATCTACGACGCCAAACTGAAAAAGGTCTTTTCGTTGAATGCCGAAGGCACGGCGCCCAAACTGGCCACCATCGAGTGGTACCAGGCCAACCAGGGCGGCAAGATTCCGGTGAACGATTCGCTGCTTTCGGGCACGGTGCCGGGCGCGGTGGATGCCTGGTATATCCTGCTCTCCCGCTGGGGCACCAAGACCTTCGGCGAACTGCTGGCGCCGGCCATTGAGATTGCCGAGCGCGGCGTGCCCATGGGCCGCTCGCTGAATTCGGCGGCGTTGATGAAATATCCCACCAGCCGCAAAGTGTATGCGCCACCCGATGGCAAGCGCTGGAACGATGGCGATGTCTGGAAGAACCCCGACCTGGCGCGCACCCTGCGCCGCCTGGTGGAAGCCGAGAAGCAGGCTTCGGGCCCTGGCCGCCAGGCCGGATTGAAGGCCGCCCGCGACCGCTTTTACAAGGGCGATATCGCGCGCGAGATGGCGAAGTTTTCCGAGGAATCGGGCGGGCTGTTCCGCTATGAGGATTTCGCCGGCTACACCGCCAAACTGGAAGAACCGGTCTCCACCAACTACCGCGGCTACACGGTTTACAAGAACGCTTCGGCCAGCCAGGGGCCCACGGAGTTGATCGCGCTCAATCTGCTGGAAGGCTACGACTTGAAGAAGATGGGGCTGAATTCGGCCGATTACATCCACACCTCGGTGGAAGCCATCAAGCTGGCTATGGCGGACCGCGACAAGTATCTGGGTGACATGGACTTCATCAAGATTCCGTACTCGGGTCTGCTTTCGAAGGAGTACGCCGCCGAGCGCAGGAAGCTGATGGACCCGGCCAAGGCATCGCTCGAATTCCGGCCGGGCGACGTGGCATCCTTCGCGCCGGACTGGCCCACGGTAAGTTATCCGAGCGACGTGAACCTGCACGGCAATGCCGACCATGAAGGCGACACCAGCTATATCGCCACGGTGGACAAGGACCGCAACATGATCACGTTTACGCCCAGCCTGCACAGTGGATTCGGCACCAAGGTAGTGATGGGAAATCTCGGCTTCATGTTCAATTGCCGCGGCGATTATTACTCGCTCGTCCCCGGACACGCCAACGCGCTGGCCCCTGGCAAGCGGCCGCGCAGCACCCTGCAGGGAACGCTGGTGTTGAAGGACGGCCAGCCGTTCCTGGTGACCGGCAGCCCTGGCGGTGACGATCAGTGCCTGCGCACCATGCAGACGCTGTTGAACGTGGTGGATTTCGGCATGAACCTGCAGCAGGCCATCGAGGCGCCGCGCTGGGCCACCCGCAGTTTCCCGTCCTCGCCTTTTCCGCACACCATGTATCCCGGCGATCTTTCGCTGGAAGGCCGGATTCCCGAGGAAGTGCGCAAAGACCTGGAACGCCGCGGTCATAAGGTGGCGATGCGCGGGCCGTGGTCGATGAACTCCAGCGCGGGGTTGATGGTGGATGTCGCCAGGGGCACCGTGAGCGCGGCGGCCGATCCGCGCACGGCGGCGCTGGCGCTGGCGTGGTAACTGCGTGGCCCGAACTCGCAGTGCAAGCCGTCGCCGCGCGCTGGCAAAGGCCCGCGCCGGCCTGTCCCCTCACCCCGGTTCCTGGTAAAGCCCGATCACATTCCCTGCCGGGTCGCGGAACCTGGCAGTGATCTCGGGCGCGTCCGCGCCGACGGGCTGCACGATCTCGCCCCCGTTGGCGACGATCGCATCGACGGTCGCAGCCACGGAATCGACCATCACGTAGACCAGCAGGCCGGGCGCCGCGGAGGGTGGACGCCCCAGCACCCAGGCGCCGCTGACTTCGCCGACGCTGTCGTCAAAAGCGGTGGAACCATCGCCGCGTTGTCTGATGTGCCAGCCGAAGACCTTTCCGTAAAAGTCGGCCGAGCGCGCAATCTCGATGGCGGGCACCTCGATGTAACAGATCTTACCGTTCCCAAGTGTTGGGGGCATAGGTACTCATTGTACTTAACGCATACCGGGCGCGACCCTGAGGGTCGCGGCCACTGGGGCGAGCGGGCCGTACACGAACTCCCCGTCTTCCCCGATGCTCACGTGAATCGGCCCCAGTTTCTCTCCCGCCGCCATGCGCCCCAGAATCTGTCGCGAGATCTCGGGCAGCATCGTGTTGGTCAGAATGTTATCCGCGTTGCAGGCGCCTCGCCCTGCATTTGCGCCAGTTCGCTGTTGAGGCCGGTGAGTTCGGCATCGGGTGCGAATCAGCATCGGAGCGGCCGGTTTTAGATTCGGTGGCGTCTTCGACCTTGCCGCGCGTTTCGCGGATGCGGTTAGCCGCCCGGTCGCGAGCGCGCAAAGAGCAGGCGCTCGTCAAATTGGAAGGGCACCGGGTCGGAGAAGCCGATTCGCGAAAAGTCGGTGTGTGCGGGATTTAGCACAAAGTTCCGTTCGCCAACAATCACCGACGGAACACTCAGGACTGCAGACCGGCCACTGGAAACCCAATGGTCACCGATTCGGCGAGTCTCGGCTTGTCCGTACGACACCTCCGTCTTCCACTCGGCGCTGAGGCCGTCTTCAGCAATGGCAAAGATTTCGATATTGTCTGGGATATCGGCAGCTCCGAGTACGTATCTGTCCGGGATCGTGCTACTGAGATGCACAAGCACCTCCAGAACCGCCAATGCCCGGTTTTCACTCATATAGAGAACTCGGGTACCCCTGGAGTTCCAGCGCCCGCCGTACAGGGCGGCGCCTTCGCCGTCGTAGGCAGCGCGATTGGCGCGGGAAATCCGGTAGACGCGCCTCACCCAAGCACGCCATACTCGATCCGGCCAAGGATATCCTCGACCTCGTGGTAACCGGCGTCTGTCTCCGCAGCCGCAAGCGGCGAACTGCCGCCAAGAGCGGGGTTTGGAGATTGAAGCCACCGCAAGGCCTTTTGACGATTTGCAAAGACCTCGCCTGCTCGAGCTGTGACAAAGAGGATTCTCAGGCGGGGCTCGTCGGGTTCCGGGATTTCGGATTCGTCCGGGCGGGTTGATGCTATGTCGGACATTTTGCCAGCCTCTTCACTCCCACTATACGATCCAGCGGCCAGCCAAGTCCACTCGTAATTCCCTTCTCTTCCTACAGTCGGAGCCCCCTGTTCGAGGACGTGGAGTTCTTCGATAGAGAGTCCCGTAGGTCGGACTCGAAGGCGAACGCAGCCGTACTCGGTTCGTCCTCGTCGCCCGCCTGAACGGTCGGCGTTACGACGGCGCTAATGTTTGCATTTCCACGTTTTGCGGCGGCCCCGAGAGCGAAATCTTCCGGCGTTCCCAGTTGGGGCAGAAGCAAATGGAGTGGATGGGGAGCCAAGCCTTCACCAGCGGTTGAGGTCGAAGCCATGTGGAGAGAATAGCAAGTGGCCGCGACCCTCTGGGTCGCGCGCAATGCCGCAGCCAGCACGGCCGCCCAACAGCAGGCCGGTTAGTCGGCGCCGGCGCGGTACCGCCCTGCCTCATCCATCGCGATTCCTGATAAGCTATCCCTTGGAACGATCCATTTCCCCGGCTTCCGTCATCACGGGCGACATCTCTCTCCCTGGCGACAAGTCGCTCTCCCACCGCTACGCCATGATCTCCGCCATCGCCCTGGGCGCCACGCGAATCGGCAATTTCTCCACGGGCGCCGATTGCCACTCCACGCTCGGCTGCCTGCGCGCCCTCGGCATTCCAGTGGAAAGCTCAGGCACAGAGTTCGTCATCCACGGCAAGGGTCTGGACGGCCTGCGCCAACCCGCCGCTGCGCTCGATGCCGGCAATTCCGGCTCCACCATCCGGATGCTCACCGGCATTCTGGCGGCCCAGCCGTTCCACGCCCGCATCTTTGGCGATGCATCGCTCTCCCGCCGCCCCATGCGGCGCATCATGCAACCGCTCGCCGAAATGGGCGCGCGCATCCAGGCGCACGAAGACAAATTTCCCCCGCTCGCCATCGATGGCGCCAAACTCCGGCCCATCAGCTACACGCTGCCCGTGCCGAGCGCGCAGGTGAAGACTTGCGTGCTGTTCGCCGGCCTCTTCGCCGAGGGCACCACCTCCGTTACCGAACCCGTGCCTTCGCGCGACCACTCCGAAATCGCGTTGCGCGAATTCGGCGCGGAGCTCACCGTCGCCCGGCGCACGATCTCCCTGGCTGGCCGCCCGCACCTTACCGGCCGCGAACTGAGCGTCCCCGCGGACCTGTCCTCGGCCGCCTTCTTCATCGTCGCCGCGCTGCTGGTTCCCGGTTCCCGGTTGACCATCCGCGGCGTCGGTCTGAACCCCACGCGCACCGCGCTGCTGGACGTCCTCACCGGCATGGGCGCCAGGATTCGCATCCCGAAACTCGAGAGCCGCCACGGAGAATTGGTGGGCGACCTGGTGGTCGAGCACTCCGGCCTGCGTGGCGGCGTAATCGAGGGCGCCACCACCGCGGCCCTAATCGACGAGATTCCCGCCCTCGCCGTGCTGGGTGCGGTCACCGAGGAAGGCCTCACGGTAAAGGACGCCTCCGAGCTACGCATCAAAGAAACCGACCGCATCCATACTGTGGTGGAGAACCTGCGCCGCCTTGGCGTCCAGGCCGAGGAGCTGCCTGATGGCATGGTGATCCCCGGCCGCCAGACGTTCCGCGCCGCCCGGTTCCCTTCTTACGGCGACCACCGGATCGCCATGGCCTTCGCCGTAGCCGCGCTGCGAGCCGACGGTGATTCCGTGATTGAAGGCGCCGAAGCGGCCAGCGTCAGTTTCCCCGAATTCTGGGAGACGCTGGCCCAGGTCGCGCACTAAACTAAACTGTGGGGCAGACGATCGGTTTTCGTCGTCTGCCAGCCCCGGGGCAGGTCTGCGGCCGGCAGACCACGAAAAGCGATGGTCTGCCCCACCGAAGGCCTCCCGGCTACGCCTCCCGCAGCTCCACGATCAACGCATCCAGCGCAATCGTCTTCTGAATATTCCGACGGATGAACTCCGCGATCTCGTCCACCCGTTTGACCGCCTTGTGAATCCACGCGAACTGCACCCTGGCCGCCAGCGCCTCCAGGTCGCGCCGAATATCCTGATTGCGAATCTCGCCCCCGCTCTGGTGCAGGATCAGCAAATCGCGCAGCAATTCATACAGCACCTTGAGGTACAGATCCAGCTTCTCGCTCTTGCCGCGGGCCATGGTTTCCGAAACCGGCACCCAGGCGCCGAACGGGGCCGCCCCCGCCGCCACTTTCAGCAGCACCAGCATGGCCGCGCGGCGCTTGTCGTAAGCCTCCAGGTCGAGCGACACCGCCAGGCCCGGACTCCCCGCCGCCAACGCAATCCGCCGCTCCGGCTGGTCCAGGACGCGCGCCCGCACGAATTGCTGCATCTCCTCGCGCCCCAGCGGCGTGAAGTGGAACGGCACCGCCCGAGAGCGGATGGTCGGCAGCAGATCGTAGGCGTTTTCCGCCGTCATGATCAGGATCAGGTGAGGCGGTGGCTCTTCCAGCGTCTTCAAAAGCGAGTTGGCGGCCTGGTCGTTGGCGCGGTCCACATGGTCGATTAGAAACACCCGCCGGCTGCCCTTGTGCGGCAAGAACTGCGCCCGGTCTTTCAGCAGCCGCGTTTGCTGAATGCCGATCTGGCGCAGCGGGCCGTCGGGCGGGAAGGTGACGAAGTCGGGGTGGGTGGCGAACATCAGCGGATCGTCATTGCGCTTCTCCGAGGGCAGCTTCTCCCGCGCCGCTATCGCCTCCAGGTTTTCGGCGCGGCTCAGGTCGTCCTGCTCGATCAGCTCCCCGCGGCCCAGCAGTCGCGCGCCCAGCCGGCGGGCTAAAGTCGCTTTGCCCACGCCCTCCGGACCAGAAAACAGCAATGTCTGCGAGAGCCGGTCCTGCGCCATCATCTGCTGCAGCGCCTGCACCATGGGCGCGTTGCCCCAGAATTGATCGAACCCGAATTGCTCAGACCCGAATTGCTCAGACCCGAATTGCTCAGACATGGTGGCTCACGATGCTCCAGACTTCGCGTTCGATTTCGTCCATCCCGGTGCGCCCGTTCACCAGCTTCACCCGCTCCGGTTCGCGCGCGGCCAGCGCGTGGTAGGCGTCGTAAACCTTGCGGTGGAATTCCAGGGATTGGTCGTCCATCAGGGTTTCGCAGTGGGGTTCGGCCAGGTTGCGGGCGCGGGCGCGCTCCAGGCTGGCTTCGGCGTCCACGTCCACCAGCAGAGTCAGGTGCGGCTTCAGGCCCCGGCAGGCGATGCGCTCCAGCGCTTCCACGGCAGCGACGCCCAGCCCGCGCCCACACCCTTGATAGACCAGCGACGAATCGGTGAACCGGTCGGAGAGCACGATTTCGCCCCGTCCCAACGCCGGCAGAATCCACTCCTCCACGTTCTGCGCGCGCGAGGCGAAGTAGAGCAGGATTTCGGTGGTGGCGCTGAGCTCCTGGTTGGCCGAATCCAGCACAATCCGCCGGATCTTCATGGCGATCGGCGGACCGCCAGGCTCGGCGGTTTCCAGTACCGTCCGCCCCATGTCGCGGAGCCGTTGGGCCAGCCGGTGCATCTGGGTAGTTTTGCCGGAACCATCCATGCCTTCGAATGTGATGAACAGGCCTGGTTTCACGAACCAATATTGTAGCCGGTGTAGAGACGCAGGCGTCCTCGTCCAGGATCCTCGCCCGGGGGCCTCGCCCGACGTCCTCGCCCGGCGTCCTCGCCCGGCGTCCTGGCCTGCCCAGCTATCAGGGATATACCCTAACGCAAATAGAACCACCTTGGTGAACCATCTTGTGAATTCTCCCCAAAACCAAGGCGGGCTATTGTACACTGATGCGAGTACTGTACGTACTAAACCAAACAACGGAGAGGATAACCGATGAAAAGTGTTCTTCGCGGCCGTTTGGCCTCTTTTACCCTGGCGCTGGTGATCGGCGCAGCCGGTGCGCTGGCCGACGATGGCGGCCAGAACAGCCGGGCAAAGCAATTCGAGAGCGATGGGCCCTCGGTCAACGCCCACGAAACCAACCCGATTGACGCCGCGCCCACCCAGGGCGGAACTGGTGCCTTGAGCCCCATTATTAATCACCACGGCCCCGTGATGACCACGCCGACACCCTACCTGATCTGGTATGGCAACTGGGCCCAGTTAAACGGCAGCGACAACCTGGCCGGCCAGCTACTGGTCAAAGACTTCCTGTTCGGCGAGAATAATTCGCCGTACTTCAAGATCAACACCACCTACGGCGCCAGCGGATCGGTCGGCGGCATCGGCGGCGAGACCACGGTAAACGCAGCGGCCCGTTCCAGGCTCTCCGATAACGGCGTCTTTTCGGTCGTGAGCAACGCCATTACCAACCACAAACTGCCCTTGGATTCCAACGGCGTCTACTTCGTGATTACGTCTTCCGACATCGCCAAAAGCGGTTTCTGCACCCAGTATTGCGGCTGGCACACCCGCGGCACTGTTGGCGGCACCGACATCAAGTATTCGTTCGTCGGCAATGCCAACCGTTGCCTGAACGCCTGCGCCGCGCAGACGGTCGGCCCCAACGGCAACGCCGGGGTGGACGGCATGCTCTCGGTGATTGCCCACGAACTCCAAGAGGCCACCAGCGACCCCGACCTCAACGCCTGGTATGACGCCAGCGGCAACGAAAACGCCGACAAATGCGCCTGGACGTTTGGCCAGAACCAGACCCTCGGCGCCAATGGCGCCTACTACAACATGTCGCTCCCGGCGGTCTCGGGCGGGACCAGGAACTACCTTATTCAGCGCAACCTCTCCGCCATCGATAACAAGTGCTATGTCAGCTTGAACGGCGGCCAGTAAGCATTCGGTATATGCCCGTCATTTCGGTGACGATCATTACGGTGACGGTCTCCGAAAACGCCGAAATTCCTGAGAACCTGGCGCGCGTCTACCCACTCTTATCAGCGATGGCACGAATTGCACGCGTTGTCGTGCCCGGCCGCTGGCATCACATCACGCAACAGGGAAACGGCCGGCAGACCGTGTTCTTCGATGACACCGACCGGGCCATTTACCTGAGTCTGCTGGCGCGCCACGCCGGGAAAAACGGAGTCAGGATCGCCGGCTATTGCCTGATGAACACCCATGTTCACCTGCTGGCAATTCCAGAATCCGAGAAGGGTCTGGCCAGGAGCTTTGGCTGGACGCACAATGATTACGCCAGATGGTTCAACATGCGGCGCGGACGGAGCGGCCATCTCTGGCAGAATCGCTTCTACTCATGTCCTCTGGACGAGCACCACCAATGGGAGGCTCTCCGGTACGTGGAAATGAACCCGGTCAGGGCCGAAATGGTGGCTGAGGCTTCGGACTGGCCGTGGTCGAGCGCGGCATTTCACACCGGAGCCGCGGATCCAACGGGAATCGTGGACTCCGCCGATTGGCGCGCCCGGTGGAGTCCGCAAACCTGGCGGGAAGTGCTGTCCCAGGGTGTCGAAAACGGCGCTCTCTGGGAACGGATCCGGGAAGCCACCGGCACCGGCCGGCCCGCCGCCAACGACGATTTCATACGGCGGTTGGAGGCCGAATCCAACCGGCGTTTGCGACCCCGGAAGCGCGGCCCTAAGGCCAAAGCCGCTCCCGCAGGCGCACGACTCGATTTGACATTTTCGTAGCCTGTGGCCGAAATAGTTCTAAGGGAGGTGCGCCTTGCCGTCGTACTAGTGCGCGGCACGGCACCGCGCCATGCCGCCAGCTACCCGGCGCCAACACTAAAACACTAAGCACACCGTTTCACAAATACAGTCGTCTATTTCGACGAAACCGCTCCCTGAGAAGCTGTGAAAAATTCTGCTCCTGTAATAACAAAGTACTTTTCATTTTGGAGTACCTGCTCCATACTAGAGGTATGGAATGCCAGCCAGCCTTGATCGAGATCCCTGAGCAGCCGCCCCGCAAGCAGGCCGCGCAACACGGGCCACTCAAGCTGAGGCCGGTCAACCGCGAGCAGACCATGCTGGCATCGATTTATGTCGAGGAACTCATCCCCGCCGAT
>DATMNI010000224.1:0-46099 GCA_035570275.1 Candidatus Acidiferrales bacterium | reverse complement strand
GTAGATCAGCAAATCGAGTTGCGCATCGGTGCGGTCCAGCGCCTGACGCAGTGGGAACGGTAGAACGGCATCCTTGGCGGTGAACATGGCCATGGCCGGCCGGAAAACGCGGGCATCCAGGCGCGAGAACAGCCGGGCAACCTTCCAGCCGTACGGGGTGACGAAGTAGCGATTGGTTTTCGGTGGACGGTAAATCAGGCCCTTCAGCCGGAGCCGCCGCAGATCATAGGTCATCTGGTGGGGTGTGTATTGGGCCAACGTCACGCCCAGCAGATCCGCCACCTGTTGCCTGAGATCGTGATTGCCAAAGCCATCGATGAGATGGTGAAACATCGTCAGCGCCAGCAGCAGCGCCATCACCCGCGGTTGGCCGAACTTCAGTCCCGGCGCCTTTTTACCATCTTCGGTCACGGTGGGTTGCACCACTCGTTGGATGCTGTCGCCGCTCAAGCCGCTGTTGTGGCTGACGCGTTCGACTTCCAGCAAGCGCCGATTGATCTGCCGTCCGATCTTCTGCAAGTACGGCAGATTGGCCAAGCCCTTGTTCACTCCAAAATCCTTGGGGTTTCGAAACGTTCCTTCGGTCCGGCAGGCGCGTCCTTCTTTGAAGTACTGCTTTAAATCGAAGTCCTTGTAATCAATGTGTAGGCTCGGATGCACACCGTCCTGGATCACGCGCGTCCGAAACTCGCCGGGTGTTTTCTTCGTCACCACCCGATCGAAAATCAACTGCACCCGGTCTGGCCGCCCCAGATCCAGATTGTCGCGAATGATTTCTTCGAAGAACTCACGCCCACGCAAGGGACGGTCGAAGACCTGCGTCAAGCTGACTTCCATTTGCCAGATCGACAAGTCCCAGTCGTAGCCGGCCTCCCGGTCTTGGGGCCGCAGCGGAAGCGGAATCCGCTGCAACCACTTGCGGAACACCCGGTCGATATCCTCCGGTCCCAGGGAGTCACAGATCTGCTGTAGTTTGCCGGGCTCGGCGCAGGACAGAAATCCGTTATCCAAGGACTCGTAGGCAATCTTCTTCTTCGCCAGTTGCCGTTTGGCCCATTCGTGCCCGTTCAGGCACAGCTTCGTGCTCCAGGGCGCGTAGCTGCACACTTTGATGAACAGCGGACCGAAGTCCGCGTCATCGATGTAGAAATAGTAGTGATTGACGTAGACCGTCTTGTCCCGCTCGAACTGGAACTGCCCGTTGACCTTCTTCCCGTTGAAAGCCTGGGCCTTCTCCTGCGCCACCCCGATGAAGACAATGCCGTCGCATACGGGCCGCTGCTGGCGGAATTGGTTGGCGATGTCGTCTTTCCGCTCTTTGTGGTTGAACTGGTAAATCGGTACGTCGTCCCGCTCGGCCAGCGTCTTCACCGACTCGCGGAACTTCTCGGAGATCTGGCCCAGAACGGCCGGCGAGGGAACCGGCTTTTGGAGTTGGCCGCGCAGGCACATGCATAGTCCGCCTCCGGTGGCCAGTTGGCCGATATATCCATTGAGGTAGAGACGATCCAGGCACTCCACTTCCAGTGTCACGTGCCCGTCCAAGAGTTCTGGGATAGTCGGCATTCCCGGATTTTACGAAAAGCTGCTGCCGTTTGCCGGCCACTTTGGGGTCGAGCAGGAGGAGGCTCGCCACGCCCTCGATTCCATGCCCGGCCCGGCGATTCGTTCTTGGCGTCTTGGCGTCTTGGCGAGAGACTATAGAAAGCTGCCATGACTGAGAACGCCATTGCCAAAGAGATCGTGGACGCCGCCTATCGCATCCACACCACGCTCGGACCAGGATTGCTGGAATCGGTTTACCATGCTGTGCTTGCCTATGAACTTGCTCAGCGTGGACTGATTAACGGTGAGCCAGCAGCCAATCCCGGTGGTCTACGGAACGATTCGGATTGACATTGGGTTCCGGGCCGACCTGATTGTCGAGGACCAGGTGATCGTCGAAATCAAATCGGTCGAGGTTCTCGCGCCGGTTCACAAAAAGCAACTTCTTACTTATCTGCGGTTGGCCGACAAGCGGCTTGGCTTGCTGATCAACTTCAACGCGGCGCTGATCAAGGACGGCATTACTCGAATCGTCAACGGACGGCAAGAAGAGTCTCTCGCCAAGACGCAAGGACGCCAAGAACCCCAGTGAAGCTACGGGCTTTCCACGCCTTGTCGGTTTGAGGTCGAAGACCTCGCTAGTTCATGCCGCACATGCCCGGGTTGCTGCAACGGCCGCTGGGGCATTCCGGCATCCCGGCGGATTTCGGCGCGCCATTGGCGTGGGCGGCGAAGGTCGAATGCTCCTGCTGCAGGTGGCGCTGGCCGCAGGAGGGGCATTCCACCTCGGGCACGTCCGACGTACGGCGCACCAGCTTCTCAAACTTCGTTCCGCAATCCTGACAACTGTATTCGTAGATCGGCATAGTTGAAGAACCTTATTACTCTATTAGATTACAAATCCGGTCTATTATGCCACGAACTTCCGCGGCGCGGCCGTTATAGTTGTTCACCAGGATCGAAAAGGCCACCCAGCTTCCATTGGTGCGCTGCACGTAGCCGGAGAGGGCGTTGACGTGCGAAAGCGAGCCGGTCTTGGCGTACACGCGTCCGGCGCTGTCGGCGAACCGCGAGCTCAGCGTGCCGTCCTGGCCGCCCACCGGCAGCAGCGAGATCCAATTGTCGCGGGCGGGCGAATCGTACATATAGCGCAGCAGCTTAACCACGGCGGCCGGAGTCACCAGGTTGAGGCGGGTCAGGCCGGAGCCATCCAGGATGTGGTACGCGCCGGGGTCGATGCCGATTTCGGTGAGGAAGGCTTTCAACTCCTCCTGGCCGGCCTCAAAGCTGCCCAGGTTGCGGCGGGCACGGGCCACGGCGCGCAGGGCCATTTCGGCGTGCAGGTTCTGGCTGACTTTGGCGGTAATGCGAAGGTCCTCGATCAGCGGCGCGGAGACGCGGCGCGCCAATTCGGTCTCGGCGGGCACCGCAGGCGCTCCGGCGGGCACAGCGGCCGACGGGGCGGGCATCGCTTGCGTGAGGTCGGCAATCTCGTCGGGAAACGTGTGCCGGGCGACCGCGCCGCCGGTGACCGCCACCCCCCGTTCGGACAACGCCTGGCGCAAAGCCTGGGCTGTGTAGAGTGCGGGGTCCTCGATGCCCAACAGCAGGTCCTGGCCGCGGTCGCGCAGCGGGATGGTACCCCAAAGCTGTGCGTCCAGGCTGCCGGGAACCCGCGAGAAGTGAATGACGCGTGGGCCGCCGGCGGGCACCGTGCGGACGCGGTTTTCGATGCGGTAAAACTCCAGCGCCGGGCTCCAGGCGAGTGCCGCCGGGTCGCCGGCCGTGGCACCGGGCCGGATGGTGAGGGTTGCGGTATTGTCGTTCAGGGTGAGGGCCGAGACTGGCGGGCCGTCATCGGATTGCGGGTCGTCGATGGCCCAGCCGACGGCGTAGGGCTGCCAGAGATACCAGGTGTCGTCGCCGATGATGTCGCCCTCAATACGCGTGACGCCGCGGGCCACCACCTGATTGGCCAGGTCCTCGATGGCGGCCAGAGGATTCCCGGTCGTGGGGCCGACGCGGTAGGGCACGGTGCGGGCGGAGAGGTTGGGGTCGCCGCCGCCGGCCAGCCTGATGCTGCCGCGAATCAGGCCCTGATCGTCCGGTGGGCTGGCGGAAAGGATGCGGGTGGTGAAAGTGTACTCGGGACCGAGCCGGGTGAGCGCCAGCGAAGTGCTGAAAAGCTTGGTGTTGGATGCCGGAACAAAAAAATGATCGGGGTTCAGTTCGTACAGCGTCAAGCCGGTAGCCAGGTCCACGATCTGGATTCCCCAGAAGGCAGTTCGGGCGGCAGGAGAGGAATCGATGAGTTTCGGAATGGCCTCCGGCAGACCGGTGCCCGAAAGGCGGCACGCCAGAAGCAGGGCCACAGCGCAGCGCGCAAAACCACACCACTGGCCCCCGGCCCGCTCGCGCTTTGGCGAGCCTGATCCCCGGCCCCCGACCCCTGGCCCCTGGCCCCGCGCAAAACCACACCCCGGGCCGAGCCTCATCTTCCCGTCACCTTGGCCTCCAGCCAGATCAGCGGCAATAGAGCCATCACCATAAACGTCCCGACCAGAGGGATGCCGATTACCACCCCCACGCCCCACGCCGCGGCCGCATAGCCCAGGGTAGCAGGAGCCAACAACCCGCCCACCAGCGCCCACGAAAAGATCCCATTGAAAAGGCCCGGATGGTAGTACGGAAAGCGGCGGCCGATGGCTTCGGCCACCAGCGGGTAAATGCTGGCGTATCCCGCGCCTAAAAAGAACACGCCAGCGCCGGCCCCGAACCCGTTATCCGTCGAAAGAAGAATGAGGCAGCCGAACAGTGCCGCCAGTACGCTGCCCATGAGCAGCAGGCCATGCTTGACGCGCGGCAGGATGGCCACCGCCACAAGCCGTCCCGTGAGAAGCCAAAACCAGTAGAGCGCAAGGTGCATCAGCGCGCCCTGGGGGCTTAGGCCGACGCGGTGGTGCAGGAACACCGGCAGCCACCCTGCGATAGACCACTCACTGCCGAATTGAAAAAACAGCAGCAGGGCGAAGAGCAGCGCGCCGGGGCTGCGAAAATCCTCAAACGCCTGGCGAATGGTGGGCTCTGCTCCTTCCAGAGGAGCCGTGTAGGAACTCTTGGAGTACAGCGCGGCGAAGATCCCCGGCACCACAGCCATGAAGATGAGTACGCTCGAAACCGTATATGTGTAGAAGGTGCCGGCGACTAGAAGAGTGGACGCCAGGCAGCCCAGTCCGTGCCAGATACCGGCCCTGGTAACGGTGCCCGCGGAATCGGACCGATAGTCCCGCGAGATGGCATGGAACAGGGCCATGTTCACCAGGCCGGCGCCCGTCCCCAGGACCAGCAGGCCGGCCGCGCGCCACCATGCCGAGAGCGGAGGGCCGACCTGAGCGAGGCAGGCCAAGGAGATGCAGGATGCCGAGCAGCCAAACACCAGCAGGAAGGACAGGCTGCGTTTGGCCATGATCAGCCGCGCCATTTGCGAGGCGGCCACGATTCCGAGCGCCATGCTCAAGAAGTAGTTGCCCACGGCGGCAAACTGGGGCTGCTCGCGATGGTAATCCCAGCGGAGCAGAATGGCGCCCAACATGGCCAGCAGAAACCCCGAAAGCAGGAACCCGGCTAGAGCCTTGCCGTCTCCGGACGGTTGGATGGCGGCTTTCGTTGGGCTTGGGGTCATTCTTTCGATTGTATTATCGTGCCTCGGCTCAATTGTTCGTTTTCTCAGCGCCTGCCAATTCCGGAAACCGTAGGCCAGCCCTCCCGATTACGGAAGAGCGCATGCCAGCGCGGTTCATTCTAAACTACTTACGAGTGGCGCACCGCGTGCACTACGGGCGTTGGGTTCCTTAGAGGATTTTGGGCTTCGGTGAGTTGCCTCTTCTTGGGCGTTGCCAACCCCGCTCCGGTTCCATCTACCGTGAGCGGGGTTTTTTTTGGAGTCTGGTAAACTGGTCACCACATGACCGGAGTCTACGCCCGCTGGATGGACAATTGGGAGCGCAAGCTTGCCACTCGCGACACCAATCGGGTAGTGCGTCCCTTTGAATGGGGCACTGATTGGTTGCATAGTTGCGGCTTCCCGGCTTGCCCGGCCGAAGCCAACGGCAATTCGGCTGAGTGCGTTTCCCGGTTTGCGGGGGACGCGCTAAAAGATTCCGACCGGTTCTTTGCCCACCCGCCGGTGACCGATTTCAAGTTGGTTACCGATTTCAAGCTGCGGGCCTCGCACCTCACGTTCACCAGCCCGGTCGCCACACCCTACCCCGAAAACAATACGGCCCGTGCCCTTTGGTTTCAGGCGCCGAAGGATCGGGGCCGGGCGTTGATCGTGCTGCCGCAATGGAACTCCGGGCCGGACGGCCACGTGGGTCTGGCGAAACTGCTCAACCGGTTCGGGATCAGCGCCCTCCGCCTGACCATGGCGTATCACGCCGAACGCCGGCCGGCTGAAACCCAGCGAGCCGATTACCATGTTTCGAGCAATGTGGGCCGCACCATCCATGCCGGGCGGCAATCGGTGATCGATACCCGGGCCTGCCTGGATTGGCTGGCGCATCGGGGCTATTCGCGCGTGGGAATTCTCGGCACCAGCCTGGGTTCGTGCGTGGCCTTCATCGCCGCGGCCCACGATCCACGGGTGAAGGTGGGGATTTTCAATCACGTCTCGATGTATTTTTCGGACGTGGTCTGGACTGGCCTATCGACGCAGAATGTGCGCCAGGGCCTGGCGCAGGGCGTGACGCAGGAGGAACTCAGGCGGTATTGGTCGGTGATCAGCCCGGCCAGTTATCTGAACCGGCTGCCGGCGCGCGACCTGAAGAGCCTGCTGGTCTGGGCCAGCCACGACAGCACGTTCCTGCCGGTGTACTCCCAGCAGGTGCTGCACAGCTTCCGTGAGATGCGGTTGCCGCACCAGGTTTTCAACCTCCCTTGCGGCCACTACACCACCGGACAATTCCCTTTCAACCTCATGGACGGCCTGGCGATGTGCCGGTTTGCCGCCCGGAATCTGTAACTCAAACACTACATATGGTTGTGGGGGGACGAATGAGCCCCACTAGGCGGCGTTCCTACTGATTCCTACTGGAAACCATATTGACAAGGCGGCGAATTGCGTGAGACGATCTAAACATCACTGAAGAAGGAGGTGGTCCAGAAAAATGAAAAGTGGCAGTAAAAGACCGCGAGAGGTGGCCGACTGTTAAAGTCGAGCCTCTAATGTAGCCGATCCCGCTTCAGTGGTGGGATCAAGTTCCTGTGGACCGGCTGCCTCTTGCGTAGCTCCAAGCCCCAGGTTTAATTCCGAACTTCGGTCAGTCCGAAGGCTACCAAGCCCCGCGGGGTTCGCACGAGCCCGCGGGGTTTTACGTTTTTCTGCTATACTGGAAATCTCGAAAGGAACCTCTGTAAATGAAGGCCGGTATCCACCCCGCTTACAACGAAATCAAAGTCACCTGCGCCTGCGGCCACAGCTTCCAGACGCGGTCGACTCATAAGGGCGATATCCGCGTGGAGATTTGCTCTTCGTGCCACCCGTTCTACACCGGAAAACAGAAACTGATGGACACCGCTGGCCGCATCGAGCGCTTCGAGAAGAAGTACAAGGATTCGCGGGCGGGCAAGAAGGCTGCGCTGGACGTCAGAAACCAGTAGGCGCGGGGCAGCAGGCGGAGGGCACAAGGCAGAAGTCAGGAGAGAACGGCGCGGGTGTACGCGCACATTAGGCGGCTGGCCTCTTCTAGCGGGACTTTCGCCAAGCCGGGCATGATTCCTTCTTAGTGTAGGCTTAAACATTGAGTGGGCGGCAATCCGCGCGCTAGATGAAAGAACTGGAAGCAAGAAACGCCTGAACAATCGACCGCATGATTCCTGTCTCCCTGGGCAAGCATGATTGGCCGCCGATCAACGCGGATAACACAAGAATTTTTTATCGGTGTTCATCGGCGTTCATCGGCGGCAAGAATTCCTTCTTTCGCGTAAACCGGCTTGCTCCGCTCGCATGGCGGGCAGGGCTGACTTTACTGCACCGAAGCTCTTAGCTCTGCAACAACTGCGACGCGGTCTGGGCACACGCACGAGAGTACGGTTCATCGCTCTGGTCGCCGCCGTAAGGGATTGTTTCATCCAGCGCAAGAATCGCGTCCGACCAATGTTTTACAGCCCTCTGCCGAAGAGGATTGCTTTTGCGAAAGCCGGGCTGGAGCCTCAGGCGTGCAGTATCTCCATACCCCAAGTCTTGGGCCCGCCGGTGACAGTGATGACTTCTTCTGCCTCCCGATTCCCTGCCCTCTGACTCCCGCAAGTCTCCCCTGGCACCACCCTCTCCCCAATTATTTCCGCGTTCTGCGTGGGGTTCGAACACGGAGCCAGTTGGTGCGAATGGCACTCGAAGGCTCGCTGGGCGCCGCTCGCGACTTGGCAAACCGGGCGCGAAAATCCAATACCGGGCGTAACTCCGTCACGTTCCGGTGAATCCGCGCAGCCAATCGCGCCTGATCCTCTGCCAACCCGCCCACCTAAGGGCTAATCTTTTGACCATTAGAATCCCGGCGTGCCAATCCTGGGCACATCCGCTGTCTCCGGTGCCTCTCCGAGTTCCCTCCCCTACTTCCAGCCGACTCCGCAGGTGCCCGGATGTAATCGGTTCGAACGAGAGCCATGATAAACTCGTCGTTATTTGGGAGCACGAGGAGCGGGATTGTGAAGCGCGGATCGTGGACCTGCATCGTTTGCGTGGGGTGTGCCCCAGCCGCGCTGGTGTTGTTTTCGGGTCTGGCCGCCGCCCAGACAGAACTCCAGGAAGGGTCCAGGCAATCGACGCCCCATGCGGTTGACTCGCAGCATGGCCCAGCGCCGACCTTCCGAGCGGATACGAACCTGGTGGTGATTCCGGTGACGGTGACGGATACGCTAAACCGGTTCGTTCTCGGGCTTCAACAAGCGGATTTCCATTTATTCGAAGATGGCGTGGAACAGGATGTCGCACATTTCTCCGGCGAGGATGCGCCTCTTTCGGTTGGCCTGGTATTCGATGAGAGCGGCAGCATGGACTACAAGCTTCGGAATTCTCGCAACGCAGCCGCACAGTTCCTGAAGACCTTTAACACGGACGATGAAGCGTTTCTGGTAGAATTCGGCGACAATGCCAAGCTTTCGGTCGAATTTACGACGCACACCGAAGAGATACAAAGCGCGCTGAAAAACGCTCAGCCAGGGGGCCTGACCGCAATGCTTGACGCCATCAACACCGGCCTGCACGAGATGAAAAAGGCGAAGAACCCCCGGAAGGCGATCGTGATCGTTTCTGACGGCGGGGATAACCACAGCCACTACACGGCAGCCGAGATTGAGTCGCTCGTTCGCGGGGCGGACGTACAAGTGTACGCCATGGGTGTTTTTGAGCCGATCTTGTCTTTCGGGCTGACTCCTGAGGAGATCTCAGGGCCGCGTCTGCTTTCTGAAATTGCTGCACAGACAGGTGGCCGCGCCTTCTCAGCGGCACTCACGAGCGATCTGCCGAGTGTTGCAACCAGGATTGCGATCGAATTGCGCAATCAGTATGTTCTCGCTTACTACCCCAAGAATCAAGCCAGAGATGGAAAGTACCGTAAGGTGGAAGTTAAACTCTCGCAACCTCATGGTATGCCGCCGCTCAAAGCGCACTGGCGGCTCGGGTATTACGCGCCTCCTCAATGACTAACGGTGAGCTCCGCCGCGCACTGCAGGTGGCATAGGGCGCCCAGGCGCCGGATGCGGAAGAGGTGCATGGGGGGCGGGCACGATGGGGAAAGCTCGCGGTGAAACCCCGACCCGCCGCGTGGGTGAATAAAGGTAACTTCGAACACCGCCCGGCGCCAATCCCACGAGGAGAGGCCTGTACGTATAGCCGGGCAGGTAGATTGCGTTGAACCCTGGCTGATATGGATTGAAGGAGCCATACCCGCCGGACAGGCCCAAGCCAAGAGATGGGACGCCGATGAGTGGAAAATAGGCAAAGCTGTCCGTCTCTAAACCGGAGTTCCTTGAGGCAGGGTCCTCGTCAATCTGGGCGGTAATGGCGTTGTCTGCCGAAATAGATTCGCTCCGGCCTTTGGCCCAATCGGTGAGCGCGTCTCCGGGTAGATCGATGGAGCGTTCGGGCACGAGCACCGGGGCAAACGGCAGATACATCCCTTGTTCCACGGATACCGGCATCCCGGTACCGCCGGCAAACACCTCCGCCTCGCCCTGCTGGACCCACAATCGGGGCGGATCGGCATCGATTCGGTAGATGCCCTTTTGGGGGAAGTGGACCCTCCAGGCCTTATAAACAAGTGTGAACGATGTACCCAAACCCGGTTCCGCCGAGTCGACCATAGCCGATCCGGAGAGCATTTCGACACGCGTGTCCGAGAGATCGTTCGCAACCAGGCGGATGGCGCTGCTCTCTCCCATGCGGAGGAAGACACCAGCCATAAGCAGCACCTCCGCGCGGCCTTGCGCCGTACGCAGTTCGGCGCCTTCGGCCATACTTGGAAATCTACCGAAATGGGGTTCCAGCGGCTGGTCGGCCAGGTAAACCGCTCCCTCGAAAAAGTGGACGATGCCGGAACGAGTGGAGATCACCGATTGCCCGTCAGCAGGAAGCGCCAGCACGGTGACCACAGCCAACGTCAAAAACGCATACGCGCGGCCGTAAGACATAAAACATCCCCCCATGAGTATCGGCCCCATCCGCAGTTCCCGTCAAGGGCCAATGGGGGAACGGAGATGGCGACTCTTGGACCAGGAGTTTCGAGGTGCGCCTCCATTCGAAAGTGCAGTTTTAGCGCAGCTTGCATGATGCGCGGCCGTTGCGCTGACGAAGGCATTGCTCGTCGGCCCGGAGCAGCGGCCGGTCATGATCCAGCCGGCTGGTCTGCGCCCCACCAGGTCCCCACTTCGGCGGCATCTTCCGACTGGTTCGCACTCCTCGATCACCTCCGCCAAAAACGAAAACCGCTAAGTTTAGCGGTTTTTGAGGTCAATTCATTTAGAATCAAGGGAGTAAAAAGCAAAACCGCTAAGGCTAGCGGTTTTGTCATCCCGTACTTTCATTTAGCTTCGCCCTTGATCGAGTGACTCGGCTCGGTTGTGGCGCGAAAGATCGCGGAACTCGTCCCTATTATGCGCCGGGGCAGTTCCTTGACTGCGCGGGCGAAGTGGACTCCTGCGTCACCAGGGTTGGCAGCAGCGGCTGGGAAGCCGAACCGCACGGCGGGGGCGGCGGTGTCTCTCCGACGTAGGACTCCGATGGCGACCACTGGTCACCGGCGCGCTGGAACTCGATCGTCCGGATGGATCGGATGGAGTAACCGGGCCACGACAAGACCGGCAATGTCAGAGACTTCGCCACATCGGCCAAGCCGGGCGGGGCCGGTGCAACCGCTCGCGCTTCGATCACTTTTCCGTTTCCATCCACCAGAGCAATTGCTTTGGCCTGGATGATCGGAGGCGGTGGCGGAAGCACGGCGTGTCCGAGAAGCGTATCCAGTTCCACATCTCCTCCCGCCGCCTTCACCAGTTCGCGAATCGTCTCTCGGGAATCCACGCGGTCAAAATTCGGACGCGCGCGTGCTTGTGCGAACACGTTGACCGCCTCTTCGAGACGGCCCGATTTCGCCAGCACGATGACCATGTGAAGTTCGGTTTCACCACGAGGAGTAATCGCGAAGGACGACCGCAGGTACGGCTCGGCTGCCTTAGTTTTGCCTTGGCGATAGAGGACCCACCCCGCGGTATCCAACATGAAGGCGATCTGGCGTAGTTGCGCCGTGCACTTATCGCCGCCGGACATGCCCTCCGGCTCGCACACAAGACGCGCGGCCGGTTCGAGCGCTCCGGAAATCAACTGCCAGGACCTGTCGAGATCGAAACCGGCGTCGGCCAGGTCGTACGCGACGTTGTTTTCCATAATGGCCTCGTGCGGAAGGGCGAGCGCGCGATCGAAGCTGCGCCGCGCCTCATCGATGCGGCCAGTCTTGATCTGGGCCTTGCCGAGAAAAAGCCAGCGGTTCACATCCGCTGGAGCGAGTTCCGCAGCCACGGCGGCCAACTGGCGCGCTTCGTCCCAGTGGCCTCGCGACGCCAAAACCCTGCCCAGGTTCCATGAGGCAAAGCGGCTGCGCGGATCCACCTCAATCTGCTTGCGATAGCTGGCGATAGCCTCGTCGGTACGGCCCATCCTCCTGTAAAGAGCGCCCAGATTGTTGTAGGCAGACCCGTGCCTCGGATTGATTGCGATCAAGGCCTTGTAGGCCGCCTCGGCCTTGGGAAGTTCGCCAAGCAAGTCATAGGACCGTGCCATGTAAAACCATGCAAGCTGGTTTTGAGGAGCGATCGTGGTGGCCTTCAGCGAAGCTTGCAGGGCGGCTTCGTAATCGTGGCGCTGAAGCGCCGCCCA
Organism: Candidatus Acidiferrales bacterium; assembly: GCA_035570275.1. Lineage (GTDB taxonomy): Bacteria > Acidobacteriota > Terriglobia > Bryobacterales > Bryobacteraceae > DATMNI01. Next base: position 34,128 of record DATMNI010000224.1, on the reverse strand, counting down.
ACTGTCGTTCAAGGCTTGATTCAGAGTCGCCGGTGCCGCAAGGCCAGCGCCGTTATCCTGCTGAGGCGCGGCAGCCAGACTGTTCATGGCAAGAATCAGGATTCCGATCCAAGCCAGCAAGAAGGTTTTTCTGGAAACCGGGCGCATCACTGTCTCCTTAAGCACTAATGTCTCCTTAAGCGCTATTCAGATTACTATTAATTGAGGGCGGCAGCGGAAGGGCGGTGCTGCCTCGGATGCGTTTACGCGGCGGGCCAACCCGCAGCGACGTCATATGGATCGTGCGGCGCCGGCGCAGATGCGCCCGCGGATATGGCGTGGCGTCCTTCGAGAGCCTCGAAACGCATCGCAACACAGTAGAGAATCAGGACATTGGCTGGGTGGGCGGGCTTTTGGCTGGGTGTCCATGAGCCCCGCAGTCCAATTGGCCTGGCAGTGAATTCCCTGTGAATTCGCTTGCAAAATCGCGTGAAACGCGTTCTTATTGGGTTTACGGTACCACGCTCCACATTTCCGGCGCGAGCGTTCGGAGGAAGCCCCTGCGAGGGTTGTCCGGGATCCGCCAAATGGCACTGTTCATTGCACGTATTCGGTTCAAATAGAAGGGGTTTCCATGTCGAATAACGATTCTCTCGATCGTAGAGATTTTCTCAAATCCGTGAGTGCCACCGGCATCACGCTAGGCGCCGCCAATTCTGCCTTCGCCGCTAAATCCAGCAGCAAAGCCTCGGGCGGCCGCGTGATCGGCGCCAATGACCGCATCAACATCGGGGTAATCGGTTGCGGCGGGCGCGGCTTCTACGATGGCCAGGCATTCGCCCAATTCGGACAGAAGAACAACAACGCCTGCCAGGTGGTGGCGGTTTGCGACGTGTACGAAAAGCGCAAACGCCTCGCCGCCGAGCACCACAAGGTGAAGGGCTACCTGGATTACCGCGAGTTGCTGAACCAGTCGGACGTGGACGCTGTCGTGGTCGCCACACCGGACCACTGGCACGGCAAGATGGCGATGGACGCCATGGACCAGGGCAAAGACGTTTACCTGGAAAAGCCCATGGTGCACACCAACGAGGAAGCGCGCCAGTTGGTGGCTACGGTGAAGGAAACCAAGCGCATCCTGCAGGTGGGTTCGCAGACCACCTCGGCCGATATCTGGGCGAAGGCTAAGAAGGCCATCGCCGACGGCATGATCGGGCAGATGATCGAAAGCCAGGGCTCGTACCACCGCAATTCGACCGAGGGCGAGTGGAACTGGCCCATCGACGAAAAGGCTGGTCCGGAGGCGAAGGGCGACGACTTCATCGATTGGAACATGTGGCTGGGGTCGCAGTACAAGCTGGCTCCCAAGCGCGCCTTCGACGCCGACCGCTTCTTCCGGTTCCGCAAATATTGGGACTATTCGCTGGGCATTGCCAGCGACCTTTTCTACCACGTGATCGCGCCGCTGAACATCTGCTGGGATGAGCCCCAGTTCCCCACCAAGGTAATGGCCACCGGCGGCATTTATGTATTTAAGAAGCTGCCCGACGGCAAGCCGGACCGCGAAGTGCCCGATACGTTCCACCTGCTGGCCGAATATGCCAAGGGCCACTCGCTGGTGCTGAGTTCCTCCATGGCCAACGATACCCACATCCCCGGCATGATTCGCGGGCACGAGGGCACCATCATCATGGTGGAGCATGGCCAGTTTGAGCGTAACGTGCCTTACATCACGGTGAAGCCGCAGGTACGTGGCGGCCGGAATGGAGCGGTCACTGCCATTGGCGGCGAAGCCTACGCCACCAAGTTCGGGACGAAGGATATCCAGATCCCGGTCGACCAGAAGGATATGATGGCGGCGCACATCGAGAACTTCCTGGCATGCATGCGCAGCCGCGAAAAACCGCATCTGGATGTCGAGACGGGGGCCAAGGCAGTGGTGGTGATCAACCTGGCCGCGCAGTCGTACCGCGAAGGCAAGACGCTGTACTGGGATGCCCAGCACTGGAAGGCGTCCGATAAGCCGGTGAAGGCGTAGAAGCTAGCGACTTCCGTCAGCGGTCGCGCTGAACCGCGTCTTCCGTCAGCGGTCGCGCTGAACCGCGTCTTCCGTCAGCGGTCGCGCTGCACCGCGTCTTCCGTCAGCGGTCGCGCTGAACCGCGACCGCTAGCACGATGATCGCCGCTTTGATCATCATCTCCACATTGCTATCGACGTTGTTCAGCCGCAGCATGTTGGTGAGCACGCCAATCGTCAACGTGCCCACGATGGTGCCTGAAATTCCGCCCTTGCCGCCCGAGAGGCGGGTGCCGCCGATCACCACCGCCGCAATGGCATCCAGTTCGTAAGCTACCCCGGCATTCGGATTGCCTTGGTGATTCTCGGCCGCATACAGCACACCCGCCAGGCCGGAGAGCAGGCCGGAGAGCGTGTACACCCAAACCTTGGTCCGCCGGATGGGCAGGCCGGCATACTCCGCGGCTTTTTCGTTGTCCCCGATGGCGCGCACGTGGCGTCCGAACACAGTTCGCGCCAGCACCACCCAGAAGACAGCCGCGCCGGCCGCATAAGCGCCGATCACGATGGCCTTCTGGCGGAAAACCGCCGCGAACTCGGCGGCCACGTCGCGACCGAAACCGATATCGATATTCTGGTTGTCCGTGAGCCACTTCGCCAGGCCACGCACGCCGATCATCGCCGCCAGGGTCACGATGAACGGCTGCATGCGCGTGGCGGCGATCACCACGCCGTTGAGCGTGCCGACCAGCGCCGATGCCGCCACCGCCGCCGCCATCGCCAACACAATGTGCCACGCGTAGGACGCGGTCTGCCCGGCGCGCGTCAGCCCCATGGCCACCAGGGATGTCGACAACGCCAGAATGCTGCCCACGCTCAGATCGATTCCGCCAGTGAGGATTACGTACGTCATGGCGAGCGCCATGATCCCGATCAGCGAGATCTGGCGCAGGATGTCGGTCAGGTTGCCAATCTGCAGGAAGATGCGCGAACCGTCCGCCGCGGTGGGGCCGATCAGAATCGCCAGCAGGATAATGCCGGCCAGCGCGGCCAGGCTCTGAGCTTTCGCCAGCCCTCCGGCTTTTGCCAGACTCCGGGCTTTCGCCAGCGCTCTCGCCAGAGCCATCAACACCGGGCCTCGGGGGAATTGGGAGTGGTTGCCGCCGCCATGATCTTCTCCTGGGTCGCCTCCATGGCATCATAAATCGCGGTGAGCCTGCCGCCCGACAGCACCAGGATGCGGTCGCAGCACCGCAGCAACTCCGGCAGTTCCGAACTCACCAGGATCACGCCCTTGCCGGCCTCAGCCAGTGCATCCACAATCCTGTAAATGTCCTGCTTGGCCGCCACATCGATGCCGCGCGTGGGGTCGTCCAGGAACAACACGTCGGGGTCGCGCAGCAGCCAGCGCGCCAGCAGCACTTTCTGCTGGTTGCCACCGCTTAACTGGCCAACCGGCTGGGCGGTGGAATCGCAACGCAGGGCCAGGTTGCGCGCCAACGGCTCCAGTGCGCGCTGCTCCTCACGGGCGCGGATGAAGCCGAGCCGCTGGAACCGCGGCAGCACCGCCATGGTGCTGTTTTCCAGAACGCTCATACTCATCATGAGCCCCTGGAGGCGCCGGTCCTCGGGCAGCAGGCCGATGGCGCCGCGCGCGTGGATTGCGCCGGCGCGAATGCGGTCCATGCCGAACAGCGCCGCGCCCAACTCGCTGCGTCCCGCGCCCACCAGACCGGCTACGCCCAGGACTTCGCCGCGGCGCAACTGGAATGAAACGCCGCGGAGCTTGCCGGTGGTCAAGCCTTCCACCGCGAGCACGATTTCGCCCGCGCCGCCGCGCTGCGAGCGGCCGGCCCGCGTGCATTCCGTCAACTTGAGGTCGCGCCCCACCATCATGCGAATCAACTCGTCCACATTGGTCGCCGCCGTTTCGACGGTCCCGATGGTCTGGCCGTCGCGCAGCACCGTGGCGCGGTCGCAGATGCGGAGAATCTCGTCCATCTTATGCGAGACGTAAACCATCGCCACGCCGGCGCTCCTCAGTTCCGCGATCAAGCCGAACAGCCTGTCCGCGGCGTCATCGAAAAGGGAACTGGTGGGCTCATCCATCAACAGGATGCGCGCGTCCATACTGAGCGCGCGGGCGATGGCCACCAGTTGCTGCTGCCCGATGGGCAGGCCGCCCACCTTGTCATTCACGCCGCAGGCAAGCCCCACACGCTGCAGGAAGGGCCGGCAGAAGGCCGCAATCCGGCGCGGGACGGATATGCGTCCCTCCCGAAAATGCAGGTTGCCGATCACCAGATTCTCTCCCACGGTCAGGTTGGGGAACAAATCCAGCTCCTGGTAAATCATCCCGATACCCGACCGCTGCGCATCCAGGGGATTGTGGATCACGGCCGGGTGGCCGTCAATGGCGATGGACGCCGTATCGGCCAGGGTGGAGCCGGCCAGTATCCGCGCCAACGTGCTCTTGCCCGCCCCGTTCTCCCCGATCAGAGCATGCACTTCACCGGCGCGGAGCGTAAAGTGCGCCTGGTTGAGCGCGCGCACGCCGCCGTAGTGTTTGCTGACGTTCCCAGCCTGGAGCAGAGGGGGCATTATACTAGTCATCACCGATTCTAAACGTTGGCGGCAACCGGAAGAGTACCGCCGCGCCGGTGTACCAACTCCGTTATTTGTAACGGGGGTTATTGATTTTCCGGAAGGGTACTGCCGGTTTGGCGGATCGGGTGCTGCCGGGCCAGGTTGCCCCGCCACAATCATCAGAGCGCTCACACGGCGCCGGTTTTCTGGGTGGGCAGGCAGGTGGTTAGTCGTTTGGGGAAACCGTATGAAGCTGGAATCCAGGGCAGCTTGTCAGGGGTATCCCGGGTCCGGCGGAGGGAGTCTGCCCGTCGCGCGATTGATACACCTTACAGGCAGGCCGAAAACTCGGGCTGGCTCGCTCCGCACCGGGCGGGCGGATTAGCAATCCGCCGCAGATTGACAATCGACTGACGATCTGCCTCACAATGGGTAGCTGAACCTCGATTTCTCCTCGTCCACTTCTGCCAAAACGCTGAAACACGACGGTACTATGCCGTCTATACCGCCCACACTTCGGAAAGCGCTGACAATCTGATACATTAGTTAAACCAAGTGAGGAACGCCGACGCGCCGAGGCTCGAACAGTGAGTCTTGGGTGGAAAGCTGCCAGCCATGGTGTTGTGGAGCAGTTATTGCGGGGCGATACTCGACCGCACGATACCTAATAGCCAGACTTATTTAGGCCCAGACTTAATAATCAGGAAACTCAAGGAGCTCATGAAAATCCAAATGCAACGCCTTTTTCGATCAATTTGCCCTCGATGTGGTTGCGACAAGTTCCGGCGATCGGCACGGCGTACTACCTGGGAGTGGGCTATCTGCCTTCTAATCCTGCCTTTTCGCTGCGAACGCTGCGACCGGCGTTTTTTTCGATTCCAATCGCCCGCGACGGGGATGCGGGAGTTGCGTGAGCTGGCCGGGAGCTTCCTTTCACGGTTTTCACGGACATCACCGTCCCCGGAGTCAAAAGGGGTGCGGGACTCTAAAGCCGGCCCGGTTGCGAAGTGCGCATCCTAACTGGTAAAACGCATGGCCAGGAACTGGCCTTGGCACGGGCGAAAACGCGCACGTGCCGTTCGGCATGGTGCTCCTTGTCCGCTTTCTGGAATTCCCAAGCGCGAGAACAGCTTTAACAGCTTCACCTCTTGCAAAGCAATGCTCCCGGAGCGATACCCCCGGGTTTGGCCCGTAAGGCCCGTAAGGCAGCCTGCTAATTTGCGCAGCCGTGTCATAAAACGAATACCCTCATCGGCGCGCCTCGCGGCGCCGGTCGCAGCCGGGTTGCCAGGCTTAGCCGGGGTATGTTTGTGATTGGCCGGGTTGCTCTATGATTGAATGCTGAGGTAACTCCGTTGCTCAAGCAATCCGTCGCGCTTTCCTTTCTAGCTGTCATGGCCGCGGCCCAACCTACCGTCGTCAAAACCACCGTCCTCATCGATGGCAGAGGCCACGTCCTCAAGAACAAGGAAATCGTCATCGAGAACGGCCGCATCGCGCGGATCGCCGACGCCAAACAGAAGCCCACTATCGACCTGAGCGGCCTCACCGTCACTCCCGGCTGGATCGACACCCACGTCCATCCCACCTGGTATTTCAATAAAGACGGCCGCTACGAGGCCGGCGGGCGGGGCGCCAGATCCACGCCGCAGCAGGCCGCGCTGTATGCCGCGGCCAACCTCTACAACACGCTGATGGGCGGTTTCACCACGGTGCAAAGCGTGGGCGCGGAGCTGGATGGCGATTTGCGCGACCTGATCGAAGCTGGTTCGCTGGCCGGCCCCAGGCTGATCACGTCCCTGCGGCAAATCAACGAGAACACGGGCGACGCAGCCCAGATTCGTGCCTACGTGCGGAAGATGAAGGCGGATGGCGCCAATGTGGTGAAGCTCTTCGCCACCGCCAGCATTCGGGACGGCGGCAAGATGACCATGACTGTGGACCAGATCAATGCTGCCTGCGGCGAGGCCAAAGCCGTCGGCTTGCGCTCAATAGTGCATGCCCATTCATCGGACGGCGCCAAAGCCGCGGTCAACGCCGGATGCACGTCCATTGAGCACGGCACATTTCTAGACGACGAAACGCTGGAGCTGATGGCCCAGCGCGGCGTCTACTTCGACCCCAATTTTCTGGTGTTGCACAATTACCTGGAGAACAAGGCCAAGTTCCTTAACATTGGCAACTACACCGAAGAGGGCTTTGCCTACATGGAAAAAGCATTACCTCTGGTGGCCGCGGTATTGAAGCGCGCCCGCAGCCATCGCGTGAAGATCGTGCTGGGCACCGATGGGGTCGCCGGCGCGCACGGCCGCAATGCCGAAGAGTTCGTCTACCGCGTGAAGGATGGCGGCGATATCCCGATGGAAGCGCTATCGAGCGGCATGTCCGTGGCCGCCGAATCGCTAGGCATGGGCGCCAGCATCGGATCGCTGGCCGAAGGAATGGAGGCCGACCTGGTGGCCGTGCAGGGCAACCCGCTCGATGACATCACCGCGGTGCGGCGGGTGGTCTTGGTGATGAAGCACGGCAAGGTCTTGCTGGAGAGCGTGCCCGCCTCCGCCAACGATGCGTCTGGCAGCCGTCGATGACCAGAATGCGGTCCGCCTGACCGGCGGCGGCTGCCACTACGATGGGCGGACGGCGCACGTGGCAACGTCGCCCGATATCCTCCGCTAGATATCCTCCGCTAACCCCTGCCCGTTTGCGCCGTCCTAGATAATGAGGAGACAACGCCACGACGGTTTGCTAACCGGCTGCTTACCGTAAGATTTGGGGTTCCGTGAACCAAAGGCGGCGTTTTTGCGTCTCATAGAAGCAGAAGGAAGCCGAAGAAAAGCACAGAATTTGCGTCGTCACCGGGGGGAGCCATGTCCGACCGCACTCAAAAACTCGTATCGATCCGTCACAGAACTGACCAAGACTTGATGGTTCTGGTCCAGCGGGAGCTTGACAGGGGCTTCGCCCTGGCTGATGTGGCGACCACCAGGAGTTCTCCGCTCTTTGCCCAGGCCGAGAAAGCCTTGGCCGCGGCGACGGCGATGTTTCCCAGGATCTCGGGTATGAGCCAGGACGACGGAGTGCGAATTGGGGCGAGGCTGAAGGAACTGCGGTCCCGGCTGGATCAAATACCGGCCTATGCGAACGTGCAGCGGTACCGGGCATCGGTCGCATCGTAAAACGCCTTCAAAGGGTGACCGTAAAACGGCATCAAGAGGGACCGTGGCAGGGCCCGCTCGCGGCGGAGTTTGCCGACACACACCGTAGTCGCGGCGCTCACCAGTTTTTCTCCCATACCCGTACGATCGGATAACGGCCGCTGTCGCCGGCGTCGTACTTCGATTGCTGGAACCACCACTGCAAACGGGCGCGCGTATCGGCGGCGAACTGTGGGTCGGCCGCGAGCCTGGCTTCAAACTGCCGGCGCAATTCGGGATTGTCCGCCATCATTCGCCGGGCGATCGGCTCGGACAGATACTCGCCGACGCCGCCCCCGCCTCCACGGCCGCCGCCTTCGAACACGGAATTCAGCAAGCCCCAGCGAGCCAGCGAATCGGGCGCCTGCGGCTCCAGCATAGCCATGATGAGGCGCGCCCGCCGCTGCCTCAGCCCCACCCAATACGACCCGGCCGGAATCGCGATCCTCTCCCTCACGGGCCTGGCCTCGAAGTCGATCATCACGTGCCCTTCGGTCGAGGCGCCCTGAAACCGGATGTTGCCGAAACGGTAGGTCTCGAATTCCTGGTCCAGCGGTTTGGTAGTCCGCTCCATCTCCACGCCGTGCAGTTTGAGCAGATCGGCCACCCCGGTCCACGCCGAAGGAATCAGGTAGCCGAGCGGCATCTGCGCCTCCACGGTCGTGTCGATCTGGTCGTGGATTTGTGTTTCCAGGTTGTCCGGTTCGGCCAGATACCGGGTGACGCTGCCGCCAGTGACCTCGCTCTGGTATGGGCCGATCTTGAGCGCGCGGTAAAGCAGCGGCCGGCTTTTGTCGCTCACCTTGCCGGCCAGATACACCGGCGGGGCCGAACGGTTTCCGGCGCGCGAGACCATCTCTCGATCGGCATCGCGGACCGCGCGGCGCAGGCCCTCGGGATCCAGCAGGATGGTGTCGATGCTGTGCCGCATGATGTCGTAATGAGCCCAGGCGCGCGTCTTGGCGGCCTTCAAGCTGTGCGACTCCACCAGCAGCGAGGGCCGGTTCTGCACCGCGGCATACAAATGCGAGTAGCGCGGCGAAAACACCTCCATGAAGAACTCGCGGCGGGCATTCACATTGCGCAGCGCGCCGTAAGGGGCCACCAGGTGGCCATCGGCTGCCATGCGTTGGTCCAGTTCGGGCACGAAGCGGTCGCGCACCCAGGCGCCGGCGGGGTCGGCCAGGTCCTGATTGCGCGCCATGTCCCAGGTCACATCGTACTGCATGTCGGAGCCATCGGTCACGTGGTTGTCGATGTGAAAATCCGGCATCCAGGAGTTGAAGACACGCAGCCAGGCGCGCATTTCGGGCGTGTCGGCCTTGATATAATCGCGGTTCAGATTCAGGCGCTGCGTGTTGGCGCGGAGGCCCGTGGACCTGGGCCCGTTCTGGCTGGGCCGGTGGTACGGGCTGAAGGATTCGTGGCCATCCACGTTGAAGACCGGGATGATCACAAAGATGGCGTGGTCCAGCCAGGGCGCGAACTTCTTGCCGACCACCATGTCGCGGACCAGCATCAGCGCGGTGTCCTTGCCCTCGATTTCGCCGGCGTGAATGCCGCTCTGAATGAGGATCACGACCTTGCCGGCGCGGGCCGCGGCTTCGGGTGTGAAAGCGCGGTCCTTGGAAACCACCAGCGCGATCATGGTCCGCCCTTCCGGCGTGACGCCGATATCGAGGACCTTGACGAATCGCGAGGCGCGCTCCAACCGGTGCGAGATTTCGACTGCCTCGGCGTAGGGGGCGGTTTCGTTCCAATCGGTCTTTTCGCCGGTGGTCAATAACGCAGGCGGGGAAGCCTTGGTACTGGCCGCCAGGGAGGCCGCGGCCTTGGCGGCGGGCGGTTCGATGGCCGAGTGGGGAGCCATGGGGTCTTGAGCCAGGCACAGCCCGGCGAAAGTCGGAAGCAGCCACCAGCGGATCATTCGTCGATGGTATCGCAGGGGGCGGCGGGCGGGCGGGGTGCAAGGCAGTCGGCTATGTGGGGCAGGTTGGTAACCGGCTGGTAACCGGTTGGTAACCGGGAGAGCCGAAAAAGCGGGCCGGCTCGTCGAGAAAGAGGTGCTGCCGCGTGTCAGCTAGTCTAGTTCCTCTATTTGCGTTGGAACACCAGGGTAATCGGCCTGTGCTCCGGTTGCTCGACGCTGACAATCAATGTGCCGTCCGCCGTCAGGCTGAAGCGTTCGCGAGTAGTCACTCCGTCACGCGTGGTCGCCACCTTCAGAACGTTGTGCTCCCACTTGGCCTTACTCTTGAAATCCTTTCCGTCTTTAATTGTTGAGTTCTCCTGGCCGTCGGTGCTGAAGCTGTAGAAGAAGGTCTCATTGGCGCCGCCGTAGGTGAAATTTCGAGACACCGTAATGTTGCCCTGGCGGTCGTCAATTGTCACCGTGCCGGTTTGAACGACCTCGCGCCCGGCATAATCGCTCTTGGCTGGTACCAGGGTCCAAGTCCCGTTCAGGGCGTGGTGGTCGCTGGCGAATGTCAAGGCCGCCAACAGAAATGTCGCCAAGACAGCACCACTGGCAGTCCTGCTTGAATGTATCCTCATGCATTCAGTTAGAGCACGCACCGCGCCATTGTTCGCCTGGACCCATCCCAACCATCCAACATCTAAAGATCCAGATCGCAGGTATGGTCGATTGTGCGCTGACGGCTGTCCTCCCGGGGTAAAGCCGGCGCTCATTCTGGCTGGCGCCCTGCTATCCACCATCGGCGGCATTCGTCCAATCCGAGAAGCGTAGCTGGAAGTGTTGAAGCTCTAGAAATGACGATTCGCGGACTTCTCATGGGCGTGTGCAGTCTTGGAGCGGTGGGAACGACGCTTTGGGCGCAAAAGGCGGCGCCTCCGTCGCCCGCGGCGCTGCTCGACCAGTTTCGGTTTGAATCGAAGCTGTGGCCCAATCTTCACCACTTCCTTTACGTACTGGCGCGCTCGAGAACTGGTGCGGCGGACCGGATGCGGGTGGCGGTGCGGGAAGCGCCTCAGGACACCGCGGGGTTCGACAAACTGCCCGTGGCGGAGCGCCAGGCGTGGGACGAAGCTATTGCGGCCTATCAAATTCATGCGGCGCCTCTCGACATCAGCTACGGAAAGTTGGTGGACGTGAACTACGCGGTGGCAGATTTGGGCGGGGGGGCGCCAGTTACCGCGGCCCACGATATCCCGGTCGAGATCCGTGGCGCTCTCGAAAAGGCCGGACCGGTGTATGGCGCGCTCTGGTGGCCCCGGCACGATGCCGCCAACCAAGCCTGGGTCAAACAACTGCGGCCCCAAGTGGAGCGTTACGGTCCGCGGATTGTCGAGCAATTGACGTCGGCCTTCCAGCATTCCTGGCCGTCTGGCCCGCTGCGCGTGGAGGTTGTGGCGTACGCACAATGGGCGGGCGCCTATACCACCGACGATCCCCCGCTGATCACCATGTCGAGCCTCAACGAAGAGCACCGGGGCTCGGACGGGCTGGAGCAACTCTTCCACGAATGTTCGCACCTGATGATGGAAACCGTGGACGCCAGCTTGAAAACGCATGCGCGGGCGCTCGGCAAGGAATTCTCGCGCGCGGTCTCGCACACCATCCTCTTCTACACGGTTGGCGAAGTCTTGCGCCGCACGGTTCCTGGCCACGTGCCTTATGCGATCCATTATGGTGTATGGCAGCGGGGCTGGACCAAACATCTCGAAGTGTTGAAGCTCTACTGGCAGCCGTATCTGGATGGCACCGCGACCATGGACCAGGCGATCGATGGAATTGCGCGGGCTCTTTAGGTGGGACTGAAGATCGGCTCGTGTCGTCTGTCAGACCACGAAAGGCGATGGTCTGACCTACTGCACCGAATTTAAGTACGCGATCAGGTCCGCCAGTTCCTGGGGCTTCGCGAACCGCGGCCAGCCTATGCCGGCTTGCTTCATTCGGTGCAGCATCTGCGGACCATGGCGCCACAGAGCGGCGATCATGGTCACCTCGGAATAGCTCTTGGCCTGCCCCGGCAACTGCGGCGCCCCGTTGGCGCCGCCGGCGTGGCAATCGGCGCAATGCCTCTGGGTGAAAATCTGCTTGCCTTGCGCCACGCTGCCTCCCGGGTAGACAAACTGCCGCATCCACAGATAGCTCAGCAGTTCGCGCATCTCCACCGGAGTGAGTGTGGGCGGCTGCGCCATCATGCGCGGTGCGTGGTTCCACATGTCCACCGCGATATCGGTCAGCGTCATGTTTTTCAGCCGGTTCTCCAGCGCCAGGCTGCCGACGTGGCACATGGGGCAGCCCTTGGCCTGAAATACGCGCTCGCCGCCTTCGCCGGAGGTGTTGGAGAAATGCGAGGCGATATGGCTGGTCTCGGGCAGTGAGCGAAGGTAAGCCAGGATATCGTCCAACTGCTCGGCCGTCAGTTCCTGCCATTCAATCTTGCGGCGCGCAAACGCCTGCCGCATGCGGAAACTGTGGTTCCACATCTGTTGGGCCAGCAGAATCGGGTCTGCCAGCGATTCCCATTTGTTCACCGCCGGCGCACCCTCCGCGCGCGACGCCGTGATGCCGTGGCACACGCCGCACTGCTTGGCCTCGAACATTTCCTCGCCGCTTGCCGCCTCGCCCGGCTTGTCGAAGAAGCGCGCCGAATAAAAGAAGGCGAACAGATCGGCGGCGCTGGTGGGGGTCAGCTTGGGTGTTTCCATCCCGGCCGCTTCTATGGCGCCCCACATCACGGGCGCGTGGTTCCACATGGCGCTGGCCAGGTGCGCGGGGGTGTAACTGCGGCTGATCATCTTCCCAAGATCGATTCCGACCTTTCCGCCGCGCCCGTTCACGGCGTGGCACCGAATGCACCGCTCGCTTTCGAAGACCTGCGCGCCACGCGCGGAATCCCCCGGTATCACGGGAAGAACCTGGGCATGGGAGGTCAGCACGAATAGGCCGGCCGCCAAGAGCGCGGGCCACATTTTGTATGTCATATCCTCACCCGTCAACACGGCCCCAAATCGCACCCGGAATCCAACTCCAGGCGCCAATCCCCTACATTATTGAACATCTCGGATTATTAAACATCTCGGGGTCGTGTGAGGGAAGCCGCGACTGGGCTGCGCGCCCATGGCGGCATTGCACTCGCGGCGGGCCCTTGGTGAGTCTCGCCTTTGCCTTTCAATCAACCCCGGCAACTCGTCGACTTGCATGGCCAGCGCGGAGTCTTCGCGCGCCAGGTTCAGAAGGGCCGTCAGGCTGAGAAGGGCCGCCATGTTGAGAAGGGCCGTCAGCCGGTCATTCGCCAGGCCGGATGCCTGGAACGCAGCCGGCAATTCCTTGCGGAACCCGCCCACGTCTTCGAATCATTACAATATAACAGATGGCCGGACTGCAGATCACCAGACAACTTCTACGCATGCGGCGGGATTGGGACCGGCGGGCCCGCGAAAACGCGCGGCACTACGTGGTCACCGGGCAAACGCAGTGGTCGGACGAAGAGTTCTTTCGATCGGGCCAGATCACGCTTGAAGAAGAAATTCTGAACGACCTGGTCAACGTCTGCCAGGGCAAAGATCCCAAGGATATGAAGGTGCTCGAAATCGGCTGCGGCGCCGGGCGTGTGACCCGCGCCTTCGCGGGTTTTTTCGGGCAGGTGTACGCCGTCGACATCAGCCACGAAATGGTCCGGCAGGCAAAAGAGGCCGTGGGCGGGATGTCGAACGCCCACGTGTTTCGCAACAACGGCAAGGATCTCTCCGTGGTCTTCGGGCCCTGGTGGCGCCGCTTTGGATTCGGAGCGCGGACGCAAGTGGATTTCGCCTTCTCGTTCATGGTGTTTCAACACATCCCCAGCCGCGAGATCATCCAGAACTACGTTCGCGAAGTGCACCGGCTACTGCGGCCAGGCGGGCTCTTCAAGTTTCAGGTACAAGGCTCTCCCGGCATGGCGCACGAAGCGCAAAACAGTTGGGTGGGAGTCTCGTTCACCGAGCCAGACGCCCGCCAAATGGCGGAACGCTGCGGCTTCGAGATGCGGTACCAGTATGGAGCGGGGGATCAGTATTACTGGCTCTGGTTTTTCAAGAAGTGAAGGGGAAGGAGTCAGAAGTCAGGAGCCAGAAGTCAGAATGGCTCCGGCATGTGCGTCGGGTGGCACGGGTTTATTCTGACTCCTGACTTCTGTTTTTCCGGTGTTCGCCTCAACCATGCTGCCCGCCGGCAGCGGGCTCCGACGGTCTGGAAGCAGCCTCCCGTTTCTTGCTCCGGCGGCTGGCCCAATACTTCCGCATACGTTCCGAAACTTCCTGGCGCTCCTGGGCGTTCATGGATTTTCTTCCGCGCCGCTGGACAGGCTTCGGCAACTGGGGAACGACACCCGCACTGCGCTGCAATTCTTCGAGGGAAGCAATTACGCGCTCGAGTTTTTCCTTCTCGGCGTATAGGTCCTGAATCGCTTTGTATAGATCCATCGCATCTCGAACACGTTCAATTTGACCGCACAGGCGTGCGGTAAACTGAATGTTACATCGGATGGCGAACGATTTCTACTGAAATGGGCTCCTATCGCGAAATAAAAGGAGCGTGTGGTACCAGTTTCAACCCGAACTTGGTAATAGCCAGGTATAACGCCACACCCAGTAAGATCAGTACGGGGATAACAATGGTCATGGTCTTCTTCCACGGGAAGCGCCGGTTTTCACGCCGCAGTACCAGAAGGTAGCCCGCGAACACGCCAACGTAAAATAGCATACACATTGGCACCGCGAACAACATCATGTTGAATACGTCGGGAGTCGGCGTCACGATGGCGGCGATGATGAAGATTCCCAGAATGGCATAGCGGCTGTGAGCGATCAGGAATTTCGGCGTGACAATCTTAAGCAGAATCAGGAGAAAGATCAGGACTGGCAATTCGAAAACCAGGCCGATGCCCAGCATCACATCGACAAACAAATCGAAGTAGTGAGTGATGGTAATCATCGGTACTACATCCATGTCCCCCTGGCCGATTCCCAGCAGGAAGGTGAGGCCGAAGCGGAAGGCGACAAAATAGGCGAAACAGCCGCCCATAATGAACAGGCCGGCCGAACTGAGCACAAATGGCGCGGCCCATCGCCGCTCGCGGCGGTATAAGCCGGGAGAGATGAAGGCCCAAATCTGGTAGAACACCCACGGAGAAGCTATGAAGATGGCGCAGACCACGGGGAGCTTGAACCAGATGATGTTGAACTGCTCCATGGGGTCGATGGCGACCAACGTCGGCTTGTAGCCGAGAGTTTCGAGCGCGGCCTTGGCGGGCGCCTTGATGATTTTCCACAGAGGCCCGGTGAAGAAGATGCTACCCACAAACGCTACGGCGATGCCCATCAGCGCCTTGATGATACGCGACCGCAGCTCTTCCAGATGTTCGAGAAACGACATGCGGAGCATGCCATCGTCATCGCCATCGCCATCGCCGTCATCGCCGCCTCCCGAAGTGGGAGGTGTAGGCGGCTTGCTGCCGCCCGGACGTCGCGAAAAGCCGGCAACTTCGACGGCGGTGGAAGAGAGGGCGGCCTGAGACGCACCGCCCGCTAAGGGAGCCTTGGTCCCCGTCTGCTCATCGGATGAATTCATTCGTTATGCGTTGTGTTCAGTCGTTGGAGCAGGCGCGTTGTGTCCGTTCGAGGCGGCTTCCGGTTCGTGCAGGCCCGGTTCGTGCCCGCTCGACTCGTGCACAACGGCCGTTTCGGTGCCATGGGCAACGGCGCCTTCCGGCAAAACGGCTGATGGTGACTCAGCGCCCTGAGGTGCGGATGCGCTTTCAGTGGATGGGTTTGCAGCAGCGTAATCGTAATTTTCGCCCCCGTAGGCACCTTCGTAGGTGGACTCGTGAGACGAGTAATCGTAATTATAGGTATCAGCCTGATACTGATTGGCGATTTCCTTCAGCTCTTTAACTTCCGACACCTGCTCCAAGCTTTTCATCTCTCGATCGAACGTAGCTTTCAGTTCGTTCGAGGCACGGCGGAATTCAGTCAGGGCTTTTCCCACGGTTCGACCCAACTCCGGCAGTTTCTTCGGGCCGAAGAGGATCAACGCCAGGAAGAAGATGAAGACTGTTTCCGGCCAACCGAGCGGACCCATTGTTTCATTTCCTCCAAAACACAAGGCTGTTCCAGCCTTGTCCAATTTATAATAGCACGCCCGTGTTTTGTGGGCAGGTTGCCAGGTTTGGCCAAGGCAGGTTGCAAAGGCAGGTTGCAGGGGCACCCTGGGTCAGGGGGATTGGCAATCCGTCTGCCGCGCTTTGAGGCGCCCCCTGAGGCATCATGAAGGTCATGCTTTCGCCGTGCACCTTTTGCCTCATCGCGGCCCACGAACTGGCCGCGGCGCTCGTTTTTGAGGACGAGACCTCGCTGGCCTTTCTCGACCATCGGCCGCTCTTCGCCGGCCACTGCCTGCTGATTCCGAAGGCCCATTTTGCAACGCTGCGGGACCTGCCCGAAGCCCTTACAGGCAGGCTCTTCGCCAACGCGCAAATGCTGTCGGCGGCGGTGGAGGACGGGCTCGGCGCTGCGGGCTCCTTCGTGGCCGTGAACAATCGTGTCAGCCAGTCTGTGCCGCACCTGCATATTCACGTGGTGCCGCGGCGCCAGGGCGACGGACTCAAGGGGTTCTTCTGGCCCCGCCGAAAGTATCGCGACAGCGCCGAAATGGAAGCCACCCGCCTGACACTACTGGATGCAGTCGCACGCATTCAGACAAAAAGCCAACCGTAGCTCCGGCTCCAGCGTCCAAACCCAGAGGCCGAAAATGGAGACCATCCTGCAAGATCTTCGGTACGCCGTGCGCACGCTGGCGCGGCAACCGGGTTTCACCGCCATCGCGGTGTTCACGCTGGCCGTGGGCATCGGCGCCAACACCGCCATCTATAGCGTGGTGGATGCCACCCTGCTGCGCACCCTGCCGTTCCAGGATCCGGACCGGCTCATGAAAATATCGCTGATCGCACCGGGGTCCCATGGGGAGCCCACCCGGGACGACGTGGTCTGGTCCTACCCGAAGTACGAAACCTTCCGGCAGAGCCAGCAGGTTTTCGCGGACTCGGCGCTATACCGGTCCTTGACCTCCAACCTGACCGGCACCAACGAGCCGGAACAGATTCGCGGCGAGATCGTGGGGGCCAGCTATTTCCCGCTGCTCGGCATCAAGCCGGTGGCAGGCCGCGGGTTTCTGCCGGAGGAAGACGTCATCCCGGAGAAGGACATGGTCGCCATGATCAGCCGCGGCCTGTGGGAGCGCCGCTACGGCGCCGACGCTGCCGCCATCGGCAAAACCATCAGCCTCGATTTGAAGAGCTACACCATTGTGGGCGTTGTGCCCGCCGGGTTCCAGGGGCTCTCGGGGCCGGCCGATGTGTGGCTGCCGGTCCACATTCTCAACGGGCCGAACGACCTGGACCAGCGCCAGAGCCATTCCTGGGAAATGATCGCGCGGCTGAAGCCTGGGGTCGGCGTGGACCAGGCGAGGAGCGCCGTTACGCTGCTTGGCCCGCGCATCGAAGAAGCCAACGCGTTGCGGAACAGCATGAAGGGCTGGGGCGCCAAGGCCCGCACGCTGAGCGAGACCCGGCTCGAACCGGCTATCCGCAAATCCGTGCTGGTGCTGTTCGGCGCCGTGAGTTTCGTGCTGTTGATCGCCTGCGTCAACATCGCCAACCTGTTGCTGGCGCGCGGCAGCACGCGCAGCCGCGAGATTGCCATCCGCCTTGCCATCGGCGCCAACCGGCGGCGCCTGGTGCGTCAACTGCTCACCGAAAGCCTGATACTGGCGATGCTGGGCGCGGTGGCCAGCATCGCGCTGGCGTGGGTCGGGGTGCATGCGCTGGACCTGATCAATCCGGCCAACCCTCATACCGTAGGGAATGCGTTCGGCCGCCGGCTGGCTGGTATGAGTGCGCTGGGCCTCAGTGGAATCCGGCTGGATTCGCGCGCGCTGTTGTTCACATTCGGCATCGCACTGGTTACTGGCATCCTGTTCGGCCTGGCGCCGGCGCTGCAGGGAACACGCGCCGATGTGGCCGATGCGCTCAAGAGCGGCGGTGCGCGGCCGTCCGGCCTGGCCGGCATTCGGGTACTCACCGGTAAGAGCATTCTGGTGGTGACCGAAGTGGCGTTGGCGGTGGTGCTGTTGATTGGCGCAGGGCTAATGATTAAGAGCTTCGGCCGGCTGATTACGACCCGGACGGGTGTCGATCCGGACCACGTGCTCACCGTGCGGATCAACCTGCCGAGTGCGGGGCGGGCGCCCGGAGCGCTGGCGTTTTTCAGCCAGTTGGAAGCGCGCGTAGTGGCCCTTAACGGCGTGGTTTCGGCGGGCCTGGCGAACTGCCACGCCCTGGCCGGCGGCTGCGTCAGCACGATAGTCTGGTTCCGCGACCGGCCACCGGTTCCGCAGGGTACCGAACCCGGCGTGGGCGCCCATTTTGCATCCCCCGGCTACTTCAAGACCATGAAGATTCCTCTGCTGCGCGGCCGCCCGTTCACGGATTCCGACCAGCAGGTTGCGCCCAAAGTGGTGTTGATCAACGAAACCGCGGCCCGCCGGTTCTGGCCGGGCGAGGACCCCATCGGCCAGCACATCGGCCTCGGAATGAACGGTTTCAGCGATCGCGTAGCGGTGATTGGAATCGTGGGCGATGTGCGCTACGGGCAAATGGACGAACCAGCCAAACCGGATGTCTACATTGCCTATGCCCAATTGCCGCGCGGCGGCATGATCCTGTACGCGCGCACCAGCGGCAATCCGGCGGCGTTGACACAGGCCGTGCGGCAGGAAGTGGGCGCGCTGAACAAGGACCTGCCGATTTTCGACATCAAGACCATGCCCGAGCGGATCGCAGCCGCCACGGCGCGGGCGCGATTCAGCGCGATTCTGCTGGCCGTGTTTGCCGGCATCGCGCTCTCGTTATCCGCGGTTGGTATCTACGGCGTGATGTCGTACCTGGTGACGCAGCGGACGCGCGAGATCGGCATCCGCATGGCGCTCGGGGCACGGCAGGCCGACGTGCTCCGGCTGGTGTTGGGGCGCGGCGTGGCGCTGGCGGCGGTTGGAACGGTGGGGGGCGTGGGCGGCGCTCTGGCTGCAACGCGGGTCCTCGAAACCATGCTGTACGAGGTGAAACCGGGGGACCTCGAAACCTATCTCTCGATCGCCGGCGTGCTCTTGTTGGTGGCGTTGGCGGCGAGCTATATACCGGCCAGAAGAGCCGCCTGGGTGGATCCTTCATCGGCGTTGCGGGCCGAGTAAACGTTTCGCCACAGACGCAACAACGCGGAGCCACCGGCGGCGGCTCCGCGTTTTTCTTTCTGACTCCTGCCTTCTGGCTCCTGCCCTCTACCGTTCGCCCATGAAATTCACCAGGATCTCGGTATCGGTCTCTACCGGTGCGCCGTTCAGCAACGTGGGCCTGTAGATCCACTGCCGCACGGCCTCCACGGCCGCACTCTGCAGCATGGGATGGCCGGAGACCACTTTCACGCCCTTCACTCTGCCATCCTTACCGATAGTGGCCAGCAGCTTCACCTGGCCTTTGGCGCCGGTTTGCTTGGCAATCTTCGGGTATTCCGGATCTTTCCGGAAGATCAGCACGGCTTGTTGGATCTGGCCTCCCGACCTGGCTGCCGAAGACACGACCTGTTGCGTAGTAACCGCAGCGCCCGGTGCCGGAGGCGCGGGCATCTGAGGCGCCGCCGGAGCCTGCATTCCGGCGTTCCAATTGAGACCGGGGATGGCGGGGGGTGCCGCACTGGCGCCAGAGGCCGTCGGAGCCTCGGGAAGGTCGGCTGTGGTGACCGGGCGCAGGCGCTGCGCCAGCGGCTCGGCTCGGAATGGCTTTAGCGCCACGGCCTGCGCCGCGGGTGTGGACTCTTCCGGAGCCGGAGTTTCCTGGGTGGCGGTGGTTTCCGCCGGAGCACCGGCGGCGCCCGGCGCTCCGGGCTGGGAGCCGGGAAGCAAGCCGCTTACCGGTTTCCCGGCAGCCTGACCATTCTGCGCCTGGTCTTGCATGGGCGAAGGCCGTGTCCGCAGAACCCGAACCGACTCGCTCGCCAGCTTGGACTGGCCTTTTCCGGTCACTTCCATTTTGAAGCTGATGTCGGCGCCGGTAGGCGAATAAACGATGCTGCCGTTCCGCAACTGGGCCAAGTCCATCTGCACGTTTTCGTGCTGGTCGCCATCGGATATGGATAGTACCGCCTGGCTGGCGTTGCGGATGGCATCGGAATCCCGGTTCCAGGTGAGCAACAGCTCGCCGGCGGTGCGTTCCACACGCAACTGAAGCGGGGAAGTATCCACGGTGGTCGCCAGAGTCTTGGCGCTATTGCGTGCCAGGCCGGGATAGACGAAGAGCACCACGAACAGCGCGATGGAGGCGGCTGCCGCAAAGGCCATCTTCACCATCTTATTGCTGCGAGGCGCCGGCTCCAGGTCCAACTCCGCCGCCATGGCGGTCTTCACCGCGAGCGCCGACTTCTGCACCACGGCGGATTCCGCGGGCGCCCCGGGCGTCAGGGCCTTGTCGTTCCTGGCTGCCGGCGTGTCGTTCTTCGCCTGCTTGTCGTTCGTCGCCTGTTGGGCGTTCGTTGCCGGCTTGGCTTCCGCGGCCGGGGTGGCGGCCACCGGGGGCGCAGCGGTTTTCACCAGGGCAGGCGCCGCGGAGAACTTGGCCGGGGACGGCGCCAGTGCGGCAGGGGACGGCGCGAGCGCTATGGTTTGAGCCAACGGCGTGGTTTGAGCCAACGGCGTGGTTTGAACCAACGGTGTGGCTTGAACCAACGGTGTGGTTGGAACCACAGGCGTTGTTGGAACCACGGGTACGGCGTGAACCAACGTCGGTTCCAGTACCGCAGGCGCCACCGTCTCCGCAGGGAGCACCGGTTCACGGCGCGAGGCGATCGGCACGAGCTGGCCCCGGGCCGCGGGCTTCGGCGCGGACGGGACTGCAACCGGCCCCAATGGCTTCGCCGCGCTTTCGGGCGCGTCGGCGTTCGGCTTGACCGGTCCCAACCCGGACGAGCGGAACGGAAACTCCAGGAGACTGTTTTCGCCGTTCATCTTGCCGCCTTCGCGGATAAAAATGGCGGCGGTGCTGGCCTTGGTGGCATAGGGCCGCACCAGCAGTACAATCTGATGCGGATCGCGGAATCGCTGTTCGAAGAATGTCAGATCGTCGGCGTCCAGCGACATTCCTTTCCGGGTTTGGCTCCGGAAGAAACCGGCGATCCCCTGCCCGGTCGCTGAACGCTGCTGAATGGCGCGCTCAAAGCGCGCTATATCCGCATCGGAAAGGCGGTACAGCGGTCCCCGGCTATAGTCGCACGGTATCAACTCGTAATCGGTAAGCGAAAGGGTGGCCGGGTTACCCGGTGAAACGTCGCCGAGCAGCAATCCACCGAGTTCCGACCCGCGCGAACTCAGCGATCGGAAGTTTTCCACCGCCTCTTTTTCGAGCCGGTCCATTAGCCCATATGGAATCTTTACGGTAATCGGTTGCTGCGGAACTTCCCATGTGTATAAGGGCGATGTGGATGTTTGCAGATCGTATCTTTCGGCGCGCGCCGTCGACTCAGTCATCGGATGCCTCCACCCGGTTCCACCATCTGATGAAACCCGGTTCAGGATGATTTTACTAAATTTTTCCGGATAATGGTGCAGTATTTGTCGAATTTAATTAAAATTATCGCTAGCGGGCAAGATCCATAGTCAATTGATAGCAATTGGCTTGTTCTTCACTAACCTTAGTTAACAGAAAGCTATTATCGGCATTTATCCTAGTATTTTAAAACTACGATTCCTATAATTACGTCGAAAATGAATGCGCGCACCTGCCAACTCTGCGGCAAACCGCTCAGCCGGCTTCGAGCCGAAGGAGACTTCTGCTCCAAGGAGCACCGGAACCAGTACGGCCTGCGCGCCGGCATGAACCGGCTGCAGGAGGCTAATAAAGTTTCGAGCCTCATGCGCCGCCGCGAAAACCTGCGGCAGATCGGCCCAACCAGGCTGATCTGCAACTCTGCCCGGGCGGCACGGTTGTGCGATCCGCCCAAGCTGCTCTCCACCCAGGTTCGACCGGCGGGGGCCCGGCCGGTATTTTCGATTTCCGGCAAACCGCGGATGCCGAACGCCCCCCAGAAATGCCAGGACCCGGCCCCCAGCAGCATGCCAGGGGTTTCCAGTTTCCGGCAGCCGAACCCGGCGCGCTTGCGGCTGGGAACCAACACACAGGTCCTCGCGCTGCCCAAACGCAGTCTGAGACTTGGGGCGGCGCTGGTGCAGGCGAGCATGTCCCAGCTTGGCACCGCGGCGGCCGACGCCAAACCGCACCACCGCCCGATGGAGCGGCTTCCCCATGGCAAGATTCGCGTGGAATTGGGACTGGGACCCGCGCTGCTGCGGCGCGCCGACGCTCTGGGCAGCCTTTCCATTCATCAGGCATCGCGCACCTGCAACGTGCGCACCGCGCCCAAAAAGGGTAAGGCGCTGCGGGTTTCCACAGCTATCGGGTTCCACGTGCCCCCGGCGCATCTTCGCCGGCACGCCAGCCAACCGGCGATGCGCAACGACCTGGTTTGGCCGGGAACACCTTACTCCACCACGCCGGACAGTGTCGGGCGGCCGGCGCCGCCAAAACTGTTGCACGTGGGAATCCGGGCCGCCGCCGCGATGCGTCCCAGCGGGCCTGGACCAGCCAGGGCACCGCGCTTCATGCTGGCGAAGATTGTGGCCGTGCCTCCCAGCCGTCCCGCGAAAAGCTCGAAACCCCCAGCCAAGTTCTGCGGCGTGGCTTGGAACCCGGTGGACCCGCGTTGGGCGGGCATGATTCCGGGACCGGAATCGGCCGGATTTGCGAGGCGCAACGGAGCTCACCTGTTCGAATTGGCGATAGAGCCCTTTGCCGTCCGGACCGGGCCGGGAATCGACACGCTACGTGAGTTTGCCACCGCCCCGATCCTGGCGCGGGAAGGTCCGGTGGGATATCCCAAAGTGGCCATTCAGGACACGCTGGCCGGAGCCATTCTGACCCCCGGAAGTCTGCCGGCTACACCAGGCAGCCTGCCGGCGGACACCGATGAAAGTGAGCCAGGCGCCCTGGTGGCCGTTGCCCCCGTCCACAAGCGCTTCGAAGAGAACTTCGATAGCGGCTGGAATAACTGGTCCGGCGGTACGGCGGACTGGAAGGTGGATATCGCCGGAGTCCGCACGGGTTCGCTGGCGCTGTTTAGCCCGTCAATGGACATGATCGACTACGAGCTGGAGTTTCTCACCCGCATCGACCAACGCAGTGTTACCTGGGTGATCCGCGCCGCCAACCCGAACGAGTATTGCCGCTGCACGCTTACCGCGCTGGCGTCGGGCGAGCTGGAGTTCTCGCGCAGTGTACGGTTCGAAGGCGTGGAGGAACCCGGTTTCACGGCCGCCGGGCGCATCGGCGCCAAACCGAAATCGGCGGTCACCGTGCGCACTCACGCGCAAGGGCAGACCTTCACGGTCATGGTGAACGGCGCGGCCGTAGACACCTGGACAGATACCCGCCTCCCTATCGGAGGCATTGGATTTATGGGCACACCCGAGGACCGGGCGCGCCTTTACTGGATGAGGCTATCCACCACAGGAAGCCCCGGCAAGGAGTATAGGAAACAATGAGCACCACAGCCATGCGAACGCCTGCCAAGGTACAGAGTCTTCGGACGCCAGAACTGGAGGTAACGGAAAAGAGCGGCGGATCGCAGAGCCATCTGGCGCGCGCGGTAACGCTGCATCTTGCCGGAAAGCGCGAGGACGCTCTCAAGCAACTGCAGCGCGCCATCGCCGCCAATGAGGGGTCGGCCGAAATCTATCGCGCGTTGGGGCACATCCAGTTCGAGCTCGGCAACTTCGAGGAGGCGGCCAAGAGCTACCGGATCCTGGTCCAGGTGAAGCCGCAGTACGCCATCGGCTGGTTCAACCTGGCGGTGTGCCTGGAACGGAGCGCGGTCTGGGAAGACGCGGCGCAAGCATTCCACAAAGCCTGCACGCTGGAGCCGTCGCACCTGGATGCGCACCTGGGCCTGGGCGTGTGCCACCTGCGGCAGGAAGACCCGAAGTCGGCGCTGTTCTCGTTCGAAAAATGTCTGGAGCTTTCGGCGGACCACGAGGACGGCATGTTCGGCAAGGCGGTGGCGCTGCAATCGCTGGGACACGGTGACGATGCCGCGGCCATCTACCAGCACATTCTGGAGCGCAACGCCGAGTCCGAGGAATCGCTGGCCAACCTGGTGCTGATCGGCATGGCCAAGGAAGACTTCGACATGGTGCGGGAGTATTCGGAGAACCTGCTGCAGTTGCGCCCCGAATCCACGGTAGCGCTGGAAGGCCTGGCTGCCTGGGCCTGCGCCGCCGGCGAGCATGCGCTCACGGCCAAGTTCTGCACGCTGCTGGTTTCGGCAGTGCCGGGCCATTTCGAAGGCTGGTTCAATTTGGGCCTGGCGCACCAGAAGGCGGGCCGCTTTGAGCCGGCCGCCGGCGCCTATGAGGAAGCCATCAAACTGCGCGGCCAGTCCTCGGAGGCGTTCACCAACCTGGGAATCGTGCGGGAGCAACTGGGCGATTTCGCCAGCGCGCGCACGGCCTACGACCGCGCGCTGAAGGCGAGCCCCGACGCCCTGGCGCCCATCTGGAACATCGCTCTGCTGCTGGAGCATTCCGGCCAGCTCGACGAAGCCGAGCGCTGGTACAAGCAGGTTCTGGAGCGCGCGCCGAAGGAAGAGGAAGCCCGTTTCCGGATGGGCTACCTGCGCCTGCAGCGGGAAGATTTCCGCGGCGCCGCCGAAGCCTTCGAAGGCTGCATGAAGTATCGTCCGAATTGGCCCGAGGCGCACGCCAACCTGGCGCTGGCTTACAGCCGATTGGGCGAGCGCGACCACTCCGAGCGGCTCTACGACAAGATGCTGGACGCCGATCCGAAATCCATGGACGCGCTGCGCGGCCTGGCGGCGCTGGCCATCCAGGCTTCGGATTTCGATACCGCCCTGGAGTATCACGTGCGCCTGATCGACCTGGGCGAGCGGTCGCCCGAAGTGTTGTACAACGCCGGGCTGATGTATGAAAAGGCCGGCCAGTTGGACAAGGCGGTGCGCCTCTATCGCGACGCCCTGGCGCAACAACCCGACATGCCGGAAGCGCTGCTCAACCTGGGCCGCATTCTGGAAGCCAACGGTAAGAGCGACGAAGCCCGCACCTGCTGGAGCAAAGCGCTCGAAGCCGAGCCGGCGCTGGCGCAGGGATATTTCGGGCCGGCGATCGAGTAAGAAAAGCCGCGTGTGCGGCGGACCCTTTGTTATCTGAACGCAAAACAAATCAAGCTGGGCGCTTTGCTTGTGGGGGGAACCTCCGGCCCAACTTTTCCCCGGAGGGAAACGGGAAAAGGGGAGTCCAAATTCCTTGCTGCCGCAGGCCATCGCTGGCTCGTTACGCCTGGAGCCGCCCTCCTTGCGACCGCCCCAGCAAGTCCTTTCAGCCACTCGAAGGCCGGAATTCAGAAGTATGGTATGGTATGGTATGGGTATGGTAGCCGTTAAGGTGACGTTTACGCTAGACCGGACAGCGATACACAAGCTCGAAGAGGCCGCCCGGCGCCTGTCCATGCCCAAGAGTCAAGTTGTGCGGGAGGCAATCTCCGAGTATAACGACCGCATTGGCCTACTCGGCGAGCGCGAACGGCGGGAGAAATTGCGGGCATTCGACGCACTGGTTCCGCTGATCCCTTCGCGCCCAAATGGCGCCGTGCAACGAGAGCTCAAGGCGATCCGCGATGCGCGGCGAGCCGGTGGCCGCAGGTCCCCCTCCCTGGCTTAAGAAAGTGATTGCCCTGGACACCTCGGTCCTGATCGACAGCCTGACCGGGAGCAAGCGCTCGTCGCCCGAGCTGCGACACTTGATCGAAATTGGGGAGCGAATTCTGGTCCCCGCTTTAGTCTTCTATGAATGGCTGCGAGGCCCGCGTCTACCCGAAGAACTTGCCGCACAGGAAGCGCTTTTTCCCGTCAAAGCGGCTGTCGTCTTCGGGGCGGAAGAAGCGATTCTCAGTTCCAGGATTTACCGTTCCGTCTCGCGGCCGCGTGGCCGCGAGATTGACCTGGCGATTGCCGCGTGCGCCATGGCCCGCGGCGCCGGCTTGTGGACATTGAATGCCGCCGACTTCGAAGACATCCCCGGCCTTACCCTGTACCGCCCGGCGCGCCGCCCGAAGGCGTCGGTTTAACTGAAAACTGATAACTGATAACTTACTCCATTACGCCGGAATGCTCTGGCCGGGCTTGTCGCTTCCGCCGCTCACCACCCAGCCATCGGCCAGTTGAATGATGCGGTGGCCGCAGGCGGCGTTGGCCTCGGAGTGGGTCACCTGCACGATGGTTGTGCCCTCCCCATTGAGCTTCTTGAAAAGCTCCATGATTTCCTTGCCCTGCCCCGAATGCAGATTGCCGGTCGGCTCGTCGGCCAGGATTAGTTTGGGGTTGGCGATCACGGCGCGGGCGACGGCCACCAGTTGCTGCTGGCCGCCGGAAAGCTGGCTGGGGTACAGGTCGCGCTTGCCCACGATGTGGAAGCGGTCCAGGATGTCGCACACCATGGCGGCGCGCTCCGAACCCTTCACGTTGCGGTAGGAGAGCGGGATATCCAGGTTCTCGTAAACCGTCAGGTTATCGATCAGGTGGTAGCTCTGGAACACGAACCCGATGTACTTCTTGTTGAGTTCCACGCGGTCCTTCGGTTTCATGCGGTGAACCAGGTGGCCGGCGAATTCGAACTCGCCGGTCCAGGCGCCGTCCAGCATCCCGAGAATGCTCAGGAGCGTGGATTTTCCAGCGCCCGAAGGCCCCATGATGGTGACGAATTCACCCTCTTTGATCTCGGCGTTGACGCGGCGAAGCACATAGCTCCGGCCGTAACCGCCTTCATAAAACTTCTCAAGATTGCGCAGTGTGATCATGATCTGTCCTAGTCGGATTTCACCTATTCATGCCTCAGTGCCGTTACGGGGTCCAGTGCCATCGCCCGCCGCGATGGCAGGTAGCTCGCCAGAAGCGCCACCGCGCCCAACAAAACCGGAATGGCCGCGAACGTATAAAAGTCCGTCGCATTCACGCCGAAAAGCATGGTGGACATCAACCGCGTCAGCCCATACGCGGCGGCCAGGCCGGCCCCAATCCCAGTGGCCGCGAGGCGCGCGCCGTGTCCAACCACCAGTCTTAGCACATCGCCCGGTTGCGCTCCCAACGCCAGCCGGATGCCCAATTCGTGCGTGCGCCGAGTCACGTCGTAAGAGATGACTCCGTAAATCCCCACGGCAGCCAGCGTGAAGGCGATGGCGGCGAAGACACCCAGCAGCACGGTATTGAAGCGCGCGCCGGCGAAGGCGTCATCTACCACGGTATCCATGGTCCGTATATTGGCCACAGCCTGGTCGGGGTCCAACCGATGCACTTCGCGTTCGACGGCCGAGGCCAGGGAAAGCGGCGGGCGCGCAGTGCGCACAATCAGGTTCATGGTGGTGACCGGCGCCTGCGCGTAGGGGTCATAAATCGTGGGCCAGTCTTCGCTTTCGATGCGCTCCGGCTTTACGTCTCCCACCACGCCGACGATTTCGGCGGTACGGGAATCCGTATCCACCACCAGGCGGCCTCCCAGCGGATTGCCTTGGGACCAGAAGCGCCGGACCAGCGTCTGGTTCACCAGGATCACCGGCGCAGCCGATTTGGCGTCCGCCTCCGTGAAGAGCCGCCCGGCAACCAACGGGATTCCCGTGGTTCGGAAGTAGCCCGGCGTGACCGAGCGCAGAAGGCTCATGGGCCGCTGCTCGGGCATTGGGGCCGGACGGCCGTCGAGAGCGAAAAACGAGCCCACGCCGAGCCCGGTCAGCGGCAATCCATTCACGCCGCCGGCTGACTGCACTCCCGGCAATGCCGCCAGGCGATCCAGCACCTGCTGAAAGAAGGCTGCCCGGCGCTCGGGAGTTGCATTCCGGCCACCCGCCATAGGTATCCGCGCGGTCAAGAGCCCGGAGGGTTGGAAGCCCGGATCCACGGAACGCAGCCTGGCGAAACTGCGAACCAGCAGGCCCGCGCCAATCAGCAGCAGGACCGCGAGGGCGACTTCCAACACCACCAGCGAATCGCGCAGGAGTCTACCCGATCGCCCGGTGGTGCCGCCGCGGCCCCCTTCGGTAAGCGCTTCATTGAGGTTGGCGCCGGAAGTCTGCCACGCCGGCGCGATACCGAACAAGATGCCGGTGGCGAGCGAAATCGACACGGCAAACAGAAACAGGTTGGCATCCAGCCGGGCCTCGGCTAACCGCGGGATGCTGGCTTGCCCCAGACGCGCCATCAGGCCCACGCCGGCGCCCGCCAGCAGCATACCCAGGAGGCCGCTGCCCAACGCCAGAATCATGCTCTCGGAAAGCAACTGGGCGACAATCCGGCTGCGACCCGCGCCCAGAGCCGTTCGCACGGCGATCTCCTTTCGCCGGGTGGCGCCCCGCGCCAGCAAGAGGTTTGCGACATTGACGCAAGCCATCACCAGCAGAAAACCAACCGCGCCCAGCAACACCCAGAGCGCCTGCCGGACGTGGCCGGTCAGTTCGCTTTCCAATCCGAACAGGGACGGCCTCCAGCCTTTGTTCAATGCCGGATAAGCCTGCTCCAAACGGCTTCCGAGAGTCTCCATTTCGGCGCGCGCGCGATCCTCCGAAGTCCCTGCCCGGAGCCGTCCGATCCCGGTCAGGAAGCGGTTATTAGAGGAGCGCGGGTCGTTGGCGCTCAGGCCCAGTGGGATCCAAAGGTCCACATCGCGAGTCATCAGGGAAAATGCGGGCGGCAGCACCCCCACGACGGTATAGGTCTGGTCGCGCAGCCGGATGGCCGTGCCCGGGATCGCTGGGTCGCCGCCAAAGCGCCGCTGCCAGAGGGAATGGCTCAACAGCACGAAGTTGGTATGTCCCGGCTGGTCTTCCTCCGTCCGGAAAGCCCGGCCGGCGACAGGCTGGACGCCCAATAACGGAAACAGATCGGCGGTGACGCGCTGGGCCCTCAACTCCTCCGGATCGAAGTGGCCGTTGGGCCCGCCCGTCAAGGTGATGCGGACATCCTGAAACGCGGCCATGCCCTCCATTTCGCGGCTCTCTCTGCGCCACTCCAGGAAATTGACGGGCGCGACGAACAGTTTGTACCGGTTTTGCGCGGGGTTCTTTTCCCAAATCACCAGCAGGCGCTCCGGCTCCCGGAAGGGCAGCGGTTTCAAAAGCACGGCATACACTACGCTGAAAATCGCGGTAGTAGCGCCCATACCGAGTGCCAGCGCAACCATGGCGAGAACACTGAACCCCGGGGCCTTCCATAACAGGCGTGCCCCGTACCGCAGATCCCGCGCGATCAGGTGCATGGCCTGTCAGGTTAGCAGATAGCAAGGCCGTCTGGAAGCATCGGGGACTTACCGGGACTTACCGGGACTTACCGGCACTGAACCACTCCCTAACGGTCGCGGCTCTGGTGGTCGAGCGACAAGTCGTGGCTCTGTGACCCCTCCTAACTTACCGGATGGAGAGACCGCCGTCCGCAGGTCGCGTGAAAAGCGGTGTGAATCGAAATACCGCCATTTACGTTGTGCACGTGAATAGGCGCGCCGCCGCCATGAACCACCGTCTGGAGGTGATGCACCCCGGTGGAACGGACCACTCGCCCAAACTCCGAATCGATCCCGCCGCTCAGATTGCGGGCTGTGACGCTGGCACCCGAGCCCGAAGGAATGGACAGTTTGATGGGCCCGTTGACCGAACTCAGCGAAATCGAGTTCTGCCTGCTGATGCGGTCAAAGGCGGCATCGAGCTGTCCATTTACGGTAGAGAGTTCCGCCTGACCCTGGAGATTCTCAGCCTTGATGCTGCCGTTGACCGAGGAGGCTTTCACAGGGCCGGTTACGCCGCTGATCGAAAGGCCGCCATTGATCAGCTTGATGTCCTCCAGGTTGGCTCCGCGCGGAACCGTGATTCGGTACTCTACGCGGGCCGGGCGTTCGGCATCCGATCCGGCGTACTGCGTGTGGATCGAAAGCGATCCCGACGAGGAATCGACGATGATTCTGGCATCATCCAGGTGCCTGGGGTCGACCGACCGTTTGATGGCTTCCACCCGCACCTCATCGCGGTCCCACCCCGTGATACTCACGTCGCCGTATAGATTCTGGATGACGACTCGCCCGTTGGGGGCAAGCGCATAGGTATGGCGGAATTCCGCCTGCGGAGTTCCGAGAATCGAAGCATTCAGACCATTGCCGGCGGCCAGCGCCAGCAAAATTGCACAGGTTCCCCTTTGGCCAACAGCCATCGCGCTCCCCTCCAGGATTGCTTGGATTACGCCAGTTCGGATAAACAAGTTGTCTCGCCAGGACTGTCTAGCCCACGACGTAAAGTCCGCAAAGAAGAATCTCTTGTTCTCCTGGCGTTCTTCACGGCTTTGCGAGAGACAATTCTTTGCTTAGAATTTCTCCGCGAGCGGCATTCTAAGCCTTCTGCGACTCCACACTCTCTTCCACAATCCGGCCGTCGAAAAGCCGGACAGTGCGGTCGGCGAATTCGGCATAGCGGGGATCGTGCGTCACCATGCAAATGGTGGACCCGGCCTGGTGCAATTCGCGCAGCAAGCTCATGACGGCCTCACCGTTGGCCGAATCCAGGTTGCCGGTCGGTTCGTCGGCGAGCAGGATCAGGGGATCGCCGCTCAAGGCGCGAGCTACCGCCACGCGCTGCTGCTGACCGCCGGAGAGTTGCGACGGGTAGTGCTTCATCCGGTGCGACATGCCGACGCGCTCCAGCGCCTCCTGCACCCGCTTCTTCCGCTCCGCCGAAGGCATGCCCCGATAGGTTAGCGGCAGTTCCACATTCTCGTAGACCGTGAGGTCGCCGATCAGGTTGAACGCCTGGAAAATAAACCCGATCTCGCGGTTGCGGATGCGAGCCCGTTCGGAAAGTTTCAATCCGGTTACCGGTTTGCCGTTCAGGTAGTACGTGCCATCTGTCGGCGTATCCAACAAGCCAAGAATCGCGAGCAGGGTCGATTTCCCGCAGCCCGACGGCCCGGAGATCGAGAGGTACTCGCCCTTCTTGACGTCGAAGTGGATGCTTTGGAGCGCGTGCGTCTCCACTTCATCCGTCACAAAAACTTTGCTTACAGCATCCAGCCGAATGAGCGGTTGGGAGCCATTATCCATGGTCATTTACCCCTTATACGAGAATCGAGCCTACTTGGTTCAATTAAAAAAACGCCTGGTTCCACTATAAAACGCCTAGTTCAACTTAATTCGATCGTAACTGTCATACGCGGACATATCCGACAAAATCACCTGGTCGCCAACCTTCAACCCGTCTTTGATTTCGATGGTATTCACCGAACTCTTGCCCAATGCCACCTTCACCGCGTTGGCGTACTTCCCGTCAGGCTCCAGCTTGAAAAGCCGCGTCGTGCTGTCCTGCTGGCCGAATACCGGCCGGCCCACGAACACCACGTCGTTGAGCCGCTCCAACTCGATGGTGCCATCGACGCTCAAATCGGGACGCGCATCCTTGGGAAGTCCTTCTTTTCCAACAACCAACGCTACATCGACGGTCACCGTTCCGTTGAGGATCGAAGGATCGATTCGCGATACATGGCCTTCAATAAGACCATTACGCGTGTCGACCACCGCGTGTTGACCAATTGCGACATCTTTTACTTGTGTTTCGGCGATCTTCAGCTCGGCTTTCAACTTGGAGGGTTGGGCTACTTTACCCAGCGCCGTGCCGGCCGCCACCCGCAGGCCCTCTTCCACCGGCGTGGGGAGCTGCTGCAGCATGCCGTCGAAACCGGCCTTTACGTTCAATTGATCCACCTGGCTTTTCTTCAGGTTATACTGGCCGCGAAGCTGCTCAATCTGGACCTTGGAGGCCGCCAGTTGGGCGTCCTCCGCATCCACGTTAATGGTGAGGCGCTTCTGCTCCAGCGTGACCCGGCTGGCAAGCTGGTCGGCCTTCACGGTGGAGATCTTGGCATCGATGTCGGAGAACAGGCCTTCCTTGGCCAAAAACTTATCGCGGTCGGCCTGGAGCTTGGCGGTGTTGGCATCGGCGTCCACCTGGGCCACGGTGGACTGCAGGTCGATCTTCAGTTTTTCCAGCGTCACCTTCAGGTTGGCGTAGTCGGCCTCGGCCTTCTTGAGCGCAAACTCGGCATCCAGCAGCGAGGTCTCCAATTCCGGGCTGGTGAGAACCATCACCAACGAATCGGCCCGGACCGGCGTTCCCGGCCGGATGAGGATGCGCTGCACCCGCCCCTCGGTGGTGGCTGTAATGAGCATGGTATCGGTGGGAACCAGCGTCCCCAACCCGCGGACTTCCCGCAACATAGGGCCACGCTTGACTGTGTCCCTCCATACCACCGACAGGTCCACTCCCGGCGCCGCCGGTTTGAGCTTGCCTAGAAAAGCGGTGGTCCCGACGACGACGGCCACGACCACCAAACCGATGACAATCCGGCGGATGAGTCTTTTCTTGCTGGCATCTTTGCGTTGTATATCCATGTTTGGTAGTCCGGCAGGATAAGGGCACGGCTCCTGCCACTCCGCCGTCTAGCCTAACATATGACGTTTCATGGGAATAACGGATAGCGAGGCAATTCCGGTGTCCGGTTTTGGGACTTCCCGTGCCGCCGGTGGCACGGGAGTCTGGTGGCAGTGACGGGATAGGTCGCGGCCCTGGCGGTTCTAAATCCGCGAAAATGAAGCATTCACGGGCTCTCCAGCCCAGCATCCTTCGCCGGACCGCTGTGCTTCCCCGAGGCGATCATTCAATTCCGGCGCCCGGAGCGTAGCACGCCTGGTCTTTGGAATCGCGTGCGGGCGCACTATCCCCACCACGCTGGCCGGCTTTAGAACCGACTGGCTGGCAGGTTGGAGATTAGTTGCCATCGCCGCCTGTGACGACAGAGCGTCAGGCCTGAAACAGCTCGACGAGTTCCCCGCCGTTTCGGGCGCGCGCCGCGGAAATCGGCCGTCAGGTGGCCGGGAGAATCCGGAGTGCCCGCTGCAGCCACAGTGTAAACGATCTAGCCGTCGCGAAAACCCGGAAGTTTTTTGGCGCACTCCGCCCACCTCCTCTCCCTTAAGTGCTCAAGAGGGCAGTTAACACTCGAGAGAGGCAGGGAAAACGGTGCAGGCTGAGCAGGCAAGGGCGACGTTCTACGTACGTAGCGGGATGGACCAGTGGGCTGCGGACAGGGTGATGGCGTTTCAGGCAGGAAAGAACATTACCACGGCATCGCCGGACGTCGAGCTGGAACGGCCCCTCAGCAGCAGGATGCTGAGTCCAATCACGCAGCAGGAATACCTTGAGTGGATCCTGGATTCGGTGCTGCCAAAGTGCATCAATATGCGTTCGCCGCGGTGCCTCGCACACATGGCCAACTCTGTGCCGGAGTTTATCTCGACGCTTGCACAAGTGCTGATCCCTTTGAATCAGAATATGGCGAAGCGTCAGGCCTCACGCGCATTCTCGCGTCTCGAAGAAGATGCGATCATCGAGCTGCACAAACTGGTCTACGGTTTCCCCGCCGGATTCTATGCGCATCACCGCGCAGACGAGTCGGCCGCATTCGGACTGATGGTCGGCGGGGGAACCCTCGCCAACATGACCGCCATCTGGACGGCCCGGAACCGCTGTTTCGGACCCATGCCGGGCTTCGCAGGTATCGAGGAGGAAGGCGCCGCTGAAGCCTTTCGTGCCCATGGCTATGCGGGCGCGGCGGTTGTTGGTTCGGAATTGATGCACTACTCCTTTGACAAGGCCATGGGTATGGCAGGGTTAGGGACGCGCGCGCTCTCGAAAGTCCCGGCCGACGTTGACGGACGAATCGCCGTCCACGATGCGGAGGAACGAATTGCCGAAATGGAATCGGCGAAACGCAAAGTCTTCGCTTTGGTCGCTATCGCGGGGACCACGGACTGCGGCAGCATCGATCCCTTGGAGAAGCTTGGCGAACTGGCTCGCCGCCGTGGGATTCACTATCATGTGGATGCGGCGTGGGGTGCGCCGCTGCTATTCTCGCGGCGGAGCCGCGGCTTGCTTCGGGGAATCGAACTGGCCGACACCGTGACCATCGACGGGCACAAGCAATTCCATCTTCCCATCGGAACCAGCCTGCTGCTATTCCGCGATCCCCGCATGGCCGCCGTCATCCGAAAGCGAGCCAGCTACATGTTGCAGGAGGGGACGCGCGACCTTGGCAGTCACTCGCCCGAAGGATCCCGCTCCGCGGCTTCGGTCTATCTGCATGCAGCGCTCTCCATCA
>DATMNI010000223.1:0-50614 GCA_035570275.1 Candidatus Acidiferrales bacterium | reverse complement strand
CCAGCCACGCCTCCAACTGAGAGAAACGCTGCTTGATCTCACCTTCGCCGGCCACAAGAACATTCTAGGCCAGAAATGGTTTTATTGCTACACTTATTTTCTTACAGAGGCTTAGCGGAGCGCGAGCCGCGGAGAAGGCATCGAAATGAAGAACCAAATGCGAGCCAGGCTGGCGATTGCAGTGAGCGCCGGTTTATTTCTGGCCGTATCCCCGGTCCGCGCGCATCACGCATTTGCCGCGGAGTTCGACGCCAACCGGCCAATCAAGCTGCGGGGAACGGTAGTGAAGCTGGACTGGATCAACCCCCATTCCTGGATTCATATCGACGTGAAGGGAGAGGACGGAAAGGCCGTGAGCTGGATGATCGAAGGGGGCAGTCCAAACGCCCTGCTCCGGCTGGGTTTTACCAAGGACGCCTTGCCCCTTGGCAGCGAAATCCTGGTGGAGGGTTTTCAGGCCAAGGACGGATCGAACCGGGGAGTGGGCAAGTCCGTCTCTTTCGCCGATGGCCGCAGACTGTTTCTCGGTGGATCTGCGCCGGGGGCTAACGGAGACGCAAAGTAGCCGGCGCCTGCACGCCGTCATGCGGATTCCCGAATTGGCGCCACTCGAAGCCCCGGGGACGCGGTGGGCTCCCGTTTGACGATCACCAGGTTCCGAGCTCGAGGCAATTTCCGGCCCTGACGAAGGCGGTCTGGAACGCCCGCGTCCGCGCTTACCAGGATGGTTTCCCTGCTGCAAGCACGCGCGGTGGGGTCACCTTGATCAACTGCTGACTACCGTCACCCGGCTGCCCAAACGGTGGCCCGCCGCGGTCGCGCCGCCCCGAAGTATGGTCCACAATAGTATGGAGCGATGAAAACGAACGACCAACTCGACCCGAACATATTCGTCATCTTCGGCGGAGCCGGCGACCTGACCTGGCGGAAGTTGATGCCGGCCCTGTTTGACCTTTCCCAGAGCCATAGCATTCCGGCTCATTTTGCGATTATCGCGGTGGACCGCGTCGAACTCAGCGACGACAAATTGCGCAAGCGTCTGCTCGAGGGAGTCAGAAAGTTCGCCCGCAGCGGCAAAACCGCGGCCAAGGAGTGGACCGAGTTCTCCCGGCATGTTCACTATTTGCAGGGCGATTTCAAGAGCAACGCGACCTATAAGGAACTGGGCGGCCAGTGCGACAACCTGGAAAAGGAGTGGGGCGCCAAAGCCCAGCGCATTTTCTACATGGCCACGCCGCCCTCTCTGTTTGGCGAGATCCCTTCCTTCCTCGCCCATGCCGGCCTGGCGGCCGACCGGGAACGGGCGCGAATTGTCATCGAAAAACCGATCGGGTACGATCTGGATTCGGCACAGGCGCTGAACCGCATACTGGCCGGCGGCTTTCAAGAATCCCAAATCTTCCGCATCGACCATTACCTGGGTAAAGAGACGGTGCAGAACATTCTGGCGTTCCGTTTTGCCAATCCGCTGTTTGAGCCCATCTGGAACCGTCGTTATGTGGATTACGTGACCATCACGGTAGCCGAAGAGGTGGGCGTGGAACATCGCGGCGGTTATTACGATGGGGCGGGCGCCCTGCGCGACATGGTGCAAAATCACCTGCTGCAACTGCTTTGTCTGGTGGCCATGGAACCGATGGTCTCCTTCGATGCCGACGAGATCCGCAACAAGAAAGTGGATGTGCTCCACGCGGTCCGGGCCATTCCGCATGACGCCGTGCATCGCTCCACCGTTCGCGGGCAGTACGGCAAGGGTTGGAGCGGCGGCAAGAAAACGCGCGCATATCGCGAAGAAGAAGGCGTGCCGCCCGATTCACAGACGGAGACCTTTGCGGCGTTGCGGCTGTTCGTGGACAACTGGCGCTGGCAGGACGTGCCGTTCTACCTTCGCACCGGCAAACGCCTCCCCCGTCAGGTTTCGGAAGTCGCCATCCAGTTCCGGGGCGTTCCACATCAGGCGTTTCCCACCGAGGCGACCCTAGACTGGCAACCGGCGCGCCTGGTCATTTCCATCCAGCCCGACGAAGGCATCGTGCTGCGCTTTCAGGCCAAACACCCTGGGCCGAAAATGGTTTTGCAGCCGGTGGACATGCGGTTCAGCTACCGCGAAAGCTTCGACACGCCATCGCCGGAAGCCTATGTGACATTGCTTTGGGACGTGATTAACGACGATGCCACGTTGTTCATGCGCGCCGACCAGGTGGAGGCAGCGTGGCGGCTATTGATGCCGGTGCTGGATGTGTGGAAAGCCAGCCCTCCCAGCGATTTTCCGAATTACGCCGGCGGCGCCTGGGGGCCGGACGCCACGCAGGGTCTGCTGGTTCAACAGGGGCACAGTTGGCCGGCCCCGGTGGAATTAGCCGGATGCCCCCAACCCAAATGAGAAAGCTCCTGGCCCGGCACAACATTCCGTTAGGCAGGATTCTGGGAATCCCCATTGGTTTGGATTATTCCTGGTTCCTCATGTTTGGGCTGCTCACCTGGATGCTGGCAGGCAGCTACTATCCCGCCGAATTTAAGAACTGGCCGCCGCTGCTTTATTGGTTCACGGGCGCCGCCACGGCGACTCTGTTCTTTGCCAGTGTGCTGCTGCATGAACTGGGACACTCGGTGGTGGCTTTGAGGTTCAAAGTGCCGGTGCGCAGCATCACCTTGTTCATATTCGGCGGCGTGGCTCAGATAGGCGCGGAACTGCCGAGCGCCAAGGTGGAGTTTCTGGTCGCCATCGCCGGACCCATCGTCAGCATGGCGTTGGCGGTGTTTTTCACCCTGGTGTACACCATGGTCCAGCCGGCGGTTGCCGCCATCCAGCCGCTGGAGGGCCTGTTGAAATATCTGGCCTATATCAACTTCTCGCTGGCCATTTTCAACTTGATCCCCGGCTTTCCGCTGGATGGCGGCCGTGTCTTCCGCGCCGCCGTTTGGGCCGCCACGAAAGACCTGCGCCGCGCCACGCTGGTCGCGGCCAACGCGGGCCGTTTCTTTGGTTTCCTGTTTATCTTCGCCGGTGTCTGGAAAATGATCAACGGCAACTTCGGCGGCGGCATTTGGATTGCCTTCATCGGCTGGTTTCTCGACAATGCCGCCTCGGCGCAGGTGCAGCAAGCCATGTTCCAGGGCCTGTTGGCAGGCCACACCGTTTCGCAAGCCATGAGCGTTCACTGCGCCACCGTACCAGCCGGCCTGACGCTGCAACAGTTGGTGGACGAACACATCCTCGGCGGCGGGCGGCGCTGCTTTCTGGTTACTCGCGAAGCCGAGACCGTGGGCATGATCACACTGCACCGGATCAAGGAAGTGCCGCGGAACGAATGGGCGACGACCAGTGCGGCGCAGGTCATGCTTCCCCTGGAGCGGTTGAAACGCACCGACCCAGACACCCAGCTATGGATCGCGCTGCAACAGATGGACCGCGATGGAGTCAACCAGTTGCCCGTCACGCGCGACAACCACGTCTTCGGCATGCTGAGCCGGGAATCTGTCATCACTTTCCTTAGCACCCTGCGGGAGCTGGGGGTCTAGTTTGGTCCTGACCATCAACGGCGGCTCGTCGAGCATCCGGTTCGCGCTGTATGACACAACCGGGCCGCTGCAGCGGCTGCTGCATGGGAAGGTGGACCGCATCGGCTTGCCGGGGACGGTTCTGACTTTCAACCCAGAGACTCCCAACCAGGAGACTCGCAACGCAGGGACCGGCAACCAGGGCGGCAGTCTCGGCATTGAGTCCTCCGATCACCGGTCCGCGGCGGCTTTCCTGATCGATTGGCTGGAAGCCCGGCTTGCAGCCCAACTCGGCTTCGATTCGGTAAAGGCAGTGGGGCACCGCGTGGTCCACGGCATGAACTATACCGAGCCCCAGCGCGTCACGCCGGAACTGTTGGATGAACTGCATCGCATCAGTCCGTACGATCCGGATCATCTGCCGGCCGAGATTGAACTGATCGAAGCCTTCCGCGAGCGTCATCCGAGTCTGTTCCAGGTGGCCTGCTTTGACACGGCCTTTCACCGCACCATGCCGCGGGTGGCGCGGCTGTTGCCCATCCCGCGCCGCTTCGATGCCATGGGGATCCAGCGCTACGGGTTCCACGGCTTGTCCTACGCCTACCTCATCTCAGAACTGGACCGCGTGGCAGGCGCCACAGCCGCCCAGGGCCGCGTGATTCTGGCCCACCTTGGCAACGGGGCCAGCCTGGCGGCGGTCCGCGACGGCAAGAGCATCGACACCAGCATGGGGTTCACGCCGGTCGCCGGGTTGCCGATGGGCACCCGAACCGGCGATCTGGACCCCGGCGTGGCGTGGTACCTGATGCGTTCCGGGAATTTGACGCCCGAACAGTTCAGCCACATCATCAATCACGAGTCCGGCCTGCTGGGCGTTTCTGAAACCAGCTCAGACATGCGCGATTTGATGGAGCGGCAGGCCGGCGATATCCGCGCCGCCGAAGCTGTGGCATTGTTTTGCTACCAGACCCGTAAATGGATCGGCGCATTCGCGGCTGCGCTGGGCGGGTTGGATACGCTGGTGTTTGCCGGTGGCATCGGCGAAAACGCCGCGGAGGTGCGGGCCCGCGTATGCGGCGGGCTAGAGTTTCTCGGTATCGAATTGGATCGAGCCAGGAATGCCGCCAACGGCCCGGTGATTTCCACCGAATCCAGCCGCGCCACCGTGCGCGTGATACGAACCGATGAAGAGTTGATGATTGCCCGGGCCGCCTGCCGGCTGTCCGGGAAAGAGGAGACCAAATAGAATGCGATCGATCCCGAAGGAGCCTGTCATGGACAAACCCGCTATGGATAAACCAGCACCGGTCATCGACAAACCCCTGTCGCCCGAACTCCTGCGCCAGATGAACGCGTATTGGCGCGCCGCCAACTACCTGTCCGTCGGCCAGATCTATCTCTTCGACAATCCACTGTTGAGGAAGCCGTTGAAGCTGGAGCACGTCAAGCCGCGTCTGCTGGGCCATTGGGGCACCACCCCGGGCTTGAACTTCATCTATGTGCATCTCAACCGCATCATCAAACAGTACGACCTGAATATGATTTACGTCACCGGCCCCGGTCACGGCGGACCGGGATTGGTGGCCAACACCTATCTGGAGGGCATTTATAGCGAGGTCTACCCGAACATCTCGCAGGACGAACCGGGCATGAAAGCGCTGTTCACGCAGTTTTCCTTTCCCGGCGGCATTCCCAGCCACGTCGCTCCGGAAACGCCGGGCTCCATCAACGAAGGCGGCGAACTCGGCTATTCCCTGGCGCACGCGTACGGCGCCGTGTTCGACAATCCGGACTTGCTGGCCGCCTGCGTGGTGGGTGACGGCGAAGCGGAGAGCGGGCCGCTGGCAGCCAGTTGGCACTCCAACAAATTCCTGAATCCGGTTCACGACGGGGCCGTGCTGCCCATCCTCCATCTCAACGGCTACAAGATCGCCAACCCCACTGTGCTCGCGCGAATCCCGCAGGCGGAATTGGAACAGCTCTTCCGCGGCTACGGATACCATCCCTATTTCGTGGAAGGAGACGATCCCGATAAAGTTCATCAGGCGATGGCGGGAACACTCGACACCGTCATCGCCGAAATTAAGAGCATTCAAAGCGAGGCGCGCACCAAAGGGTTCAAAGTGCGGCCTGTCTGGCCGATGATCGTTTTCCGCACCCCCAAGGGATGGACGGGGCCGAAGGTAGTGGATGGGCTGCCGGTAGAAGGCACGTTTCGCGCCCACCAGGTGCCGCTTTCGGAATTGGCGACTAAACCCAAGCACCTGAAGATCCTCGAAGAGTGGATGAAAAGCTACCAGCCCGAAGAACTCTTCGACACTCGCGGTAAACTCATCCCGGAACTGGCGGAACTGCCGCCAAAAGGCGACCGCCGGATGGGAGCCAATCCACACGCCAATGGAGGGCTTCTTCTTTCGGACTTGAAGATGCCGGGATTCCGCGATTATGCCATTGCGGTGCCGCAGCCGGGTACCGTGGTAGCGGAAGCCACGCGGGTGATGGGAGAGTTCCTTCGCGATGTAATGAAACTGAATTGGGAGCGCCGCAATTTTCGCGTCTTCGGCCCCGATGAGACGGCATCGAACCGCCTGACGGCCTTATTCGACATCACGGATCGCGAGTCCACCGCGGAGATCCTGAAAAGCGACGACCATGTGTCACCCGACGGCCGCGTCATGGAGGTGCTGAGCGAACACTTGTGCGAGGGCTGGCTGGAAGGCTATCTGTTGACTGGCCGGCACGGGCTCTTCTCCTGTTACGAAGCCTTCATCCACATTGTGGACTCGATGTTTAACCAGCACGCCAAGTGGCTCAAGGTGACTCGCAACATACCCTGGCGGCGGCCCATCGCCTCGCTGAACTACCTGCTGACTTCGCATGTGTGGCGGCAGGACAACAACGGCTTCAGCCATCAGGACCCGGGTTTCCTGGACCACGTGGTGAATAAGAAGGCGAGTATCATCCGCGTCTACCTGCCGCCCGATACCAACACCTTACTGTCGGTAACCGACCACTGTCTGCGCAGCCGCAATTACGTCAATGTCATTGTGGCGGGCAAACAGCCGGAACTGCAATGGCTGGACATGGATTCCGCTATCAAACACTGCACGGCCGGGCTCGGCATCTGGGAATGGGCCAGCAATGACGAAGGCGGCGACCCGGATGTGGTCATGGCTTGTTGCGGCGACGTGCCCACGCTAGAGACGCTGGCCGCCGTGGAGGTACTGCGGCAACAGTTTCCCGATCTGAAGATCCGCGTTGTCAACGTGGTGAATTTGATGACGCTGCAGCCCCGGAGCGAGCATCCCCACGGACTCAGCGACAAGGATTTCGATACTCTTTTCACCACGGATAAGCCCATCATTTTCGCGTTCCACGGTTACCCCTGGCTGATTCACCGCCTGACCTATCGCCGCACCAATCACCAGCAGATGCACGTCCGCGGCTACAAAGAAGAGGGGACGACCACCACGCCCTTTGACATGGTGGTGTTGAACGAGCTCGACCGCTTCCATCTGGCAGGCGACGTCATCGATCGCGTGGCGGGGTTGGGCTCGCGAGCCGCCTACGCCAAACAGTATCTTCGTGACAAACTGCTAGACCACACCGCCTACATCCACAAACACGGCGAAGACATGCCGGAGATTCGCAATTGGAATTGGTCTCTGGGAAAACCCGACAAACGTGCGCGATAGTGGCCGCGACCCTCTGGGTCGCGGATCTTAACCGAAGATCTCGTCCACTGCCAACTCGCCGCCGCCGAACGCGGTGAGCGGAATATTGCTGCCGGGTCCATACACCACCACCGATCCGTCGCGGTGAGTCACCGATACCGTTTTCTTGTTGGAATCCAGAATCCAGAACTGGATGGCCCCGTTCTCCATGCACAGACGCGCCAACTCCTGAACCTTCCGCTGCGTGTTCGAGGGCGATTTGATCTCGATCACCAACTCCGGCGCGCCCCGCAGGTCGTCATCCGGGTCAATAGCTTCCCATCGCCGGTGCGATATCACCGCGACATCCGCGGCGCGTAAATTGAACTCGGCGACAGGCCGGAACGGCACCTCCGTCGCAACCTCGCCGAACGCCTTCAGCTTCGGCTCGAGCAACCGGGCTAGCTGCCGCTGCAGTTTCCAGTGACGCGGCTTCGGCCTGGTCACCGCCACCACCCTGCCATCAAGCAGTTCATACGCGAATTCGCCGCCTTTCGGCAATTGCCGGAATTGCTCCACCGTGATCAGATCCGGAAGGGTAGCCATAGTGTCCTACCCGAAGATCTCGTCAACGGCCAACTCGCCGCCGCCGAACGCGGTGAGCGGAATGTTGCTTCCGGAGCCATACAGCACCACCGATCCGTCACGGTGATTCACCGATACCGCTTTCTTGTTGGTATCCATAGTCCAGACCTCGATGGTCCCGTTTTCCAGGCACAGACGCGCCAAGGCCTGAAGCTTCCGTTGCGTGTTCGATGGCGATTTGATCTCGATCACCAACTCCGGCGCGCCCCGAAGGTTGTCATCGGGGTCAATGGCGTCGAACCGCTTTCGCGATACCGCGGCCACATCGGCGGCCCGCAGGTCGAACTCGGCAACGGGCCGGTAGGGCAGTTCCATCCCAACTTTACCGAACGCCTTCAGCTTCGGTTCCAGCAGACCAACCAGATGTGATTGCAGGCTCCAGTGGCGCGCCTTCGGCCTGGTCACCGCCACCACCTTGCCATCATGCAGTTCATACGCGAATTCGCCGCCTTTCGGCAGTTGCCGGAATTGCTCCACCGTGATCAGATCCGGAAGGGTAGCCATCGTGTTTCGTCCTGCCTGTTATTCTAGCGCCCCTGTTACGCGCTGGCCGCGGCCTTGGCGGGTGTGCTGCCTCTGGATCACGGCGCACTTCGCCCGGCGTACAACCCGAGCACAGCGGGCACCAGGCGACTTCAGACTCAGCAATTTGAGCTGCATATAGCCAGTTACATGGCTCTCAAGCGGCCGCCGTCAATTCACAGACAGCCCCATCGCTGGGCACTCAATCGCCCATCACGCCAGAACCCCCGATGACGGTGAATTAGCCCGATGCCGGTTATACCTCGCTCCCGCGCCGCCAGTGGCCGATGCCGCTGGTATGTGCGGAGCGCGACGAGCTTGAACTCTTCGACGGCGGCGGCCAGCCCTGTTACGCGCCGGCCGCGGCCTTGGCGGGTGGGCAGCGCCTGGACCACGGCGCTCATCGCGCGTTGTACAACGCGAGCACGGCATCCACCAGGCCTTCCACCGTGAAAATTTTCGCCTCGGCCGTGACCTGGATGCCGAGGCCGCGCGCGGTCTGGGTAGTGATCGGGCCGATCGAAACCACATCGACATCCTGAAGCGCCGCGGCGCCGGCAACCGCCACGAAGTTTTGCACCGTGGAGGAACTGGTGAACGTGATGCAATCGGGCTTGGTGGCGGCCACCTCGCGGGCCCGCTGGCTTGTGCCTTCGGGGACCACGGTACGGTAGGCCTCCACCACATCCACCTGCGCACCGCGGCGGCGCAGTTCGCCGGGAACCAGGTCGCGGGCAACCGCGGCGCGGGGAAGCAGCACACGCCGGCCGGCCAGGTCGTGTTCGGCGAAGGCGGCCAGCAATCCCTCTGCGACATATTCCTTGCCCATCAGGTCCACCTTCAGGTGCAGCGCTTC
Organism: Candidatus Acidiferrales bacterium; assembly: GCA_035570275.1. Classification (GTDB taxonomy): domain Bacteria; phylum Acidobacteriota; class Terriglobia; order Bryobacterales; family Bryobacteraceae; genus DATMNI01. The sequence goes on along the minus strand of DATMNI010000223.1, from coordinate 41,437 downwards.
CACGGCGGCTCGCGTGGCCGGGCCGATGGCGCAAACTCTGGCGCGCAGCCTACGCAGGTCGGCGGTGGAACGGTCCAGCCGGTCCATGAAAAAACGGACACCATTAACGCTGGTGAAGATCAGCCAGTCGTATGACGGCAGCTCGGCGATGGCGCGGTCGAGCGGGCCGTAATCGGACGCTGGAACCATCTCGATGGTGGGCAGTTCGATCACCTCGGCTCCCAAGGCGAGGAGCCGCGAGGAAAGCGCATCGGCCTGCCCCTTGGCGCGGGTCACCACAATGCGGCGGCGGAACAACGGCTGGCGCTCAAACCAGTCCAGCTTCTCGCGGAGCCGCACCACTTCGCCCACGATGATGGTGGCTGGCGGCTTCATGCGGCCTTCGGCGATGAGCGCGGGCAGCGTGCGCAGGGTGCCGGTGAGCGTTTCCTGATCGGGGCGCGTGGCCCAACGGACGGCCATCGCCGGAGTATCGGGGTCGCGGCCGCGCGCCATCAATTCGCGGGCGATATCGGCAAAGGTGGTGAGCCCCATGAAGATCACCAGCGTTTCGGCGTGGCCCACCTTGCCCCAATCGATGGCGCCCACGGCATGGCCGGTCACGAAGGTGACCACCGAAGTGTGGTCGCGGTGCGTCAACGGAACGCCGGTGTAAGCCGCGATGCCCAGGGGTGTGGTGATACCGGGCACGATTTCGAACGGTATGCCGGCATCGGCCAGGGCTTCCGCCTCCTCACCGCCGCGGCCGAAAATAAACGGGTCGCCGCCCTTGAGCCGCACCACCGTGAGGCCGCGCCCGGCGCGCTCAATGAGCATGGCGCAGATTTCCTCCTGGGTGAAGGCGTGGGCGGATTTTTTCTTGCCGACGTAGATACGCTCGGCGTGGGGTGGGGCGAGGTCCAGGAGCGCGGATGGCGCCAGGTGGTCGAAGAGCACGGCATCGGCCCGTTCCAGAATCCGGCGGCCTTTGCACGTAATGAGTTCCGGGTCACCCGGGCCCGCGCCGATGAGATAGACCTTAGTCATCAGATGCCGGATGCCGGTGGCCTGTGGCCGGTGGCCGGTGGCTGGTGGCCAGTGGCCGGTGGCTGGTGGCCAGTGGCCGGTGGCCGGTGGCCAGTGGCCAGTTAACAACCAGGTTTCCAACCTGCCTCACAAGACCGCCTCCAGTATCCGCTGCGCGCCCTGTTTCAGCAGGTCCGCACCGAGGGCCCGGCCGATCGACTCGGCATCTTCCACAGCTCCTTCCGCTTCCGCCCGCACTACCTCTGCGCCATCGGGCGAAACCACAATCGCCTGCAAGCGCAATCGCCCGCCCGCTACCGAGGCGTGGGCACCGATGGGCACCTGACATCCGCCGCCCAGCGCGCCCAGCAAACCACGCTCGGCCATCACGGCGGCATGCGTGTCGGCGTGATCCAGCGCGGCGCAGGCATCGCGGCCGGCGCCGGCGGCGCGGGTCTCAATCGCCAGAGCGCCCTGGCCCACGGCGGAGCACATCCGCTCCGGTTCCAGAATCTCGGCGATGCGCGCAGCCCATCCCAGCCGTTTCAGGCCGGCGGCGGCCAGCAGGATGGCGTCATACTGGCCTTCATCCAGCTTCCGCAGCCGGGTATCCAGGTTGCCGCGCACCGATTCCACCACCAGATCCGGCCGCAGCCTGCGCAGTTGTGCGGCGCGACGCAGCGAACTGGTCCCGACCCTGGCGCCCGCGGGCAGCTCGGCGAGCGGTTTCCCCACCACGGCATCGCGCGGGTCCTCGCGCTCGGGCACGGCGGCCAGAACCAGACCTTCCGGCAACGCAGTTGGCAGGTCTTTCAGGCTGTGCACCGCCAGGTCGGCACGGCCGTCCAACAGCGCCTCCTCAATCTCTTTGGTGAATAGCCCTTTTGAGCCGACCAGGGAGCCGATCTGGGCCAGCGGCACATCGGTGATCTTGTCGCCGGTGGTCTTGATGATCTCGATGCGGCATTCGTGGCCGGCGGCCGTCAGTTGCGCCGACACCCAGCGGGCCTGCCACAATGCGAGTTGCGAACCGCGCGAAGCGATGACGAGCATTGAATCAATCCTTATCGATCAATCCTTATCGATCAATCCTTATCGATCAACCCTGGAGGTGAAATGCCTTTCTGATCGCCGCTACCACCTGCGCGCCTTCGGGGTTGCCGGCGTGATTGCGCAACTCGGAAATCGGCCCGTGGGCGATCTTGTTGATGATGCCCTTAGTCAGCGCCTCCATAGCGTGTTCCTGCTCCGGCGTGAACGGCCCGTACTTGCGGCGGGTTTTGTCCATCTCGGCCACGCGAATCTGTTCCCACTGTTCCTGCAGGCCCACGATGACCGGCGTGACTTCGGCCACCTTGAGCCGCGCCATCATGCGCTCCACTTCTTCGGCGACCATCGACTCGGCGCGATCGGCTTCCTTGGCGCGCTCCCGCAAATTGGCGTTCACCACCTCCTGCAGGTCGTCGATATCGTAGAGGAAGACGTTGTCGATCTCGTTGACCGAAGGTTCGATATTGCGCGGCACCGCGATATCGATCAGAAACATCGGCTTGTTGCGGCGCGCCGAAATCACGCGCTGCATTTCGTCCTTATGCAGGATGTAGTGCGGCGCGCCGGAAGAAGAGATCAGAATATCCACCTCCGGCAACATGGCGGTGAAGCGGCCGTATTCGACGGGCGTCCCTTGAAACAACCTGGCCATCTCCACGGCCCGCTCGTGAGTGCGGTTGGTGACGAAGACGTGGGACGCGCCGGAGCGCCGCAGGTGGCGCGCGGCCAGTTCCGACATCTTCCCCGCCCCGACGATCATCACGGTGCGGTTGGTAAGCGACCCGAAAATCTTGCGCGCCAGCTCCACCGCGGCATAGCTCACCGAAACCGCCATCTGCCCGATGCCGGTCTCCGAGCGCACCCGCTTGGCCACGCTGAAGGTCCGGGTCATCAGCCCATCCAGCCACCCGCATACCGAGCCGCAATTCTTAGCGGCGGCATAGGCCGCTTTGAGCTGGCCCAGGATCTGCGGCTCGCCCACCACCATGGAATCCAGGCTGGCGGCCACGCGGAACAGGTGATGGATGGCTTCCTTGCCCATGTGCCGGTAGAGGTGCGGTTCAATCGCGTCCGGGTCCACGCCCTTCTGCTCGGCCAGGAAAGCGTCGACGATGGCTTGCGGGTCGAATTGGTCTTCAGTAGTAATCGTAATCTCCACGCGGTTGCACGTGGAGAGAATGACGGCCTCGGCCACACCATCGCGGGCCTTGAGATCGGCCAGGGCGGCCGGAAGCGACTCCTCACGGAATGCCAGGCGTTCCCGCACCTCGACGGGGGCCGTCTTGTGACTCACGCCGGTGATGAGCAGCTTCATTGTTGGTTCAGCGCGTTCACTGTTTGTTCAGAGCGTTCATTGTTTGTTCAACATGGTTCCGAGCTGGGAGTGCGCGGCCCATGTGATGGCGGCGAAGCAAACCAGCGCGATGGTCATGATAGCGGCCTTGCGCCCGCGCCAACCAGCCGTGGTCCGCAGAAAGACCAGCGCCATGTAAACGCCCCAGGTAATAAACGAAATTGCGATCTTCGGCTGGCTGATCCAATTGGCCTTCGCCTCGATAGAAGCCCAGGTGCTGGCGGCAATGACAGCCAGCGTAATCAACACAAAGCCCATCGCCATCGACCTGGAAATCAACTCGTCCAACGTGCCCAGCGCGGGCAGGCGGTAGTAAAACTTGCGCGGTTTTTTGGCCTTGAGCTCGCGTTCCTGGAAGAGGTAAACCACCGATGCCACGGCGGTGAACAGCAGGGCGGCGTAGCCCAGCAGCACCAGCACAATATGCACCGTCAGCCAGACGTTGCGAATCACCGGGCTCGACCAGGCGCTCACCGGGTTGCCCAGGGTTGCCACCAGGGCCATGACGAAGACCAGGGGGAAAATGAACACGCTGAGGCTTTCCACTTTGTAGCGCCAGTGGACGAAGAGATAGACCACCACCACCAGGAAAGCGCACATGGAGAGGGTTTCGTAGATGTTGGTGATGGGGCAGCGATTGCTCACGATGCCCTCTTCCAGGATGGAGACGAAGTGGAAAACCGATCCGAGTGTGAAAGCGGCCAGCGCCACACGGAACAGATGCTCCCGGCGGCGGATCAGAGTAAGGATGGCGTGCAGGAGGCCGAGCGAATACAAGGCTGCGGCCACCCGCAGCCAGATGACGCTCATTTCAGTCATTTAGGGTTACGGTACGTGGAGTCTTACAACCCATTATATCGCGTCGTGAGACCGGCCTCCTGGCCGTTCGGCTTCCGGGCCTCCCCTAGTGTCCAAAAGCTGCGTTGCAGGCGATTGGAGCGGCGGCCCTGGTGATTGTCGGTCAACTGGCGCCGGCGCTGCCCCGGCGAGGTCCGTTCCAGGCTCCGGCGGGCGTTTCGTGAGTTTCAATACGTTCCTGCGGGGCCTGGGGGCGGGGCGGAATTTCCAAACAAACCCATTTTGGCGGTCCAAACCGAAGAAAACGAAACCGCTTGCGCCCCACCGAACGAACCCATTTTAGCCCTGCGACCGAACGTCCGGCGGCAGAGGCCCTGAACGGCGCGGCTGAAAGACATAGTTACCGACTTCATGCCAGGTGGGGCGTAGCCCGTACTCCTCTTGTTTAACATCAGAGTGCAGGGGTTTGGACGGACGATAGAGTGTATGTTATTGAGGGGAAGTTCGATAACTATTCCGAAACGGTGGTGACCGTTTAGCGGCCAATCGGTGAAATGACTCGAAGAGCAACTGAAGCGATTCTTTTTCAGGCGTTCCGCGCTTGTTTCTGGAAGCCTTGGATGTCTGGGAGAGTTGGTCGTGCTACGCCGGTTTAGGCCGCGTCGGTTAGGCTAAAGGGGTGGCAATGCATTATTCGATCCTTTTCTTGTCCTTGCTGGCGGTGGCGGCGGTCTGGTCCCAGCCACCTGGCGCCTCCTACGCCAACTTGACCGAAGGCCGGATCATCGGCGGGTTCAAGACCATGGCGGTGTATCTGGACGATTCCGACCGCCCCATGGGGGCGCGGTTCCGGCATGAACGGAGCGGGTTCACGCTGGACCTGCTGCAGATTCAGTCGGTGCCGCAAGCCTTTATCTGGGTGACCACCTACCCGACCTCCAACATGGGCGAGCCGCATACCCAGGAGCACCTGCTGTTGGGCAAGGGCAACAAGGGCCGGGCGCTGGGCAGTGAGGAGGGGATGTCGCTGGTGGCCTCCAGTGCGTTCACCGAACAGTGGAGGACCTGTTACGATTTCTACTCGCCGGCCGGCCCGGAGGTCTTCTACCAGAATCTGGACCGCACGCTGGACGCGCTGCTGCACCCGGACTATACCGACGAGGAGGTGCACCGCGAGGTCCGCAACTTCGGGGTGAGCGTCAATCCGGCGGATGGGCGGTTGCACCTGGAGGAAAAGGGTAGCGTGTACGCGGAGATGGTGACGTCGATGGATCAGGCCATCTCCCGGCTGTACCGTGCGGCGTTGGTGGCGTTGTACGGGCCGGAGCATCCACTTTCGTTTTCGTCGGGTGGGTTGCCCGCGGCGCTGCGGATGATTCAGCCATCGGACATCCGGCGGTTTCATGCGGCGCATTACTTTCTGGCCAACATGGGGATGATTGCGTCGCTGCCGAAGGAGATGGCGCTCGGGCCCGCGCTCGACCGGCTGGACGCGTCGCTGCGGCGCGCGGAATCGGAGAAGCCGGCGCTGCCGGTGATGACGGAGAGCCAGTTGCCCGCGCCGGGGTCTCCGCAGGGTTCGGGCGCGGCGGGTCCGGCGGGCGGGCGCATCGAGTACGTGGCCTATCCCTTCCGCAACGATCAGCAGCCGGGCTCTGTGATGATGCTGTGGCCGGCCGACCGCAAGCTCAACGCGATGGAGCAGATTCTGGCGGGGCTGTTCTTGAGCAATGTGGCGGGCGGACCGGACACTAACCTCTATAAGCGCCTGATCGACAGCAAGACACGCGAGGCCGATTTCGGGGCGCGCGGCGTGAACGCGTACATCGACACCGACCAGGGCCATCCGGTGCTGGTGATGTTCCAAGACTTGCCGGTGGCGCACATGAACGACCAGGATCTGGGGATGCTGCGGGGCAAGGTGATGGACGAGTTGGCGAAAATCGCGGCCTACCCGGACGGGTCGGCGGAACTGACGCAGTTCAACGAGAGGCTGAAGAGCCGCATCCTGGAGCAGCGGCGCGCGCTTTCGAAGTTCGTGAATTCGCCGCCCGGCTTCGGCCTGCGGAGCACGGGCGGCGCCTGGGCGGGACACATGTACGAGCTGAACAAGGAGCCGGGCTTCCGGAAATCGCTGACCGAAAGGCCGGAGCTGGCGGCGATCGAAACCCTGATTGCGGGCAGCAGGAACATCTGGCGCGACTACCTGTCGCAGTGGAAGATTACGGGTGTGACGCCGTATGTGGAGGCGGCCAAGGCGGACCCGAAGCTGGCAGGGCAGGAGGCCAAAGAGCGCGAAGACCGCGCGGCGGCGGAGGTGGCGCGGCTCAAGGAAAAGTACGGCACGGCCACGGACCAGCAGGCCATGGAGCGGTATCGTGAAGAGTACGATGCGGCCACAGCCGTCATCGAAAAGGCGGCCAAGGCGGTAACTCCTTCGAAGTTTATCGACAAGCCGCCCATGACGCTCGACGATCAATTGGATTACAAACAGACCAGGCTGGCCGGCGGCGTGCCTTTGGTCGGTGGGACTTTCGACAGCCTGACCGGTGGGACCACCGGCCTGGCGCTGCGCCTGGATGCAGTGCCGGAGGACCGGCTGGTTTACGTCTCGTTGCTGCCGGCGCTGCTGACGCGGGTGGGCGTGATCGAAAACGGTAACCCGGTTTCGTACGAACAGATGACGCAGCGGATGCGCAACGAGATTCTGAGCCTCAACGCGACGTTCAGCACCAATGCAACTACGGACCGCTACGAACTGGTGGTGCGCGGCGCCGGAAATGACCCGGTGGAGGCGCGGCGGGCGCTGGAGTGGATGAAGCTGGTGCTGTGGCAGCCGGACTGGCGGCCGGAAAACCTGCCGCGCATTCGCGACCTGGTGGACCAGTCGCTGGCGCAGTTGCGGAACACCACGCAGACGGCGGAGGAAAACTGGGTCAACGACCCGGCGGTGGCCTACCGGCGTCAGGACAATCCACTACTGCTGGCCACGGCGTCGTTCATGACGCGCACGCACAATGTCTACCGGCTGCGGTGGATGCTGAAGCCGGGCGGGTCGGAAGCGGTCTACGGATTCCTGGATGGGTTAGGAGACGCCGGCGGGTCGCGGGCGGAGCGGAAGGAACTGCTGGCTGCGGTGCGGGAAGGAAAGTACGCCGCCATGGAGAAACTGGCGCCGGCGGAGAAGGCGCTGGCCGTGGAAGCGGCGAAAGACCTGGATGCGACGATGGCGGACATTCCGGATGCCCACCTGGCGGCCGACTGGAAGTACCTATGCGGCCAGATGGCGCGCGATCTGCGCGCAGGGCCCGAGCGGACGCTCACGGCGCTGGATGAAGTGCGGCGGCTGATTCTGAACGCGGGCCGGGCGCGGATGTTCTTGACGGCATCGGGCGCGACCCAGAAGGAACTGGGTGCGGACATTCAGGAGCTGGCCGGACGGCTGGACAGGGCGCCGGTGAAGCAGGCCGTATACCGCGAGGAGCGGCGCGTGGACCGGCGACTGGCGCAGCGTGAGGATAAAGCCCAGCGCGGGGCTGAAGCCGGGGGCGGGAATAACGCGGCGCATCCGGTCTTCGTGGGATTGTTGAACGCCAACTCGCAAGGCGGCGTGTTTTTGAATTCGGCGCCGGTGGCGAGTTACCACGATACCAGCCGTGACAAGTTACTGGATTACCTGGCCACCAACCTGTATGCGGGCGGCGGCGCGCACTCTGTGTTCATGAAGACCTGGGGGGCGGGTCTGGCCTACAGCAACGGCATTCGCGTGCGGCCGGCGGAGGGGCGTTTGAACTACTATGCCGAGCGCACGCCGGAGTTGCCGCAGACGCTGAAGTTCGTAATCGACGAAATGAAGAAGACGGCGCCGGACGGGTCGCTGACGGAGTATGCCGTGGCGGGGGCGTTCGATGGAACGCGGTCGTCGCTGGCCTACGAAACGCGCGGCGAGGCGATGGCCAACGACTTGGCCGACGGGCTGACGGCCGAGGTGGTGACGCGATTCCACCAGGCGGTTTTGGATTTGCGGAAAACCCCGAACCTGGGCGAGGAACTGTTCCGGCGGATGAAAGGCCTATATGCGAAAGTGCTGCCGGGGATGGGTGTGAAAGCGCAAGACGTGGCCGGCGGCGTGTACTTCGCAATCGGGCCGGCCCAGCAACTGGCGGCGTACGAGGAGTACCTGAAGCAGGTCGAGGGCGCGGATGCGCGGGTGCATTGGCTGTATCCGCGGGATTTCTGGCTGGAATAGAGGGGACACGGAGGGTAGTTCGGATTTGACGCGGAGACGAAGCTGGGTCGCTTCCAGCAACGAAGGGTCATTGCCCGCCGATGAAACCCTCCCTGAAGGCCTCGATCTGACCGCGAAAGGTTTTCGTGCCGAAGTCAAGGTCCTCCTCAAACCGCCCTTCCCTATCCCGTGCCGGAAAGCGGTCAAGGAATCGACCGATGTAACCGGCATCCTCGTTCGTCGCGAACTCGCGCAAATCCAAGCCAAATAGAAACGCATTCGCGAATTCGAAGTCCGGAAGTTGCGCATCAAACACCGCGTCCGAGAACAGGCGATCGCCATTCTCTTCGTAACGCGCGAGAATGACACGCATATCCTGAAGATCTTTCGCCCGCCGGTACGGGTCTTCCATATAGGCGACGATCTTGAGCAACGCCGTGACTGCCGGTGGCGCAACGCGGAGGCTCAATCCGCCTGACATTTGCACAGGAACGGCGTGGGCAAACACGTGGTCGAAGCCGGCAAGGCTCATGGTGAGTTGGCTAACCGGCCAAGTGATGGCGCCCTGGCGGCGAAGGGTGGGGGCCAGCGGGGATGAGGTCGACAATCGTCTGGCGCGGGGCAATCCAGCGGTGCTCCTGCCTGGCGGAAGATGCCCATCCGATACTGGCGAGACGGCTTGTCAAACGGTCGAAGTCATTGAGGTCGAGCGCTACGGTAAGATCGACGTCGCGCGTGAAACGCCTGAGATCGCCGAGCAGGATGAGCAGCGCCGTGGCTCCGATCACCACCAGTTCGGCTTGCATTTCATCGCAGATTTCTTTGATCCCGGCCAAGTCGGCAATCTGATCGGGAGTGAGAACTTCGATCATTGAAGGTATTCGCGGCGAAGCTCCTCAGCCGCCTCGCGCGCCCGGGGATCGCCGCTGGTCAACAATTCAGCATATATTAGCCAGGGAGGGGCGACCATTTTGCCATCGACTTCACGCCCGTAGACAAGTTGACCGAAAGGCTTAAGCAAGACTACCGGCCCGTTCCGATCCGGTATCAGCCGCAAGTGACGTTGCGCTCCAGAGCCGGACGCGGCGAGGAAGACTGGAGCTTCGGGGCCACGGTAAAGATGTTGCATCAGGCCGGCTGCGGGTCCGCCGGTCAGGGCGTACGCCATTTTCTTGGCGCGGGCGTCCTTTGACAGGCGCTCCACGAATTGCTCGACGGAGGCGTCTGGATAGCGGTAGCGGCCGAGCAGGAGTTTGGGCCGCAGAATCTGGCCATAGCCCGCCACCAGGCGGTCGGCGATTGCTGGTGTCATGCGAAACTCGAGTCCGTCTATTCCGCCAGTCAAGACTCGTTCCCGGATAAACTGCTGCCGGAGTTGCGCCACCTTACTCTTGCCGATTCCGGCGGCGCGGGCGAGATCGCGGACCGTCCATTTGGCCGCCGGCGGCTCGGCGGCAAGCTGAAACAAGAGTTGGATCGTCGCTGGGGTAGTGCGTTCCGCTTCCGGCAGTTTCGGCGGCTCGCGTTTTCCGAGCATCGTCCAGTTGTACTCCGCTCCCAGCCGCAAATGGATATTGCCCGGTACGTCGGCAAAGCAAATGCCGGACTCCACGAACTGCTCACCTATGGCGGGAGGGACGTAGCGGGCCAGCAGGAGTCTTCCGTTCAGCTTCGCTGGCCGGCCTCGTTTCCTGGCTATTTTGCGACCCGACACCCGGCTGATGATGGCGTTCACAAGGCTGCGGTCGAGGTACGATCTCTTGACCTGGACGGGCAAGCGATATAGCCCCTGAGGGGTCTTGATTTCGAGAATCCCATCAAGCGCCGGGTCCGCGCGACCATCGGCGGGAAGGAAGCGGAGTTTGCGGACGAAAGGGAGCGACCGAAGATGATCGAGGGCCGCTTCGTTGTCTGTTTGGAGGGATGGCATCTTGTCCACTATTATATTCTGTCCATTACGTGTGGACAGTAGGTAAATCGGGACAGCTGGGACAGTTGGGAACAGAAGGGCGGGCGCACCCAGTCTATGCTCACCCGCGCCTTCGAAGACGCATACTGGTAGGAGTCTTATGAACTACTATCAGGAGCACCAAGCCGAGTTTCTCGAAGGGTTGAAGACGTTTCTGCGCATTCCGAGCATCAGCACGCTCTCCGAACATAAGGGCGATATCCGGCGGGCGGCGGATTTCGCGCTGAACGAACTGCGGGCGGCGGGGATGACCGCCGCGGAGTTGATCGAAGGGACGGGCAATCCGCTGGTCTATGCGGAATGGCTCGGGGCGCCGGGCAAGCCCACCATCTTGTTCTACGGCCACTACGATGTGCAGCCGCCGGACCCGCTGGATGAATGGAAGTCGCCGCCGTTTGAACCGGAGGTGCGGGGGGACGATATCTTCGCGCGCGGGGCCTGCGACGACAAGGGGCAGGTCTACATTCAGATCAAAGCCGTCGAGGGGTTATTGAAAGCTACGGGCAGGCTTCCGGTGAACGTGAAGTTCCTGCTGGAAGGCGAGGAAGAGACCGGCGGCGAACACATCGAAGAGTACGTGAAGAGCAAGCCGCCGCGGCTGGCTGTGGACGCGGCAGTGGTGTGCGATACCGAAATGTTCGCTCCCGAACTGCCCACCATATGCGTGGGGCTGCGCGGCATGGTGTATTACGAACTGCTGGTGGAGGGGGCCAGTCACGATCTGCATTCGGGCGTCTACGGCGGCGCGGCGCCGAACCCGATGCAGGCGGTGGCTGAGATTATTTGCGCGTTGAAGGACCGCGACGGGCACATCCTGGTGCCGGGCTTTTACGACCGCGTGGCGCCGCCCGACGCCAAGGAGCGCGCAGCCTGGGCGCGGCTGCCGTTCGACGCCCAGGAATACACGGAGAAGGAAATGGGCGCGCGCGAACTGGTGGGCGAGCCGGGGGTGCCGCTGTTTGAGCGGGTGTGGGCGCGTCCGACGGTGGAGGTACATGGGATTCGCGGCGGGTTCACGGGCGAAGGCGCGAAGACGGTGATTCCGGCGCGGGCGGTGGCCAAGATCAGCACGCGGCTGGTGGGCGATCAGCGGGTGGATGAATCCATCGAGCAAATGCGCGCGGCGGTGAAAATGGCCTGCCCGAAGGGCGTGACGGCGGAGTTGAAGGTGCTGCATTCGGGGGCGCCGTCGCTCACCAATCCGGACAACCGGTTCATCCAGGCCGGGGCCGAGGCGCTGCAAGAGACGTTCGGCAAGGAGACGGTGTACATCCGGTCGGGCGGGTCGATTCCGATTGTGGGGGTGTTCGACAAGTACCTGGGGATTCCGAGCGTGATGATGGGCTTCGGCCTGCCCGATGACAACCTGCACGCGCCGAACGAGAAGTTCCACCTGCCGAATTTCTACCGGGGGATTGAGACGGTGGCGCGGTATCTGGAGATCCTGGGGACGCGTGAAGGCGTGTCTGCAATCTAAAGTCCAGCTGGTGGTGAGTTGCCAAGCTGGACGCAGCGCTCAATGTTTCAGGCAGCCAGCGTTTACTCGCTCCCGAGAACATCCACCGGATCGAGGCTCATCGGGCGCGTAGGAAGGTAGCCCGCAAGCAATGAGACGAGCAGCAAAACCGCGGCGCCAGCGATGGTTATCTTTGACGTGGGGCAGGAAGGCGACCTGGCATTCATCGCCATGGAATTGGTGGAAGGGGTATCGCTTCACCAGGTGCTGGCGTCGGGCCGGAGGATCCCGCGCGCGACGCTCTCGGAATGCTATGGCAGGCCGCCGCCGCGCTGGACTATGCCCATTGGAAAGGCGTGGTTCACAGGGATATCAAGCCCGCGAACATCATGATCGACAAAGGCATGAGAGTAAAAATCGCCGACTTCGGTATCGCGAAGATTACCACCACGGACCAATCCACGCTGACTGGTATGGTGATGGGCACCCCCAGCTACATGTCGCCGGAGCAGATCGAAGCGCTGCCTTTCCATGCCGTCCCTACTCACCAAGGCGGAGGCGGAATAATCGGAAGCACCTAAGCCAGGGGGCGTGAGCGACGCCGCGAAGCAGGTACCTACTCCTGCTGGATCGGACACGGCAGGTCCCGGCAGTGTGAGTCGAGTTGGCAACGACTCGGAAGCTAATCCAGGGCGCGTGAGCGACGCCACGAAACAGGTACCTACTCCGGCTGGACTGGGTACAATGGGCCCCAACGGTGTATACCGAATTGGCAACGGAGTGTCCCCGCCGGTCCTAACCACCAAAGTGGAGCCGGGATACTCGGAAGCAGGTCGGAAATTACGCGCTGAGGGGACGGTACTGCTATCCATAGCCATTCAGCCGGACGGAACCGCGCGAGATTTCAGGGTTCTCACGTCATTGGGCTTCGGATTGGACGAGAAAGCCATTGAAGCGGTCTGGAAATGGCGATTCAAGCCGAGCATGAAAGATGGGATGGCGGTTACAGCCGAGGCGCAGGTCAACGTGAACTTCCATCAAGGGTGGGGGTGGGCGGGACCCTGGTGGGCTTCAGGTACGATAGCTTTCCCTTCTGAAGCAAGCGTCGCGCCGCCAGTCTTCAAGGATGGCACGATGCCGAAGGCTGATTATCGCGAATTCTCGAACGAAAGCGCCGTCCTCGAATTCACTGTCGATTCGAGCGGCTCCGTGAAAAACATTCATGCTATTTACGGGTCCGAATCCGCGTCTGAGCTGCTTAGGGGCAGTCTGGCCACTTGGACATTCCTGCCCGCCTTGAAGGGCAACCAATCGGTCGAAGCGTTCAGGAAGGGTACGCTTCGTCAAAGGGGAAGGAGACGAAGCTGCGAAGCTTCCGCTTTGGTTGCCGCGTTCGCAAAGCAATCCGTCCCAGCCAGGCACTGCACTGTTGGCTCCCTCCCTTCAACGCTCCTGCGACGCCCCCCAGGTGCTGGCACTGATGCAGAATCCCCCACCCTTGGATGGACTACTCTTGCGGCCCCATTGCGCCAAATCCAATCGCAAGGTTTGGATGCTTACATTCGTGACAATGGCGGCATCTCTGCGCTTATGGCAAAAACCCGCGCAGATCTGGCAGCCTCGGAGCGCGACAACAGGCTTAGTATGTCGCCCCACTGATCATCGAGCCGGCTCGAACTGCCATGGACGCAGTCGATACACGCGACTGAACGGCAAGCCCACTGCCTTCTCTGGCGATAATTGACGCGTGAGAACATTGCGGGGCGCAATTCTCGCCGGCATCGTACTATTGGCAGCATCGTTCGCAGCTACTGAGGCCCGCAGCGCCGGGTCGAAGTACTTCGACGACGCGGACCGCGGCTTGATTAACGGATTAGCCGCCGATGCTGCCGTTTCGGCTGAAAAGGGGTGGGCCGCGGTACGCGCCGCCGGGCCGGCCGACCCCGGTTTTCTCGAGGGCGTCCACACCGCTTCTCGCATCTATGCCGTTCTGGGACGCGATCTTCGCGCCGAGGCCGTCTACGCCGAGGCTGCAGCCCTGTGCGACACTCCCAGACTGCAGGTCGTCGGGCTCCGTATCCAATACATGCTTGCCGATTACCTGATCCGGAATTCGGAGTATGTGAAAGCCGAAAGCGTTCTCCGATCGTCCCTGGCGATCGAGAATCGCTCGGCTCACAAGAGTCCCCTCTACACCGCGTTCCTGCAGAGCCTGGCGTTCGTTCGCGAACAGGAGGGCGATCTCAGCGAGGCCGAGGATCTGTACCGCACCACGCTCAATTCTCCGCCGCCGGATCTTTCGGAGGTGGTGATCCAGAGGTTTTATAGCTCGCCTGGGCCGCGCCTGGCGTTTGTCGGCGAGCCACGCAGTTCCATGGCGGCGTTTTATAGCAATCACGGCCGCATTACAGATGCCGAGGCTCTGTACAATGATCGACTCGCGCAAACCTCTCTCAACCAGGAAGAACGTCTCGGCGTTATGCAGCAACTCGCCGGCTTTCTTAGCTTGCACGGTTCGGCCACGGAAGCTCTGGCGATTGAGGAACGGATTGTCAGGTTTCGCGAAGCTCAAGCCTTGGCGGCGCCGGATTCGAGCGGGCTGCTGACGAACGAGCTCATCACGCTCGCTAACCTCGAAGTCGCCGCCGGGCGCAGCGAAGATGCAAGAGTCCTTCTGGCTACGGCGCTTCAACATGCCGAACAAAAGCACGGCACCAACAGCCCCGAATACCGGAGCGCGCTGAACTATCTGTTTGAGAACCGCCGTTCCGCCGGCGATTACGATGCGGCCGAAAGGCTGGCCCGCGAAAGGCTTCAGCTTGCGCAAACCGTTGAAACATCCGACAAGTTCGCCTTGCCATCGGCCCTTCTGAGCCTGTCGTACCTTCGCAGAGAGCAGGGGCATGTCGAAGAAGCCGACGCGCTCTTGAAGCGCGGCATAGACGCCAACCGCGCGGCGTTTCCTCACCTCCAGCCGCCGAGTGTTGACCAGTTCGCCCACGCCGAAGCGCTCGTCCGCGCGGGCAAACCGGCCGAAGCCGTGCGCGTGGCGCAGGAGATTGCCGACAGCGCCACCGGGCGGGACAACGGCGAGCAGTTCGGGTTCCGCCACCTGGCGCAGTCGATGGCTGGCGATCACAATCCGGAAGCGTCGCAGGTGGCTTCCATCGCGTTGTCGTTACGCGAGCGCCGCCACTCGCCGGACGACACGCGCTTCACCGGGGAGTTGACCGATTGGGCCAATTTCTATCGCGGATTCCTGGGCCAGCCGGACCGCGCCCGCGATCTGCTGCTGCGCGCGGAGACCGCTGTCCGCGCCTGTTGCGGAGCCATGTCCAGGAAAATGGAACCAGTGCTTCAGGAGCGCGCATGGCTTGCCGGCGCGACCGGCGGGCCGGCCGCGAGCATTGCGTATCTGGAGCAACTCCGCGAGCTTCGGGCATCCACCTACGGAGCCAACAGCGAGCAGGTTGAACAGGGCACCCGCGACCTCGCCGCAGCCAACGCGCAAGCGGGCCGCTGGCCCGACGCCGCGAAGCTGTATCTAAAGACCATCGATATCTCCACCCGTCGCACCTGGGCGTTCGGCTATGAGCACGTTCAACTCCTGGATTCCATCGCCATGCATTTCGTCCATCATGGCGACGCCCACGCCGCCCTGGAGCTGAATCAACGGGCCCTCGATCGCGCCGCCGGGTCAATCGCTCCGATGAGTTGCAGCAGAGTATCCGGGAGCACGGGGAGGAAATCCGTTCCCTGCAGAAGCCTCCGACGCCGCCCAGATAGGCGCCGGGTTTTTCCAGCAGCGGCCGGCAACGATCCACAGGCACTAAGCGACAGCAACGATCCGCGGTTGACATATAGTTTATCTTCATATAGAATCCCTCCATATGGATCTGCTGCAAGGAACGCTCGACATGCTGGTGCTCCGGACGCTGCTGGCCGGCTCCCTTCACGGCTACGGAATCGCCAAAACCATTCGCAGCACCTCCAACGAGGCCCTCGAGATTGAGTTCGGTTCGCTCTATCCGGCGTTGAAGCGGCTCGAAGCCAAAGGCTGGATCGCGTCGGCGTGGGAGACGTCCGAGCACAATCGCCGCGCCAAGTATTACAAGCTCACCGCGGCCGGCCGCAAGCACCTGGTAAGGGAACACTCGAAGTGGGCTGACTTCGTGAACGCGGTCGGACGGATCATGGGTCCGTTGCCGGGGGTGAAAGGATGACGATCTGGAATCGGTTCAAATATCTGTGGCCGGCGCGGCGCCGCCAGGAAGAGCGCGAGATGCGCGAGGAGTTGCGATCGCTCACCGCCATCGCGGGCCGCAAGGAACTCGGCAACCTCACGCTGGCGATGGAGGACGTTCGTGCCACCTGGGGCTGGACGTGGCTCGACAGTTTTCTTGCGGACGTCCGCTATTCACTGCGCGCGCTCGGCAAGCAGCCCGCATTTGTCGCGGTGGCGGTGCTCTCACTGGCGCTGGCCATCGGGGCCAACAGCGCGATTTTCAGCTTCGCCGACGCGGCGCTGCTGCGGCCTCTGCCGATCACCCATCCAGCCGCGGTGTTCGACGTCAGCAACACCACACCCGACAATCCTTTGGAAGGCATGTCGTTCCCCGATTACCGCGATCTGCGCGAGAAAAGCCGCTCCTTCAGCGGCCTGGCCGCGTATCGCCTTACCACCCTGGCGGCGGCCGCCAACCCCGCGGCGCCGGCACAGATTCGCTTTGCGAGCCTGGTGAGCGACAACTTCTTTCCGGTCGTGGGCGTGACGCCTGCGGCCGGCCGCGCGTTTCTGCCTGGCGAAGCCGATCCGTCCGCCCAGCCCGTCGCCATGCTCAGCTACGACTTCTGGCGGCAGAATTACGCCGGCGGCGCCGTCGCCATCGGCAGTACGTTGCGCCTCAACGGGATCGTTTTCACGATCGTCGGCGTGGCCCCGGCGTCCTTTACCGGTCTGGACCGCTTCCTTCAACCCAGCATCTTCGTTCCTCTCGGGATGGCCCAGCGCCTGGCTGGCTTGCCGGCGGATCCGCTGGAGGACCGCAGTATCCACAACCTCGTGGTTAAGGGCCGGTTGGGCGATGGCGCTTCGCAGAAAGCGGCGCAGGCGGAACTTGCAGTGATCGGGGCCGCCCTCGAGCGCGAGTATGTAAAGACGAATCGCAACCGGCACATGGGGCTGCGCACGGAACTGCAGCGGCGCATCCAGCAGAGTCCCCAACTGCTGGCGCTGGTCAAGATGCTGATGGGGTTGGTGGCGCTCATCCTGATCATTGCCTGCTCGAACGTCGCCAATCTGTTGCTTGCCCGGGGGCACGCCCGAGGCCGCGAGATCGCCATCCGCCTGTCCATCGGGGCGGGACGCAGCCGCGTGGTGCGCCAACTGATGACCGAAAGCCTCATCGTGGCGCTGGCGGGTGGCATCGCGGGGTTGTTCTTCGCTTACGGCGGCATTCTGTTGCTGCAAACGCTCAGCGTGCCCAGCGATCCACCGAACGTGCTGGGCGTGAGGTTGGATTGGCGTATCGTCGAGTTCAGCCTGCTGGCGGCGCTGGCGAGTTGTATCTTCTTCGGCCTGGCTCCGGCCTGGCAGACCGCGCGGACGGACTTCGTGAGCGCACTGAAAGCGGGTGGGGACGGCGCGTCCGGCAGAGGGCGCAACCTGCCTATTCGATTCATCGGCCGCGATGTTCTGGTGGCCGGCCAGATCGCCCTCGCGATGGTGGTGCTGATCGCCGCCGGCATGTTTCTGGCAGGCTTCCGGAACATGCTGGTGATGCCGCCCGAGTTTCGCACGGACCACTTGATCAGCCTGGATACCGCGCCCGCCGTGCTGCACTACTCGCCTGAACAGGCGAACGACTTCTACCGCCGGCTGGTGGATCGCGTTCGCACGATGGCCGGCGTGGCGGGGGTGGCGATGACCGAGTCGCTGCCGTTGTCCCCCGCTCAGACTCTGGTCAGTGTAGTGCCCGAAGGGTACCAGTTTCCGAAGGGCCGCGAAAAAGTGAACGTGTTCGGCTCCGCGGTGGACGCCGGCTACTTCAGCGCCATGAAAATCGAAATTCAACGCGGGCGCGCTTTCACGGACGGCGACCGCGCCGCATCACGCCGCGTGGCGATTGTGAACCAGCAGTTTGCGAAGACCTATTGGCCGGGCCAGGATGCGATCGGTAAGCGGATCCGGATAGACAGCGCGGAGGGGCCTGCCGCCGAAGTCGTCGGAGTGGCGAAGACAGGGCACTATCTGGCTGTGAACGAAACGCCGGCCACGTTCGTGTATGTGCCCTACGAGCAGAGCCCGCGCATGCGGATGACGCTAATCGTCCAATCCGTGGGCGATGCGGGTGGGCTCGCAGCGGCCTTGCGCGACGCGGTTCGATCCATCGACGGCAACGTGCCGGTATTCAACCTGCGGACCGTAGCCACGCTCTACGAAAGCCGCGTAACGGATACGTGGCTGCAGTTCTTCCAGATGGTGGGGACCATGGGATTCATCGGTCTGGCGCTGGCCACCACCGGGCTCTATGGGCTGGTCGCCTACACGGTGAGCCGCCGCGTCAAGGAGTTCGGCATCCGCGTCGCCATCGGCGCCAGCCGCCGCGACGTCGTGTGGCTGGTCGAGCGCCGCGGACTGATTCTCGCCGGCGTCGGTATCGCCATCGGCGGAGTGCTCACGGCGGCGGCAGCGCCAGTGCTCTCCGCGGGCTTTCCCGGACTCGGCGTCTCGTCTCCCGCAGTGTACGCTCTGGTTCCGCTGGCGTTGCTGATGGTAAGCGCGGTGGCAAGCTATTTGCCGGCACGGCGAGCGGCGGGCCTCGAACCGCTGCGCGCCCTGCGGAACGAATAGCTTCGAAAATGGCGGCGTCCGCGGTGCAGTGGCCGGTAGGGCCTACGAGCATCACAGGCCGCATTGCGTTATTCTTGTCACGTTATGAGTACTCCCGCTGCTTCGGCTGGCCTCGATCGCCACGCCGCGTACAACAAGGGCCGTCTCTTCCTGGTCAGCGTCCTGGCGCTCTTCACCGCCGGCGTGGCCGCTTCCCTGCGCGCCGATGTCGCCACCGATCTGCAGCGCATCTTCTTCGATCCGGTGGATCCCATCCACTCGGCCGGCATGATCGGCTCCGTGCTGGGCGTTCCCTTCCTCGGGTTCGCGCTCACCATCGCCATCGGCAGCCCCCTGCTGGATGCCATCGGCATGGCTCTGCTGCTGCCGCTTTCGGGAGCCTGTTTCATCGCCGGCACCCTGGTGATTCTGTTTGCCGGGAGTCTAGCCTCGGGCGATGGCGTGTACACCGTGATTTACGTGGGGGCGGTCATCACCGGAATCGGCTGGGGACTGGTGGAGACGGTCATCAACCCGCTCTGCGCCACCCTGTACCCCGATGACAAGGCTGCGCGGCTGAACACGCTGCATGCCTGGTGGCCAGGCGGCCTGATTGCCGGGGGATTGCTGGGCTACTTTCTGAGCCAGGCGCAGGTCGGCTGGCAGATCAAACTTGGCCTGATTCTGATTCCGGCCACGGCGGTGGTCATCCTCTGCCTGGGCGTGAAGTTCCCGCCCACCGAGCGCGCGGCGTCAGGGGTCTCCATGGGCGAGATGTTCCGCGAACTCCTCAACCCCATGTTCATCGTGCTTTTCTGCTCCATGTTCCTCACCGCGGCGTCGGAACTGGCGCCCGGCCAGTGGGTGGACCTGGCGCTCACCAGAACGGTTCACATGCAGGGCATTCTGCTGCTGGTCTACGTCAGCGGCATCATGTTCGTGGCGCGGCACTTCGCGGGAACCCTGGTGCATAAGCTTTCGTCCATCGGGCTGCTGTGGTGCTCCTGCCTGCTGGCCTCGTTCGGGCTGGTGCTGCTCAGCTTCGCCAATTCTCCGGTGACTGGCGTGCTCGCGGCCACCGTCTGGGGCGTCGGTGTCTGCTTCATGTGGCCCACCATGCTGGCGACCGCGTCGGAGCGTTTCCCGCGCGGCGGCGCGCTGCTGATGGGGCTGATGGGCACGGCCGGCACGCTCTCCATCAACTTCGTGCTGCCGGCGATGGGGCAAATCTTCGACTCCAAGAAAATCGAGGTTGCGGGCGGCCAGGAGGCCTTCAAAGCATTGTCCGGCGACAAACTCGATCAGGTTCTCGGCATGGCATCGCAGACATCATTCCGTGCGGTGGCCATACTGCCGGCGATCCTGCTGATTGTCTTCGGGGCCATCTGGTTTTACGACCGTTCGAAGGGCGGCTTCAAGCCAGTCAAGATGAGGTAGGCGATTGTGGGGCAGGTTGTGAACCTGCGGCGGATTGTTAATCCGCCTGCTGCGATGCGGCAGCGAGCCAGCCCCGCGTTTGACGGCACCCCCTTGCCTCCCCTTGCCCATGCCCCCCTTGCCCTTGCCCGCCCCGCCCGTTCACCACTCGCGCCAGGCGAACCTGTTACAATCCAAACGTGCCCCAGGGGTATGCCAGTTTCCGTGTTTCGACGAGAAACGCGGGCTAGTCGCCAATCGTGATCCGCCGGGTCTTCAAAGCATTTCAATACCGCGACTTCCGCTTAATGTGGACGGGCGCCTGCATGTCCAGCATCGGCACGTGGATGCAGATCGTGGCGCAGGGCTGGCTCATCTGGAAGTTGAGCCATTCGGCTTTCCTGCTTGGCCTCGACCAGTTTCTAGGCAGCATTCCCATCTTCCTTTTTTCGCTGGTGGGAGGCGTGGTGGCCGACCGCATGGAACGCCGCCAGGTGCTGATCGGCTCGCAGGTTGTCCAGATGTCGTGCGCTTTCGTACTCACGTTCCTGGTGGGCTTTCATGTCGTTAAAGTCTGGCACCTGTTGGTGTCCTCGTTCATTTCGGGGTTGGCGCAGTCCTTCGGCGGGCCCGCGTACGCGGCGCTGATTCCCACGCTGGTGAAGAAAGAGGACATGCCCAACGCCATCGCGCTGCAGTCGATGCAGTTCAACACGGCGGTGGTGCTGGGGCCGGCCTTGGCGGGGCCTACCCTGGCGAAACTCGGGGACACCTGGTGCTTCGCGCTCAATTCGCTTTCGTTCGTAGCGCCTATCGTTTCGCTGAGCATGCTGACGGTGCGATTCCTCCCGGAAAAGACCACGGAGAGCATTCTGGACAGCATGAAACAGGGCATCCGCTTCATCCGCAAACAGCCTGCGATGGAAGCCCTCATGGTCCTGGCATTCTGCATGACGGCCCTGGCGGTCCCAATGAGGACGCTGTTTCCGCTGTACGCCAGCGACATTTTTCATCGGGGCGCTGGAACTTATGCCCTATTCCTATCGCTTTCGGGGATGGGGTCGATCCTGGGCGCGCTGGTGGTCGCCTGGTTGGGCAACGTGCGCCACAAAGGCCGCATTGCTCTTCTCATGCTGCTTACGTTAGGCGCCGGAATTTCCGGGTTCGGTCTTTCGCGCTCGCTGGTGTTGTCGGGCGTCATGCTGTTCATCAGCGGGGTTGCCATGATCGTGGTTTTTTCCATGGTGAGCTCACTGGTGCAATTGATTGTCACCAACGAAATGCGGGGCCGCGTGGTGAGCGTCTACAACTTCGCGTTCCGCGGCGGCATGCCGCTGGGAAACCTGATCACGGGGCGGCTCGTCCCAATCTTCACGGCTCCCACGGTGCTGGCGGCGAACGGCTTGCTTCTGGTGCTGGTGGCGCTCTACTTCCTGGCCGTGCAGCGGCGGGTAGCCGAGCTTTGATCCAAGACGCCGAGCTTTGATGAAACGCCGAGCTTTGATTTAATAGGAACAAGGACATACATGCTCGCTCTTTTAATCGCAGGATTCCTGGCAGCCGCGGTGCCCTCCCCGCTCGATATCGCGCGCGACCAGCAGGACCGCGCCACCCTGGAAAAGCTGGCCAACGAATACTCCGCCGCGGCGGCCAAAGCGCCCAACGACGCCGCCGCGCAGTACCAGGCCGCACTGGCGTCCTCATACCAGGCGGAAGTGGCGCTGGAGGTTCGCGACAAGAAACAGGCGGAACAGGTGGCCGAACGCGGCGTCAAACTGGCGGAGCGGGCAGTGGCGCTGAAGCCGGACGTGGCCGAGTATTACCGTATTCTGGGCACGCTTTGCGGCCAGGTGGCTTCGGGCAACGTGCTCACCGGGCTCAGTTACGGCAAGCGCGCGCAGGAGGCGATCAACAAGGCGGTGGATAAAGATCCGAAATCGCCCGCCGTGTACGTGGCCCGCGGCGTGGGCAACTACTACCTGCCGGCGGCTCTGGGCGGCGGAATCCCACTGGCGATTACGGACTTTCGCAAGGCTATTCAACTGGACGCGAAGAACGCCGAGGCTTATCTCTGGCTGGGCCTGAGCCTGCGCAAGCAGAACCAGAACCCGGAAGCTCGCGAGGCATTCGGCAAAGCCCTGGAACTGAACCCGAATCGTATCTGGGTGAAACAGCAACTGGACAAGACGCCGGCGAAATGAGACCTGGTGGGGCAGACCATCGTTTTTATGGTCGGCCAGCCGGGGAAGCGCCATCATGAGACCTTTCGCGACCGCTGCCGCCTCCGTGGCGCTTGCGCTTCTCACTTTTTTCCAGTTTCCGGGGCACACCTGGCTGCAACAGGATACCCAGATCTATGTGCCGATCCTGGAACATTTGCGCGACCCCGCGGTGCTCCGGAACGACATCCTGGTGCAGCATCCGCACGTGGCATTCACGCTCTACGACGAAATTGCCATCGCGTCGCGGTCGCTGACCGGCTTGGGCTTCGCCGAAGTTCTCGCCATTCAGCAGGTGATCACCCGTGCTTTGGGCATCTGGGGGCTCATAATGATGGCGGAAGCCATGGGCCTCGGATTGAGCGCGGCGCTTCTGGTGGCGGCGATCTGTTCGCTCGGAGCCGCCATCACCGGCCCGCAGGTTTTGACCACCGAGTATGAGCCCACCCCGCGCGCCTTCGCCGTGCCGCTGCTGGTGTGCGCCGTGGGCCTGGTGGCGCGGGATAGGCTGCTGGGCGCCGGCATTGTGGGCGCCCTCGCCTTCCTCTACCATCCGCCCACCGTGCTGCCGTTCTGGGGCCTGTTGGCGATTCTGCTGGTGCTGCGCCGCAAGCCGGCGGGCCTGGCGCCGCTGCCCGTTGCCGTGGCCGTCTTGCTGATAACGGCGCGCGCGGCCGGCCAGGCGATGGGCGAACAGTCTTTCTTCGCCCAACTCACGCCGCTGCAGGAGCAGTTGCAGCGGATGCGCGCCGGGTACGCCTGGATTTCCACGTGGCCGCATGCGGTCACCGTCCATCACGTGATTCTGTTTGTCATCCTGGTAGCAGCCTGGGTACGGGTGCGGACGAAATGTCCGCCGGCGCTCACGTTTTTCGCGCTTGGCCTGCCGGCACTGGGCCTGTTGAGCATGCCCGCTTCGTGGCTTCTGCTGGAGCAATGGAAATGGACGCTGGTGCCGCAGATCCAACCTATGCGGACGCTGCTGTTCACGGCGCTCATGATGCAGTTTCTCACCGCCGTGGCGGGCGTATATGCGGTGGCGGGCCGGCGGAACCGGGAGGCCGCCGTCTGGTGTGCGCTGGCTTTTTTGTTGCCGCTGCACCCGGTGCTGACCGCGCCGCCCGAGTGGCCGCGCTTTGCGGTGGCGCTGGCCCTGGCACTGGCGTTGGCCGCGCTCACCGTTTTGGCACAGTGGCGTGCACCTCTGGCCGCGCCTGCCGTGGCGGTAGCCGCGTTCTTTGCCATTCCGTTGGCCGGCGTGGTGAACTATCCCCGGCTGCACACGCCGGAATTGGCGCAACTCTCGGCGTGGGCTCGATCCGCTACGCCCGCGGACGCGGTCTTCCTGTTTCCAGACGCCGCCCATGGAGTGTACCCGGGCATCTTCCGATCCGAGGCGCTGCGCGCCGTCTACGTCGATTGGAAAGGCGGCGGCCAAGTGAACTACCTGAAGGAACTGGGCGAGCAGTGGTGGTCCCGCTGGCAGCAGACCGTGGGCGGACCAGGCGGCGCCGCCGGTTTCCAGGCGGCGGATATGCCGAAGTACGAAACGTTGGGCATCCAGTATGTCGTGGTTCAGGCGCGCAACCGTGTGGCGGGGGCGCCGGTATTTGAGAATGCAAGCTACTGCGCGTACCAGCTTAGGTAACACGGCCATTCCTGGCTGTGTGTGAGGGTGCACCAAAGCATTGGGTATGACGGCTAACGGACAGATTCTGGCTGTGGTCTTTACCATTCGCGACGATGCCATCCGGCCCATCACGGCGTAAACGGCGACAATGCGCTGACAAGATCTCTACCTCAAAGGGAGAGGAATATGATTCAAAAACCGAACATCCCCAAATTTGAGTCCGAGGCGGCGGAATCGCAGTGGTGGGACGAACACCGCGAAGAGACTGAGCAGTGGATGGAAGAAGCCGCTGACCGCGGTCAGACTACCATCCTCTCCGACGTACTTCAACGCGCCAGTGAGCGTGCCGGCGTTACTCCAGCGGTTTCCATTGTTATCGACCCGGACGATATCGTCCGCGCCCGTTCTCTCGCCGCCAAGAAAGGATTTTTATGACATAGTAGAACTAAGTACACCGTTTCAGAAGTTCGCTAACGTATCGAGAAACCGCTTGCTGACGCGCGCGGCTCCGATCAGAGCCGCGACCGTTAGGGAGCGTTCCTCCCGAGATATGAGGCCGTATTTAAGAAGCGGTGTACTAAGTTAGTTATCAGCCGCGATGCTGGTCCTGACCAACCGCAGGTAGACTTCGATATTCTCAGCGATAAAGGCCAGCGTCAGGGTCCAGAGGTGACAGCTCCAGGCCGACGTTCCGAAGGCAGGACAGATCAGCGGCGCAGGCGCGAAAGATTCGCGCCAAAATAGAAATCTCAACGTGACAAGCGCTCGCGCCCGGTCTGCGAAGCGTAGGCGTAAACTGCGGGGAAATCGGCCTTCTCCAAGTACGGATAGTCGAGCAGGATCTCAGTCTCGGTCATGCCCGACGCGAGCATATCCAGTACGTCCCATACAGTCAACCGGAGTCCACGGATGCAAGGCTGCCCTGAGCGCTGACCCGGTACAACGGTGATCCGGGAAAGATCGGCCCTGTCAGCGGTAGCCATAGGGACATTATCCCCCATTCCCAGTGGTGGATCGCTGCCGCAGGGACCGTCTTGGCGCAGCGATGCGCGCAACGCCTGCGGACGCTGTCTTCCTGTTCCCTGACGCCGCCCATGGTTGTTACCCAGGCATCTTCCGTTCCGAGGTGTTGCGCGCGGTCTACGTCGATTGGAAAGGCGGCGGCAAAGTGAACTACGGCATTACAATATGTGGTGGTTCGGGCGCACAACCGTGTGGCGCGGGCGCCGGCGTTCGAGAATGCCTGCTACCGGGTGTACCATCTCCAATGAGCGTTCAGCGACATTGGCCCGATTCCTGGGGGAGCGGAAGCGCAAGGCGGACTGATCCAACCTTCGTAGGGCCATGCCGCCGTTCCTAACTCGTTCGAAGAGTAACTCGTGAACAAAGGTAAACTTATGTCCAAACAATTGCTGTCAGAAACAGGAACTAACTTACACTTACGCAGGTCATTCGCCCGCCAGCTATCGCGCGCCTGGGACCTTCGCCCGCAATGTATGACCTTCGCCCTGGCGACGCTGCTGGTTGTACCTGCCGCAGTCGCTCAGGATGCCGCTCAGGATTCGTCCTCGCTTCTTACCGCGATCAGGAGCGCAGGCAAGAGCCCGACGGCGTTGGGGGGTGGAGCTGCCCTTTTCCAAGTCTCGACACTGGATGCGCTATCGTCGGGCCTTTACGACGGGTCGATCACCGTAGGCCAGCTAAAGGCACAGGGCGATTTCGGACTGGGCACTTACGAAGGTCTCGACGGAGAGATGATCGTACTGGGCGGCGTTTACTATCACATGCGGTCTAACGGGGCGCTCTCGGTGGCTGCCGACACTGAGGTGTCGCCATTCGCGGCGGTGACCAGGTTTAAGGCGGGCGTGACGTTTACAGTCACCGGAGCTACGATGGCGCAGTTGTCTACTTTGATCGACTCGGTACTGCCGTCGAAAAACTTCTTCTACGCGATTCGAATACACGGTGCGTTCACCGCGATGA
This sequence comes from Candidatus Acidiferrales bacterium, assembly GCA_035570275.1. GTDB lineage: Bacteria > Acidobacteriota > Terriglobia > Bryobacterales > Bryobacteraceae > DATMNI01. The sequence goes on along the minus strand of DATMNI010000223.1, from coordinate 15,497 downwards.
CCACCCGGGCCATCCCAATTCAGAATCTTCCCTATCTGCCGCTTGCCCAGGTGTTGCCGACTCAAGTCTCATTTGTGTCCACCAATATCGTTGGAACTGCCGTGGATATCCGCTCTCCGGCGTTCATAACCGGAATCAACCAGGTGGGACACCACTACCACTTCGTTTCGGATGACTTGAAGTCTGGCGGCCATTCGCTGAGTTTCACTACCGGCGCGGTGACGGTCGAGATCCAAACGCTGCGCCGCTACTCCCTCTGGCTGCCGGATGACGAACCCTTCGTCACCGTTACGCTTCCGATTCCGGTTCCATGAGTCACGCTCCTCCGGACGATGTGGGGGCCGACCGGCGGTCCTGGAGTTGAGGAGCGCCGGTCTGCAGCGCGGCCGACGGTTTGAGCCTAAAACTCCGCGCGGAACATGAACTCGATGCGCCGCGGGGCTCCCGTCCCCACCGCGCCAGTGTTGATGATACTTGTGATCCTGCCGAAGCTCCCGCTCACCGCCGGCGGGTTGCCGGTCAAAGCCCCGATGCCGCTCGAGGGGTTCTTGAAGATCGGATGGTTGAAGAGGTTGTAAGCGGCCGCCCGGAAATTCAGCCCGAGACGCTCCGTAATCCGGAAGCGCTTTTGCAGTGAGCTGTCGATCTCGTACATGCCCGGACCATCGGCGATGTACCGCCCCAGGTTGCCCCATGTGCCATTCGCCGGGAGGGCGAAGGCGGCGGGATTGAACCAGTTGTTGATGGTTTGGTTGGCGGCGTAGATCGGCACCCCCGGCACCAGGTTGGGACGCTGGGAGGAAGTGTTGCCGTCCAGAAGCGCGGTGGCTTTGCGCGTCATCGTGATGTTCACTGGCAGGCCGGTGCGCGCACTGGCGATGCCCGCCAGTTCCCACCCGCCAAGAATCTTCGAGGGCAGCCCGGCATCGAAAAACTTCTTGCCGCGTCCGAAGGGCAGTTGGTAGATGCCGCTAGCTGTCATATTGTGCCGCACGTCGATGCTCGAATTGCTGCGGTCGCAGGCACGGCACGCCTGGTTCTGGAAAGCGATTGACTCACCGGCACCGATCGAGCCGTCGGCAATCCCGTGGGACCACATGTAGTTCATCTGGAGCATCAGCCCGCGCGAGAACCGGCGGTGCAGCGATGCCTGCAGTGCGTTGAAATTGTTGTTGGCGTCGTTGGCCTTCAGACCGAAAGAACCAAAGCCGGCGAGCGGACGCTTGCCGGTGAGTGGGTTGATCAGGTTGATGGTATACCGGTCGAAGAGATGGTGTCCTTCCGAGCCGGTGTAACCCAACTGGACGAGCCAGTCGTTCGGTAGCTGCTGCTGCACCATGAAATCCCAGTTTTCGTAGGAGAGGTCTTTGCGGTGGCGGTCGATGGCTTTCGGACTGAATAACTGGTTCCGGGGATCGAGGAACGCTACCAGCGGGTACGCCAGGTTGGCAAAATCCGCCGACGACAGCGAGTATCGCGGCACCGCGCTCTCCGCGGCGTCGCTGAAGTCGTCGTTCTGGTTGCCGCCGTAGTATATGCCAAATCCGGTGCGGATGGTGGTCTTGCCCTGGAGAGCTGCCGGCGCCCATGCCAGCCCAACGCGTGGGCCGAAGTTCTTGGTGTTGGGGTCGTAATACGGCGTGCCTTTCGAGCAGAAGCCGCCGCAGCCCGTAATATCGACCACCGCGGAGCGATTCAGAATCTCATGCACCACCGAGTAGTACTCGTAGCGCAGCCCCAGGTTCAACGTGAGATTGGGCGAGACTCTAAACTCGTCCTGTGCGTAGCCGGCGGCCAACGTGTGACGGCTGCCGGCGACGCCCTCTCCCTGTAGATAGGTGGCGGAATCGGCGACGTTGTTAATGAAGTCGTTGTTGGTGGCGTAAGTGATCGATGACGTGGTGAGCGTGTTCCCGGAGTTATTCAGGCGGATGCGGCGGATCTCCGCGCCGAACTTCAACGTGTGGCGCCCGCGCACCAGAGTCAGGTTGTCGATCCAGGAAAACGAGGTTCCCACCTCGGTGTCGAGCGATGTGTCGCTGACGCCGTCGAATGTTCCCGGGCTGACGGCGACAGGCGAAGTGCCGTACCCATAGTTGTGATAGTTGGCGCGGTTGATTCCGAACTTGACCTCGTTCACGGTTCGCGGTGAAATGATGCGTTGGTATTGCAGCACGACGTTCGTGGGGATGTGCGGAATCACATTGTGGTCCCCCAGGGCGTCCACCGGAGTGTCGATGTAGGCGTTATCCACGTTGTAGCGGAAGAACATCGTATTGTTGTTATCGAAACGGTAATCGAACCGCAACATGCCGGCGTCTTCGCGGATAGTGTCGGTCGCAACCGCCGTCACCTGGTCGGTCACGCTGTCGACCGGAGTCTGCCCGGCCGGGTAAGCGTCGAGAATGGGCTTCAACACCGGGGATGTCTTCAGGACCTGTGCCCGGAAGGCGGCGTTGGGCACGAAGTTGATGAAGGTCTGGCCGAGACTCTGCCGCAGGCCTTCGTAATTCGCATAGAAGAACGCCTTGTCCTTCACGATGGCGCCGCCGAAACTGGCGCCAAACTGGTTCAGTGTGAAGGGAGGCAGCGTGGCGCCGTCGAAAGGCGAACGCGCGTCCAGGGCGTCGTTGCGCACCGCGTAGAACGTGCTGCCGTGGAATTCGTCGGTACCGGTCTTGGACACCACGTTGACCTGCGCGCCGCCGGCGGCTCCAGTTTCGGCTGTATAGTTTGACGTGCTGACGCGAAACTCCGAGATGGAATCGAGCGCGATGTTGAGCCGCGTATCGGCCTTCTGCGTCTGTTCCTGCACGCCGCTGGTGTCGACGCCGTCGAACGTGAAGTTGCTGTCATCCAGAGAGTGGCCGGCGAAGCGGATGCTGCGCTGCGCGCCATCGCCGTAATTAATGGCTCCCGGGGCCAGCAGGCTCAGGCTGGCCCAATTGCGGCCGCTCACCGGGATTTCCTTGATCTGCTCAGGTTCGATCACCGCGCCCACCTCGGCGTTGGTGCGGTTCACCGCCTCGGCCGTGGCGGACACTTCGACCGTGTCCGTGGCTCTGCCAACCTCCAGGCGTGCGTCGATTGTACGGGTCTCACTGTACTCCAGTTCGATGTGATTCACGGTGGTTGGCCTGAAGCCAACTTTGCCGATCGTGAGCGCATAGATGCCCACGGGCAGCGGCGTGATTTGATAGCGCCCTCCATGGTCCGTCAGGGTGGCGCGCTGCAGGCCGGTCTCCGCGGATTTCAATTCAACGGTGGCATTGGTCACCAGAGCTCCCGAGACATCGGTCACGGTGCCATTGATCGCCGCCCGATCCTGCGCAAACACGGGAAAAGCGATCAGGAAAAGAGTCAAGTACCGTCGTCGCATTCACAACCCTCCTCTGCGTTGGAACGAGGTTTATTTGGTAGTCTATACGCTTTGAATTACACGCTGGTGACAGGCCGGAATCGACCGTACTCCCCGGGACAGCCAAGCTTGGCGTCTATTGTGGCCTGGTGCGAAGACACGGCAACGCTGGTGTGCGACATAGAAGTGGGACAGTCGTTGAAATGCTGGCCAGTTGAAAGAATCCTAGCGTAGAAGTACTCAGGCGGAGCCGCGACTTGTCGCTCGACCGTTAGGGAGCGGTAGAATTTGGGCTACGGTTCGTGAATTACCTGATCACCTTTGTCTGCTACGGATGCCACCTCCACGGCAACGAAACGGTTCCGTCGATCGCGATCACAATGTGCCTGGAACCCCGAACCTGGAAGTGGATTTCGGGCGCGCCGCAGCCGAGACGGAACGCATGGATCAGGCTCCCTATCACCTGGACCAGATCCGGCGCGACGCCTTGTTGGAAGTAATTCAGGAAGTGTGTGCCCACCGGGGCTCCCGTCTGCTGGCCGCCCACGTGCGAAGCAATCACGTGCACACAGTGGTGGAAGCGGGGGTACTGCCGGAGCGGGTCATGAGCGACTGCAAAGCTTACGGCAGACGCCGCCTGAATCAGATGGGGCTGGATGAACCGAACCGGAAGCGATGGGCACGCCATGGCAGCACCCGGTGGCGGTGGAAACCACAGCATGTCTCGGCCGCCATTCAGTATATCGTCTCCGAGCAGGGCGAGGTGCGGCATCCGCTCCCTAAGGGTCGAGCGACAAGTCGCGGCTCCGCTATGCCATCAGCCCGCTTCTACACCCCCACGCCCGCCTTCCAAAGCAAATACCCGATCGCTTGCTTCACGTAATTCCAGCGGTCGTGAAAGGGCCCGGGATTGCGCTCCTTGCGCGGGGAACCGTAGACTTCCATGCCCTCCGACTGCAGCATCTGCTTGACGCGGTAGATGTGGTACCCGTCGCTCACCACAATCGCCGAATGCAGGCCCATGCGGCGCATGATCTCGGCCGCCATAGCGGTGGATTGCACCGTGCTTTCGCCTTCGGTCTCCACGATCACGGCTTCATCCGGCACGCCCTGGCTGGTCAGGTAGGAACGGCCCACGCCGCCTTCGGTGAACACCGGGTCGCCGCCCGCGCCGCCGGTAGTCATGATCCGCGGCGCCAGTTTCCGGTTATAGAGTTCCAGCGCATGGTCCAGCCGGGCCTTCAGCACAGGCGACGGCCGGCCGCGGTATTCGGCTGCGCCCAGCACCAGGATCAGGTCGGCCGGCCGCGCCTCATCCCTGGTCGATTGCAGCTCGATTCGCACCGACAGGTAGACAACGGCAATCAACAGCGCGGTGATCGCCAGCGCGATCGCGTACCTTACGGTGCGTTTCATGTGCGATATTCTGAACCAGAACCCATTGTAAACGTTGTAAGCCGATGCCGAAGCCGGAGACGATCTCAAGCGCCGCGAACTCTCTGTTGAAGGACGTGCGGCGCGCCATCGCCCGCGGCGCCCTCACTGCGCAGGGCTGGTGCGTGGCGGAAACCTTTCACCTGCTGGAAGAGGCGCTGCGCAGCCATTGCGACGTAAAGGTAGTCCTGGCCGCCGAGTCCGTGTTGCCGGCCGTCGAAAGGCACTTTGGCAGGCTGGCGCGGGTCAAGCTGGCAGTCTTGCCGGATGCGCTGTTCCAGAGTCTCTCCGGCATGGAGACCGGCCAGGGCGTGATGGCTCTGGTGGCGCCTCCGGTGTGGAAACTGGAGCAGCTTTTCGGTGGTTGTCCGCTAGTGGTAGTGCTGGATGGATTGCAGGACCCCGGCAACGCCGGCGCCATCGTGCGCACTGCCGAGGCCTTCGGCGTCACCGGAGTGTTGTGGATGAAGGGCACGGTAAGCCCGTACAATCCGAAGACCCTGCGCGCCTCGGCCGGATCGCTGTTCCGTGTCCCCTGCATTCACGGCGTGGACACGGCAATGGCCCTGGCGGCGCTGCAGCAGAACCGCGTGGCATTGTACGCCGGCGTTCCGCGGAAGGATGGCAGCCTCGCCCGTGCTCTCGCCGAAGTCGATCTGACTACGCGCTGCGGACTCATCATCGGCAACGAAGCCCATGGCGTGAGCCAGGACTTGCGTTCCGCCGCCGCCGATATCGCGATCCCCACAGTGGGCGTGGAATCGCTGAACGCCGCCGTCGCGGCCGGAATCCTGCTGTACGAATCGCGCCGCCAGAGGGCGCTGAAGCCGTGAGCCTCTTCGACAATATGCCGCCGGATGCGCCGGCACCCGATGTGGTGTCCTCAGATGCCCCGTCCCAAGAAAGCCTGCCCTCCGAGCGCGGCCGCGGCCAGCGCCCCCTGGCCGAACGCATGCGCCCCGAGCGTATGGAAGACTACGTTGGCCAGGAGCATATTCTCGGCCCCGGCAAGCCGCTGCGCCGCCAGATTGAGCGGGATGAGCTGACCTCCATTATTCTCTGGGGGCCGCCCGGCGTCGGCAAGACCACGCTGGCGCGGCTCATCGCCCGGCTCACGCGCTGCGAGTTCATCCCGTTCAGCGCCGTGCTCAGCGGCATCAAGGAAATCAAGGCGGTGATGGCGGATGCCGAGCGCCTGCGCCGGGTGGGCCGCCGCACCATCCTGTTCATCGACGAAATCCATCGCTTCAACAAGGCGCAGCAGGACGCCTTCCTGCCCTACGTGGAGCGCGGCGATATCATCCTCATCGGCGCCACCACGGAGAATCCGTCCTTCGAAGTAATCTCGGCGCTGCTCTCCCGCTCTCGCGTCTACGCGCTGCGCGGCCTCACCGTGCCGGAGACCGTGGCACTGCTCCAGCGCGCCCTGCCGGTGGTAGGACTGCAGGCCCCCGGCGATCTTCTGGAGCAGATCGCCATCTACAGCAACGGCGATGGGCGCCAGGCCTACAACACACTGGAAGCGGCGGCCGCCGCGTCATCGGGCGGAGTGCTCACAGTGGAGGCCGTACAGGACGCAATGCAGCGCAAAGTGTTGCTCTACGACAAGGGCGGGGAGGAGCACTTCAATCTGATTTCGGCGCTGCACAAGTCCGTGCGGTCAAGCGACACCGACGCCGCCCTCTACTGGCTGAGCCGCATGCTGGAAGCCGGCGAAGACCGGATGTACATCGCCCGCCGCCTGATCCGCATGGCCCTCGAAGACATCGGTTTGGCCGACCCGCGCGCCTTGGAGCAAACCGTGGCGGTCCAGCAGGCCGTTCACTTTCTTGGAATTCCCGAAGGCGACCTGGCGCTGGCGCAGGCGGCTATCTACCTGTGCGTGGCCCCCAAGTCCGACGCTTCGTACCGCGCCATGGATGCCGTGCGCGAGGACGTGGAGAAGACCATCGCCGAACCGGTGCCGATGAACCTGCGCAACGCGCCCACGCGCCATATGAAGGAGTGGGGTTACGGTGAAGGCTACCAGCACGCGCACAAATTGGAGAACGCCATCCCGGATATGGAATGCCTGCCGCCTTCTTTGGCCGGCCGCCGCTACTATTTCCCCACCGAGCGGGGCCTGGAGAAGCGCATAGGCGAGAGATTGGACGAGATCAGGAAGCTTAAAGAGAAGGGCTAGTAACTCGTGAGTTGATCAGGCCGGCTGACGGAGATTGCGCCACGCCGGCGCGGAGTGAACGGCGGCCCTCCGGGTCGCGGTTTTCCGGAAGTGTCGTGCCGGTCGCGGGGAGCTAACTCCATTCTTTTCGGCGGGGCTAGTGTGAAAAACCGGAACGGTCGTGCCGGTTCGCGGATCATTTCGCGCCAGACCGCACCGGAAAATAGCTGCTCCACCACATCGTTGCTCCACCACGTCCGTTGCTCCACCACAACATGGAGTGTCCCCAAGGCGTCATAGTTCTCACGAAAGAGAGGCTTCATGAAATTTCCGCGTAATCAGCCGGTTCCTCGTCAGGTTCCCACACCAAAAAACGTTCCTCTCAGTACCAGTCCACGAATTCATCTATGGCGCGACGATAGCCGCGCTGAGCGTCCGGGCCGGAAAGACTGTTGAGAACGGCGGATTTGGCGACCTCGAGCTCGGGCAGTCGCAGGACTGATTTGGGGACCCGACGCTTATCTTTGCGGGTTGGCTTTGTCTTCATCACCTGTGGCCTCCAACGCCACAGGTTCAGTTTGCAACCATCGCCTGCCGCCCGGGTCCGAGTGGCCGGTTACCCGACCGGAATCGGGAATTGATATCGAGCTTCAACTCCTCAGGTTGGTTCCACTGGCTCTTGCTGGGGCTGAGATCGTGACCCAGCGATCAGAGGAGATAAGGCACCAGGGCAGCGGTCTGATGAGCATAGGTGGCATACGCCTCGCCAAACTGTGAACGCATCCACTGTTCCTCCATGCGGAGCTTGATCCAGAACGCGAGGAAGAAGAGAACGAAAACGATGAACCCGCGCACTTGGGAGATGGCAATCGCCATGCCAAGGAATCCGGTCAGAATGCCGGTGTAGATGGGGTGACGGACCACGGCATAGGGACCGGTGGTGATCAACTCGTGCCCCTGCTTAATAGTGACGGAGCGGCTCCAGTTGCTGCCGAGGTGCTCACGCGCCCAGACGGCGAACAGAAGGCCGGCGATGGTGACGGCCGCTCCCAGCCAGAAGGGCCAAAAGCCAACTGGCCAGAGCTGGAGGTAAAGCCAGGGCAACGGGATGCCTGTTGTCGAGAGGAGGACGATTGCGATCAGGAAAATGAAGACGCGCAGGATGCGCGAAGCAGCCGGCTCGAGGCGCTGGGTGGTTTTGGTATGGGCGGCTTTGATCTGCCAGTAGAGAAAAAAGAAAATCCAGACCACGGGAAAGAAAGATTTGTAGAACCAGAGCATTCAGGACCTCAGGGCGCTGAAGGTGTTTACGCAGGTGAGAGGTGGGAAGTTTCAGGGCACGCGACATTTCGCAGCGGGCCGGTCCCAACGAAACAGAACCGGCTTCCGGCCCGTTGCGGCGAATCCCGACCAGTTTCCGGATGACGCGTGATCCGACCGGAGCACTGCCGAGACGTTGATGAGTTGCAACATAAACGGTCGAGCACCTCCCGCCAGAAGCCTCGTGGAAGGGTGTACCCCGGGGCGGCCGATTTCGATCCTTGCTTCTGGTACCAATTGCGATTTGGTTCCGGTTACTTTAAGCGCTTCAGATCGCGCCGCGCCGCTTCGAAATCAGGCTTCAGTCGCAGGGCCGTCTCCAATTCGTTTCTGGCGTCCATCAAACGGCCTTCCTTCTCATACAGCATTGCAACTGACCGGTGTACACCCGCCGATGCAGGTGCGCCCACCTCGGGCTCTTTCGTTTGGGCAAGGTATTTTCGCAAATAGGCCTCGGCCCTGCCCAATTCCACACCGTTGCGAAGCATTGCCCGAGCAGCCGCGACATATGGGCTCAGATCATCCGGGATAGCCTCGTCCGAGTGCGTAAGCGTTCTGGCTGCGTCATCAAGGCGCAGTTGGGAGACGAATGCGTCGGCCAGTAATCGATATGCATCGATACGATCGGCATTCAGATCCAGTGCTGTTCTGGCATGCTGTTCGGCTAAACCAAAATTCGCTCGCGACCGCGAACTCGTATCCTCCGGCACCGCCCGATTGCCAAGGTACAAACTTGCCAACGCTACTTGGGCGTCATAACTGTGCGGATTCACTTCGGCAGCCTTTTGGTATAAGCTCTCCAGTCTGCCAAACTCCCTTTGTTTTACGGCAATGCGTGCCAACGCCAGATTGCCGCGAGCCGGATCGATCTTCAGAAGGCGCTCCGCGAGGTCGACGGCCTTCTTCTTGTCTCCGCCAGCGATTCCGGGCGCCTGCAGAAGGAAATCCATTTTCTCGAAGAGATTGTCCGGATCGCTCGGGTCGATGGCCAGGGCCGCGTCCAATTCGTCGCGGCACTTGCGCATCATTCCGATGGCCTTGAGCATCGATGAGGTCTCAAGCTGGTGCAGGTAAGCTAGTGCAAGTTCCCGGTGGTACGCACTCGCCTTGGGATCGAGACGGACAGCCATCTCCGCGTATCTGGCGGCCTCAATGAAATCGTCAAAGGCGCGTCGTGCCCGCGCCAACCAGTACGCGCCGCGGGCATCGTTGGGATGCGAATGGAAGTAGGCTTCAGCCGCCTCGCGCGCGCGCTTCCAGTGGCCATTCCGCATCAGGGATTCCACATCGGGATCGGCCGCAATCGCGCCAAGCGTGAAGGCCGCAGCCAGCCCTAGAATCCGCCGGGAGTATCTAGTTAACATGATGGCTTCGCGGCTCGGCTCATTTTGGGCTGCCAGGCGATGCTGGTGTGGCAGGCTTACGCGGAACCATCACGGGATCGTTCGCCGCCTGGTAGATGAGGGCAGCCAGCACAAGTCCGGATGTCTTCAGATCGTCGGCCGGAACGTAATCCATGGAGTCCATGGTCGAGTGGTGTGTGCGAGTCATGTAGTTCAGAGGATCCTGAATCATGGCAAACGCCGGGATGCCGGCGCGATCGAAAACCTCGTGGTCGCTTCCTTCGGAATCGCGAATCGAAACCGTCGTTGCGCCGAATTCTTTGAGCGGCTTGAGCCAGCCTTCAAACATCGGCACTGCCGCTTGATTTCCCTGCAAGTAGACACCGCGGATCTTACCCGCACCGTTGTCGATATTGAGGTACACCGAGAGCCGGTCGTAGAGCGGCTTCTTGCCGCCCGTGTTCGCGCCGGCCAAGTGTTCGGCTACATAAGCTTTTGACCCGCCGGCGTTCACCTCCTCGGCGTCCCAAAGCGCCGCACGCACCGTTCGCGTCATTTTCAGGTCGAGTCTCGCGAGGATGCGCATCGCCTCCATCACCACCGCCGCTCCGGCCGCGTTATCGGTTGCGCCAGTTGCGCCGAACCACGAATCGAGGTGCGCACCCACCAGCACAACCTCCTCTCTCTTCGATGTGCCTGGGATTTCCGCTAGGACGTTGAAATGGTCCGGCTTCGAGTAGAACCGCGTCTCCAATTCGATCTCCATCCGCACCGGGATCTCCCTTTCCTTGAGCCGGAGGATTCGGTTGTACTGCTCCGCTGCGATCGAGACAGCCGGCGGTGGATCGTGCCGGGGGTCAGGCGGACCCAACTGATTGGTCGTGAATAATGTGCCCCCTCGGCCGCCGGCAGCTTGCACTAAGGCCAGTACATCTTCGTCATGCAGGAAATCCAGAAGCTTGTTCCACGCATCGACAATCTCCCGCACCCCCGGCTCTGGTCCGCGGCCCCCAGCGGGAGGATTTGTGGGTAGGTTTCCATGTGGACCGGCCTGAGGCTCGGCCGGCAAGGCCAGCTTTGCGAGGTCCTCATTGCTGAGCCTGGTGAACTCCGGTGGCGCCTGGCTCCGAATCTGCGTCCGGCGGGAAACGAGAACGATTTTGCCCTTTAGTTTTCCGCGGAGCCCTGCGATGAACTGGTCGACCTGACCGGGCCCTTGGGGCAAGGGCGCAAGGATCGTGTCTCCTGCTACTCGTCCGCTCGTACTCCGCGACCAGCCCGCCGGCACGGCGACAAGCTGCACTTCCTGCGGTTCAATCATCCGTACGGAGCAACGGCTAAAGGACCACCCGCGTCCCGACCAAGGCAGACCATCGGCGAAATCGATCTCTCCAAGAGGCTCCTGATGGACCTCTTGCAGACCAACGCTGCGAAGAGTCTTCATGGCCCAATCTCCCGCTGCGCGGAAATTCGGAGAGCCGGTCAAGCGCGGGCCGAAAACATCGGACAGGTAGATTGCATATTCCGCGGCTTGAGAACGATCGGTCGCTTCACCCTTGATACGATCGAGCGTCGGGGCGTCGATATGATATTGCTGGCACCACAGCGGCAGTGTCAGGAAACAGTTCAGCGCGAACGTAGTCGGCTTCATTGCGCCTCTCCCTTGTCTGTGCTATATATAGTCTGGAATAGGGAAGGAAGTCAAGAAGTTTCATGGAAAAAGAAGAACGCCCCACACCGGAACTCTTGCCCGGCACGCTCTATATGCTGATCCTGCGCACTCTCAATGCGGGCCCCATGCACGGTTATGCGATTGCCCGGCGCGTCCAACAGGTATCCCGCGACGGGCTGTCCATCGAAGACGGGTCCCTCTATCCCGCGCTGAACCGGATGCTCGTCAAAGGTTGGCTCAAGGCGGAATGGGGCATCTCCGAAAACAATCGCAAGGCTCGCTTCTATCGCTTAACGGCTGACGGCCGAAAGCAATTGGAGAAGGAGGCGGCGGAGTTCGACCGTCTCGTGCGCGCCATCCAACTGGTCATGCGTACGGTCTGAAGGAGGAACCAATGGCTCTTTGGGGCGAACTCCTTCGTCGCGTCTGGTACCTGGGCCGCCGATCCCAGTTCGACCGGGAACTGGACGAGGAACTGCGCTTTCACATCGAGACTCGGGCCGACGAGCTCGAACGGGGCGGGGTTGCGAGAGACCGGGCGCTGGCGCAGGCGAAGCGTGAACTGGGTCCCGCTGCCCTCATCCGCGAGGATACGCGGTCGGCGTGGGAGTTGCAGTGGCTGGAAGACCTGGCTGCGGACCTGCGGTACGCCGCGCGCTCTCTCAGCCGCAATCCGGCTTTTGCGCTGACCGCAATCGCCTGTCTCGCCCTTGCAATCGGCGTCAACACCACCATCTTCAGCCTCTCCTCGGAAATGCTGTTCAGCCAGCCGTCCAGCCGCGATCCGCGCACGCTCGCTCAGGTCTGGATCGGTGGAAGCAGCGCCTCCCCTTTGACGGAATATCGCTTTGTCAGGGATGCGAACATCTTTGCCGGGCTTGCTGGCGAGAATGAGGAGACCGAGGTCAACTGGCGTGTTGGCGGCGCCTCCTCCCGATTGTTCACCGTTCGGGTTACGGACAATTTCTTCAGCGTGGTGGGAATTCCAGTCGCACTCGGCCGTGGCATTCAGCCGGGAGACTCCTCCACCGTCGTGCTTACTTATGGCTTCTGGCACCGGAGGTTGGCCGAAGATCCCAACGTCCTCGGCCGGAAATTGCTACTTGACGGCTACCCGTACATCGTTGTGGGCGTGCTGCCCAGGGACCATCGCACCGTAACGGGCTTTGGCTTCTCTCCCGATCTCTATCTGCCCCTGTCCACCGACCGGACGGCCGTGACCCTCTATGCCCGCCTGCCTCGCGGAATGACTCGTCAATCCGCTCATGCGCGCCTGCTCGCTACATGCAAGGAGTTGGACCGGGTGTATCCGCATGGGAGCCGGCGGTGGGCAGAGGATATCAAAATACTGTCGGTTTCCGGCATGGATCGGCTGCTGGGAGAGGAGATGCTGCCCATTACCGGCTTCTTCACGATGTTAATGATTGTAGTGGCGCTGGTGCTGCTGATCGCGTGCGCCAATGTCGCCAGTCTGCTGTTGGCGAGAGCATCCGGCCGTGCCAAAGAATTCGCTATCCGGCTCTCCATTGGCGCCAGCCGGGGCCGCATTGTCCGTCAACTTCTGGCGGAAAGCTGGTTGCTGGCGATAGGCGGAGCCGCCGCTGGGCTTGGACTCAACCTTGCGCTCACTTCGTTCTTCAACCATTTCCAATTGCCCCTTCCACTCCCGATCCAACTGCACATTCTCCCAGACTGGCGATTGCTGGCTTATTCGGTGACGGTTACGCTGGTCTGCACCGTGGCATCCGGTCTGGCGCCGGCAATCCAAGGAACACGTACAGGCATAGGTCTGGATCTGAAGCACGACGATCATCAGGTTGGCTCCAGGCGCTGGACGCTGCGATCTATACTGGTGGTGGCACAACTTGCCGTATCGATCGTTTTGCTCTGCGCGGGCTTCGTGTTCATTCGTAATCTATGGCGATCCTCCGCGATGAGTCCTGGCTTCGACGCTGTGCATACCGTGTGGAGTTCCGTGCGGCTTGTTCCGGAGGCCTACGCCGATCCGGATAAAACCCGCGCTTTTGTGAGCGCCGCGCTGGCGCAATTGCGCACACTGCCAGGAGTGGAGGCCGCAGCGGTGGCTCGAACCGTACCACTGAACGGTCATTCCACTACTGGGACGAGGCTGCGCACGGACGTGGGCTCTCACCCAGTGGCGGTCACATTCAACGGTAACAAAGTAAGCTCGGATTATTTTAAAGTCATGAAAATCGCGATTGTCCAAGGCCGGGAGTTTTCCTCTGATGACACCCCGGGTTCACCGAGCGTCGCGATCCTCAACGAGGCCATGGCCGTGAGACTCTTCGGTAAGATGAGCGCGGTTGGCCACACCATCCGATTTGGGAATAGAAGCGCGGTTACCGTGGTGGGAGTTGCCAGGAACAGTAAGTACTTCACGATCGGTGAAGAGGGAGCCCTGGCGTATTATGAGCCCTACGTCCAGTGGGACAGACCTGAACCCGACGTGCAGTTCCTGCTCCGGTCATTCAGCGGCCCGGAGCCAATCGTCATGCCGATTAACCAGGTTCTCGGCCGGCTCGATTCCACGGCGGCGATCGACACCAAACCGATGAACAAGGCACTCACATTCGCGCTTCTGCCTAGCCGCGTAGGCGCAGCCATTCTAGGCGCCGTTGGGCTTCTGGGCCTGACTCTGGCGGCTATCGGTTTGTACGGAGTGCTGGCGTACGCCGTGAGCCGGCGCATACGCGAGATCGGGTTGCGCATAGCAGTGGGTGCAACCCCGGGATCTATTGTTCGACTGGTCCTTCGCCAGAGCCTCATGCTGGTGGCGGTTGGCGTAGGAGCAGGCACAGCGATGGCCATTTTTTTGGTCCGGCCACTCGCGGCATTTTTGATACCCGAGGTACGCCCCGCCGACCCGATGAACTTTTTCGTGGTCGCTGTCGTGCTGTTGTTCGTCGCGCTTCTCGCGAGTGTGGCGCCAGCCGTTCGGGCACTGCGCGTAGACCCGGTAGTCGCGCTGCGGCATGACTAAGGTCGCAGCAATTTCGCTGATTGACAGACCGGGATCTCACACGCACTTGGAAAATGCGCCCACGGAGAGACGCCTCATTGATCTGTTGCCGGCCTCGCCCGGCTATTCGAAGGGCGATCCCACAGTTGGAATCAACGCCATTACCATAGGTTTTCACAGCTCTCAACCCTTCGCCCAGTCCGTGTGAAATGTGCCTTTGATGTCGATGCGCTCGTAACTGTGGGCGCCGAAGTAGTCGCGCTGCGCCTGGATCAGGTTGGCCGGTAGCCAGGCACTGCGGTAGCCGTCAAAATAGCCCAGCGCCGTCATGAAACAGGGTGTGGGCAGGCCCAGATCGATGGCTGCGCAGACGATGCGGCGCAAATCCTCCTGATTGGCTGACAACTTCTTAAACAGCTCCGGTGCCAGCAGCAGATTCGGCAGGCCGGGCTGGTTGCGATATGCCATCCGAATGTCCTCAAGCAACGCCGCGCGAATGATGCAGCCGCCCCGCCAGATTCGCGCCACGGCCTCAAGATCCAGGCCATACTCATACTTGTCCGACGCTGCCGCCAGAACTGCCATGCCTTGCGCGTAGGCCATGATCATGCCGGCATAAAGCGCGTGGCCCAATTGATCGAGGAAGATTTTGCGGTCGTGGCCAAACGGCGGGATGGGCCGCTGGAAGATTTCGCCCGCCGTCTTACGCTGCCTTTCCAACACGGACAAATCCCGCATCGCCACCGCGAGATCGATCATGGGTGTGGGCACTTGCAGTTCCATGGCGCTTTGCGAGGTCCACATGCCGGTGCCTTTCTGTTCGGCCACATCGCGGATTTGATCGATCAACCGCTTGCCGGTGGTTTCGTCCACCTTGCCGAAGATGCGGCTGGTGATCTCTACCAGGTAGCCGTTGAGTTCCCCTTGATTCCACTCGTCGTACACATCGCGCAAACCGTCGTCGCTCAAGCCAAGGCCGCGTTTCAACAGGTCGTATGTCTCGGCCAGAAGCTGCATCAGCGCGTACTCAATGCCGTTGTGCACCATCTTGACGAAATGGCCGGCCGATCCGGGGCCGAGGTAAGCTACGCACGCGTCTTCGTTAACCTTGGCGGCGACGGCCTCAAGCAGCGGGCGGACCCGCTGGTATGCGTCCGCAGGTCCCCCCGGCATGATGCTGGGACCATGACGCGCGCCCTCCTCGCCGCCGGAAACGCCCACGCCCAGAA
>DATMNI010000222.1:0-4767 GCA_035570275.1 Candidatus Acidiferrales bacterium | reverse complement strand
ATCCGCCAGTTCGTGGATCGCCGCGGCGGCGGCCTGCTGCTGCTGGGCGGGCAGTTCGCGCTGGCGGATGGCGGCTGGAACGCCTCCAACCTGATCGATCTGCTGCCGGCGGCGCTGCCAACCCAGGCGGCCACTTTTCATCGCGAGGCCGACCCGAAGAGCGGCGTCACCCATACCACAGCCGAGTTGGCGCCGGCCGGCGTGGATAGCATTATTACCCGCCTGGTTGACGACCCCGCCGCGAACGCCGCCAAGTGGAAGAAGCTCCCCTACCTGATGGACTATGAAGACCCTGGCGCTCCCAAGCCGGGGGCGGCCGTTCTGGCCAACATGATTACGCCCGAAGGCCGGAAGTTGCCCTTGCTGATTACGGAGAGTTTCGGCCGCGGCCGTACCGCGATTATGGCCACCGGAGGCAGTTGGCGTTGGCAGATGAGTTCACCCTTGGGCGACACGGCGCACGATTTGTTCTGGCAGCAGCTTCTGCGGTGGCTGGTTTCGGATACCCCCGGCCACGTGGCAGCTTCCGTCCCCGCGCAGATGCTGCTCGACAACGGCGCCGTAACTCTCACCGCCGAGGTTCGCGATCAACAGTACAACCCGGCTGCCGATGCCAAGGTGGAAGCTCACATCCTGGGCCCGAGCGGCGTCAGCGCCCTGGTGGAGATGGCACCGGTGCCCGATAGTCCCGGCCAGTTCCAGGCCGCCTGGTCCGCCCCCAAGACCGGCGCCTACCTGACTGAGGTCACGGCCCATCGCGCGGATCACAATACCGGCACGGTCAAGGAATTAGGCCGCGACGTATTAACCTTTCAGCGCATGGACGGCGTGGCGGAGAATTTCCATACAGAACAGAACCGCGATCTGCTGGAACGCCTGGCCACCCAAACCGGTGGACAATATTGGAAGCCCGCCGACCTGGGCAAACTCGCCGCCAGTATTCCCTTTTCGGAGGCTGGCATGACCATGCGCGAGACCAAGGATCTGTGGAATTTGCCACTGGTCTTCCTGGTGTTGTTGCTGCTGCGCTTTTCCGAGTGGTGGCTGCGGCGCAAGTGGGGGATCGTTTGAAAAAAGCCGAGAGCGGCGACGCGGCGAGGCGGCTACCAGGAGCGGGACAACATTCGATTCCGGCGGCACAGCACAATCAAGCCGTCTTCGCGTTTCGATTAGCTTGGGAGATGACTGGTCGGCTGACGGCAGCATACAGCACAGAAGGTTCTCGCGTGGCTCTCAGCTCGGATAGCGAATTCGGGCCGGCGTTTGTGGAGGCAAAGAAGCGTATCCGAGAGATGCCGGTGCGGTACGTCGAAGAACGCGACCCGCTACGCCAGGCCTTGCTTGAGATTTACGTCGCCGTGGTCCTCAAGACTCCTTACAACGATTTCAATACGCACTGACTTTAGCGAGGAAGTCAAGCCCGCGGGGGAAGCGGCGTGCCGGGCGATGACGGAAGGAAGGCGCGCCCTCCCCCAGTATTGGTTGCTCAGCCTTTCGCCGTACCCTGGAACTGCACGTAGAGCCAGCCGTCGATCCCGTTCTTCGCGATTTGGTTTCTCCGTCTGCGCCGACCGGGAGCTTTGACGCTGTCCACGATACTATAGCTTTTTCAGGCCCTTGTGGGCGAAGGTCCTAATTTCCACTGGTTATACGGATGTTGGCACTGTGCAACGCCGGGAAGCTCGACATTTCCCGGCGCTTGGGCTACAAGTAGCTCAAGAGGAAATTGACGCCATGGCTGGCAATTCCGTCGTCCGCGCCCGCATCGACGATCGCACCAAGCGGCAAGCCGCTGCGGCGCTCAAGAAAATCGGACTCACCGTGTCCGATGCTTTTCGCCTGCTGCTAGTGCGCGTCGCAGCCGAAAAGGCCCTGCCGTTCGAGCCGCTCAATCCCAACGCCGAAACCGTCTCAGCGATGAAAGCAGCGCGCCGGGGCGAGCTAGTCAAGGTCGGCAAGCCGGACAAACTGCTGCGAAGTCTGAATGAGAGACGTTAAATACACCGCTCGGTTTCAGCGTGACTACAGGCGCGAGAAATCCGGCCGGCACAGCAAGGGTAACGAGGCGCCTGGGGTAACCGAGGTCCAAAACTACGCGATACTGGATATGATGTCGTCCGCCAATATTCTCAGCGAAGAATTCGCGCAGGCTGCGGCCACAGCAGGCCTTCGTGCTCGCCGGAATGCCCTGGCTGCCGGTCATCCCGTCGTCTTTGTGGACGAGTTCGGCCGATATGTGGAGGAATTGCCAGACGGAACGCAGCTTGAGATCCGTTTGCAGCCCGGTAACCCGCGCGAGTCCCCATGTGCGGATTCTAGGCGAGATCGCAACACCCGTCCGGTAGGATGCCCACACTAACGATGATTGCGGGCCCAAATGGGTCGGAAAGTCCACGTCGACGTCGTCCATTTGGTTTGAAGGCAACGCCAACCTGATCGACCCTGATGCGATTGCGCGGCGCCTTGACGCCGCTCAACCAGCCCGCTCCGCAATGGGCGCCGCACGTGAAGCTATACTCCGCTGCAGGGCGCTGCTCGCAGATAGAGAAAGCTTTACGTTGGAGACGACGCTGGCCGGTCATGGGGCTATGAGCATCGACCTCGTAACCTTGTAAAGATGCGGTAAGTCCTCTTGGTACGCCCTGATCAAACAGGATGCGCATCAGACCTACCGGGTTCACCGGCTGGAACCGGCGCAGCGTCGAGGCTGCGGGCGGCAAATTCAAGAACCGCTTGAATCTGCTCCCGAGTGACATCGTACTGCTCGATGATTTCCTCGATGCTCGAACCCACTTCGAGGTTTTCAAAAACCGTAGCAACCGGCATCCGGGTGTCCTTGAAAACCCAGGCGCCGCTGCGGCGGCCCGGCACGCTCTCCACAACGGAGCATTGTGACCAGTCGAGGGTCGATGTTGCCATGATCCGCGCTCCTTTCCTTTTAGGGTACGCCAAAAAGATAGAGGAAAACCGCCGCCGAGGCAATTTCAAGAGCCGTTTTACTAGCTCCCGCCCGGCGGGGCGGAGCGTGCCAGAGGGACCCCTTGAAAGTATCTCTCCACGACGGCACCAGGCAAATTGCGTTTATAATCGGAGTTCTCTCAGTTCCACAGCGGATAGCCCCCATGCTACAGCGCTTCCTCGATCCCGCCATCCTCGCCGGCATCTCCGGCCTCGATCTGGTCGCCAAGACCGTGGTCGATGGCTTCGTCGCCGGCCTGCACCGCTCCCCCGACTTTGGCTTTAGCCAGGAGTTCGCCGAATATTGCGCCTATACTCCCGGCGACGATCTTCGCCGCGTCGATTGGAACGTCTACGCCCGAACCGAGCGGTTGTATCTTAGGCGCTATCGCGGCGAGACCAACAGCTTTTTGACGATATTGCTCGACGCCAGCAACTCCATGCAGTTTGGCTCCCATGGCGTCAACAAAATGGATTACGCCCGCTACCTCGCGGCGTCGCTCTTCTATCTGGCCATCCACGGCCAGCGCGATGCCGCCGGGCTGATTACCTTCGACGATGAGATCCGCAACTATATCCGCCCCTCTACCCGCCAGGGCCAGTTGCATCGTTTGTTGGCCGGTCTGGAACAGGCCGAAGCTCGCGCCCGCACCGATTTCGCCAAGCCCATGCGCTACTTCCAGGAGTTCCTGAAGCGCCGCGGCATCGTGCTGATCGTCTCCGACTTCTGGGAGTCGCCCGAGAGTATTATCCGCACCATTGAGCCGCTGCGCTTCCGCGGCAATGAGGTGGTTTTGTTCCACGTCCTCGACCCCGAGGATGTGCATCCCAAGATGAAGGGCCCGGCCATTCTGGTTGACATGGAGACCCAGCAGCAGTTTGAGGTCACCCCCGACTACGCCAGGAAGGAGTATCGGGAAAAAGTTCAGGCGCATCTTACCGACCTGCGCGACCGTACCCAGGCCGCGGGCATGAGCTACTGCCTGCTGATGACCGACCGGCCGCTCGACGCCGCCCTGCGCGAATACCTCACCCTGCGCGGAGGCCGCAATTAAATGGGACTCTTCGCGCCCTGGTTCCTGGCCGGTCTGGCGGGGCTCGCGCTTCCGTTCTACCTGCATTTGTTGAAGCGGCAAACCACCACGCCCAAGCCGGTGAGTTCGTTAATGTTCTATGAGTCGCGCACCCAAAGCTCCACCCGTCACCGGCGGCTCAACTATTTCCTGCTGCTGTCGCTGCGGCTGCTGGTGCTGCTGCTGTTGATTCTCGCCTTCGCCAATCCCTTCGTCAACCGCAACCCGGCCACCCTTGCCAGCAGCCGGTTGGTGCTGCTGGTGGTCGACAACTCCTTCAGCATGCGTGCCGGAACCGGCGTTGGTGGTACCCGGCTCGCCGATGCCAAAGCGGCGGCGATGAGCGTGCTTTCCGGAAAGGGCGCCGCGCGCGCCCAGGTGGCGGCGTTTGGTTCGCAACTGCGGCTCATGACCCAGCCTATAGAGGACCAATCGGCGTTGCGTGCCGCGGTGCAGGCCATTCAGCCCGGCGATGGCCACGGGAACCTCGGTGAGTTGGCGCGAACCGTGCGTGCCATGGCCGAGTCGGTCCATACACCCATCGAGCTGCATCTGTTCAGCGACATGCAACGCGGCGGTCTAGCCGCCACCTTCTCCGACATGGCGCTGCCCCCCAACGTGAAACTGGTGACGCATGCCGTGGTCACCAAGGCCCAACCCAATTGGACGGTCGAATCGGTGGACGCCCCCGGACAGGTCTGGGGCAAAGATGCCAAGCCGATTCACGTGAAAGCCG
>DATMNI010000221.1:0-48520 GCA_035570275.1 Candidatus Acidiferrales bacterium | reverse complement strand
CCACTTCCGCAACCATTACCTGGACCACCGACCATTTGGCCGATTCCCAAGTGCAGTACGGTCTGAACGGCTACACGAACACGACGGCCCGCAACACCACGATGGTGACGCAACACACGGCATCGTTGAGTAACCTGACCGCCTCGACGATTTTCCATTACAGCGTTCTCTCGAGCGATTCCTCGGGGAACCGGACCACCTCGGGCGATTTCTCCTTCACGACGGCTGCAACGCCGCCCCCGCCCCCGCCGCCCCCCCCGCCGGCTGCCTTCACCTTCTGGCTCTCCGGTTCCACATCGTCGCTCTCGACCACTCCGGGACATTCCGTCACCGACAACGTCACCGTCAACCGGTTGACCGGAACGGCCCAGACCGTAGTGATGTCGGCCAGCGGATTGCCGGCCGGTGTCAGCGCGATCTTCACCCAGCCGAGCTGCACCGCAACCTGCACTACCGTTCTGACCCTGTCCGCCTCCACTGTGGCGCCGGCGGGAACATACGCAATCACGGTTAACGGGTCGTCCGGTCAGACCACCGCGTCTTGCGGTTACACTCTGACAATCGCCGCTCCCGCCACGGGCGCCGCGGCCTCCTGGGCATTCAACGAGGGCATCGGAACCGCTACCGCCGATGCGTCCGGCAACGGCAACACCGGAACGCTGATGGGCCACACGGCATGGGCGTCCGGCACGTTCGGAACCGCGCTCTCCTTTTCCGGTTCCGGGGATTACGTCAAGGTCAACGAGAGCTCTTCGCTGGAGCTTTCTACGGGCATGACGGTTTCGTTCTGGGTCAACGCTTCGGATCTCCCCGGAGTCGACCAGCGAATCGTATCCAAGAACTACGCCTGGGATGTCAAGTTGAACGGGAGCCGCCACATTCCGCAGTTCTCGTCCGGGGCGAATTATGCCGAGCTGAATTACTCGCTTACCATGGGCGCCTGGCAACACGTCACGTTCTCCTTCTCGTCGGGAGTGGTGACCGGTTACATCAACGGCGCGCCGGTCGGCTTGTTGGCCAACACGTTTACCTCCGGGATTTCGCTGCCCTCGTCTCAATACGGGTTGTACATCGGAACCGATGCCAGCCAAAGCAACTTCGCCAAGGGTTTGATCGACGATGTCCGGATCTATAACCGGGCAATGACGGCCGCGGAGGTTTCGTCGCTGTACTCGCAGACCAAGCACTAAAAACTTCGCGGCTCTGTGGCTGAGGTTAGGGTTGAAGAGAACCATGGGCGGCTTAATCGTGGCTGCTCTAAACATGGGTGCTCTTATATCGCTCCCCAGCCTCAGCGGCAGAGTCGCGGTTGATTCCGAGCCGGCAGCACTTCAAGACAATTTTCAACCTGGCGCGCGTGGAGGAGTTCTCCGCATAAAGGGGAATACGCGGCAGCAGCCAGGGGTCGGCGCGGTCCACGTCGCCCAGGCTCATCGTAACAGCGGAATCGTAGAACTGGCGCGCAATCGCTGGGGCGATGCGGCCGATGCTCTCCGGACTGCCGAACGGATAACAGAAATGACGGCAAGGCTGGCCTGAGAGTTCCGCAACGCGGTCCTGGCTGTTCTTCATCTCCGCGGCGATCTCCTCGGGCGTCATGGCGGAAACCGCGGCGTGCGACACTCCGTGGCTTTCGAACCGGATCAAGCCGCCCCGGCAGATGTCGCGAATCTCCGCCGCGGCGATTGCGGCCGGAGGCTCCAGTTGCTTCCTGGTCAAGCCCCGCTGGCAGCACACCATGTCGGTAAGCTGCATGATCAGGGGAAGGTACGAATCGAGCGGCTGGGTGTGCAAGCTGACTTCCATTCTGCGCGACAGCCGCTGTTTGGCGCGGCCGTCGGACAGATCGACGGTCTCGTTCCCCAACCGGATGGGACCGCGGGGCAGCAGGGGCGCAATATTGCGCCACCACTGAAAGGGCATACCGCAGCCCGAATCCAGGTAGCCCGTGGGGAGGTAGAAGGTGCCCGGCCAGCCTTTCGCACGGAGCACTCCGGCCAGCGCGCGGACATTCTCGCCCACGCCGTCGTCCACCGTAATCGCGAAGAGGCCGTCCGTCCGTTTGCCGGCCTTCATCCGCTCTACCAGTTCCGATAAGGGCACGGGGCGGAAGGCGGAAAGCACCTCCACCAGCTCTATAAAGCGCGCGGGAGGAACCTCGTGGAACGCCAGGATGAATCCTCCACCGAAGCGTTTCAACACGCGGTGGAACGCGCCCGCACCCGCGCCGGCGGAGGCTCGCGGTTCGCGCCCAGGGTACCTGGTTTTCAATAACATAGGAACGGCGAAGATAGGAACGGCGAAGATATTTCGCCTGTGACCGAGTTTCACGGCTAAATGGAAGCCGCCTTAGTGAGGACCTCCCCGGGTTGATTCGACCGCTGATTGGAGAAGGCGGCCATCACCAAAGCGTCGAACTCATCCTTGTGGGCCGGACTGCCCACGGCCTTCAGGTAGCGCTGGTTGTGGTAACGGAGATCCGTGTAGTCGACGATCAGGCCTTCGTCGAAGGCGTTCTTCAGTTCCTCGACGCCGTCGCGTAGCGTATAGCGGGCCTGGAAGCCGGTCCGGTTCAGGAGCTTGTCAAAATTCACGCGGTAGTTCCGAAGGTCGAAATTGTCTATGTGATCGACCCGAACTTCCGGGAATGCTTCCCGAATCACTTCCGAGACCTCAGTGAGGGTATGATTCAGACGCGTGTCGCCAACGTTGAAGATTTCGCCGCTGACCATTCTCAAGGGGGATTCCAGCACTCGAACGGTCGCCTCGACAAGATCGCGCACGTGGAGGAAGGGGCGCCATTGCTGGCCGTTGTAGATGGTGATCACGCCTTCCTGGCGGGCTTTCGCGGTGAGCAGGTTGACCACCAGGTCAAAGCGGGGGCGGTATCCCAAGCCAAAGACCGTGGCGTAACGGAGGATAGTTGGATGGAAAGTATCGCTCTTGGCATCGAGAAGAGACCGTTCGGAATCGACCTTGGTCTGGCCGTATAGCGAAATCGGTTCCACCGCGGCATTCTCGTCCATCTCTACATCCGTGGCGCCGTACACGCTGCAACTCGAGGCGAACAGCAGACGGCGGACACCGTTACCTTTGGCAATCTCGATCAACATGCGAGTAGCCGCATAATTGGTTTCGAGCGCCGAGTCGCGGTCCTGGTTGCAGGCAGGATCTCCAACGATGGCTGCCAGGTGGACCACGGACTCGACACCGTTCACAGCCTTGACCACATCCTGGATATTCCTGCAGTCGCCTACGATCAACTCGAAGGCCGGATGATTTCTGACCGGCCGCAACGGTTCATCGCCGTAAAGCAGGCTGTCCAGAACACGCACATGGTAACCTTTTCCGAGAAGCCGCTCAACCAGCAGGGAGCCGATGTAACCGGCGCCGCCGACTACTAAAACCCACTGGGGATGAGGTGCAAGGGTGGGTTTCGTCTTCGGCTTCAGGAGATAGCGCTGTTCCAGCAGGTTCTTACCGATCCGCACCAGGGCGGCCCCGGCCGCGGCCAAAACCATGAACGGCAATTCCACGCTTCGGCCAACCCTCTCACCGCCAAAAAGCAGAAGGTTGACGCCGAAGAACACCAGAGCGCCCAGGACCACACCACGGAGAATTACCAGAACCTTGTATCGCCCCGTATAGGCGCGGGAGTGTGTATAGAACCCATTCAGAAGAAAGACCACCGGAAATATTGGTGAAAGCACCCAAAAGAAAGCGGTGTAGTATTGCAGGAAACCGGAAACCAAGGCTTTTGCCGCAACGCCGTTTCCGGCGCCCGTTTGATAGACTACCGACAAAGCTAAGGCGGCGATCATGCTGAAGTGCACGATCAGAAAGTCCGCAGCCATGCGGGGAATAGCTTCCCGCCACCTAAGATCGCGTAGGGATAGCAACACTAGAGTCTCCTTTTTCACTTAAACTGCCAACCGGCATACGGCGAACGGCGAGGATGTCGCGGACGGCGGCGATCACATCGGCAGCGTCGCCGTCAGTCATCTTGGGATAAAGAGGAAGCGATACCAGCCCCTGGTAGATCTCCTCCGCAACCGGGAATTGCTCCGGGCGGTATCGGTACCGTTCCTGGTAGAAAGGGTGCCGGTGCAATGGAATGAAATGGACGCTGGCGCCGATGTTGCGGGCACGCAACTCATCTATGAATTCCGCCCGGTTCAACTCCGAGCCGTTCAACTGCAAGCGGCCGGCATTCAGCCGGATCGGATATAAGTGGAATGTGTGATTCCTGCCTGGAAGCCGCGCTGGCAGAAGGATCTCGGAAATATCGGCGAACGCCTCGTCGTACATGGCGGCGATCTGTTGCCTTCGCGAGATGAATCCGTCCAGCCGGCGCAACTGGTGGATACCCAGCGCGGCCTGAATGTCCGTCATGTTGTACTTGTAGCCCGGCTCAAGCACTTCGTAGTACCAGGAACCGGCCTCCGTGTACCGCTTCCAGGCGTCGCGGCTCATGCCATGCAACGACAGCCGGCGCAAGCGCGCGGCCAAATCGCCGTCGTTCGTGGTGATCATGCCGCCTTCGCCGGTGGTCATGTTCTTGATGGCATAGAAGCTGAAGCACACCGCGCGGCCGTGGCTCCCGATCCTGCCTCCCGCGTACTCCGCCCCCACGGCGTGGGCCGCGTCTTCGATCACCGGGATTCCATGGCTCTCCGCCAGTTCCAGAATGTCCCGCAGGGAGCACGACTGCCCCCCGTAGTGCACCGGTACGATGGCCTTCGTGCGCGCGGTGATTGCCCGGCGAACCGCATCCGGGGTGATGTGGAAGTTCCGATCCACATCCACGATCACGGGAGTCGCACCCAGGTGAACCACTACATTGGCAGTCGCGCAGAAGGTCAGAGTCGGCACAATGACCTCGTCGCCCGGGCCCACATCCAGGGCCGCCAGCGAAGCGTGCAGGGCGGCGGTGCATGAGCTCAGGGCAATGGCGTGCGAGGCGCCGACGTAAGCCGCAAATTCCTGTTCGAAGCGCTTCACTTTGGGGCCGGTGGTCACCCAGCCTGAACGAAGGCTATCGGCAACCTCGGAAATCTCTTCCTCCCCGATGAACGGAAGGCAATACGGCAGTAACGAATTGCGCATCAAAGGACCTTTCGGAACGTGAGACTGGCGCCAGTTAGCCGGAACCCGGCGCTTTCATACCCGGCGCTTTCATACCCAGGGCTTTCATACCCAGGGCTTTCCTTAAAGGCGCGCAGCGGCGGTAACCGCCCAGATTTCGCACGGATCGATCGAGGGCTGATGAACAAGGAATGAATGAGCCGGCGTTCATACTCGCTCCAGGAAGGTCTTGACGATCCGATCCGGATCGAAGCCGTACGGCAGGAAACTGTACCGCGCGGTAAGTAATACCAGTTTGCAATCCGCGCCCAGGCTTCGGACCCGCCGGTAGGCGGCGTTGAGCGCCAGTTTGCGCGGGAGCAACTCCTCCCGATAGGCCCGCTCCGGGTCGGAGCACCGCGCCAGGATGTCTTCCTCGTTGCGATAGACCAGGGTCGATAAGTCCGTGAGCCCCGGTTTCTCGCGCAGGACGGCGCGCCACAGGGCATTGCCGGGTTCAACGAACAACGGCACTTCCGGGCGCGGGCCCACGAACTGCATTTCGCCGCGCATAATGTTCCAGAGCTGCGGTAGTTCGTCCAGCTTGTACCTTCTCAGCCAGGCGCCCACGCGGGAAATGCGGGGGTCCCCGCCAGCCGTGAGCAAGCTGCCCGGCGCGCTCACCCGCATGGACCGCAGCTTGAGTAACAAAAATGGTTCTCCGCCCCGCCCCACGCGCGTCTGGCGGTAGAGGATGGGCCGCCCGGTCTCCAGCAGAACGGCGGCGGCTGCAATCGCCAGGACCGGAGAAAAGCATATCAAGGCCAATCCCGCCGCAAGCCGCTCCAGGCCCGGCTGGATCTTGCGCCGGAAGAACGGCGGGTCGCATTCACCCGCCTCGGGATACGATGCCGGTTTGTACGCGTTCATCATCGGGCCTGAAGAGCGCCAACTGCCGCCGGGGAATTCGTACCTCTGGCCGAAGCCGCCAGGAACCATTGCTCAAGGGTGGCCGCAATGGATACTACATCGTGATGCTCCTCTACGTAGCGCCGCCCCCGGCTCGCAAGGTGTTGCGAACTGGGTCCACCCGTCAACGCACGCTCAAGCCCGGCGGCAAGAGCGGCGGAATCGCCCGGCGGCGTCAGAATTCCCGTGTTGGAATTTACCAACTCCGGAACGCCGCCGGAATCGGCGGCAACCACCGGAACGCCATAGCCCATCGCTTCCATGAGCGCCACCGGTATACCTTCGTGCGAGCCTTTTCCCAGGTCGAGGCTCGCCAGGACGACCGCGGAAACCACTCCGGACCGGTAGAACCCCAGAAGCCGTTCATGGCTGACCCGGCCCAGAAACTTCACCCCGCCGTCCGGATGCATCCGGGCCGCCAGTCTCTCTAGCGATGGCTTCAGCTCGCCGTCGCCCGCTATCCAGAGTTCGCCGTCGAAGCCGCGGTCCCGCAGAATGCGCCACGCTTCGATCAGGAAACGGTGCCCTTTGATCTCGACCAGATTCGCCGGGCACAACACCACCGGCGACGCGGGAGGCGTCCACCCGGCGGTCTCCCATTCATGACGCCTGGGAATCCTTACGCCCATGCGCAATACGCGGATTCTCGCCGGTTCGATTCCCAGCGTCCCCATGAGTCTCAGGCCATCGTCGGAGATCACGCGCACAAAGCTCGCCGATCTCACCTTCGCGTCCAGTGCGTTGTTCTCGACAATGTCCCAGCGATGCGCGGTGAGGCTCCAGGAAATGCCGGATAGGGCGGCGGCCACCATCGCCATGCTCGCCGTAGTGCCGGCCCAATGGCAGTGGATGTGATCCGCCTTCAATCGCGTGGCAAGGCGCGCCACCCACAGGGCCTTCGGGATGACCGCAAGATTCTTCAGGCGGAGCGCCGCCGAGCGGACTCGGAGCAGCGGTCGTGTGCCGGCCGCAATGCTTCGCGGGGCGGCGGCGGAGACGCGCAAGGCATCGCGGACCACCCCATACGAGTAGAGTCCTTCGCGGACCAGGCAGGCCGCCGGAATTGACGAATGCGCCAGCCGCCGGCTTGGGGAGCGCGGTACCACGAACACCTGATGGCCGCGGCTAAGTAGCTCCCGTACCTCCTCTATGAGGAAGGTCTCGCCGGAGCCGTACGGCATGCTGGCAGTCAGGTAGATGATTTTCACTGGGTGCCCGAAATCAGAGTGAGAGCATCATGTAAGTGCCGGCCAATCCGGAGACCTGGCGATTCACGCCGCCGACCGCGGCCAACCTCGTCCGGTATAACTCGTCGTACGCGCGAACCATTCTTTCCAGACTGAAATCCGCGGCGGCGCGGCGGCGTGAAGCCTGCGCCATTGCCGCCCGTTCCTGGGGCCGCTCCAGCAGAAACCGCATGGCCCCGGTCAGCGCAACCGCATCGCCCGGTGGAACCAGCAACCCGTGCAGCCCGGATTCGACCACTTCGGGAACGCCTCCGACGGCGGTCGCTATGACGGGTAAGCCGCACGCCATCGCTTCCATCGCTCCCAGTGGATGGCCCTCCCAGTCGGAAGACAACAAGAAGACATCGCTGGCCGCCAGACACTCCCGGATATCCGTGCGATAGCCCAGCAAATGGACCTTGTCCCGCAACCCGGAGGAGCGCACTTCCTCCTCGACCCGCTGTCGCAGCGGCCCATCGCCGGCAAGCACCAGGTGGGCCCGCGAGTCGGCCAGCGCGGCGAACGCGCGCAGCATCAGCAGGGGATTCTTCTGAACGCACAGGCGCCCTGTAGCGACGAACAGAAAATCCCGCTCGTCAAGCCTCAACTCGCCGCGCCATCTCACGCGCGCGGCCCAATCTGCCCGGAAGCGGCCCAGCGGAATGCCGTTCGGAATGGTAACGGCGTCTTCAATGCCGTAAACCCGCCGCATACTGGCAGCCACGCTGCCCGAAACGGCGACAGGAATGACGCGGTACCGAAAGGCCAACCGCTGCACGATTCGTCCCGCGGCGTCGGCCTCCCGCTCCGCCAGATTATGGACCGTATGCACCAGCACGGGAATGCCGCGCAGAATGGACGCCGGCAGCAAATACCGCAGTACATGCAGATGGCTGTGCACGATATCCGGCCGGAACTCTCGAAAAACACGGTGGATGCGGTGAAACATCCGCACGTCGAGGCCGGGCCGCTTGTTAAGGCGCCAGAGGGGAATGCCCGCCTGGCTCATCGCCTGCTCCGTCACGCTGTGCATGGTTGGGTACAACCCGACGGCACCCACGTCGTAAGCCCCGGCCAAGGCCACCACCAGATCCGCAGCCATCCGCTCGGCGCCGGCTACGCCGAGTACCGGCAAAATGTGAAGAACCCGAGGACGTCCCATAGCGGCGGTCATACGAAACGGCGAAGCCTTGGCAGTGTTTGGATATCCTGAATCATTTGGGCACCGGATTGGGCAGGGAGCGGCCCGGAATGGGCGCGGGCGGCGAATACGCTTTGAGCGATGGCCGTGGCGGCCGGCCTCCGCCCGGTTCGCATGAGGCCGGCTTCGGCCGCGATCATCCCGAACAGAAACCAGGTAACCTTCCGGTACTCCCAGGTGAGCGACGAGACGCCCGCCGCCCACGTCAGGAGGAGCACGATCCAAAGCCATCGGTCAAGGCCGCCCATACGAACGGCCAGATAGAGCATGCTGCTGAGGAGCGCCAGCAGGATCAGTTCCCCTACCACGCCCAACTCCACCAGGACGGAGAGGAAGGAATTGTGCGCCACGTAATGAATATCGATTGCGCTCTCGACGCTGGACGCGAACGCCCCCGCCCCAACCCCGAGAAATGGATGCTGCCGGAACACGTTCACGCCCGCGGCCCAAATTATCCTGCGGTACGTCAGGGTACCTCCCGAGATCTCCGAGCCGGTGGTCAGCAGGCGCTCCCAGGTGTTGGCCGGAACGACGAAGAGGGCGGATACGACGATGCAGGGAATCGCCAGCCAGCAGATGCGACGCTTCCATCCCCGAAACAGCGGCAGAGCGAACGGCGTAATCGTCAGCGCCACCGAAAGTGAAATTAAGCCGGCGCGGGACCCGGTCAGCAGAATAGCCACAACACCCAGAAGCAGTTGCGCCCAACACACCATAGCGGCCAGGAAGGATTGCCGGCGGGTCAACAGATAAAAGGCCATGGGGAGGCTCAGTGCCAGCGTTAGTGCGAATTCGTTCTGATCGAAGCCCGCGGGAGCGTACCTGCCGTACTCGGCAAGTTTCTCGGCATCCTCGGAAGCGCTGGTCATCCCCATGACCAGATTGTGGATGGCGTTGATCGACGAGACGCTGGCGCCCAGGCAATAGGCGTACAGCAGAGACCTCCACCTTTCTTCGGTACGCACCAGTTCCCAGATGAGCCAGACCATGATCGCCAATTGCAGGTAGGAACCGGTTCGGGAGAGGGTCATATCGGTATCGCGGGACCAGGCCAGGCTGAGCGAGGCCCAGACCACAAAGGCGGCCATCCACCCGTGCAGAACGCTGGGCTTTCGGAGCGAGCCCTTCAGGAACAACCGGACGACCGCGGCCGCCACTGCCATCAGGCCCAGCCAAACTGTGATGGCAAGGCCGCCAATGAGGGTGGCGCCCTCCCAGGGGACCACGAGAATGAAAGCCCACAGAAAGCCGAACGCCAGCCGGTCCATGACAGGCTCAAGGGTGGGCGGACCGGGCACGACGCCGCGCCGGTTGATGGACCCCGGAACGTGAAGTACGCGGGTACGTCTCATTCGGCCACCGCCTTCTCCTGGTGGCGCAGTGTCCGATACAAGGCGCACGCCATCATCAACCCCTGGGCAATCCCCGTGAGCAGCAGGGCCTGCGCCGCGCCCACGGCCCCGGAGCGCGGAACCAGCCAGAAGCAGAACACTACGGTAAGGGCGGTCAGACCACTAAATATGGGTAATTGGACTTTGAACCGGCGAGCAGCCGTAAGAGCATAGCCGAAAAACGAGGCCACATAACTTACGGCTGCGTATGCCATCACCCATACCAGCACCACAGACCCGGCGGAAAACTGGCTGCCATAGAGCAGCCGCAAAATGTCGCGCCCAAAAAATAGAGCGGCCAGGACGCCGCCAATGCCGATCAGCAGCCCGAGACCTGCCAGTCTGCCCAGCAGGCGGCGGAATAGCTGGTAGTCGCCCTGGGCATAGAGACTGGCTAATCGAGGCGTGGCCGATTGGCCCAACGCCGAAATCACGATTGTGCCCGCGGCATTCAGGCTCGCGATCGCCGCAAAAATACCGAGTTCGCGGAAGCCGTGACCCCGCTCAATGAAGTACCGCGGGATGCTCGAGTTCAGCGCCAGCAGCATCATCACGGCTCCCAGCGGGGCCGCCAGCGCCACCAGCGCCTTCAGCCGGTCAAAAGGCACATGCCGCCAGGCGCGCAACAGGTCGCGCCGCGTACCATGCATCTTCATGTTCGGCAAATCATACGCCCACAGCACCGCAAGCCATGCCGCCGCCGTGGCGGCGCAAGCCCACGGGAGGCTGCCTGTTGTCAGAAGGACGGCAGTTAGGCCTGCCACCGAAAGCACTCCCCGCAAGGTCATCGAAATGGCGATCCGGTCCATGCTCTCACGCTGTTGTAACTGCCCATAACATACGTCGCTGAGCGATTCCGAACTCTTGGCGCAGGCAACAGCGATTACGACGAAGAGTGTCGCGATCCCGTAATTCGAGGTACAGGCCAGCAGAACCATACCGGCTAACGCCGCCGCCGCCGTCAGCAGCCGTAGACTGAAGTATTCGGAAAAGCTGAACCGCCCAGTCGTGTCGGTCGCCTGAACGCCTCGCAGGTTCAGGTTGCTCAACATGACGATGGGCGTCGTAAGTGCCACGGCAAGAGCAAATCGGCCGACGCCTTCCGGCCCCGCCAATCTTGCCAGCGCCACCGTTATGCCCCATTGAGAGGCGGAGAAAATTACGTTTCCCGCCAGCGTCCAGGCGAAATTCAGGCGCAGCGACAACCCTGGCTTATCCGAGCCAAATGTTTGCAGGCGTGTCGAAAGCGCTGGTTGTGTGTAGAATAAAGCCACTGGATTTTCGTGACGCGGGTGCCACCGCGGGTTCAGCCGCTAGCTACTTCCCTGACGGTCGCGGCTCCGATGCGAGGTCTCGTAATGTCAACGAGTTCATCAGAGCCACGACCGTGACATCAGAGCCACGACCGTGAGGCTGAGGGAGTGGCCGCCTGTCCGCCGTACCGTCGGAACCGTGGCAGTATTGGCCGGCGCCGGCGCGCTCCGTTCCAGCCATCGCCGACTTCTCCTTAGAGACTCGCATCGCCATCCAGGGAAGTCGGATTCCAAACCGAGGAATTCTTCAAGGCGTCACTCAGGTCGGGGTGCTTGGCCCGGTAGTAATAAGCCCACGACGCCAGATCGCGATGGTAGGGCGCGCGCAGGCGTGCGAGCGCCTTCGACTGGGGGATGCCCAAACCCTCGAGCACGCAGCCCACGTCTTCGACCATGTGAATCCCCTCCAGCCGGCAGCGTTGGAAAACCCAGTTGAGAATTCCCTCGAGCGCCTCTTCGACGTTCTCCAGCGCCTGAAAATCGACCAGTCGAAGGCGCGTCAAGCCGATCTCCTGGTTGTCGCCGCGGGCGAATATCGCGTACGCGGTCAAACGCTCGCCACTGGACGCCGTCACAATCCACACGGCCTTTCCGAAACTCCGAAAGTGCCACCGCAGCGCCGCCGCGCTCCTTACAGCCAGCAACACGTCTCGTTTGCCCCGCTTCAACTCCTCCCAAAACACGTCGAAGCTTTCGTCGAACTCCGCCCTCCTCTCGATCCGGAGCCGGCTTGTCCTTCGCTCTCCGAGGCGTAACAGCCCATCGCGGCAGGATAGCGGGACGGAAAGTAGAGAACTCGCCAAACCCGCCAGCGGGACCCGCTTCTTTACCAACGCACTCCGCAGGAATCCGCGGTGCCCGGTAATCCAGAATGCCGCCCTGTCCCACCGCCCGGCCGGGACTCGGCACCACTGAAACGCCGCATGGCTGGGTTCCGCGTCGGTGCCCACGGTAGTGGTCAGTAAGAGGTCGATGTTGGGCTGATTCGTGATGCGCTGCATGAGCACCAGGGAAAAAGACCGGTACTCGCGATCCACGGCCCAATCACACTGAGCGGCCACGCGGATGAGGCTCCCTTTCCACAGGTACGCGCTGGGAACGTTGGCAATGCATCCCACAATCCGGCCGGGCTCGGATTCCAGAACCCAGCCAATCGGCCATCCGCCGCGGTCTTCCTCATAGACGGGATTACCTTCCCATAGGGCCGTCCATTTCCGTCGCGAGCGCGGGGAGAGACCGTTGCGGCTCTGCACTGCCGCTATCTGGTCATAGTCGCTGAACGTGGCCTCTCGAACTGTAGGCCGGCGCCGGATTTCCGCCACCGCGGTGAGTTTCTCCAAACCGTTTCTCTCTTCGATGGCCATTTCGATTCCTGGGAGGACGATACTCTTCCGCTGTCTGCCGGGCCCACGGGCTAAAAGAATCAGGCCGACGCGAATCCCCGGTCGGAAGGCCAGCGGATCACCGTGCCGGCCCATGAATAGCCGACGCCAAAGCCGGCTAGCAGAGCCAGTTGGCCGGGGCGCAGCGCGCCTTCCAAGCGGGCGCGTTTCAATGCGATGGGGATGGTGCTGGACACGGTGTTGCCACAATCTTCCAAAGCCAGGTAGAACTTCTCCGACGGAATGCCGATTTTCTGGCGGAGGTGATTGAGCAAAGTCTTGTTAGCCTGGTGAAACACGAAGAGGTCGATATCGCCCATGGTTTTGCAAGTGCGCTGCAACACGTTCTCCACCAGCGTGGGCACCACGCCGACCGTAAAGTTGAAGATCTCCGGACCGTTCATCTCCAGGCAATGTGTTCCAGCCGGATGCGTGCCGCCGTTCCTGTGCCCGGGCCCGCCAGGTCCCGCGCCCGACCACGATTTCGCGGCGCCTCCTTTCACGATCAGGTTGGCGGCGCCCCGTCCGTCCGTGCCCCAGACCGGGGCCTCTATGTGCAGTTCCGCATCCGGTGGCATGGTCTCGATCAGAGTGGCGGCCGCGCCATCTCCAAACAAAGTGCGAACGCTCCGGTCCGATTCGCGGATGAACTTGCTGTACGTGTCCGCTGTCAGCAGCAGGATCGTGTCGGCCTGCCCCGTTTCTATCAAGCCCTTGGCGATGCCGAGGCCATATACGAAACCGGAGCAGCCCAGGTTGATATCCAACGCGCCGGCTTCCGTTGGTATGCCCAGGCGGTCCTGCACAATGCACGCGGTGGTGGGCAGGAAGTAGTCCGGCGTTTGCGTGCAGAGCAGCAGCACATCGATATCGCTTCGCTCGATAGCCCCCGAATCGAAGAGCTTCCGGGCCGCTCGAACGGCCAGATCGGAAGCGCACTCGTCCGGAGCGGCGATGTGGCGCTCGCGTATGCCCGTCTTGGCCACGATTTTTGCTACCGGCCAATCGGGGTATTCCGTCGCCAGTTGGTCGCTGGTGAGCACTTCATCCGGAAGGTAGTACTCGATAGCGGTGATCGCGGCTCGCGACCGGTCAGGACGTAGATGCATGGGACTGTAGCTCTTCAACTTTCGATCAACGCATAGAGGTCGTCGTACGTGGCGCAACTGGCAATGGCTTCAACGTTCAAAATCGCGCCGGTATGTTTATCTACCATTGCCATGAAGTCGACGATCGCCGCGGAGTCCCACTCCTTCGTATCGCTCAGCCACTCGGGCCCTTGAAGCACCTGGGGCTCGAGTTCGAGGATCTCTTCCATGAGGCGAAGGAATCGGTCCTTCGGCATGACTTGGTTACACGAACGTGCCGATATCATCGCGTTCCTTTTCTGTTCCCGTCGCCGGAACGGCCGTATCTCCGGTAGTAATCGGTGTAGGCGCGCTGACGTTCCGACGAGACTCTGAAACCGTTGAAAACCGTTCCCAGTATGGTGATCCGGTCTTTGATCAGGACTTGGTAGCAGGTCCGTACCAACTCGTCCCGGCTGGTTCTATCGGCGCGGACGACCAGCACTACGCCGTCCGCGGTCTTCCCCAAAACCCGCGCGTCGGGATACAGCATCATCGGCGGCGAATCCACCAGCACCAGGTCGAACTCCTGCCTGCATCGCGCCAGCAGATCGTTCAGCGCGGCGGAGTGGAGCAGCCCCGAGACGCCGTTCAAAGCCGGCCCGCTGGGCATTACCCAGAGGTTCGGGACGCTGGTGGTTCGCGTATAGGATTGCAGATCCATGGAACTCGAGTTCTCGGCGCTCAAGATGATGTCCGCGACTCCCGAGTCGTTGCATACCTCGAAAATGTCGTGCAGCCTCGGCCGGCGCAAGTCGGCATCTATGAGCAGCACCCGGCGTCTGGTTTCGGCGCACGCGATCGCCAGATTGCTGAGGACCGTGGTTTTGCCCTCCATGGGCTCCGCGCTGGTGATCACCAGCACGCGGCCGGCCCGGGTCGGCTGCGTTCCCTCCGTAGGCTTTTCGCGGCCCGGCAAACTGAACAGAAGCGAAGTCAAGGCCGCACGGAAGGACTCGGCGAACATCGAATTCTCCCTTTGCCAGGTCGCCAGTTCGAGCCCCTGGCCGGCCCTGGACAACGGTGGGACAGACGATCGGGTTGTGTCATCTGTCAATCGCGATAACCCACTCGGAATGCGCCTTGGTGAACTCAGTTCCTTGTCATGCTTCGCGGACGGGATCATTCCCAATTCCCTGACTTCCGGAAATGCCAGGTCCCCGGGATGGGAGACCTTGGCGGACCGGCTGCCCACGATCGCCAGGCCGATGCCGCCCAGAATCCCGATCGCGAACCCAAGCGAGGAGGCGAGCGGCAGGTTAGGCTTGTAAGGAAGGCGGGGCGGGACGGCGCGGTCGATCACGCGGATGCTCGCGCCCCCTAGGGCAGAGGCCACGCCCGCCTCCTTCGCCTTTTCCAGAACGGAGTCGTACAGCCGCTGCGTAGTCTCAACCTCGCGCTTGAGAATATCGTATTGGGCTTGCTTCTCGGTTTCGGACTGAATCGCGCGAAGCTGTGTGCCGTGCGTTTGGGAAAGGCTGTGTTCCGTCCGCTGGGCGGCGGAGTATTCCGTTTGCAGCCTTGCCACGATCGCCTTGCGTTCTTGCGCGATGGCGCTCTCCAGCGCCGCCACCCGGGCTTCCAGGCGCTTCACCTTGTAGTGGGCCGGCGTGTACAACGTCCGGTTCTCCGCCAGTTCCCGCCGCGCGGCCTCCAACTCCGTCTGATACTGCCGCAGCGGTCCCGTCGCAATCGTGTCGGGGAGCGCTTCCATGGGGCTCGCCACGGCGGCCTCATAGCGCGATTGTTTGCCCACGCGGTCGGCCTCGGCCTTTGTGAGCGCATCCTCCAACTGTCGCATGCGGTCCTCGCCCAGCGTGGCCTTGGCCTGTCCGGCGAAGACCAGACCCGATTCCCGGGCGTATCGCACTAATTCGCGGCCGGCCTTTTCGAGCTTGAGCTTCAAATCCGCCGTTTGCGCGCCCAGTGATTGCGTGGTGTCTTCGACCGATTGCCAGCGCGCTTCCCGGTTCATGGCGACGAATTCGGCGACCGCCGCGTTAGCCGCCGCCGCCGCCGTTACCGGATCGGCGTCTTCGTACGCAATTTCGATGACCTGCGACTGCAGCGATGTTCGCACGGAGAGCGAGTCGCGCACCCTTTTGGTGAGGTCGTTTGCTGCCCCTTGCTGGGGACGCGAAATGGGCAGGTATTCGGCCAGCCGGGCGGCCAGCGAGGGTTTGGCGGACGCCTTCAGGCGATCCTTCAGTTTTTCGGCCACGCGTGCGGCCAGCGTTCTGCTTTGCAGAACTTTCACCTGGTTTTCCAGATAATTCTGGGCCGACGCGTTGGCCAACAGAGGGGAGATTGGAAGCACGTCGCGCAGGAAATAGTCCTGGTTGATACCCTCCAGTTGCACCGACGTGATGGCTTGGAAGACGGGCGTCTGCAGCTTACTGACGAGCAGGGCGGCCAGAGCGCCCAGAATTGCGGCGCACGCGATCGGAAGTCTTCGCCGCCACAGCCGGCGCGTCAACTCGTCGAGCGCCACCGTGGCCACCGGGGTCGCCGGGGCCTCGAATCCATCGTAGCTTGGCGAGTACCCTGGCGCGTAATTTGGCGCCGGCACCCAGCCGTCCGGCGCTTGGTTTCGGGCGCCGCTGGGAAGATAGGCTTGGGGATCTCTTGACTGCATGGAGCCTTCGGGGCCGGTCATTTGTGCCAGATGACCACGCCCGTTCCCATCTGAATGGCGGCTTCGGCGCCGCGCAGGAACGCCTGTTTCGGGGCGTTGTTTGGAACGAAGAGAATGTCTCCCGGGAGCATGGCGACGTCTGACGCGTGTGCCGCCATGATCTTGCTCAAATCGACCGGGATTTCGGTGCGGGTCGTGCTTCCCGGAGTGGGACGTAAGAGGCTCGCGCGCTTGGGCTGAGCCACCTTGTCGAGCCCCCCCGCAAGGGAAAGCGCCTGGAGCAGCGAAATGGCCTTGCCGTCGGTCAGCACGAAGCCCCCGGGGCGCTGCACCTCCCCAATGACATAGACCATCTCCGCGCGAGGAACGGTGACGATGTCGTGCGCCTGAATGGCGATATTGTCCTGGGGGTGATCGGCTTTGAGAATGGAGACCAGGCTAATCTCGGCCACGCCGAATTTTCCGCTAAAATCGATGGACGCGCCCGCTACCGGTATTGGGCCCCGCCCCACTTCGCGCGTGATCTTCACGACCGACCCGGCCGTCGGGTCCGGACCCCCCGCAAGCGATAGCACCTCCGCGACGGTTTTGTGGCCCTGTACTTGATAGATGCCGGGATTCTTGACGGCTCCCAGTACGGATACCGGCCCGCTGCGGAATTCCGTGACCGATATGGAAACCTCGGGCTCCAGGACAAAAGGACGCAGGCGCACGACGATGGCGTCCTCCAGTTGACCGACGGTCATGCCGACGGCATGAATCAATCCCGCCAGGGGCAGCCGGATGTTTCCGTCGCCGCCTATTCGTATGGGCACCTCGGTGATTTCTTCGACATGCAGCGCGCGGACGGTAATCTGGTCCTCGATGCCGAGCGTGTAGGATCCGCCGGGACTGGCACTGGTTGGTTCCGCAGCGCGGGATTGGGCCGCGCCTGCCTGCGCCAGGGGCGGCTTGCGCAAATCCTGTGCCGCTCCCAGGTTGGCAGCGATGAGTGCAAAGAAGGTGGGTGCAAAGACATGGACAAGCTTCATTTTCTTTTCAGCTTCCACCGGCGAATCATGCCGGCTGCTCCAGCCAGTTTCGATCCAGTTCGACCGCCACCGACCGCTTTAACAGATCGACCGAGACGATCAGGCGAGTACTGTTCTTATGCGTGACGATCACGCCTTCGATTCCCTGGAGCGGACCGGTCGCGATCCGGACCTTGGCGCCGGGCGTCAAGTCAGGCCAGGGCCCTCGCGCGATGCCGGCGGCGATCACGCGCTTCAAGGCTGCAATCTCGTCCTCAGACACGCGGGCCAGTTTGCCCCCAAACTCTACAATCGAGAACACGCCCGGCACGTTCAGCACCGGGAGGCGCCGGTTCTCATCGAAACGGCAAAAAACGTAGCTTGGGAACAGAGGTAGTTCCGTGGTTCGTGACGGAGTGCGCCGGTCATAGAGGGGGACGAACTCGTCGTAGCCCTTGCCCCTCAAAATGCAGGCCACATTTTTCTCGTGCCGCGGTTTGACGTAGAGTGCAAACCAAGGAGTATCGGCGCTGTCTGGCAAAGGTTGTGGTTCCATTTTTGGACGCCCAGTGTCTGCTAACGCGCGCGGCTCCGATCAGAGCCGCGACATCAGAGCCGCGACCGTTAGGGAGCGGTCTGCCGCACAGGCTACCGCCCTCTTCTGCGGTTGGCAGCGGTTTAAGACTCAGCCGGGACATCAACCACGCCCGGCGGCAAAGGCCCGCGAAGCAGCGTAGTCATTCGAGAATATGGCACGGGAAGGCTAATCGGAAAGTGTCAACAGGTGGATTAACGTTAGCCCAGTACCGGGTACCAAAGGCCCAGTAGGCAGGATGGCTATCGCTCGGAATATGTTAGAAGGTTCCGCCATCATTATTTCTTTGAGTCCCTACCTACGTTGCACAAGTAGCCGTTGGTGGAGCTGTTACATATGTATCTCTAACTCGGGACACCAGCGGCTAGCGACGTGCGTCTTAGAGACGTGCGGACAGCCGGCGCAGCGCCGCTCGACTGCTTCCAGGCGACTGGATTCAACGGGCGGCGAGGTAATTCCGCCCAATTAACCCTTCCAGGCGGTCTTAGTTAGTCGCTCTCGGATCCGACAGGAGACCGGTCTCGGGCAACCGTGCAATTAGCAGTGGGAATGCAGACGCGGAGGCATAACGGGCCGTCATGTAATGCTCGTTTAATACCGATTCGCTGAACCACTAAGAGCCGGCTATGCCGGCGAGTTGAGCCCAGGCCCCAAGCCTCTCGGTGCCGAGACAGCTTTCAGACTGCTGGATCTAGGTTCATCGGGGCGTCCCTGCGGTTGCAACCCATACGGTCCGGCCGCCCGTGATCTTACCCGGTGCGCCCGCCCGCGGTAAGGCGCCTTGGGCCGGTTGGGCCGCTCCGGGGGACTTCTCTCAGCATGCACAACCTGTCACAAATGGCGCGCGCGATTTCGGTCTGCATCGGGACTACGTTGTCGACCGATGCCTCGAACATCTGCGAGCAGATAACCGTGCGGTCCTTGATCGTGAAAAGCTGGGCCGAGATGCGGAAGATGGATTCCGATTTGCGCACCGTGCCCCAGAGTGCCGCGTCGATGTTGAGCTCGGTGTTGATCTCGCGAAGACCGGGCCGCCGGGTGTTGCGCGTCGCCGGATCTACGGCGACCACTCTCCACTCTTTCAGCGTAGCCAGGGCAAATATCAGTTCTTCGGTCAGGCCGTCCGCAAAAAACTCACTCTCCTGGTCCGCGCTCAGGCTGACGAACGGGAAAACGCCGATCGATTCAAGCACGCCGCTTTCCCGCCGGAACTGTGTTGCCGATGTCGCCGGCGCGGGCTGCCCATCGCGTGTGCGAAACACGGGGACGTACGTCCGCAGGGGAAGACAGATCTCGATCCGGTCGTCGGCGCCTTCGCCGTCATAGTATTCTCTCAGCTTCGTCCGCAGCCGGCGGGCATCCACCCGCACGATCGGATCGATGCGCGGGTCGAAGCTCGTATTCCGCCCGAACACGTCCACCCCGATGGAGTACTCGTTGACATCCGTACGGCCGGCAAGCGCGGATTCTACCCCAAACTTCAGGAAGCGGCCGAGGCGGGCGGAGTGCGCGAAAATCCTGCTTCGCAAGACCCGCTCCAATTCCGCAAGCGTCGCCTCGGAAGACACGCCCGCTTCCGGCAGATCCTCAGGCGCTCCCATTGAGTTCTCTCTCTCCAAAACGTCCCACCCGTGCCCACTCTTGAGGTAGCTCTTTCCCAGCTAGCTAGTAAAAACTCCCAACTCGGTGTAACTCAGTAGTATTAGTTGCGCGGACCATTGCAACCTAAATGCCAAACCAGTATAGGACATTGGTACGCTACGATCAAGGGGAAGCGTACTAGTACTATAGTTAACACCCTTGTCTTGTTCGGACCAGCCGCCGGTGCGGTGGCTAATCCGCGTTCCGGAGACCCCTAGCCAGCGGTTCTTCTTCCGAATCCAGCACGAGGCGTGGGGTGCGGCGCAACAGTATCAAGTCGTACATCCAGACGAACCAGAGCACGCCTCCCCGTCGGCGCAACCTAACTCCACATTCGATGCCGCGCAGGTCTTGGAACTCGCGAGAGTCCTGGATCGAGGTAGAACTGCAGCCAAAGCCGGCGCTGGGTGCCGCCGCCATTCTTTCGCCTGAGCAAATGGCGGGGCAGGTTTCCCGGCAGAAAGCCGAGGCTCATCGGGTCCGGAAGGGTCCGGCCATTGCCGCAGCCAGCCGCGCGTAGCCGGAGTTGTCCGGTCGCCCAAGCCACCGCGTGGAAGCCGACGCGCCGGGACACTTTCGTGCTCCTGCGGCGGCTTCGGCAGCGCCGGATGGTGCCGGATGGTGCCGGATGACACGAGTTCGCACCCCTGAAATTTGGCGGGAAGTACTAGGACTCGATGCAGGGCTTCGTGCGTCATCTCACAGTCCTGCGGCGGCAAAGCGATCAAACATACATATCGGCGGCGCCTAGCTTCCGGCTAAGTCCCGGATTCGGGAATGAGCCCCAGCTAAGAAGTGTCACGACGTCACTTAACGTAAGTGCTACGCCGCGATCTGCGCCGTGTACCAAGTGCCGGGATGGACCCAGTCCCGCGCCCCAGCGACCCGCCAGTCCGCCGGCGGGCCGGCTAACCTTTTGCGTCTTGTTTCGGCCGATTGGCTGATAGGGTGAGGCCGTGTATCTCGGCGTGAACGCCGAAGGCCGCTCGCCATGTGCGTTTCCAGTCCGCTCGCCGCATCATAAGAGCCCGCGAAACAAGGTGCGGACTTCATTACGTTATCATCCGGCATCCCGAGCCCGCCGGCACGTTCCGGTTAGCACGGGCGAAAGCGTTGGCGCCTTGGACGGAAGCTACTACCGTCGGCCAGAAGGACGGAGGACCGCGGTGATTGTCGCGGCGCTGGCAAAGGCGGCCGCTACTTTTTGTTTCGGGCGGCAAGCCCAGGATCCACGGAGGCAGCAAGGGCGAAAGCGGATGAGCGGGATTCTAAGTGAGGGCGTGGCTGCAGTGATCGAAGTCAAGGTGTAATGAAAGGTACAAGTCCGGCAAAGTGCTGGTACGCGTGTTGAAAGGCAATCGAGCGCGAAGACTTCGTTTCTATCCGTTTCTGCCTCGACAAACTAGTCCGCGAGTTACAAACTGGCACGCGATCGGCGTTTGAGATGCCGCGACTAACTGGCGGAGATACGAAACAAGAAGATCGGGTCCGCATTCCAGCAGTTCGACCTTTCAACCTATTGGCGCACCAGTGCGGCGGACAATGTCGAGCTGCCGCTGCTCGATGCCCGTACCGCCCGCTCGTGAGCGGCATGAGCGGGACTTACAACTTGAGCGTGCACGGCTGCGGCGAAATTACGTCCGTGTTTTGTTCCCGGCATCCGGCGAAGTGTACGTTACCGGACAGACGTTTTTCGCGTGCCGCGGCTAAAAGCTTGATCCGGAATTCCTGGTGGCGTGGTCTTCTGGAGAGTAGGGTTGGCCTCCGGGCCCGCCAGTCAAGGAGCGACAAATGAACCTGCAAGGTAAAGTTACCCTCATCACCGGCGCGAAAGGCGGTCTCGGCAGCTTCGTTACGGAAGCATTCCTGGCCGCTGGAGCCAAAGTAATTGGCGTGTCGCGCTCCATTCAGGCAACCGACTTTTCACACCCGGAATTCACTGCGATGCCTGCCGGGCTTTCGACCGGCGAAGCGGCCAGAAAGGTGGCCGCCGATGTGGCCGCCCGCTTCGGACGCATTGACGCCCTGGTGCACGTCATGGGCGGCTTCGCAGGTGGAACCCGCGTCGACGAAACCGACGACGCCACCTTTGAGCAGATGCTCGACGTCAACTATCGGGCCGGCTTCTTCATCGTGCGCGCGCTGCTGCCTCAAATGCGCCAACAAGGCGGTGGTCGCATCCTCGCGGTGGCCAGCCGCCAGGGCGTCGAACCGGCGGCGATGGTTGGCGCTTACAGCGCATCGAAGGCGGCCCTGGTTTCGCTGATTCACACCGTCGCCCTGGAGAACAAGGATCGGGGCATCTCGGCCAACACGGTATTGCCGGGCACCATGGAAACTCCGGCGAATCGCGCCGGCGATCCCAAGGCCGATCGGGCGCAATGGGTGCAGCCGTCGCAGGTTGCCGCCCTGCTGGTACATCTGGCCTCTGACGCGAGCACCCAAGTCACGGGCGCAGCGATTCCAGTCTACGGTCCACAGGTGTGAGATGCGCGTGGCCGAATGGTTGGCCGCCACCGCCCCAGCGTCCGGTGCCGGCATGCTGGGGCCGTCTCCGTGAGCGTTAAGTCATCACTTTAAGGAACGCGGACTTAAACTTCCCCATCTCTTCCGCGTTACCAACCGTCACCCGAACGTGCGTGGGCCAACTCGGCCACACGCGTCCGATGTAGACGTTCTCCTTGCGCATCGCGGTGATGATTTCATTGCCGGGACGCTTCACATCGATCATGAAGCAGTTCGATTTCGACTGCTGCACGAAGCTGAAGTTGTGCTTTTCCAGGAACTCGAAAGTGTTCTCGCGCACGTCGCCGATCAGCTTGCGGCGTTCCGGAACCAGGTACTTCGCCTCCAGGCTCGCGCTGGCCGCGGCCATGCCGGTGATCGGCATCATGGTCTGGCTGAACCCGTTCATTTTCTCCTGCAGATCCGGCCGCGCCAAAGCTGCGCCGGCGCGCAAACCGGCCATGCCGTAAATCTTCGAGAAGGTCCGCAGAATCACCACGTCCTTGTCCGCTGCCACCAGATGGCTATGGAACGGTGCGCCGGCGATGTGGGTGTACGCCTCATCGATCATTACCACGGCCCCTTTGGGCTTGTTCGCCACCAGCCACTCAATATCTTCCTTCGGCGTCAGCGTGCCCGTCGGGTTGTTGGGGTTGCATATATAGATCAGCCCCGCATTAGCGCTGGCCGCAGCCATGGCTTTCACATCGTGCGCGTAGCCCTTGTCCTTCATCAACGGAACGCGGATCACCTCGGCGCCGATGAACTTCGCCGCCCGCTCGCCGGCTTCGTAACCCGGGTCGCCGGTAACGAACGGCCTGGTGGGTGAAGTAAACGCCAGCACCGCCTGATGCAGCGGGCCGCTCGACCCGGGGTGGATTCTGATATAGTTCGACTTCACGCCCTCCTGCTCGGAGAGCAGCTTCTGTACCTTGTCGCCTTCGCTATACCGATAGCGCCCGCCATGCTGGATCATGTTGTGCGCCGCTTCCCGCGCTTCTTTGCAGGGGCCCAGCGGGTTTTCGTTGGCGTTGATCAGGACGGCATCCGGCGGCGCGTCCGCCACCTTCGAAAGCTGTGCCAAGGCTGGTTCGTTGTAGAACGGCATGGCGGCGGCGCCGGCGCCCACCATGGCGGCCAACCGGCCGAAACTTCGGCGCGTGAACCCGCGCTTCAGCAGATCGTGTTGTTGCTCTTCGGTCAAAACGTTAGTCATTACTTACCCCTCTCGTTGCACGGGCAAACATGTCCAGGCCCAAGCCGCGTGCCGCTATGGGTGGAGGGTATCAGGGTCGCCCGCCCGGTGTCAACCCTGCTTTGCGCAGGATCTCCCGGAATCGCGCGTCCTCGTGCAGCCCCGCAAACGCCGGTTCGGTCCCCACCAGCGGCATCATGGTGCTGTGCTGCCCGTACGCCGCCTCCAGTTCCCGCAGTGCGTCCGCTTTTTGTCCCAGCACCGCCAACGCCAGCGCCCGGTAGTAGGCATTCCCGCTGGAGCCTGCCAGGCGGCGGTAGAACTCCATCACGTCCGGCCCTGCCTTGCCCTGATAAACCAGCGCCCGGCCGATACAGCCGTTGGCCTCGGTCAGCCCCGGCTCCAGTTCCAACGCCCGCCTGGCCTGGCGAATGGCCTCATCGAACCGGTGCGCCTGCAGCAGCAGCCAGCCGGCGTCCAGGTTGATCTGTGGGGAAAGCGGATCGATGGCGATGGCCCGCCGCAGACTCGCCAGGCCGGCGGGCGCCCGTCCCATCGCCACCAGGTAGAAGGCATAATCGTGATGTGCCTGCGCCAGGCTCGGGTTAAGAGCGATGGCCCGTTCGAAGTGCGTGCGCGCCTGGCTCCAGTTCCAGTCAAACCAGAAGCTGACGTCCGCCAGCGCATTATGCGCCTCCGCGGATTCC
Source organism: Candidatus Acidiferrales bacterium (assembly GCA_035570275.1). GTDB lineage: Bacteria > Acidobacteriota > Terriglobia > Bryobacterales > Bryobacteraceae > DATMNI01. The sequence goes on along the minus strand of DATMNI010000221.1, from coordinate 24,559 downwards.
GTCAGGCGTAGCGCCCGCTCCGCCGCCGCGCGTGCTTTGGGAAACGCCTCGTTTCCGGAAACCGCGCCCGACATCGCCAGCCGGATATACGTCTCAGCCATGGCCGCCCAGGGTTCGGCAAACTCCGGATCGCGCGCCCCAGCCTGCGCAAACCAGTCGATGGCGCGCTGCGCGTCGGCGCGCGTGTTCTTGTGCTGCAAGTACCGGCCATTGGCGAAGGCCTCCCCGGCCGCGGCATTGGGCGTGTGCGCCGCCCCCACCGGTGGCGCGCTTCCTGGAAACAAAAGACGCACCACAGCCACCGTCACCCGCGCCGCGATCTCTTCCTGCATCTGCAGACGCCCAGAGCCCTGTGGCTCGCCCGTGGCTCCGTGTGGCTCTCCCTGCTCCTCGAAGCTGTCGCTCCAGATCTGCGTCTGGTCCGCAACCTTGACGAACCGCACCGACACGCGCATGCGGTCCCCCTCGCTTCGGAAACTGCCCTCCACCACGTAGTCCACCGCCAGTTCCCGGCCGACTTCCGCCAACCCTGGCCGGCGGCCCGCATAGCGCATCACCGAGGTGCGGCCAATCACGCCCAGGCGACCGGCAGCGATCCCGCCGAACTGCGTAATCATTTCGTCGACCAGGCCGTCGATCGCCGGCCCGTCCTCAGGGCGCTGCGTCAGGTTCTCGAAAGGCATCACGGCCAGCATGGTGCGGCGCTCGGGCAGCCATTGGCGGGCCGCCAGAAACGCCAACCCGGCGAAGATCACCACGAGTAAGGCTCGGAAAGCGAGCCCACGCCACTGGGCGGGCGGGCTCCAATGCCCGGTCGGCTGTGCAGGGCTGCCGCCAAGACCTGTCACCTGCTCTACCGGAGCCGCAGACTCAACCGGAGCCACAGGCTCAACCGGGGCGACAGACTCAACCGGAGCCACAGAATCAACCTGAGCTACAAACGCAACCGGAGTCACCAACTCAACCGGAGCCACAAACCGGTAGCCCTTGCGCGGCACGGTCTGAATAAATCGCGGCGCTTCGGAATCGTCGTTCAGCGCCGCACGGAGCTGCGCGATACAAACGTTAAGCCCGCGGTCGAAATCGACAAAGACATCGCTCCCCCAAATCTCCCGCTGAATATCCTCGCGGCCGCAGACCTGCCCCGTGTGTTCCGCCAGATACCGGAGCAGCCGGAGTTGCTGCGGCGACAGCCGGATCAGCGCGCCGCTACGGCGCAATTCCCCAACCCGCACATCCAGTTCAAACGCGCCGAAGCGCAGGATCGCCCCGGCAGTCCCCGTGAACCCCACGCACCCAGTATACGGGTCATCGGCCGCTGATCCACCCCGATTCACTGCCCCGTCCGCATTGACCAGCCCGCGTAACCAAGCCCAAACAAGCCATTTCGCCGCTAATACAAAATTGACCGGGCATGTCTGGCGCGGCTCCGGCAACAACCGCAAAATGAGGGCTATGCAAAACTCCAGACGCAACTTCTTCTTGGGCGGGCTCGCCGCCGCCGGAGCTCTTCGGGCTCAGGTTACGGACCAGGTGGCGGCCCACCCCGCCGCTACCACTCGACTAGATATCTTCCAGGCCGCCGCCGCCGGCGACATTCCGCGCGCTACGGAATTGGCCGACGCCGACCCGGAAATTGTGCGCCGCCCGACTGCCGACGGGCGCACGCCGCTGCACTTCGCCACCGCTAACGGCAAGCCCGAGATGGTCCTTTTCCTGCAACTCCGCGGCGCCGAATTGAGCGCCGGCCCCGAGTCCCCGTTGCTCGCCGCCGTCGATTATCCGGACCACGACGTGGCCACCGCCATGTCCCAGCCGCTCCTGATGAATGCCTCCAACCCCAACGCCGCCCGCCATGGCGCGGATGGCGCCGGCAAGTCCGCGCTCCACCTGGCCGCCGCCCGCGGCTATGCCGACCTGGCCGAACTGTTGATTCATCGCGGGGCGCGCGTCACCCCTCGCGAAACCGCCGCCGCCACCGGCGAGGCCATACAGGTCCTGCGCAACGCCTCCAAGATCGAGCAGGTCCACTACAATCGCCGCTACATTCAGGATGCCCAAGGCCAACCCGTCACTCGGGACGACACCAACGGCGTTCCCTGGACCCAGGTCAACCAGTTCGTCCGGCTGGCCCACGCCGATCTCGAAAAGGTCAAGCAACTTTGCCAGGACACGCCGGCGCTGCTCAACACCCGCGCCAGTTGGGATGAACTGGCCGTGGAAGCCGGCGCCCATGTCGGCCGAGTGCCCATTGCCTCCTGGCTGGCCGATCGCGGGGCCGCCATCTCCACCTGTACCGCGGTCCTGCTGGGCATGGCCGAGAAGGTGAAAGAGGCGATCGCAGCCGACCCGCTTTGCCTCCACGAACGCGGCGCGCACGATATCGCCATCCTGTCCTACACTGCCTGGGGCAATCCACAAACTGCCATCGCCGAGCAGTTACTCAAGGCGGGCGCCAACGTGGACACCCGGTCGTTTAACATGACCACGCTCCATCTGGCGGCGTCCAAGGGTTACACCGATCTGGCCGCGCTGTTGCTCGAACACGGCGCCGATATCAACGCCACCTACCAATTGAAAGGCGTCGCCACCACACCGCTAGCCGCCGCTATCAAGGCGAAGCAGGAGAAGATGGAGCAGTTCCTGCGCGAACGCGGCGCGCGTGCGTAGCACAGGCATTCCTGCCTGTGACGGGGTTTCTTGGGCAATTTGCCCAAATCGATCTGGTAACTCGTATCCTTACAACAAGATAGAAATCGCGATTTGGGCAATTTGCCCGAACGGCACGAACGCCGCGGCAAAACCGCCCTCCGGTTTACACTGAAGGCATGCGGGTTCACCGCCGCCGGACTCAACTGGGACACCCCCACCGCGTGGAAGAACGAAGGCTCAGGCCCCATGCGCGCCGCTACTTACTCGATGTGCGCCGGGCGCACAGGGGAAAGGATGAAAGTCGGCCGTGGCGTTATGTGGGGCAGCTTGGCAAGCTGCGGCGGATTGGCAATCCGCCCGCCGGGAGTTGGCGCACAGCCGAACCTCCACACGCGACTTTCGAGAATGCGACGGATTGGCAAGCCGCCTGTCTTACTCTGTGGGCGAGGCCACAAACGCGGAACTGGCTCGCTGCCGCATCGCGCGGGCGGATTAACAATCCGCCGCAGGTTAGCAACCTGCCCCACAAGATTCACTTCGCCGCGACGGGCAGCGCCATCTCTCTCAACTTCAGCAGCAGGCTGCGCGCCCGCAGGCTTGGGTCGCCGATCCCCAGATCTTCGGGAGCGATCTCGAAGTTGAACAGATCTTCCGCCACCCGCTGGTTGGCGGTGAGACACTCGGCGCGCTCCTTCAGGCTGCCGCAAGCCCGGTCTTCGCACTTACAGAAACGTGCCACCGTGCGCGCCATCGCTTGACCGGCCTTTATGGCCAGCGCAAAATTCCCGTGCTGCCACAAGTAGGGCAACAGCCCCTCGTATACCCAGAGCCGGCTGTACAGCAGCGGATCCTTTTCCGCCGCATCGATGGCTTCGCCCGAGATCTGCGCCCGCTGGGCCGGTGTGGCGTCGCGCCGCATCGCGATCTCCACCAGCGTCAGCGCACGGGATGAGCCGGCATCGTCCAACCGGGCGCGCTCCACCGCCGCCTCCACCGGCTCCGTGTAAGAGGGCTGCACCAGTTCGGCCGGCGGAAGCGCCGGGCGGCCCCGCATCATTACGGCAGCCAGCGGCGAGTCTTCACGATCTCCCGGATTGCGAAGGCTGAGCTTCAGGTCCGATGCCGCCGTGATGCTTTGCGCCGCCGCCAGATCCAGGCCGAATCGCTCAGCGTATTGGTTGTAAGTTTCCGGGCTGAACGTCGCCAGCAAGCCCGCCACCTCCAACCGAATGGCGTCGCGAGCGCTTTCCGCCTTCACGGTGCTGCCGCCCACACTGTATTGGCCGGCCACGCGCCACTCCGGGTCTTCCTGAAACCGCTTGGAATCCAGAGCCCGCAGAATCTTCCGGGCAGCCTCCACCGCCAGCGCCGAAGCGGCCGGCGCCACGTGAGCCGCACGCCGCAGCAGGAGGAGGCAATCGCGGTCCGTGGCGCCCTCTTCCGGGAACGCCGCCAGCAGCACCGCGAACAGGCCCGGAACCGCCGCCGGCTCTTCGGCGCCCAGCAGATCCATCAGTTCCTGGACGCTCTCTGCCCGGAACGCGCCGGCGCCGATCGCCTCGCTCAGTACCTCCACGGCGCGCTTGCGGTCGCGCGGTATCCAATACCGCACCACGAAATCCAGCGCCTCCGCCTTGGTGTCCCGATATACGCCATCCCGATATGCACCTGATACGGTTCGCCGTTCCATCGACAACACGTACCGCCGCGCCTCCTCCGGGTCGATTTGCCGCAGCACCTCCGTCAGCCGCACTCCCAACTGGCCGCGCGTCTCCGGATCGCCCAGCGTGAGCAGCAGGCTTCCGGCATCGCGCGCCGCTTCCAACGCCTTCTTGGGATGCAGTTTGGCCGTGGCCGCAGCCAGACGAATTTGCGTATCCACCGAAAGCAGCGCCGGTTCCGCGCCGGTGACGTCGCGAACCTGCTGGATCAGCGATTCAACCTGCTTGCGGTCCGCACCAGCCGCAACCCCGGCACAAAAGACCGCCAGTACCGCCATCCGCCGCATCTGAACCCTACTGACGAGCCCCGCGGCGCGCGGTTTCAAAAAACCGGCCACCGGCCCCTGGCCACCGGCCACCGGCCACCGACCACCGACTACCGGCCACCGACCACCGGCCACCGGCCACCGCCTTCCGGCCACCTGTATACTGCTGAAATGAGAAAAATAGCCGCCCTCGTGCTCCTGGCGCTGCCCGCGCTGCCTCAGGAGCGCGTCGATCTGGGGACAGTCGATCGCATCAAAACCGAAGCCTTCGAAAGTTCCCGGGTCATGGAGACCTTGCGCAATCTGACCGACGTCCACGGCCCACGGCTCACCGGGTCGCCGGGGTTCGAAGACGCGGCGCGATGGGCGATGGGGGAACTGAACGGCTACGGCCTGGAGAAGGTGCATCTCGAAAAGTGGGGACCGTTCGGGCGAGCCTGGTCGCTGGAACAATCGTCACTGGAGTTGATCGAGCCGCGCTACTCGCAGCTTACCGCCGTGCCGCTGGCTTGGAGCGCCTCCACCAACGGCCCGGTCACCGCCGAACTCGTGCTGGCGCCGCTAGGTGTGTCATTCCGCAATGGTCCGAAGAAATCCAAGGAGGCATGGCAGGCGTATCGCGCGAAATGGGCCGGAAAATTGCGCGGCAAGATCGTGCTGCTCAGCGAGCCCAAAGTGCCTGCCCCGCAGAATAGCCCGCAGTTCCGGCGCTATACCGCCGCTGAACTGGCCGACTTGGCGAACGCTCCGGCGCCCGCCTCCAAGCTCACCGCCAAGAGACTGGACGACCTGGAATGGCCCGAAGACCCAGCCGAAATGGGCAAGTTCTTCAGCAGTTTGCCCAACGCGCTGATGGAGCAGTTGTACGATCTCTCCGACCAGACGGCGGCTGAGCGCGGTGAGTTCTTCGCCAGGGAAGGCGTCGCCGGCGTGCTGCGGGAAGACGAACGCGCCCACGAAGGCATGCTTTTCAGCGAAGCGGCAGGCGGTTTCAAGGCAGCCGGTACTCCGGCCCCGCCCACGTTCGTGGTGACCGCCGAACAGTACAACCGGATCGCCCGGCTGGTAGACAAGAAGAGCCCGGTGCGCGTCCGCCTGAGCCTGAAAGCCACCACGTCGGACCGCGACATGGACGGCCTGAACATCATCGGCGAGATTCCCGGCGGCGACAAGAAAGAGGAAATCGTGATGGTCGGCGCCCACTTCGACTCCTGGCATTCCGGCACCGGCGCCACCGACAACGGCGCTGGCAGCGCCGTGATGATCGAGGCGATGCGCATTCTGAAGGCCCTCAACCTGAAGCTGGACCGCACCGTCCGCATCGGTCTGTGGGGCGGCGAAGAACAGGGCTTGTTCGGTTCGCGCGCCTACGTGAAGGAGCACTTTGCCGATTCCAAAACCATGCAGGTCACTTCCGAACACGGCAAACTTTCCGGTTATTTCAACCTGGACAACGGCAGCGGGAAAATCCGCGGCGTGTACTTGCAGGGCCATGAAGCGATGCGGCCGATCTTCGAGTCGTGGCTGGCTCCGTTCCGCGACATGGGCGTGACCACGGTTTCGATCCGCAACACCGGCGGCACCGATCATTTGAGCTTCGCGGCCGTGGGCCTGCCGGGCTTCCAGTTCATCCAGGACCCGCTGGATTACGGCACGGTCACGCACCACTCCAACATGGACACCTGGGATCACGCGGTCCCCGAGGACCTGATGCAGGCCTCCGCCGTGATCGCAACCATGGTGTACGAGACTGCCACGCGCAAGGAGATGCTGCCGCGGCGCCCCCTGCCGAAGCCGGAGTAGAAGACTAGCGAACTTCCGCCGGTTGGAGCCCGGCCGCATGACGCGTTCTTTACGATATGCCGGGGCCGTCGGGCTGATAGTGCTCGGGACCGTGCCCCTCATGCCACAGCGAACCGGCAAGCAATCCGCCGATCCCGTGATCCGTGTGACCGTCGATCTGGTGCAGGTAGATGCGGTGGTCACCAACGCGCAAGGCCGTCACGTTGCGGACCTGAAGCCGGAAGACTTCGAGATCCTCCAGGACGGTAAGCCGCAGAAGATCACACATTTTTCGGATGTGCAGGGGACTGCCATGCAAAGCGCGTCCGCGCAACCAATGCCCGCGCAATCAGGGCCGAAGCAGCTCGGCGGAGTGCCCGCAGAAGCGAATCTCGCCCCCGCGAAAACGCTGCGGCAGGACCAGGTTCATCGCACGATCGTGATGATCGCCGACGACTTCGGTCTTTCTTCGGACGATATCCCGAATGTCCGGAAGGCGATGAATCGATTTGTCGACCGGCAAATGCAGGCGGGCGATCTGGTATCGATCATGACTACCTCAGGCGGGATTGGTGTGATGGAGCAGCTCACCAACGACAAGCGACAACTCCATGCCGCCATCGAACGTGTGCGCTATGTGCCGGGACGTACCGGTCAGACCTGGTATGAACCAACCAACATCGGCGACGCGGCCCGAAGGGTCCGGACGGAGAGCAACGCGCGCCTCAATGCCATTCGGGCCCCCACTAAAGTCATGGGCACGCTGGCCGCTGTGGCTTACGCGATTCAGGGACTGCGCGAGATGCCCGGCCGAAAGGCGATCGCGCTTTTTTCAGGCGGATTCAGCCAATCGGTGGACGGAATTGTCCAACTCGCCAATCGTGCGTCGGTGGTGCTCTACACGTTCGACCCGCGCGGACTCGCGTCCTTCTTTCTCAGCGCCGTGGACGTGTGCAACAGTTGTGCGGGGGGCGGCGGGCCGCGGAAGATCGGAGCCGCGGAAGGAGGGCGGCAAGCATTCTACCGCGCCTCTCAAAAAAGTCTCGACCAAATGGCGCGGGGAACCGGCGGCATTTTCTTTCACGACAACAACGACCTGGACCAGGGGTTGGCCAACGCCCTGGACGACATGGCCGGCTATTATCTGATCGGATATCAGCCGCAACGCGCCGATTTCGATCCAGTGCGCGGGCTTCCGCAGTTCCATAGAATCGAGGTCAAAGTTCTGCGGCCGGGTTTGCAGGTCCGCTCTCGCAACGGCTTTGCCGGAACGCCCGATCCACCCGCAGCCGCGCTGATGGATTCGGCAAGGGAAGATACGGCCCAGCAGTTGGGCAAGGAGGAATTACGCAAGGCTCTGTTCTCGCCATTCCAGGCCAGCGGTTTTCCCGTGCATCTAAGCGCGTTCTATTCAGCGTCGAGGAAGAAGGATCCCAAGACTGGCCGCCGCCCTGCCATGCTGCGCGCGATGCTGGTGATTGACGCGCACGCCCTCGGCTTTGGCGATGCCCCGGACGGCAGGAAGCAACTGAATTTGGAGGTGGTGGCCGCGGCATATGGGACGAATAACGAAGCCGTTGCCAGCAGCGATAAGACGTTCGCGGGCGCAATCGCGCCCGCCGAGATGAATCGGATCGTGGCGTCGGGATTGGTATACACCCTGGAGATCGAGATTCCGAAGCCAGGCCCGTATCAGTTGCGCATCGCGGCGTGGGACGCAAACTCGGAGCGGGCAGGGTCGGCAACAACCCTTGTGGAGATCCCGGATTTTAACCGGGCGGGAATCGCGGTTTCCAGCGTGCAGCTCTACGATTCCGATTCGAACCGGAATGAAGCATTGACTCGCGCGGGCGTGATCGGCGCGGGCAGTCCCGTGACACGCGTGTTCGCGCCGGGCGCGGTGCTGCAGTACGACTGCACGGTGTACGGGTCGCTGATCGACAGACAAACGGGGAAACCGAAGATCGACGTCGCGGTGCGTCTGTTTCGAGGTCCGGAGCAGATCTTCAGGGGCCAGCCGATTCCGTTGCCAATAGCCGATGGAACCTCCACGGAGGGTGTGCACGCGACCGGCGAGATTAAGCTGCCCGCAACGCTGCCTACGGGCGACTACGCCCTCGAACTGACCGCCTACGATCGATTAGAGAAAAAGCAGTTGCAGGCGGCGGCGCAATGGGTGGACTTCACACTGGTCAAATAAGACACCAGGCGCGGAGCAGGGCACCCGTTTTATAATGAATTCGTGCCGGAAACCAACAACGTCGTCGCCGCTGCAACCACGGCTCCGAAACTCCAGGACGGCGTCATCGCCGCCACGGAAATCGCGCCCATCCGCGAACCGGGCTGTACCGTATTCGTCCATTACAACGGACCCACCGACCAGTTGCGAGGGATTTGCGCCGGTATGGCCACTCTCGATCCGGGCGTCAGCCCCCACCCGCCGCACCGCCACGCGGAAGAGGAAATCCTGATCGTTGCCGACGGCACTGGAATGATCGAGTGCGACGGCAAGGTCACGCCGGTCGGGCCGGGCGCCATGATGTATTGCGCCGGCAACACGCTGCACGGCATCACCAACACTGGGTCGGCGCAGATGACGTTTTATTGGTCGAAGTGGCTGGCCGAGGGCTTTTCCGCTTGACCGCTCTATGAGTCTTGCCCATCTCACGCTGCCGACACTCGCCGTCGAACGTACCGCCCGGTTTCTTGAGCAAACCCTCGGCTACACCCGCGATCCGGCTCCGGCCAACTCGCCCGTGGAAACGGTCTGGCTCGCGGCAGGCGGCGGCCAGCAAATGCACATCGTCTACGTCGAAGGCTTTGCAGTCTCGCCGTTCGAGGGCGAGTTTGGAAGGCACATCGCAATCTTCCGCCCGGCTCAGGGAATTGCCGTGCTGAAAGAGCGATTGCTGGCCGCGGGCGCGCACCTGATGCAACCTGTCCGCCCCGGTGTGCACGAACGCTTCTTCTTCCGCGAGCCCGTAAACGGCTACGTGTTCGAGGTGATCGCGCAGACGTAGCTGGTACACGCCCGGCCCGGTTCTCGCTGATCAGCAGTTTACGAGTCGCGCGAGTAACCCACCCGGCGAAGTCGGCCGGATACGCCAATCAACCATATGGCGACGACGCGTCAATGTGGATTGCCTTACACCAGAGAATCAGAGTCGCGAAACAACGTCGACGTTCGACCCAAAGTTTGTAACAGGGCCAAGGTCGGTACCGAGCCCCCGCAAATAAATTCAAAAATAATCGCCACTCTGTCGATTTCCCCACACCTCCTTCGACGCATCAATAGAGCGAACAAATATGCTCTAACAAATAAGAGGAGAAGCAATGCGATTCCTATGCATCTACAAGCCCGCTAAAGCCGAGGGCGCCCCACCCACCCCAGAGATGATGGAAACCATGGGCAAGTTCATCGAGCAGTCCTTTAAAGAAGGCTTCCTGCTCTCCACCGAAGGCTGCCTCCCCTCTGCCCTCGGCGCGCGTGTCCGCTCCACCGGCGGCAGCTACACCGTCACCGACGGCCCCTTCACCGAGTCCAAAGAGATCGTCGGCGGCTTCGCCCTCATCCAGGCCAAATCCAAAGAAGAGGCCATCGAAATCACCAAGCGCTTCCTAAAAGTAGCAGGCGACGGGGAGACCGAGATCCGCCAGCTCTACGAACAGCCCGCAAAATAGCCCAGGCAGCCCTCGCCGCCAAATCCGCGAGACTTTCACATTCATCCCAACTCAGCTCAGAGAGGACAAAGAAAATGCGATTCATGGTTATCATCAAAGCAACGAAAGAATCCGAACAAGAAGGCGCACTTCCCGATCCACAGTCCGTGGCCGAAATGGGCAAGTACAACGAGGAACTCATCAAGGCCGGCATCGTGCTCGCCATGGATGGCCTCCATCCCAGCTCCAAAGGCGCACGTGTCAAGTTCTCCGGCAAGTCTCGTACCGTCGTCGACGGCCCCTTCACCGAAACCAAGGAGCTCATCGCCGGCTTCTGGCTCTGGCAGGTCAAGTCCCTTGAAGAGGCCATCGAGTGGGTCAAGCGTTGTCCCAACTGCAGCGGCGGCGACTACGAAGTCGAAATCCGCCAGGTCTTTGAGATGGAAGACTTCGCCCCCATCCTGTCCGAAGAACAGATCCAGCACAAAATACGCGCGCGTGCTCAGCTGCCGAATCAGACCGCAAACAAATAGCCGCTCTTGCACTCCCCGTTTGAAACTGGTGTGATCGGTAGCAGTGTCCGCTACCGATCACCACCGCACCATCGAAGCCGTCTGGCGCATCGAGTCCGCCCGCGTCATCGCCGGCCTAACCCGCCTCACCCGCTACGTCGGCCTGGCCGAAGACCTCGCCCAGGAAGCCCTCCTGGCCGCCCTCGAACAGTGGCCGCAATCCGGCGTCCCCGAAAATCCCGGCGCCTGGCTCACCGCCACCAACCAAGGCCGCGCCATCGATCTCTTCCGCCGTAACACCGTCGCCCAGCGCAAACACGAAGAGTTCGGCCGCGGCAAACTGCGGGCGCCGGACGGAGAATAGGATAATAAATCGAACACCCGTGACGATCCCCGACAGCCCGGACGCAATGACTCGGAGGCGCGCACTGCTCCTCGCCTTAGCCACGCCTGCCGCCGCCAAGGCTGCTGCCCCTGATCGCCCGCTGCTGGTCGACTGGACTCCTCTGCCTGTCTTCGTCGGCGCACCGATCCTATTTAAGACGACGGCGTGTGCCGGCTCCGCAACCTGGCTGGACAAAAACATCGAGTTCCGGTCTGCTGGCGACGGCTCCTTCTCAGCTCTCGCAGGCGCCGGTCTGGATTGCGCGCCCGGCAGTTACCCTCTGGTCTTCAACGGCCAGACCATCGAGATCCCGGTAAAGGCCCACTTCTATCCGTCCTCCACCATCAACGTTCCGCCGAAGTTCGTGCAGCCGCCCAAAGAGGTTCAGGCCAGAATCGATGCAGAGGTGGCGATCAAGCGCGCGGTGTTCAAATCCTCGCCTCCCGAGCGTCTTTGGCAAGGCGCCTTCACCGCACCGGCTCAGACCCGTTACACCTCGTCGTTCGGCGTGCGCCGCATCTACAACGGCACGACGCAGAGTACTCACCACGGTCTCGACTATTCGGCCCCGATGGGCACCGGGATCAAAGCCGCCAACTCCGGGCGCGCCGCCATCGTTCGCGACATGTACTTCGAAGGCGGTTTGATCGTCATCGATCACGGAGAATCCATCTTCACCCTGTATATGCACCTTTCAGAGTTCCTGGTGAAAGAGGGCGCGGCGGTACAGAAGGGTCAGGGCATCGCAAAAAGTGGATCGAGCGGCCGCGCCACCGGCCCTCACCTGCACTTCGCCGTGCAATGGCAGGGTTCCTACCTGGAACCTTCAACTCTGCTGCACCTCTGGACCTAACCTCCCGATCCTTCGATGATCGTCCTCAACCGGACACGGCCGGGCCGGGCCGCAGTGCGTGACTCGATCAGAATCATCAAAACTCCGCGAAACGCTCCCTAACGGAATGGCGCTACTCCATGAAGCCCGGCCGGCGCTCGGTTGTTCGACCTGGCACGCATACAGTAGCTGCGAGGTCTTCTTAGGCCGCAGAGAACGCATTGATCGTAACGTAATATCCGTCCGGATCCCGGAGCGAGAACTCCTTGGTTTGAGTGTTCGGATTCACGTGTGGCTCCTCGTCGAGCCGAGTGACGAGAGAGCGTGCCTTTTGAAGCGCCAGGTCGAAGTCATCGACACGGAAGAACAACAGGAGGCCATTCCCGGGTTTCCCGTGATCGGGGCTCTTCAATGAGGGATGTTCGTGGGCGCCCCACTCGTGGAGGCAGAGCAAGACAGTTCCATCTGAATCGAGGATTTGTCCAAAGTAGTGATGGGCGGGAAGGGTAGCAGGCTGACCGAAAAGCGCCTGGTACCATTTGAAGCTGCCCGGCACGTCGCTTACCCCTATGATCGTCCACGTACGCTTCATCCGGTCCCCTTCCGCGGCCTGACTCTAGCTTAGTACGCCGTTTCAGAAGTTCGCCAACGTATCAGGAAACCGCTTGCTAACGCGCGCGGCTCCGATCAGAGCCGCGACTTGTCGCTCGACCGTTAGGAAGCGAGGTCATTTTTGGCGACGCCCCCGGCCCCCGGCCCCCGGCCCCCCGCCCCTCAACTCCGCATCCGCAACAACAGATACATCCCCGCCAGCCCGAACAGCATGTCCGGCGCCCACGCCGCCACCTCGGGTTGCAGCAGGCCGGCGTTGCCGATTTTCTCAAACAACGGGCCCACCGCCAGATACGCCATGGCGATGCCGATGCTCACCCCGATGCCCGTCATGGCGCCGCGATTGCCTACCAGGAAGCCGAACGGAACCGCGATCATCGCCATGATCAACGCGAAGAACGGCACCGAAAACTTGCGGAACAGCCGCACCCGCAGCTTGACCGTATCGAATCCGCTCTGGTTCAGGTCCGTGATGTAGCGCTCCAGTTCCGCGAAATTCATCTGCTTGTCCTGCACGGCTTCCTTGAGGAAATAATCCGGCGGCTCGGTCAGTTCGGGAAACGTGCTCGCCTGGAACGGCGCGGACTTGTCGCAAAAAGCGCCGATGTAGTCGCAGGACCAGCCGTCCTCGAAGACCCAGGTCTTGAGCGGCGGGCTCCAATGCGCGCGCACCGCGGAGATCTGCCGCGTCAGGCGGAACGTCTTGGGCTCCAATTCGAAGACGCTCACGCCATTCATGGATGGCTCCGACGGGTCGAAATACCGGTAGTAAAAGATGCGGCTCGCCCCGTGCCCCATGATCCACTTGCGGTCCGGATTGAGATAGGTCTGCGGTGTCGCCCGGCCCTTGATCTCGTCGCGCAACGCATCCTGCTTCAGGTTGGCTTTGGGCACGTAATAGAAGTCGAACGCAAACAGCCCGCCGGTGAATAGCGTGGCCATTACCAGGATCGGCAAGGCCAGGCGGTGCAGGCTTACCCCGCAGGCCCGAAACGCCGTCACCTCGTTATGTTTGGTGAGCACCCCGAACGTAACCAGGACCGCCACCAGAACGCTGATCGGCAGCATGGTGTAAATCAGCGACGGCGTCAGGAAAAACAAGTACGTGAACATCTTCACCAGCGTACTGTTGCGCAGCATGTCGCCCATCAGTTCGAAGAAGTTGTAGATCAGGGTCAGCGAAACGAAGCTGGCCAGCATCACCGCCACATAGAACACGAAGTTAGTCAGGACGTATGTGTCCACAAGCTGCGGCAGCATCGGCAGACGCCATCCCCCAAGACCGGAGCGCTCCGGCGCCGTTTTGGATTTCAGCCTGCCGAACCAATCGCTGAAGAAGTTCTTGACGCTGCCGAAGAAGTCGCCCTCGCCCGGCATTTCCATACGGAACAAAAAGACCAGGCCCGCCACGAAGAACAAGGCGTTGGGAAGCCATAACGCCACCGGAACCGGCAGCGTTTTCTGCTTGGCCAACCCGATCAACGTAAGCGAAAACAGGAAGTAGCCAAAGAAGGAAAGGAACAGCGCGTTCACATAGCCGGCCGATTTCCCGCCCTTGCGCGTGGCCACGCCCAGCGGAATACCGACCATGGCCAGCGTGATACAGGCCAACGGCAGCGAGAAGCGGCGGTGCAGTTCCACCCTGTTTTCCACGTCCGGCCCGGTGTATTCCATCAACTGCCGCGTGTTCATGGCGCTTGACCGCGCGGGCGATTGCACGGGCGGCGCCGCATCGATCGCCTGGTCCTGGCGCGGCGCGGTGGTGTCTTGCGACTTCTGGTCCTTGCTCATCTCGTGCGTGGCCGTATCGCGCAGAGTAAGCTGCATCCGGTTGTTCTTGACGTCGGGCACGGCCAGCGCTTCGCGCGCCACGGTAATCATGGGCCCGGTCGCCTGCTCGCGCATCCCGCTCTTGCGCTTCTCGGGCGGCGTTACGTCGGCCACGAAGACGTTCTGCCAGAGCGCCACCGGACCCGGCTTCACCTCGCCCACGTATAGAATCGTGTTGGGGAAGTTGTCCACGAAAATGCGCGGCTGCACGTCCGCCGTAAGCTGGTTGGCCTCCAGTTCCTGCTTGATGCGGTTACTCTCGCGGAAAGCCAGCGGCGTCAGCCGGAGCGAAGCATACGCCGCCATCCCGGTGCATATCGTGGCGAAGACCAGCACCGGCAGGATCACTTTACGGCTGGAGACGCCGGCCGCCCGCATAGCGGTGATTTCACCATCGGCCGCCATCCGGCCCAGCCCGATCAGAATCCCCACCAGCACGCCAAACGGAATGGTCGATGGCAGCACCGGCGGCAGCCCCAGCACGAACAGCAGCAGGATGGTGTGGGCGCTGGCGTTCGACCGCACCAGCAGCTCGAAAATCGGGTCTATGCCGACCCGCAGGAAAATGACGAACGTGGCCAGCAGCGTGCCCAACACCGCGCTCGTCACTATTTCCCGGAAGATGTACCGGCCCAGCAGCCGCACGCCGCCCTACCGTACCATGTCGGGCGCCGAAACCAGCGGCAGCTTCGGCAGTTCCTCTTCGACCGGGTGCAGTTCCAGATCGTCGATCAGAACGGAGGGCGCCACCACGCAGGTCTCCGCCGTAAAGCCGCCGCCGCCCATCATTGCGAAGGGCGCCGTGTTGTCCAGGAATTCAAAAGCCGCGCTGTCGTCTCCCGCCGCCAGAATGTCCTTCAGCGAGCGCGCATTCAACCCCCGGAACTTCATGCCGCGCACCAATTCCTCATGGCCGTCCTGGTAGACCCTGTAAAGCAGAATCGGCAGGCTCACCGGCCGCCCGCCCTGTTGCCCGGAGAGCAGTTGCCTGACCTCGCCGGTGGACCCCGAAGACGGGAAATCCATCTTTCGTACAATCATCCCGTAAGGCTTACTGCGCGCCTTGCATAGTTCGATCAGTTTCTTCTTCAACTCCGCCGCCGGCACGGTGTCCGTGGAGCTGATAAACAAATTGCCGATGGTGGCGGCGTTGGCGCCGTACGGCCCCGGCAGACGGGCGTGGCCGTTCGAGCCCTCATACCCGCGCACCGGCTGGCGCGTCAGCAGGTAGTTCTTCAGCACGCCCTTCTCAATCAGCCGCACCGGCTTGGCCATCACGCCGTCGCGATCCACTTCGTAACTTCCGAAAAGCGGCCGGCCGCGCCATTCCTTCTGCGTGGGGTCATCCAGCACTTCGAACGATTCCGGCAGCACGCGCGCGCCCACGCGGCCTTCCAGTTCGCTGTTCTGGAAACCGCCGCCGCCGCGGCCTCCATCGCCCGCCGGCTTGCGCCCCAGCGCCAGGTTCCGCCCCAACACCTCGGCCAGAATCTGCGCACCCGCCTGGCCCTCAAACAGCACCGGACCGCTGTAATCCTCGCCCTTGGGCGCGTGCGAAAGGGCCACCACGTTCTCCGCCAGGGCCGTCACCCCGCGGGTCAACTCGGCGTCGTTCGGCATCCGCGCGGCATCCAGCGCATGGAAGGTTACGGCGTCGCGAACCGCCATGCCATCCGGAGCCTGTGCCAAAGCCCGCGCCCGCAGATAGGTCACATTTTCCGGCTGCCGCACCTCCGACCCTTCGGAGTTCACCAGGTAGTATCCGCCGACGCTCGATTCCAGTTCGATGCTCGAGTTCTTGACGTCCGGATGCTGCACAAAAATCGCCGAAAGCGCGCGCGCCCGATTCGCCCAGGCATCCTCGTCAATCGCCGGCTTGGAAAAATCGCGAATCAGGTGCACCGGTTCGGCGTGCGAAAAATCGTTGAGTTGTTCACTCTGGGTGAGGTTGCGCAGCGCCGCCCGCTTGCGGGAGATAGCTTCCACCGAGCCTTTGTACGCGGAATCGGTCTCCAGCCAGAGGTAACGCCGCAGCACCGGATAGGCGTTTTCCAGCGGAAACCGTTCCAGGTCGTAGCGCGACCCGAAGCCGAATCCGCCGCCCGCGAAATTGGTGTTGTCGAACTTGTAGTCTCCCACCCGAACGCGCACTTCGGGCGAGCGGAACTTATCGTGCCGGCGCGTCAGCAAACCGCCCAGATTGGCCGTCACGCCAAAGTTGTCGTCCTCATCAATCACGTACTGAATGAAGTAGGGCGCTTCCAGGTTGGAGATGGTCAGCTTGCGCGCGCGGTCCATCTCGTCCTTCATCGCCTGCAGAACCGGATCGCCCGGCGAAGCCAGCGCCGCAGACGAAGCCGGAGCCGAAACCGGGGCCTGCGCCTGCAACGCCAGCAGCGCGCCTAATACGCCACCGGCAATCCATAGGGCCTGGGCTTCGCGCCGTTTAATTGATAATGGCCGCAGCTTCATTTCCCACCAGCCTGGCTGTTTTCCATGGTGGTCGGTTCGGGAAGCAGCGGCGGCCGGTCGTTCGACTTGGCCTTCTTTTCGATTTCGATTTCCGAAACCAGAATCGCCGGCGCCACCGCCGAAACCGGCACGCTGCCGGATTCCGCCCCGCAGTATCCGTTAAAGACTTCCGGCTTGTCCGACGTTGCCAGAATCTTCGAGAAGCTGGACAGCGGCGTGCCCACAATGTCCGCGCCGCGCACCAACTCGTCCGGCCGCCCGTCCGCGTACACCCGGTACACGATCACCGGAATCACCTTGAATGCCTGCAACCCGGCGCGCTGCGTGGTGGTGAATCCACCGGTGATATCGCGGAAGTAAAGTCCGTACGGCTTGTTCTGCTTCTTCACCTCATCGATAAGCATCTGGCGCAGCCGTGCTTCCGGCACCGCGTTGGACGATTCCACAATCAGGTTCGACTGCCGCGACACCACTTCGAGGCCCGGCTGCCTGCGGCCGTGTCCGTTGGATTGCTCGAAACCCTTGATCGGCGAACGCGACATCAGAAAGGTCTTCAACACTCCCTTCTCAACCGCACTCACCGGGCGGGCCTTCACACCCTCATCGTCGTAATCGTACCAGCCGTTCAAATCCACCCCGCCGATCTTTTTGCGCGTTGGGTCGAACACCACCGAGAGGAAGTCCGGCAAAACCTTGGTGCCCACGCTCTTGGTAAACGTCTGGCCTTCGCTCTCATCCTTCTGGCGGTGGCCTTCCACGCGGTGACCGAAGATCTCATGGAAGAACACGCCGGCGGCGCGCCCCGAGAAGATGGCCGGTCCCACGAACGGCTCGGATTCGGGCGCCTTGAGCAGATGCGAAAGATCGTTCGCCACCCGGTCCACCGCCGCCAGCAGCGTCTTATCGTCCGGCAGGCCGCTGGTGTCGACGGCTTCAAAGGTCTCGAAGGTGCTCAAATCGGTGCCGTCCGCCGCCTTCGCCGAAGCGTTCATCACCACCCGCGCAAACCCGCGTCCATGCGCCAGGCGGGAGCCCTCGGTGTTCACCAGATACTTGGTATCGATCTGGGCCTGCACCGAAACATGCGAGGTCAGCACGCTCGGGTAATTCTTAAAGCGTCCGGAAAGCTTGCGAATGCGGTCCGACCATTCGGCTTCGTCGAATTTCAGTTTCGCCGGCGCCTGCACGAACGTCGCCGCCTGTTCCGTCGAAAAATCATCCGAATCGTCGGCCTCCGCCACCCTCACCTGCGTGTTGGTTTTAATGCGGATCAGCCGTTCGGCCGCCGCCCGGTAGGCGCGGTCGGTTTCCAGCCAGAGGCGGCGCTTGATGGAGTTCACGTTGTCTTCGAACGAGATTAAAGCGCCTGATGTAAACTGGCCCCGGTCGCCCCGCACGCGGTGGTAGTTGTCGAGCTTGGGCGTGCCCACTCGGATGGACACGTCCATCGCCCGGCTCTTCCCCGTACTGGTGGGGTCCACCGTACCCAGCGTGCCCGAAACCGTATGGAACTCCTGCTCGGTGACTTCGTAGCTCAGGAAGTACGGTGGCGGGTCGGCCTTCTGCTTCAAAACCGTGAAGTTACGGTTCAACTCCTGGGACATGGCGTCCAACAGGACACCCGGTTGCGCCGCGGCAGACGAAGCCAGACAGGCGAAAATCGGCAGAACGAGCGAGACGGGGGGCTTCAAGTTTTTAGCATACCACCACAGCTTCCAGGGCCTATTTAAGATGCTGCCACTGGCAGCGACGCATTTTGCAACTCGGCACTCTATACGATGGCTCGATGCAGGTAAAGCGGATTACCATCCGGGTCCCGTAAAGGCACGCGATTCACCGGGTAGTGCGACCGGCGCAGAATGATTCTTGGGTCGGGCAGCGGCAACGGCCGAACACCGCTTCGCACTGCCGTTCCGGAACCGATCCTGCCATCCACGATCCCTTCCGAAGCCAGAGCTTCGTATGCGTTGAGAACGGTATTCCGGGAGACGCTCAGCCGGCGCGCCAGCCATCGCGTGGATGGCAGCAGCGACCCGGCAGGCAAATCGCCCTTCCCAATCGCGTCGCGCAGTGCCTGGTAGAGTTGGCGGTGGAGTGTCACCCGCGAATTGCGGTCCAATACGATGGTGAGCGGGATGCGGTGTCTCAAAGTGGTACCCTCGGGACGCCAAGTGGATCTTTTCAAGGATACCGCCCTTGAGTCATGCTAAGAGAAGCCGGTTCGCGGCTATGGAGGAACCATGTTTTCCAGTGGCAATGTCACCGTGTCTGTCTCGAATATGGACGCCGCCGTCCGTTTCTACTCGGAGGTGCTGGGGCTGAAACTGGCCTATCGGTTTGGCGATCACTGGGCTTCGGTGGAAGTCGGAAAAGGTTTGACGATTGGGTTGCACCCGGCGTCCGCCGAATCGCCTGCCGGCCGCAAAGGATCGATGACCATCGGCCTGGAGTTGAGCGGGTCGATCCAGGACGCAATGCGGACTTTAGAAGCAAAAGGCGTGAAGTTTGCGGGGCCGATCAACGAGGGAAAGTCCGGCTCGTTTGTCAGCTTCGAAGACCCGGATGGGAACCTGCTGTACCTCGCCCAGTTGAAGTGGAGCCATGTGGCGCAAGGACAGGGCCAGTACCAGGGTTGAGGAGCGGAGGGATTGGCTGACAGCTTGGCACCTCCATGAGCATCGCCAGAGGGGGGTTTTCCATGCGCAGCCGGCAGGCGGATTAGCAATCCGCCGCAGGTTAACAACCTGCCTCACAAACAAAACATTTACGCTAGCGGGATCGCCAGCAGACCCTTCTGCTTCAACCCCAGGATCGCCAGCTCATACCTTCCGCGGATCCCCGTCTTTTCGAAGATATGCTTCAGGTGAATCTTCACCGTCCCGGTCTGAATCCCCAGCGCCAGTGCGATGGCTTTATTCTTGTACCCGCGCTCGATTAACTCCATCACCTGCAGTTCCCGCGCCGTCAGCTTGGATCGGCCAATCCGCACCGGCCGTGGGGCGCCCGCCGCCAGATTGCCGTCCATCCACGTGCCGCCCGAGGCCACAGTGCGCAGGCAGTTCAGCAATTCGGACAGGGGCGCCGTCTTGCGCACCACTCCCTTGGCGCCGGCCTGCAGAAACCGTAATGCTTCGGCCTCGCACAACGAGGAACTCCATACTACCGTTGCCAAACGTGAATTCCCGGCCTTCAACGTCTGCACCCAATCCATCACGGCGTTGATCCCAAACGCTTTATCCACAACCACGATGGCTGGCTGCAGTTCTTCGACCGCATCCGCGCCGTCTTCCAGAGTATTCTCGGCCGCGACGACGCGCATGCCTTCCACCGACTCCAGAAGGCTTCGAAGCCCTTCGATGGCGATCGGTACCGTGTCACAAACTAGAACTGTATTCACAACTGCTCCAGCTATCGGCGGAACGCTTGGAATACTTTATTGGTGCGACCCGGAATTGGCGCGACCCGGCCAGGCGGCCTGTTCACTGCAGCGGCTTGTTCACTTCAGCGGTTTATTCTTCACCCTACGGCACCCAGCGCAAAATTCGCCAGGTCGATCCAGCAGTTCCCCACTGTGTTCTGGACAAACGCCGCCCGGTCCGCCCGGAATGCGCGCTCACCCGCAAACTCCTTCCAGCGCCGCTCGGCCAGTTCATGCACGGCCGCAACCTCACCTGGAGGAATCCCCTGGGCCAGCGTTACGTGCGGATGGTAAGCGAAGGGTTCCTCAAACATCAACGCATTGCCATTGAGGGCGTCGTGCATGGCAGACAACTCATCCTCTCCCGAGCGCAATTCGATATAAATCACGTTCGTCTCAGGGAATATCCCGACTTCGCCCAGTTCTACCGGAAACGGCCGGCGGCCCGCGGTGAAGGCCTGCACCTGCTGGCTGGCCGCGCGCCAATCCGCACCCAGCGACCGCGGCGGCAGTACACTCACGTGCGCATGCGGATTGCATCCGGGAACCAACTCCCGCCGCAGATCGTCCAGAAATCGGCCCAGTGGGTCGGGAATGTAAATCACCAACGCGTACGTGGCGAGGCGCTCCTCAACGGGAACCCGCGATAGCTGCCCTTTCGAATCAGAACCCATGCAACTCCATGGTAACCATTTTGTAGTTTTTTGCACGCTTGCCGGGAATCTCTGGAGGCGAGCTTGTTACCCTTATGGTAATGCATGATACCAGCGAATTGAATCCCCTTCTGGCCCTGGGGTTCGGTATTCCTTTCGATGCCATCCGGTCCAGCCATGTCGAGCCGGCAATTGCCCAGCTTCTGACGGGCGCCCGCGCGCGCCTGGCTGCCATCGCCGCCGAACCGGACGGGCGCACTTACCAGAACACCCTGGCCGCCTTGGACGAAATGACGGAGCCGCTCGACCGGGCTCTGGCGGTGGTCCGCCACCTGGAATCCGTGGCCACCTACCCCGAATTGCGCGCCGCGTTCAACGCCGTGCAACCGGATGCCAGCGCCTTCTACACGGGGATTCCTCTGGACGCCGGGCTGTGGAACGGCCTCAAGACTTTCGCCGGCACCAGGGAAGCCGTCGGTTTAACCGGCGAGCGGCGGCGCTTCCTCGACAAGACCGTCGACACCTTCCGCCGCCATGGCGCGGATTTGGACGCCGCCGGCAAAAGCCGTCTGGAGCAGATTGACGTCGAACTCACCAAACTCACTACCAAGTTCGGCGAAAACGTGCTGGATTCCACCAACGCCTTCGAACTCGTGCTCACCAGCGAAGACGACCTGGCCGGTTTGCCCCCCAGCGCGCGTGACGCCGCCCGCGAAAGCGCCGCCCGCAAGAATCTGGAAGGCTGGCGATTCACGCTGCAGGCGCCCGATTACTTCGCGGTGATGACGTATCTCGACCAGCAGTCCATCCGCCGCCAGGTGTACGGAGCCTTCAGCGTGCGCGCTACGTCGGGCGAGCGCGACAACCGCCCCATCGTGACCCGCGTTCTGGAACTGCGCCGCCAAAAGGCCAACCTCCTCGGCTACGGCGATTTCGCCGATCTGGTTTTGGAAGACCGCATGGCCCACAAAGGCGCCCGGGCCGTGGCTTTCCTGGAAGATCTCAAGCGAAAAACCGAGCGGCGGTTCCACGAGGAAAACCGGGAACTGGTGGAGTTCCGACGCCAGACGGAAGGCGCGGACGCGCCCGAACTGGAACCATGGGACGTGGCTTACTACGCCGAAAAACAACGCGCCGCCCGGTACGATTTCGACGAGGAAGCGCTGCGCCCTTACTTCCCCATGGAGCGCGTGGTGGCCGGTCTTTTCGACCTGGTCAACCGCCTCTATGGTATCCACGTGGTGGAACGGTCCGGCGTGCCCGTCTGGGACCCAAAGGTGCGCTACTACGAAGTGCGCGACGAGAACAACGCTGCGCTCGGCGGCTTTTATGCCGACTGGTACCCGCGCGAAAACAAGCGCGGCGGCGCCTGGATGGACTCGCTGATCACCGGCGGCCCGGTTCTCGGCGGCTTTCATCCCCATCTGGGCCTGATCTGCGGCAACCTTACCGCCCCCGTGGGCAGCAAGCCGGCTATGCTGACGCACCGCGAAGTGGAAACCATTTTCCACGAGTTCGGCCATCTGCTGCATCACCTGCTGAGCCGCGTGGAAGTCCGTTCGCTGGCCGGCACCAACGTGGCTTGGGATTTCGTCGAACTGCCTTCCCAGATCATGGAGAACTGGTGCTGGGAACGCGCGTCCCTCGACCTGTTGGCCCGCCATTGGGAGACCGGCGCACCGATTCCCGAGGAGCTGTTCCAGAAAATGAAGCGGGCTCGCACCTTCCGCGCCGCCAACGCCCAGATGCGCCAACTCGGCTTCGGTTTGATAGACCTGATGATGCACACCCAATTCTCGCCCGAGCGCGATGGCGACCCGGTGGAGTACGCGCGCCGTCTCCTCCAGGAATTCAGCCCGGCGCCCTTGCCGCCGAACCATGCCACCATGGCAGCCTTCACCCACCTCTTCGGCAGCCCCGTCGGATACGGCGCGGGCTATTACTCCTACAAGTGGGCCGAGGTGCTGGAGGCCGACGCCTTCACGCGCTTCCGGGCCGACGGTATCTTCAGCCGCCAAGTCGGCGCCGAATTCCGCTCCAAGATCCTCTCCAAAGGCGACAGCGAAGACCCGGCGGATTTGTACCGCGCCTTCATGGGCCGGGAGCCCGACCCGCGGGCTTTGCTGGAACGCTCGGGGTTGGCGTGATTTGGCCGCTGAACGCCGGCTAACCTAACTTAACTAACCCCAAATGCTGTTCACTTAGGGGAGTTAAATAGTAAGTTGGACATTTGAGCCGAGCGCACAAGAAAAAAAGGGGATTTCACGCCAAGCCGCGAAGCCGCAAAGTAGCCGCAAAGGACGAGGGATAGTCGAAGTCAACGTGACCGGGAATCCACTGGCGCAGCGAGTTCGGCATCGCCCAGGTCGTCGAGATCGCCATCCGTGCGCTGTCGCCCGCGGTCAACGATACGTTTACCGGCGTCGCGTGCGTCGACTGGCTCGCGGACGCACTCCTTACACTCGCCGAACGGCCCCCGCTCGAGGGAAACTGGTACGACACCGGCGGCAATCTCCGCGCGTGGATGCCACCGGTACGGCTCGAACGCCTCGTCAAGCTCGCGTTCGATCAGATCCGTCAGGCTTCGACGACCACTCCAGCCGTGCTGATCCACCAGTTGAATGCCATCCGCCGCCTGGCCCCGCGGCTTGGGGAGGCGTGCCGTCAGGCGCTGTCTGAACAAGCGGACGCGATCGCCGAATCCGCCACCGGGCTGGTGGCTCTCGATCGCCGCGACATCGACGCGGCTTGGCGCCGGGCGCGCACCAGGCTCGACGCCCTGCCCCAGCCCTCGAGTGGCGGGCGCACGTCCGCGTAGGTCTGCGGCCCGAGGACCTGCGCCCGCGTGATGTCTTTCACCGCCTGCGCGGTTTCCGGAACTTCGGTGAGGTCTCGATAGTAAGCATGAAAGGGTCTTTCGTGAATGCGGTCGCGACACCTTCGAATCGAATCTGAGAACCGGGCGTTATCGGCCCGTTGAGAGGGGCGTCTTTACCGCTGTCGTCCTTCAACCGTAACGTGATCTCTGGCGATGACGGATCTGAAAGCCCGATCACCAAGACCGTGGGCCGCTCCGCAGGCGTGGACGAAATCAGCGTACCGACCATTACCGGCAAAGCGGAGTCTTTCATGTTCTGCCGGAAGAACTCTTCCCCATCCGCGCCAGTCAAGCTGCGTTTCACGACTGACCACAGTTTCAGATCGGGCCTTGTTTTGTCGGCGTTGCCGTCTTGAGCTGATCCGCTACTTACCGGGCACAGCAGCCCCAAAAACGCTAAGACTACGGCGACAATTAGTCGTTTCATAGCCAACAGACTACATCTCCGATGGCTCTTCCGCAACGACAGAGCCTCCCCGCACAAGAAAAGGCAAAATGTCACGCAAAGCCGCGAAGCCGCCAAGAAGCCGCAAAGGAGGAGGGATAATCGAAGTCAAGGTGACCGGGAATCCATTGGCGAAACAGATGTGGATGCAGCTTGTCGAGTCCATACCACTCTGGGGCCGGGCCTGTTGGAGTCGGTCTATGAATCGGTCCTGGCATACGAACTGGAACACCGCGGGCTGCTCACGACGCGTCAGCAACCGGTTCCCTGGTGTATCACGGCGTCCACATTGAAGTGGGATTTCGGGCAGACCTGATCGTTGAGGACCTGGTGATCGTGGAGATCAAGTCGGTGGAGGTGGTGGCGCCGGTGCACAAGAAGCAGCTTCTCACCCATCTGCCCTGAAGTGCGAAAGTCAGGCTAGCCAACAAGCGTTTGGGT
>DATMNI010000220.1:0-36710 GCA_035570275.1 Candidatus Acidiferrales bacterium | reverse complement strand
GTCGCGATTGTCTGACCGTGCTGCTGGACATCGGCGTAGCTTAGCAGCGAAAACGGCGATACCTGACCCGGCCGGTGACACGTGCTGCAATTGTTATAGATGATGGGCGCGATGTGCTCGCTGAAGTTGACGGTTTGGGCGTGGGCGGCAACACAGGGAAGCAGTGCTACACACGCCAGCAACCACCGCTCCCTGACGGTCGCGGCTCTGAAAGCGTGCGTGAAAGCGTGCGCGAAAGCGTGCGTGTAAGCGTGCGGAGCCGTGACCGTAAGGGAGCGGTGGTCTAATCCCAAGCGTGACATCTTTCTAGCCTAGCATTTCCCGAATCGGCTCCCCGCTGACGATGGTCGGCCGCTCCGACCGGCCGTTGTGCAGGTACGTCACTTTCACGTGATCCAGACCCAGACACCAGAGAATGGTGGCGTGGATGTCGTGTACGTGCGAGGGCCGCTCCACGGCGCGCAGGCCGATCTCGTCAGTCTTCCCCACCACCTGGCCCGGCTTGATGCCGCCGCCGGCCATCCACATGGTGAAGCCCCACGGATTGTGGTCGCGGCCATTGCCTTTCTCGTTGAACGGCGTGCGGCCGAATTCGCCGCCCCAGACCACCAGCGTGCTGTCCAGCAGGCCGCGCGCCTTCAGATCGGTCAACAGGCCCGCGATCGGCACATCGGTTTCCTGGCACCGCCGGCCATGATTTTTGTCCAGATCGTTATGCGCGTCCCATCCGCTGCCGCTGCCGGAATACAGCTCCACGAAGCGCACGCCCCGCTCCACCAGGCGGCGGGCCAGCAGGCAGTTCTTGCCGAATTGCGCCGTCACGTCGTTGTCCATGCCGTACAGCTTGTGCGTGGCTTCCGATTCCTTGGTCAGATCCACCGCCTCCGGAGCCGAGGATTGCATGCGGTACGCCAGTTCGTAGGAATTCAAGCGCGCTTCCAGTTCGGTATCCTCGGGCTTCTTATCGCCATAGTGCCGGTTGAGCGAATTCAGCAGATCCAGCCGCCCGCGCTGCTGATCGGCGCCAATGCTGTCGGGCGGCGCCAGGTCCAGAACCGGCGGACCTTCGCGCCGCAGTTGGGTGCCCTGAAAGCTGGCCGGCAGGAAACCGGAACTCCAGTTCTTCGACCCGCCCACCACTTCCGCCGCATCGGTCAGGATCACGAAGGTGGGCAGATTGTTGTTCGCCGTGCCCAGCCCGTATGTCACCCACGCGCCCATCGAAGGCCGCCCGGCCAGAATCGACCCGGTGTTCATCTGGCAAACCGAGCCCACATGGTTCAACCCGTCGGCCCAGCATGACTGCAGCATCGTCATTTCGTCTACGTGCTGGGCCACGTTGGGATACCAGTCGGAGACCCACATGCCGCTTTCGCCGTACTGCTTCCACGTTCGCGAGGAGGGCATCAGCGTGTTGGAAGCGGTCCCCATGGCGGTGATCACTTTGCCGAACGATGCCGGCATAGGTTGCCCGGCCAGGCGTACCAGCTCCGGTTTGGGATCAAAAATGTCGAGGTGGCTGGGGCCGCCTTCCATGAACAGCCAGATCACCGATTTGGCAGTCGGCGTATGGTCGGGTTTCTTCGGAGCCAGCGGGTCCACGGGACGCGCGGCCTGCAGCATGGAGGAAACGGCCAGCGCCCCCAAACCACCGCACGAACGCATCAGGAATTCGCGGCGGCTCCTAACCGGTATTACATGTTCTGGCTTCATCTTCTAATTCCTGTAAACGAATTCGTTGGAGTTCATCAGCATCTGGCAGAAATCCACGAATGCCGCTGCATAAGCCGGATCGCTTCGTGGGGTGGCTTCGGCGGGCTGAGGCGCGGCAGGGATGGCGGTGGGGGCGGTGCTGGCGCTGGTGGCGGTGGTTGTGATAAACGCCGGCTGGGCCAGCTTTTCGCCGCGCGCCGCACGCGCCGCGATCAGCGTCTTCTGCTTTTCTAAGAACGTGGCCGCCGTGTCCTTTTCCCAGGGGTCCGGAGGCCGCGAGTAGGCCAGGCGGAACGCGCGGCCCACGGGGTCTTGGGCAGCCAGCGCCCGCGCCGCAAAAGCCTGCGCCCAATCCAGCGTCACCTTGTCGTTGAGCATGGTTAGCGCCTGCGGCGCCGTGGTGGTAGTCTCGCGCCGCGAGCAGGATTCGTGCGTGTCCGGCATGTCAAAGGCTTCCAACATGGGATAGCGCTCGTTGCGCTTCACGAAAACGTACACGCTGCGGCGGTTGCGCTCTTCCGGATTCGACAGCTTCCAGCCGCCGCGCAGCGCGCCCATGCCCGTGGGAAGTTCGGGAAACACGCTTGGCCCTCCAGCCTTCGGGTTCAGCAGTCCCGACACCATCAGCGCCGAATCGCGGATGGTCTCCGCATCCATGCGCTGCCTTGGAAAGGCCCACAGCAGCCGATTGTCCGCATCCACTTCGGCGGCATCCTTGCGGAAGTCCGATGCCTGCTGGTACACCGCCGACGTCATTATCAGCCGGTGCATCTGCTTCATGCTCCAGCCGCGCCCGATGAATTCCCTGGTCAACCAGTCCAGCAGTTCGGGATGCGTGGGCCGCTCGCCCATCACGCCGAAATCGCTCGGCGTACCCGCGATGCCCTTGCCAAAGTGATAATGCCAGATGCGGTTTACCATCACACGCGCCGGCAGCGGATTCTCCGGGTCGGTGAGCCACTTCGCCAGCGCGCTGCGGCGGCCGGTCGAGGCCATCCCTTCGGGCGGCACAATCTTCGCCGGCGCCGGGTCCAGGATAGTCAGAAAGCCCGGTTGCACTTCTTCCTTCGGCCTGTCGTAAACGCCCACTGCCAGCACGTGCGTAGCCGGCGCGGTGACGCCCAGGTCGGTCATCCCGATGCCCTCAGGCAGCGGCCCCGGGTCGAGATCGTGAAACTTCGCCAGCTCGGCCTTGAGCGATTCGTACTGCTTCCTGGCGTCGCCCTTCAACACCTTGCCGGCTTCGTCATCGGTGAATTCCAGGTACGGCTTGGCCTTGGCCCACATCAACCCTTCGTAAGGCTGCCGTTCGGCCGCGGGCTTCAGGATCATCGCCTGAATTTCCGGCGGATATTTATCGAAGTACTCCTTGTGCAGCTTGTCGCGTTCCGGCTGCAGCAGGGCAGCGATCTGCGCGCGCACGCCGCTCGATGCCTGCTCCCATTCGGCCCTCTTCCGCTTGTACTCCGCCAACTGTTCGGCCGTCAGCATGGGGATATGGTCGGCCGCGGCGGTGTTGGCGAAGAAAGATTGCAGCTTGTAATAATCGGCTTGCAGGATGGGGTCGAACTTGTGATTGTGGCAGCGGGCGCAGCCGTAGGTGAGCCCCATGAAAACCGCGCCGGTGGTGTCCGTGATGTCGTCCAGGATCTCCTGACGGCGTTGTTGCAGGTTGCGGGCGTTGCTTTCGTCCGGATAGTGGCGGCTGAACCCGGTGGCGATGCGAGCCTGGGGGCTGTCCGGCCACAGTTCATCACCCGCAATCTGCTCCTGCACGAACCGGTCGTACGGCTTATCCAGGTTGAACGACTGAATCACGTAGTCGCGGTACCGCCAGGCATTCGGCCGCGGCTCGTCGGACTTGAAGCCTTCGCTCTCGGCGAAGCGGGCGAGATCCAGCCAGTGGCGCCCCCACCGCTCGCCGTACTGGGGCGATGCCAGCATCCGGTCCACCACCTTTTCGAAGGCCCCGGGTGTCTGGTCGGCCACAAACGCCTCCACCTCTTCCGGCGTGGGCGGCAGGCCGATCAGGTCGAAGGTGGCGCGCCGCAGGAGAGTGACTTTGTCCGCCGGCGGGCCGGGCTTGATGTTCTTGGCTTCCAACCTGGCGAGGATGAACTGGTCGATGGGATTCCGGACCCACGCGGTGTTGCGCACCACCGGCGGGTTCTGCACGCCAACTTTTTGAAAAGACCAGAATTCGCGCTGGCGTTTCGTAAAGGTATCAGCCGCCAACAACAGCGCGCTGCAAGTGAACACAATAATAGCGACTCGACGCATTCGTTCCCTCAGCTTCTTATTAAGGATGCGACGTTTAGGCGGAAAGGTCAATATCTATGTAGCCCAGAGACGATCAGAGGGCAAAGCCGGACTTCGCCGCATCCTGATGGAACATTTTCACCGTGTCGAGCGAGTACTCGCGCAGATCCCTGCCGACCAGAGTGAGCTTTTGCAGAATATCGTTCGTCGCCGTGATGATGTGGCAGCCGATGGCGTCGGCTTGGAACACGTTCAGGAGTTCGCGGGGGCTCGCCCAGATGAGTTCCTGGTTGGGGTGGGGCCGCATAATTTCAAGTGCGGCCTTCATCAACGGGAGCGGGTCGACCCCGGTATCGGCAATCCTGCCGGCGAAGACCGAGATGCAGGCGCCCGGGCCGCCGGCCAACGCGGCGCTGATTTCAGCGACCTGCTCGAGGGGCAGGATGGCTGTGACATTCAGCTTGACGCCGGACTGGGCGAGATGCCGGACCAATCCCGCGGAGCTTTGCGCTTTGGTATTTGTGACCGGGATCTTCACGTAGACGTTGGGACCCCAGGCGGCGATTTTCCGGGCCTGACGCTCCATTTCGGCGCAGTCGTCGGCGAAGACTTCGAATGAGATCGGGCGATCCGGAATGGCCTCCAGGATGTCGCGCGCGAAGGCCTCATAGACGGTGATTCCGGCCTTCCGCATCAACGTCGGATTAGTGGTGAACCCTCGGATGTAAGGCTGGGCGTATAAGTGCAGCATGGCGGCCTTGTCGGCGCCATCGGCAAAGATCTTGACCTTCAGTTCCGAAACCGATTTCACGTTTGCCCCCCGGTTGTACCGCAGAATCCAGCCAGCAACCTCCCGGAGCCAACCGGCGCGAGCAGCCGATCGTTTTTCGGGAGCCGTTCGCGGTTGCCGGAGGCCGGGAGAATGGCGCGGCAGCCCACTGGCAGCGGGCGTCGACATCACGCCAGCGACCACCCACCACAAAGCAGCACGGTAAGTATACCTCATAGCGGCGGCCGCCTTTCGAACGGCCAGGAGCAAGGGTGCTTAACTGTATCGGGGGAACAGCGCTGTAAGCGCCTCTTTGTGGGGCAGGTTGGCGGCACTCGTAGCGGTTAGAGTCCTCGTTTTAGCGCATAGTCCAGGTGATAAACTGAAAACCATAGTTCATGTCCAATGTCCTTCGTTACCCTACGCCGCCGGAGACGAGCGAGCCACCCGTTTGGACTGGAACCGGATTCCTGGTGGGTGACAGAAAGCAGCCTGTCCTTTGTTACGACTTAGGATCATCCGGCTGGTCTGATGAACTGACGGAATTTCACGAGGATATCGGCGACGAAGATCATTACATGAATGTTGCGTCGCGTGAGTATGCGCTTTCGCGGATGGAGCGGTGGCTTTCTAACCCCGAGCCCGTTGTTCTGGACATTGGCTGCTCCTCCGGGTATATGATCAAAGCCCTTCGCAGGCGCTTGTCTGACGCCACGGTTGTGGGCGCTGATTTCGTCAGAGGTCCGCTTGAAAAGCTGGCCGCCGCCGTGCCGGACCTCCCACTGCTGCAATTTGATTTGACGCGCTGTCCCCTACCCGATGGTTCCGTGGACGGCATTGTTCTGTTGAACGTCCTCGAACACATAGAGGATGATGATGCAGCCATGCGGCATGTGTACCGCATCCTGCGGCCGGGTGGCGTCGCTGTGATTGAAGTCCCATCGGGTCCCAACCTGTTCGATATCTACGACCGTCAATTCATGCATCACCGCCGTTACCGCATGTGCGAGGTCTTGCGGCGGTTGCGCGCTCATGGATTTACAGTTGTGGACCGCTCGCACCTCGGCTTTCTCGTGTATCCTGGCTTTTGGGCAATCAAGAAACGCAACCGCCGATATCTGAACAGCAGCCAGGAACAGCAGCGAGCGATCGTGCTCAGCCACATGCGCCTGGCCCAAGACAGCCGTCTGATGCCCTGGATCATGCGGGTCGAAAGCCGGCTCCGCGACTGGATTTATTTGCCATTCGGCATCCGGTGCGTGGTCACTTGTACGAAGACTGTTTGAGCACAAGCGGATCGATTATGCTGATTTGTCTAGTGTGTGTGGGAACCCTCTGAGGGGGACGGCATGCAAAATCTGCGGCGCTGCTACGCAGGACGCCGGCTCCAAGACTGGAGAGTGGAAGAAGCGAGTCTTTCACCTTCGCCGCTGTCCCGAGTGCTGCTTCGCATTCATCTCGGACCCTTTGACGGATTATGCGGCGATATACTCGGCCGAATACTACGCCGGCCGCGGCGTCGATCCCCTGGTCGATTACGTTTTTGAACTCGAGTGTCCCGGCGAGACCATCCGGGTGAACGAGTGGCGGGGCGTCCGGCAGGCTGTCGATTCGCTAGTCAAACTCCACTCGCACACCAATTGGCTCGACTTCGGATGCGGCAACGGCGGGTTGGTGCGGTACTGCCGCGGCGACTGCCGCATTGTAGGCTTCGAAACCGGCTGGATTAGCAATGAGTCCAGAGAGCACGGAATCCCCGTTCTTGGCGAAGAGGAACTCGCCCCGCTTGCCGGCACCTTTGATATCGTCACCGCGATTGAAGTGCTGGAGCATGTGGAAGATCCGCTCGAAGTCCTGCGCAGCATCCGTAGACTCCTGAAGCCGGGCGGACTGTTCTTCTACACCACGGGGAATGCGAGGCCACACCGAAAGAACCTGATCAAGTGGCCGTACGTGCTGCCGGAAACGCACATCAGTATTTTCGAGCCGGAGTCGTTGTCGCGCGCCCTTAGCGCTACCGGCTTCCGCCCGGAGTTCCGAGGCTACCTGCCTGGACACACGGATATCATTCGCTTCAAAGTGCTAAAAAACCTGCGTCTGTTCAAACGCGCGGCCTGGCATGAGGCGGTTCCCTGGAAACTCTTAGGCCGCGCGATCGACTGGAGGCTAAAGATTACGGGACACCCGATCGCCTGGGCTGTGTGATGAACGACACGAGACGGGACACATAATCCCGAGACGCTCTGCCGCGCACAGCCTGTCTTGGCCGCGCAGGTATCAAAAGTTGTACTTAAGCGCGAACTGGATCTGGCGCATGCTGGCCGCGGTCCCTCGAATCTGGCCGAAGCTCGACGGCGCCGCCACGTTCGAACTGCCCCAGGATGTGCTCGGGCTCCCCCACTCCACGTGGTTCGGAGCGTTGAACATCTCCATGCGGAACTGCAGCGCCTGCCGCTCGGTGATCCGGAAGTCCTTGATGGTCGAGAAGTCGATGTTCACCTGCTTCGGGGAGATCAGATTGTTGCGCGCGCAAGTGCCGTATTGCCCGGCCACCGTGTTGGTGAAGGCAGCGGGATTGAAGTAGGCGTTGGCGTTGGGGTCCGGCAGAACCTGATTGGCGCCCGCCACGCAGTTGATCCGGTTGCTGTTCGGGTTGAAGGAGGTCCCCGCCGAATCCCATGACGTGGTGTCGATGGGCAGTCCGCTTTGCAGCGTGGTGATGGTGCTCACCTGCCAGCCGCCCACCACCTGGTTGACGACGCCGCCGTGGTTGAGAAACTTCTGTCCCTTTCCAAAGGGCAACGTGTACAGGATCGACGTCACGAAGCGTTGCGGAACGTTGTAGCTGGAGATGCCGTATTCGCACGACCGGCAGCGCATATCCTGCGGCGCGAAATCGTTCGCCACGCCCCGGATGGCGCTTCCGTCATCAAGGGATTTGGACCAGGTGTAGCTGAACAGCGTGGTCAGGTTGGCGCCAAAACGCTGGCTCAGTTTAACGCCCAAACCGTTGTAGTTCGCGACACCTTCGGCCCTCAGATACTGGATGCCCGCAAACTCGGGATAAGGCGCCCGGCTAGCGAATGCGGTGATCCCGGGAAGGGGCGCGTTTTCATTCGTCAGGTTGTCCACATGCCGGCTTTGGGAGCCGTTGTAACCTGCCTCCAAAGTGGTTGATCGGCCGAGCGCGCGCTGCACATTGAACACGTACTGCATGCTGTAGGTGGTCGGCAGATTGGGGGCCGCGCCCCAGGTAAGGCCGGTGACCACGTTGACCGGAAGCGCGGCCACGTTGATGAAATTCGTGTAGTTAGTGGTTGGCGCCTTGGTCGTATCCGGTAGAATCGACGTTCGGCCGCCCAGTCCGCGATTGAGATCGAAGATGGAGTTCTTGCTTTCCTGCGAGTAGAAGACGCCGAAACCGGTGCGGACGGACCATTTATCCGACGGGCTCCAGGCGACTCCGAAGCGCGGCGCGAAATTGTTGTAGTAAGTGTTGATCAGCCGTGGGCCCAACCGGCCATCCCGGGCAGTCTGAACCGGAGGGGCGGAAGACCCGCCCGCGGGAACGTAACGGAAGTCGACGCCGTCGTAAAAACCCCCGGAGCCCGCGCGCACAAAAACCGGATGCTTACTCAGATCGGACACATTCGCCACCGAGGGAAGCGACTCATTGAGCTGGATACCCACCTCGTGGCCGGACGCGTCCAGCATGGGCTGCGCCACTTCCCAGCGCAGACCGGCGGTGATGGTCAAGTGCGGCGTCACCTTCCAGGTATCGTCGATATAAGTCGCCCACTCGTGATTGCGGAAATCGTCGGAAGCCAAGGCCACCGCCATATCGACGCGCTGCGTGGCCCCCAGCAGCCAGTCCGCTCCGGAGTAGCCGCCGCTCTGCGTGTTGGCATTGGAGGTGTACGCGCCGGTGAAAAAGAACTGGCCGCGCGGGAATTCATTTCCAAGTTGCGGGAACTGATTGTACCGATACTCTCCTCCCATGCGCAGCGAATGCTTCCCGATGATCCAGGAGAAGTTGTCGACGCCCTGGAAAACCTTGTCATTGATGGCGAACGGGCTGCTGGTCGGGTTGCCGGGTGAGCTCAGATTGTTGCTCAGCGCGATGTTGGGAACGCCCCATGAACCCTTGTCCGTAACCTGCAACGGCACGCCGATCTCGGCGTCTACATCCTCCACGCCGGCTAACTGCTGCCCAATGATGTTATACAGCGAGTTGTAGCCAAAACGGGCTTCATTCACTTTGTTGGCCGTGAAGACGCGGGTGTTGGAGAGCACCCACTGGCTGGCCCTGGTGTACAGCGTTTGCCCGTCCACCGTGATGCCCGGCGTTACGGTCAGTTCGTCGGTCCAACTGTAGCGGCCAAACCACTGCGACCGGGAGCTCTCGGTGAAGTCGATGCGTTCGGTGACCTGGTTCTTGTCGACCGGAGTCTTGGAGAGGTACTGGTAGTTGTTCAGCGGCAGCGCGTTGGGGTTCGACGGGACGATGTTCGGCAAGGGATCGAACCTGGACATCAGGAGCAGGGAGTTCTTGTCGAAGCGGCTGGCGGGAATCTGATTGCCGGGGAAGGGCGTAGAGGTGACATTGGGCGCCGAGCCGACCCGCGTCAGCGGATCCTGCAGGGCAGTCGTGACCTGGGAAAAATCGCCGTTGCGCATGGCCGCCGTCAGCGTGGTGGCCAACGACACCCGGCTGGTGCGCGACTTGAACCCTTCAAAGTTCGACATGAAGAAGAGCCGGTTCTTGCCGTTGAACAGCTTCGGAATCCGAATCGGCCCGCCCAGGGTATAGCCGTATTGATTCTGGCGGTAGGGCGACTTGGCTGGATGGGTATTGACGAAATCGTAATTCCTGGCGTCCAGCGCATCGTTGCGAAGATAGTCGAAAGCGGTTCCGTGGTATTGGTTGGAGCCGCCCTTGGTCGAGATGTTGACCTGCCACACCTCGCGGCCAAACTCGGCCGGGTAGATGCCGGACTGGACCTTGAATTCCTGGAGCGCGTCCACCGACGGCAGCACGATGTACAAATTGAAATCCACGTCCGTATTGGTGATGCCGTCGAGAGTGTAGTTGCTCCACGTGGCTCTGCCGCCGGACAGCGACATGGTGACCGCGGACCTTGAGCCGCCCTCGCGTCCCGCCGCCTGCGCCGCGGGCGTGAATCCGAACGTCACGTTCGGGCTCAGCGCCACCAGGCTGAAAAAGTTTCGGCCGTTCAGCGGTAAATCCGTAATCCGCTTTTCTTCGATCACCGTGCCCACGGTCGCCGTTTCGGTGGTCAGCAAGGCGGCCAGACCGCTAACCTCGACCGTCTGCGTGGACGTTCCCACTTTGAGCTCGAAATCGACGCGGGCGGTTTGCTGCACCTGGAGTTCGATTCCCGTCTTCACCACCGTGTCAAAGCCCGGGGCCACAACTTTGAGCTGATACGTTCCCGGCACCAGGTCGGGGAAACTGTACACCCCCGAGGTGTTGGTCACCGTGGCCCGCGCTACGTTGGTCGCGGTATTGGCGACCGTAACAGACACGTTCGGAGTCACCGCGCCGCTCGGATCTTTCACTTCACCGGTAATTTCCCCGAAAGTTTGCGCCGTCGCCACGCTTATAGGCAGACAGAGCCCCACGAAAAGCACGAATTGCCGCATTTCAGCCCCCTCTTCTCACTCGGAAGTGCCTAATCTAATATCACAACGGTTGGCCGGGCGCAACCGTCGCACCTGACACGGGTGGCACTTGTGGCGCGTGGGCTACCACTCCCTGACGGTCGTGGCTCCGTACGCCTCATCAGAGCCGCGACTTGTCGCTCGACGGTCAGGGAGCGATGGCGGCAACCATTCCCAGCCTCTTCGCGATACACTCTTTTGAGAGAGGAGTCACGATGGAAAACCCGAAGAACCCACAGAAGCTTGATACCCAGCCCGGCGATATCGCGCGGCGCGAGTTTGTAGCTCTCTCAGTGGCCGCGGGCCTTACTGCGACGGCGGAATCGGCCGCGGCAGCCGGCCTTGACGTCGTCGAAACCAACGTCGAGATCAAGACCGGCGACGGAACCTGCGACGCCGCGTTCATTCATCCCAAAACCGGCTCCCATCCGGGCGTGCTGATCTGGCCCGACGCCTTCGGCTTGCGGCCCGCCATGCGTGAAATCGCCAAACGTATTGCCGCTGAGGGATATTCCGTCCTGGTGCCCAATCCGTTTTATCGCCTGGCTAAAGCTCCTTTCTCGGATGCTTCCAATTTCAACTTCCAGAATCCGGCGGACCGGGCGAAGCTCACCCCGCTGATGGCGTCGGTGAACGCGCCCGGCAACGGTGAGAAGGATGCCGTGGCTTACGTGGCCTTCCTCGACGCGCAAAAAGAAGTCAACAAGGAGAAGAAGATCGGAACCCAGGGTTACTGCATGGGCGGACCGCTGGTGGTGAAGACCGCCGCGGCGCTGCCCGATCGGATAGGCGCCGGGGCCTCGTTCCACGGCGGAGGCCTGGTCAGCGACAAACCCGAAAGCCCGCATCTGCTGGCGCCGAAGATCAAGGCTCGTATGTATTTCGGCATCGCGTCAAATGACGACGCGGGTCAACCGGACGCGAAAGACAAACTGCGAGAAGCGTTCGCGGCAGCCAAGGTCGCCGCCGAGATCGAAGTATATGCGGGAGCGCTGCATGGCTGGTGCGTGCCGGACATGCCGCTCCAGAACGGCAAGGCGATCTACAGCAAGCCGGATGCCGAGCGTGCCTGGGGAAAACTCGTGGCATTATACAAAGTTGCGATCGCCTGAATTCGGGCGCGTGAACGACAGTCACGCAGGCTTACCGAAGGACACGGTCGTCAGGCTTCCTGCCGCGCCAGGAATTAGCTTCTAAAACGACCTGGACAGCGCGCCTCGCGTCATCACGCTGCCGACAGAGCCTGGTTGAGAGAGGCTGCAAACCCGGGACCCATCAGTTCGAGGGCCTTGCAGTCGGGATGCTCATGAGGGGCGTCGGGATTGATTTTGGCGGCTTGAAGAGCGACTTGGACGAGGTTGAGGAATTCCTGCTCGGATGTCTTTCTTTTCTGCTTGTAGGTCTTCCACGCCGCACAGATCAGCTTGCTGAGAAATTTGCCGAAGCTTTGTTTTGTTTCGTCACCATTGAATACTGGGACCTGCGGCGGTTCGTCAGCGATGCCGACGCCCGGACCAACCCGACGCACAAAATTCGGCACATCGTTTTGCACGCAATGGTTACCAAGAGCAACCACCGCGTTCGCAACTTCGGTCTGTGCGGCCGCGGTGGTGCAGTACGCGACGATACTATCGTTCCGGTTTCGCCCGGAAACAGGGCCGAACATTTTTACTTTCTGAAACCCGTCTAACGTCTTCAACTTAGGAACCAATGCTTTGAGTACTGCGATGCCGGTCGTCGAAATCGGGTGGGCCAGATGGACGTAGACGCGCTTGAGGGCACTGGCCGCGCCTTCCCGCTGAAACCAATAGACGCAATTAAGAAGGTCGCCAGGGTCTTCGAGGCCCTCCGGTGGATTGGGTGGCCAGTGCCGCACATAGTAATCGTGATTGGCGCGGAAGTCGAACTCCTCCGGGTCGTGCCATTTATTCTGGAGATAGCTGGTTGCGCCGATCTGAACCAGGCCTTTCAACATCCGCTTGGCCTCGTCCAGTTGCTGGTTGTCGGCGATTTCAGCCAATTCAAAAAGCGAAATGTTGTATCTGCCGTAGATGTTATCTACTTCGGGTTCATGCCCCGTCCGGACGCTCGTGTTGTACAGAGATTGCAAAAACAACTTGAGGTCTGGCGACATTGGCTGCTTCCTCCTCCTGCGAAAATCACTGAAAGCTTATCATGGGCGGTCTGTGGCAACCGTGGAAGTGGCGGCCGGTCCCCCGTGGGGGTCTTGGGCGCGACATGGCCCCTGACCCTGCCCTCCCGGCCCCAGCGCCCGGGACATGCATGTCTCGGACTCGCAGGCATGCGCTCTTAACTCGTTCCTTTTCAATCCCACATAAAGATACTGGGACATGCAAGGTCCCCAAACCTGGCATCAACCTGCTGCAGCCTCGGCATCTGACGCAAACCGGTTCGCGGGCCCCAGAGGGTCGAACGACCAGTCGCGCCTACCACAGCATCGGCAGCAACTCTCCAGCCGGGCCTCGCAGCGCGCAATCCACCGTCGCCGAAAACGGCGTTTCATCCGTGTTGATTTCGATCACCTTGGCGCCAGCTTGTTTGGCGTAGGGGACCAGGCTGGCAGCCGGGTACACGCTGGCCGACGTGCCGATCACCAGGAAGACTTGAGCCGACGATGCCGCGTGTTCGGCCTCTTTCATCATGCCATCGGGCAGCGGTTCGCCGAACCAGACCACGCCGGGGCGGGCCAGGCCCCCGCAAGCGCAGTGCGGCGGAATCTTCGGCAGCGGCGATTTGCGGTTGGGCCAGTTGGCGCCGCAGACTGTGCAGCGCAGCCGCCAGATATCGCCGTGGAGTTTGAGGATCTTGCCGCTGCCGGCCAGGTCGTGCAGGCCGTCTACATTCTGCGTGATCAGGGTGTAGCTCGGCTTGCGGATTTCCAACTGCACCAGCGCTTTGTGCGCGGGGTTCGGCGCCGCCTTGGCGATCAGCTCGCGGCGCCAGTTGTACCACTCCCAGACCAGGCGCGGGTCTTTGGCGAACGCTTCGGGGGTAGCCAGGTCTTCCGGTTTGTACTCCTTCCAGAGCCCACCCGCGCCGCGGAAGGTGGGGATGCCGCTCTCGGCGGAGATTCCGGCGCCGGTCATTACCGCCACAGAGGTCGCCTGAGCCAGCCATTCACGTGCTTGATCGAGGTCTGCCACCCCGCTATTTTAGCGGTTCGGGAACTTGCAGCACAGGCACTCCTGCCTTGTTTCCTGGCTGGCCGCAAGAATCGTTTGCCGTGCCGGAGTGGAGCATTGTCCGGCGCTCGCTGTGCTAGAATCAACGCTCTTCCGATGGCACGTCGTTCCGGGCGTCAGCCCCCTGCCCAAACTGTGGTCCCGGCAACGCGGGAGGCCGCGAAGCCTCCATCCTGGTTCCGGCCAGCCATCCTGGTAGCCTCTGCGCTGGCGTTGCTGGGCTGGTTCTCGGTGCAGTCTTCGGACTCGGACACCTGGTGGCATTTGAAGACCGGCCAGTACATCGTTCGGAATCACGCGCTGCCGGTGCCCGATCCGTTTTCGTTCACTACTTATATGGGCGCGCCGGCTTACCCGGGCGAAGAAACCACACGCGATTTTAATTTGAAACACGAATGGCTGGCGCAGGTAGTGTTTTACCTGACGTACGCGGCTGCCGGGTTTCCGGGGCTGGTGTTGCTGCGCGTGGCGATGGTTTCGGCATATTGCGGCCTGGCTGGGCTGGTGGTTTTCCGGCGAACCAACGGTTTCTATCGAGCCTTGGCGTCGGCTGGGATTACGGCCCTCTTCGCCGGGTTTTTCCTGTCCGACCGGCCTTACCAGTTCACCTACGTGCTGCTGGCGGCAACTCTGGCGATTCTGGAGTACCGTCGTTGGCTTTGGCTGTTGCCCCCTCTTTTCCTGGCATGGGCCAACCTGCACGGCGGCTTTTTCCTGGGGTTGTTAGTTGTCGGCGTGTACTGCGCCGAAGCGCTTTTCCTGCGATGGCGGAAGCAGGCGGTGCCCGATGAGCGAAAGCTGTGGCTGGTGAGCGCGGTCTGCCTGCTAGCCGCCGGCATCAACCCCAACGGCTTTCTGGTGATCCCGGTGGTGGCTGCGTATAAAAAAAGCTACCTGCAAAGTACCCTGTTTGAGTGGGCGCCCGGCCCGCTGTGGCCTCCCAACCTGATCTCGGTTCTGCTGTTCACCGCAGCCGCCGTGCTGGTCTGGCAGCGTCGCAGGACCCGCCTGGTGGATTGGCTGTTGCTGGGCTTGTTCGGGGCGGCGTATGTTTCGGCGGTGCGAAATACGAACCTGGTGGGGCTGATGGCGCCTCTGGTGATCGCGAGCTACATTCCGTGGAAACGAAGCCTTCCCGTGCTCGTGGACTTTGCGGCGGCAGGGCTGGTAGTGGGCCTGATCGGAGCCGAACTAGCGCAAGGCCGAGGTTTTCACCTGCGCGCGGCCGATTGGAAATATCCTTCGGGCGCGGTCGATTTTCTGCAGGCGCACCAGATCGGGGGGCGGATCTTCAACAGCTACGAAAAGGGAGGCTACCTGATCTGGCGGCTCTGGCCGCAATCGCAGGTTTTCATCGATGGCAGGGCGTTGAACGAATCGGTGTTTCGCGATTATCAGAAGATGATCCAGTATGCCGACGGCAGTCAGGGCGCCCGTGATTTGCTGGACCGGTATGGGATTCAAGTCATCGTCATGAACGGATTTGAAAATAATTCCGGGGAACCTTACAGGCTGCCGGTGGCGCTGGCCGACCCCACCGAAACAGAGTGGAAACTAGTTTTCCAGGACGCGCAGGCAGTGGTATACCTTCGCAATCCGCCGGCTGGCATGCGTTCGCTGCCTTCGCCTGAGATCTTCATAAGCCTGGAGGCCCAGTGCCGGGTGATCCTGAACAACGATCCGAACCGCCCCAGGTGCGCGCGCAGTTTGGGCCGGCTCTTCGCCCGCATGGGCGACACCGGGCGCGCCCGGACCTGGATGGGCGCCTACCTGGAGCACCGCAAGGACCGCAACGCGGTGGATGACGACTTGTTCCGGCGCCTCGGCGGGACCGTGCGGGAGTGATGTGAGTGATGTGGGGCATCCGCACACTTGAGTTTGTACATTTCTGGGAGAAGGTGGGACAGACCATCGTCTTTCGTGGTCTGTTGGGATGGGCGTTCCGCCCGCGAAACTTCATGGTAAACCATGCCAGGCTCCGGGAGATTCCCGATGGGCGAGGTGGTTTTTCGACCCTGTCGTGCCTCGCCAGACACTCGCCGGTGTAGTTGTGAACGCTCTCCTGGACGGGGAGGCGGTTCGCCGGTTCAACCAACTCCACGCGTGCGTGGTCATGCGCAATCGCGTCCACGCGATCTCCAACGGCACACCGAACTGCCCACCAACAGGCGATGGCTCAAAGAGAGAACCATAGCGAGGGTCAAGCGGGGGCTAGTGACATGACAGACGACACAACCCGATCGTCTGTCCCACTTTGGCCCAACAAGGAGTAGGACCAGGGTTCGCGTGCAACTCCAATTGGGCCGTGGGGTTTGGTACGTATTAAGATACAGATATCCGTGCGCCCAAACCGGTTCTTATCTATCTCCGTTCGGCTGTGGTGGCTTTGTTTGGTGGCTTGCGGCCTGCATGCCGCCTGCCCGGGTGAGTCCGTCACTCTGGGAGCCAACCCCAGTAGTCTGCTGCCGGGCCAGACCGCGAACCTCACGGCTGCGGTGAAGTGCAGTAGCGGCACTACCGACCCGAATGTGGTTTGGACATTCAGCCCGGCCGTGACTGGAGCGGTTCCGGGTCCCGCTACCACGGTGGCGGATACCACGACCGGGATATCCGCCAACACGTACACCGCCCCGGTCCTCAGCGGTGTGTCTCAAAGCGTTAAAGTCACCGTGCAGACCGTGGATGGCAGCAACCTGACCGCCAGCGCGACCCTTACCCTGACGCCGCCGCTGGATGTAGGAACCGGCGCACCCACGCCGTCGCTGCAATTTGCATTTCTCAGTGCCTTCTACCGCAACAGCTTCAATAACCTGGTGCTGCTGCCCCCGGCCGGCACCGTGAAGAAATTGGGAACCACCGGCTATGTGCAGGAATTCACCGACAAGAATTCCTCGGCGAAGCTGGCGCTGGTGACCATCAGTCCAACGGCTCCGGTGTCCGGCGATGGCACTTCGACGCCGGTAGTGCAGCTTCTGGGAGACTTGTACACCTATTACACCTCGGTAGGTGTGGCGACCGCCGGATACCCGATGTCGGACACCATAAACTGCCCCGCATTCGACGCCGCCAATTCCTGTACCTACGACATCTTCGACAAGAATTACGCGCTCTTCGCCTATCACGCGTCTTTAGTCACCGGGCAGGATTTCACCATACGGCTCCTGTTTTACACAGAATGGACCAGACTGGGCGGCATCACCGGTCTGGGCCGTCCCATCGACGTGGAGACCGCAATCACGGCGGCCGTCATCACGGGTACCACCGGCAACACCGCCACCTTCCAGTCCTACTCCAACGGCAACATCTACAGCGTCACATCGGGGCCAAATAACGGCAAGGTGTTCAGCGTTCTGCAGCCGATTCTCAACTTATATGTATCGAACGGCGGCCCCTCCGGCAGTCTCGGGCTCCCCACGGGCGAGGAAATCGTTCTGGCGAACGGGGACCACAGTCAGACGTTTGAAGGAGCCTCCCTGCGGTACACGCCGGGGGGCGGCGGACCGGTGTTGCATCTGCCGGTATCGTCAGTGGTCTTGAGCGGCGCCGGAGTGATACCGGGAACCGTCATCACACTGAACCTGGGCCAGAGCGTGACGCTGACAGCGTCGCCCCTGACCTCCACGGGGGTGGCGCTGACCGACCGCGTGGTCTCGTGGACCACCACCAATAGCCGCGCGGTACAGATACAGGCGAGCAACCTGACGGCAGTGGTGAAAGCTGTCGGCGGCGGGTCCGCCACCGTGACAGCGGCCAGCGAAGGAGTAATTAGCCCGAAGCTGATCTTCAACGTAATCGCGCCGTGCTGCCAGATCGGCGACGGCGCGCCG
Organism: Candidatus Acidiferrales bacterium; assembly: GCA_035570275.1. Lineage (GTDB taxonomy): Bacteria > Acidobacteriota > Terriglobia > Bryobacterales > Bryobacteraceae > DATMNI01. The sequence goes on along the minus strand of DATMNI010000220.1, from coordinate 19,257 downwards.
GCGCCGGTTCAGCAAGCCTTCCAGGCGGCGCTCACGCGAAATAAGCTTACGGTGCAGGTGCCGGTGGCCAGCCCGGCGCAGCGGGCCGGAAACGGGTACGTGCAGCCGGTGCAATCGGCCGGCGCCACGCCGGTTACTTACCTGCTCGCCCAATCGGACCGGCTGGGTACGGCATTCGTCTTGAGCGGCGGCGTGCTGAGCGCCTATCAGGCTTTGGGCGGTCCCGCGGGCGCCCTGGGGTATCCTGCCACCGACCAGAGCGTGGGCGGCACGCAGCAATTCGAAAACAGCGCCGCGCTCGGAGGCAATCCGGTCCGGCTCGTGACCGGCGCCGTTCTTTCCAAGTGGGCGCTGCTGGGCTTGGACTCGGGCGTGGCCGGGGCCCCGGCTTCAGACCCCGGAACCTTTTCCACCTTTGGCGCCAATTCCGGAGTTTCGCAAAGCTTCGCCGGCGGCACCATCTATGCAGCCACGGCGGGACCTCGCGCGGGCCAAGCCTATTTGGTGAGCGGCCTGATTCTGGCGCGCTACAATTTCCTCGGCGCGGCCGGCGGCGCTTTCGGGATGCCGGTGGGCGATGAGTTCGTCACCGGCAGCCTGCACCAGCAGAATTTTGAAGGCGGCAACTTCACCTATACCGCTGGTGACGCGGTTGCGGTGGAGCATGCCGCGCCCAAGAATCCGGGGGTTATCGTGTCGCCCGTTTCGTTGACCGCCGGCGGGCGCGCCCAACTGGCGGTTGTGGGCTTCCCGAATAACAGCTCTGTTCGCGTATCGGTAACCGGCCAGCCCGATTTCCTGGTGACCACGGCCACCGGCGCTTACAGTTGGGACATGTTCTTCCCGTTGTCTTCGGCTTCCGCAACAATCGCCATCCACGCCGTCGGCGTGACGGGCGGCGGCGTGTCGGGCACCGACCTGACGGGCGGCCCTGTGGCGGACGGAACCCTGACGGTCCGCGGCCTGGCCAACAACCGCGTCCCCATCTCCAAAATTCAGGGCGACAATCAGACGGGCGCGCCCGGAACTCTGCTGCCCCTGGCGCTGCGCGTGGTGCTCCGCGATGGGGCGGGAAATCCGGTGACGGGTGCGCCGGTGTCGTTCCAGGCATCGAGCGGCGCGCAGGTGACCACGCCCATCACAACCACCGATGCTACGGGCCAGGCGCAAACCTTTTTGCGGCTGCCCTCCGCCGAAGGCATCGCGCTGGTGGATGTGGAAACGCCGCCGCAGAATGGGGTAACCGTCGCCCAGAGTGGCGTGACGTTCGCGGTGCGCGCGGCCGCCGCCGGTCTGTCCAACTTCCCCAATTTGCAGCAGGCGGGCACGGCGCCTTTGGGAAACGGGACGGCTACCATTGGGCAGAAAGGCGCGCTGCTTACCGCGGTGGCTGGCATTCTGCGCTATCACCAGAATCGTGGAGAACTCGCCGCGCCCAACGGAACCGCCGATCCGGCCGCGCTCAATGCGTTTCTGAAGGCGGACTGCGGGCTGGACTCCAAGGGCAACCAGAACTGCGACGGGTTCTGGTCCAACCCGGATTCGGGCGAGCAGATCGTCAACCTGTGGCGCGCGGCCGATTTCGCGGGCGGCGTGGATGTCAGCATCGAGAACGCGGCTCTGTCCGCGGTGGCCGACCTGGTGGCGCAGGGATGGCCGGTGCTGCTCTCGCTGCGGCTGCAATTAAATGGCGCCGTGACGGGCGGCCACTTCGTGGTGGCAACCGGTGTGGCGGCCGATGGATCCATCGTGATTCAAGACCCGAGCCCGCTGTTTGCGCGCACCAGCCTGAGAGACTACCTGACGGGTTTCACGGTTGGCAATGGAAACGGGGGCAATGGAAACGGGGGCATTGGAAGCACCGGCAATGGAAGCGCCGGCAATGGAACCTGGAAGGCCGATCTGTTGGGTGCTGCGCGCTTCGTGCCGCGCAGTCCGGCGGCCACCCGATTCCTGCTGGGTGCGCTTTCGCAGCCGGCGGACTTGATGAAAAGCCTGACCCTGAGCCCCAGTTCGGCGGCCGGCGGCTGCGGCCAGCAATGGGGCTTGCTGGATGGGGTCGACGCCTCCGGAAATGGGCCTGCCAAGGGGCCGCTGGTCTCGTTGATCGGCGCGTGCGATGGCAGCCAGCCGGCGTACCAGATCGATGTAGGCGCAGTGCAGCCATTCCACGCGTTCGTGACGGACCTGGCGTCCGGCGGCGCTACCACGGACCTCTCCGGCAGCGCGCCGGCGGTCTACCAGGCAACCCGGCCGCAACTCAACCTGGTGCTGACGCCCCAGGGGGTCAGTTTCACATCCAACGGCGTGGTGAATGCGGCCACCTTCACAGCGGGGATCGCTCCTGGCGGCCTGATGGCGATTTTCGGGACCGGGCTGGCTGGGAGTGCCCAGGCAACCAGCGTCGATATGGACGGGACGGTTTTGCGGCTCATCTATACTTCTGCATTTCAGATTAACGCCGAAGTGCCGGCGGGGATTGCGCCGGGCGTGCACACAATGCGAATCCAGTCGGCATTCGGTGAAATCGAGCAGCCGGTGACGGTATCGGCGGTGGCGCCCGAAATCTTCCTGGTAGGTAACCCGCCCGTTGGCGCCCTGGTGAATCCGGACAACAGCCTCAACGGGCCGCTCAACCCGCTGGCGCGCGGTCAGGCACTGGTTATATACTGCACGGGCCTGGGGGCGGTGACGAAGAGTGGCCAGCTTTCGGTAGCCTCGACGCCCGTAACCGTGGTCCTTAACGGAACGGCGCTGCCGGCCGCGTTTGCCGGCCTCACTCCGGGATATATCGGGTTGTATCAGGTCAACGTGATCGTCCCGGCCGCGACGCCGCCCGGCCTTGGAATCTTTCTTACCCTCAAACAGGGGGAGCAGTTGAGCAATTCGCTGGTTTTGGCTCTCCAGTAAAGGTTTTGGCTCTCCAGTAACGGGTTTTGGCCCCCAGTAACGGGCTAGTAAAAGGGCCTTGGCACTCCAATCAAGGCTTTTGGCGCCCCAGTCAAAGGCTCTGGCGCTCCATTGAAGGGAAAAAAGATGGGACTCGGTGTGAAACTCTTGACTCCAGGCCGCTGACATGATTAAATCGGACGAAACTTTGACCAAAAATAGATCAGCGCTGGCGGAGTGCCGGTTCGTGAAGGGTGGCGGGGATTGTGAAAAGGGAGCGAAGATTTTTCCTTGACACTGCCCTTGCAATCAGTTATGAATAGTTTTACCGCGTCAGTTTGAAGATGTGCAATTTCGTCCTTTTACCATGTGAGCACAGAAGACACAAAAATAACAATATGTGCCGCAGGTTAAGACTTCAGTAAGGCCCGATCGCTTTACGGCTTTCGGAGTTTCGATTTCTCCGCCCGACACGGAGAAGTTCCCTAGGTTGGCGGAAACGGTTTTTGAGACTTAAGCATTCTTGAGGCTCAGGTTGAAAGAGAACTTCGACCGATTCAATTCGAAATTCACAAGGAGAAGGAAGAAATGGTAGATTTTCGCAGATGGATTACTGCGCTAGCGGCTCTAGCTGTGTTCGCCGGGTTGGCCAGCGCGCAGAATTCCGGGAGCACGACGCCGTTCTCGTGCGCCACCAACGTTTCGAGTACCCCCCAACTTCGTCTGGAAGGGTTCACCGAACTAATCGGTGACGTTACATTGAACTGCACGGGCGGTACCGTTCTGGCGCCTGGCGCTCCGGTACCACAGGTCAACGTTACGCTTAACTTGAGCAGCGGTACTATAACTAGCCGGCTGCTAGCCACTGTGGCCGGCGGAACAGCATCCGAAGCGTTGTTGCTGATTGACGAACCTGGTTCGCAACTCACGCCGGCCACAGGCGCGGGCACCCAATTCGGGGCGGGGGCTGCCCAACAGGTTTGCACGACTCCGGCGTCAGGATGTGGAGCATTTGTTTCGACGGTTGCTTCCCTTGGTGTCGGCCCCACCCTACCCTGCACGGTAGGGACCACTCCAGGATGCGTTGTTTCGACAGGCGCTCTGATCAACGAAGCCACTACTAACTCGCCGCCGTTTGTCACTGGGGTTGGATTTAGCAACGGGACGGCAACGCCCCAAGGCCTTGCACCCAACGTTTTCCAGGGAGTTGTAAGCGGCAATCAGGTTACCTGGTTTGGCGTGCCGGTTCTGCCGCCAGGCACCACCGGGATCACGCGCACGTTCCGTATGACTAATGTTCGCATCGCCGCGAACTTAGTGGCTAGCGGCAGCCAGGTAATCGCTTTCATTTCTGTCAGCAACTCATCCACGTTGCCGATCACGAACGCCCAGCCTGCGGTGGGCTTCGTACTGCCAGGTTTGATCGGAAGCGTCGGCAACACTCCATCCACGGGTACGGGCACCGTCCTGAACCAATGTCAAAACGCAACTAAGCAGTCGATAAGTCTAATCACGTTCAAGGAGGGATTTGGTACGGCCTTTAAGACCCGAGTCCAGGCGACCGGAAACGCTGCTTCCGGTCAAATCCCTAACTTCGGTATTCAACAGAACGTACCTGGCACCATATACAACTCCGAATCGGGATTACTGATATCGGTACCTCCCTTTGTCAACTTTGGCCAGAACGGTTCGTTAGCTGGTTTGGCTGACTTTGGTACGCGCCTTAAGGCCACATTCAACAATGTGCCAACAGGCGTCCACATCTTCGTATCGGTCGCCAACGTTGTCAATCTCGTGACGCCCCTACCCGCAGGGTCGATTCCGACCAACATCGGCAGCAACCAGACTCTGTCCTTTGCCCAGTTGGTGGCGGTGAACTCGTCAGCGGAAAGCACTCCGGATTCTGGCACGATAACCAACAACTTCTTCATCGGATCCTCCGCCGTTCCGCTCGTTGCGTTCACAGACAACGCTCCTGGCCCTGGTCAAGGCCCCATCCAGGTCGTTGAGGTTCCCTTGACCGCAGGCAGCGGGGAGGCGGTTTGGGAAGTCGTTAATACCAACCCAGCCGCAATTGACAGCCTTAGCTTCGGCGTCTACGCCAGTTCTACCGCGAATGTAGCCGCGGGTTCGCCGGCCCAAGGCCAGGGGACAGTAACCCTGAGCTTCGCCCCGACGCCCGGTCCATTGGCGCCGTCGACTTTCACGACGAGTGCCGCCACGCAAGCTTCCGGTTCGCTCCCGATTCCGCGGTTCGCCGTAGGTACAGCTTCGCCTAACATCCTGGACATCGTTGTCTGTCGTACGATTCTCCTCTATCCGTTCGTCACCAACCAAGCTGGGTTCGATACGGGAATCGCTATCGCCAATACCTCGACCGATGCATTCGGCACGGGTCCACAGAGCGGTGGGTGCGTCCTGAAATGGTACTCAGGACCCACTAATCCGGCGGACACGACCGTTGCCAACGTCGCTAGCGGCACAGTGTACACCAACCTGGTTTCTGTTGCTGTGCCGAACTTCCAGGGCTACATGTTTGCGATTTGCCAGTTCCAATTTGCTCACGGCTTTGCGTTCATCAGCGATCTCGGTGCGCAAAAACTGGCTGAGGGCTACCTGGCGCTGGTGATACCCGATCCTGGTCCTACTCCACCGACCGGTACCGGTGGCCGCTTGGCACAGCCGCCTGCGGCTGGATCCGCTGGCGAGAATGTCGCTCACTAAGCCGGACTGATCGGCACTTCGAAAAAGGGGGGAGCTTCGGCTCCCCCCATTTTTTTGTTGTACACCGTTGGGCGCCTGCGATTTCGGTGATAAACTGGAGTTCTCGCCGCGTCCATCCCTGTCCAACCATGTTCATAGAATTGAACCAGGAGGTTGTCTTGTACAGACTTCGATTGATCTTTCTCGCGGTAGTGCTCGTTGGTTTGATCTGTGTGCCCGGAGCATCCGCGCAGACCGCGGCAAGTATCGCCATAATATCGGGTAACGGTCAGGTATCTTGCATTACGTGCTCCCCTCCCAGACCGAATCTTGCCACCGGTTCCTTGCTGCAGCCCCTGGTAGTCCGGGTTGCGGACGCATCCGGAATACCCATCGCGAATCATGCGGTCAATTGGAGTGTGAACTCGCTGGCGGGTCATATTCGTTTCGCGTCTACCACTACAGACTCTACCGGCACCACCTCCAACAACTTTGACCAAGGCGGACTTTTATCCGCGCCTTTCGGCACTGGAGATATCCAAGCCATTATCACGGTGACGTCGGATAGCGCGGCTGCGACGTTTTTTGAGACTCAGTCGCTGACTAATTCCACCAATCCCGCGGTCAACCTGGTGGGAGGCCGAATGATCTCCCCGGCAACTCCGCCTGACACGCCGATTAGCGGTGTGGCCGGGACAGTCAGTTCGACAACCGTCGCGCTTCGCGTGGATGACTCGTTCGGGAACGGTGTTCCCAATGTCGCTGTGCGCCTGCTGCAGGAGAATCTGAGCGACTCCGGATCGGTTTCCTGCGTCACTGGTCCAGGCGCCGACCCGGGGTCCGTATTAACTGACTCAACCGGCACCGGAACCTGCACCCTGCTCTTTGGAGCGCAGGCAGGCAGCGGGACGTTTCATGTAACCGTGGGCGGCACGGCAACCAACGCTTTTGACTTGGCGGAGCCGGGCGACGGGACTTTCCCGCCGGTATACCTCGAGTTCTTCGCAATTCCATTCGTTACCACCGCGCCCGCCGCCGGATCCATCTCCGTTTTCAGCGGCACCGGGCAGAGTGCCAGCCCCGGCCAGACGCTGCCCAGCCCGCTGGTGGCGCGCGTGGGCGATTCCAGCGGCGCAACGCCGATTTTCGGCGCCAGTGTGCTTTGGACCGTTTCGCCCGCGGGCGCGGCCACGTTCAACCCGGCCAATAGTATCTCCAATTCGCAGGGCCTGGCTTCCACTACGGTTACGCTCTCGAATTCGGCAGCGGGCGCGGTTACTGTCCAGGCGTCTCTTACCGGCGTGACCGGCAACATTTCTACTGCCTTCACGATCAACGCGATCATCAACGTCATTGTAACCACCGTCCAGAAACTTTCCGGCGACGGTCAGACCGCTATCGTGGGCAGTAACTTCTCACAGCCCCTGGCGGTGCAGGTGAACTCCAGCGCGGGAGCGGCTGCGAATTTCCCGGTTAGTTTCACGGTAAGCGGACCGGCCTCGATTGGGGGCCAGACGTCAACCACGGTGAAGACCGACGGCACGGGCAAAGCCCAGGTCACACTTACCGCCGGCGCGACTACAGGCAGCGTTACGGTGACGGCCTCGGCCGGCGGGCAGACGGCGGCTTTTTCGGAGACCGCAATCCCAGTTGGACCAAGCTTGACTTCCGCCAGTTTCTTCAACGCAGCCGGTTTGAAGTCGGGTTCCCTGTCGCCGTGCAGCCTGGTTACGATCATTGCCACCGGAGTGGCGCCAGGCGTACAGGGCACGCTGGTTCCAGTCAGTCTGTTTGGAGCTCTGCCGCTCACCCTCGGCCCCGAGCAGGTGGCTTTCAACAATGTGCGGGCCCCAATTCTGAATGTGACCAATAGCGGCGGTCAGGAATCGGTCACCGTGCAGGTGCCCTGCGAAGTGAGCCCGGGCAGCAGCGTTCCGGTAACCGTGAACGCGGCCGGCGGCACCGCTACCGTGAATGTTGCCATCCAGATTGCCAGCCCGGGCATTTTTGAAACGCCGATGTCCGACGGTGTCCGGCGCGGCGTGATGGTCCGTCCGGACGGAAGTTTTGTGAGCCTGGAAAATCCGGCGCGCCGCGGAGAAGTGATCCGCGTCTATGTTACCGGACTAGGTGCAACCGCTCCGCCAATCGGCACCGGGTCTATCGCGGTTCCCGGAACCGATTCGCTGGTGCTGGGACAGGTGATCGTAGGCGTGAACAATAGCGGCGCCCGCGTAATTTCCGCGCGGATGGCGCCGACCCAGATTGGTATTTACGAAGTGGCCTTCCAGGTGGATTCGAACGCGGCCACCGGCAACAACCTGGTTCTTTCCGTGGCGATCAACCCGAGTGACGGCAGCGCCACGCAGTTCAGCAACGGCAGCAAAATCCCTATCCAGTGAGTGGCCGCGACCCTCTGGGTCGCGAACCCGCGAATAGCGACCCGGAGGGGGTCATGGCCGGTCGGGAGTCACTACTCCCGGCCGGCCTTTTTCTGCGACAGCCACCGCTCCCTAACGGTCACGGCTCCGTAAAGGGCCAGTGTCCCAGAGCCGCGACTTGTCGCTCGACCGTTAGGGATCTTGAGTGACCTTCTCCTTATCTTCGCCGCGATGTCTATATGTAGTATGTTTCCCGATCAGTGCCGAATTGGTTGTACTAGTCCTTTCTAGCGCATAACCCCATTTACAATCAGCAACATCCTCAAGAAATATCTTGCAATACAGGATCGAGGCGTGACACTATGTATTGGGTGGCCCGAAGTGGACATCCAGTGGGCCAAAGTGGACGGAAACCAAGCACCAACGCCGATCATGCGAGAGCTACCCCGAGGAATGTACTCGGGACGCCTCGATGAGAAGGGCCGGCTCAAATTGCCGGCGGATTTCCACAACCACTTTCGTGCCCTCCAGGAGCCGAAGCTCTTCGTCACGAGTTTAGACCGAAAGACGGCCGCCGTCTACCCACTGTACAAATGGCGTGAAGTGGAAGGCTTCCTCGACAATTATCACGAGGAGCCGCAAGCCGCGCTAAATGTGGCGTTTGTGGCCGCGGAACTGGGGGCGGAGGCTGAACCCGACGCCCAGGGGCGAATTCTTTTTTCGCAGGAGCTGCGCAAGGCGCTCGGATTGGAAGACCAGCCCTTGAAGCTCTGGGCACGCAACGGGCACGTTGAGGTATTGAGCGAAGAGACGTTCAAACAGAAGCAGGAACAGTCGAAGCAGTCGCCGGAGCAGGATCTGGCCAAATTGCGGGCGGCGGGCTTGAAATGCTGAGCTATGCACATCAGCGTGATGCCGGACGAAGCCATCGAGCTTCTGGCCGTTCGTCCCGACGGAATCTATCTGGACGCCACCACCGGGCTGGGAGGACATACGGCCCTGATTGCACAGCGTCTGACGACCGGGTATGTGATTGCGAGCGATCGCGACGCCCAGTCGCTCGGGATGGCGCGCCTTAATACCGGGGCGTGGGCGCAAAAGATCTGTTTCCACTACGGCGCGTTTGGCACGCTTGCCGAAGCCGTATCGCAAGCCGGATACGAGAAGGTGGATGGGCTCCTGGCGGACCTGGGAGTGAGCCGGTATCAGCTCACGGCGCCGGAGCGGGGTTTTTCGTTCATGGCGGATGGGCCGCTGGATATGCGCATGGATCAAACCGTGGGCACGACAGCGGCGGATCTGGTCAATCAAGAGGACGAGAAAAAGCTCGCCGATCTGATTTTTCAGTTAGGCGATGAAAGGAGGGCGCGGAAGGTAGCCAGAGCAATCGTCCGGGCACGGCCCATTCGGAGCACACTGCATCTGGCCGATGTGGTGGAGCGGGCCGTGCCAAGGACGGGTCGTTTGCATCCCGCCACGAAAACGTTTCAGGCGTTACGTATGGCAGTGAACGATGAACCTGGAGAATTGAAGCGGCTGCTCGAGATCGGCCCCGAGTTGCTGAACCCCGGCGGGCGCATGGTGGTGATCGGTTTCATGTCCTTCGACGACCGGCAGGTCAAGGAGCGGTTCCGTAATTTGGGACGCGAAGGACGCGCGGAGATCCTCACCAAACACCCGCTGCAGCCGAGCGAACAAGAGATTGACCGGAACCCAGCTTCGCGCAGCGCCAAACTGCGCGCGCTGGCCATGAACTAGAGAGGTAACGATAAAAACCATGGCGACGCTGCCAACATTTTTTCGCAGGACTGAAGCGCCGGCTAATCCGGTGATGGCCGCGCGGCCCGTGGGCGCGCGTACGGAGCGAGATACGGAGCGGGATCCGCATATGTTGCGCGCTCTGCCGAACGACGACATTTTGTTTTACTGCAAGAAAATAGACAATTCCCGGCTGGTCCGCGAAGCCGACCCGCAAGGGCGCGGCGCCTGCTGGAGCGCGATTGCCGGAGCCTGCGTTCTACTGGTGCTTCTCACCAGCGCATTCTTCCCGACCGTGGCCACGACCCTTGCCGGATACAAGCTGGAGGCCCTGCGCACCGAAGAACGGCAGCTTCTGGCGGAGCGCCGCAACCTGGAACTGCAGGAAGCCGAGCTGCTGAGCCCCGCGCGTCTCGACAGACTGGCCAAAGACAACAACCTGGTAACTCCCTCCTCCCGGCAGGTGGTTCACCTGGATGCCAAGGGCGACGCGACTGTCGCCATGGTTAAATAGCACGGCCATTCCTGGCTGTGTTTCATTACCCACATGGTAGAGCGCCGTCTGACCTGGCTGGCCGCGATCGTCCTTCTCTGGGGCGCGGCCATTTTCCAAAAGATAGTTTCGCTGCAGGTGGTACGTCACCAGGAGTATTTGAACCTCGCAAGGGCGCGCCAGGAAATGGTGATCGAGATTCCGGCGCCGCGCGGCACCGTCTTCGACCGCTGGGGCCAGCCGCTCGCCATGAGCGTGCAGACCGAGTCGGTGTACATCAATCCGCTGAAGGTGCCGGACCTGGGCGTCGCCGCCGAGCTTCTGGGGCTGGTTCTGCACATGGACCGGCCGAGCCTGTATGACAAGATGCAGCAGGCTTACGATGCCGGCCGCGGTTTCTTTTGGGTCAAGCGCAAGATCACGGGCGAAGAGGCCGAAAGCCTGCGCACGCTGCGCCTGGAGTGGATCAAAATCCAAAGCGAAAGCCAGCGCCATTATCCTAAGGGTACGCTGGCGGCGCACGTCCTGGGCGCGGTGAACTTCGAAGAGCGCGGCACCGCGGGCATCGAAAAGGCTCTGGACAGCGACCTGCGCGGGCAGCCAGGCCGCGAGCGCGTGCTCACGGATGTGAAACGGCGCGGCATCGACTCACGTCTTTCCGTAGAGGCCAAGGCAGGCACTTCCATCACCTTGACGATTGACGAGCGCCTGCAGTTTGTGGCCGAGCGTGAGATCGCGGCCGCAGTAGCGGCGCACCACGCGATCACGGGCAGCGTGGTGATGATGAACCCGTACAATGGCGAGGTGTTGGCCATGGCCAGCTACCCGGCCTACGACCCCAACATTTCACCGGAACCCGGCGAGAATCTGGCAAAGTATCAAAACCACGCCGTCTCGGTGCCGTTTGAGCCGGGCAGCGTGTACAAAGTGATTACCCTTTCGGCCGCGCTGGAAACTACTTCGCTGCGGCCGGAGAGCCCGATCAACTGCCACGGCGGCGTGCTCAAACTGCCGGGACGTACGATTCACGATTCGCATGGCGGGCTGGGAGTGATCCCGATGGCAATCGTGTTGGCGAAATCGAGCAACATCGGCGCCATCATGGTGGGGATGCGGGTCGGCGAGGAAAACATGTACCAGTACATGTTGAAATTCGGATTCGGCCGGCGGACCGGTATCGAACTGCCCGCCGAATCTGCCGGCAAAGTGTACAAACTCAGCCGGTGGGGCAAGACTTCATTGGCGTCGGTCTCGATGGGACAGGAAGTGAGCGTCACTACCCTGCAACTGGCCCAGGCCGCAGCCGTAGTGGCGAACGGCGGCATGCTGGTGCGGCCGCGCCTGGTCTTGAAAAGGGGCAATCAGGCGGCGCCGGAGCCGCAGCCGGTTCGCGTGATCAAGCCGGAGACGGCCATCACCATGCGCCAGATGATGGAGGGCGTGGTGCTGCCTGGGGGAAGCGGAACCCGTGCCCGTCTGGCGGGATATACCGTAGGCGGCAAGACGGGCTCCGCGCAGATTTACGACTTCGCCGCGCGTCACTACACGCATTCCTACAACGGTTCCTTCATGGGCATTGCCCCGCTCACCAATCCGCAGATTGTGGTGGTGGTCACGTTGAACGGCACCCACGGCGGCGAAGCGGGTTTCGGCGGAGTGGTGGCCGCGCCCGTCTTCCGCGTGGTGGCAGGCGAAGCGCTGCGTGTTCTGGACGTGCCGAAGGATGTTCCCGAAACTGAACCCACCAAGACGCTGGTGACCAAGGCAGGGCCGGATGACGTGTCCGATCCGGACAGCCGTCTGGGCCAGCCGGATATTCTGGCGGAGGGCGATGGCGACGACGACGCGGCCCCGGCCGCGGCGGAAGCCGCCGTTCCCGCCGGACCCAGGGTTCCCGATTTCCAAGGCAAGACGATGCGCGCCGTCCTGGCAGAGGCCGCATCCAAGGGTTTAACCGTACTCCCCGATGGAAGCGGCGTGGCCCGCGTTCAATTTCCCGCGCCGGGATCGCCCTTGCATGAGGGAGACCGCATTCGTGTCCAATTTAAGCGATGAACCTCGACGGCATACTCTCGGGCGTGCGGCTCAAACAGCCACTGGCGCCGGAGCTTGCCCCGTTGGAAGTTGGCGGACTGGAGTACGATTCGCGGCGCGTGGAACCGGGTTTTCTGTTCTTCGCCTTCCCGGGCAGCCGGACTGACGGCCGGCAATTCGCCCAGGATGCGGTGGCCCGCGGGGCGCTGGCCGTGGCCAGCGAATCGGAGCCGCCGGTCCCGCCCGACCCGCTGGCCGGGCATTTATCGGGACGCTGGGTTCACGTGGAGCACGGGCGCCAGGCGCTATCCCTGGCGGCGCGCAATTTCTACGGCAGTCCGGACGAACAACTCGGCATCACCGGCATCACCGGAACCAACGGCAAGACTACGACGGCATATCTGATCGATTCGGTGCTGCACGCCGCCGGGCACATCACCGCCATGATCGGCACCATCGAATACCACCTGGCGGGCCGCGTCCTGAAGGCCGTCAACACCACCCCGGAGTCGCTCGACCTGGTGCGATTGTTCGCCGAATTGCGCCAGTCCGGAGGCACGCACGCCACCATGGAAGTTTCCTCCCACGCGCTGGCGCTCAACCGCGTGTACGGGCTCCACTTTCACACCGCCGTCTTCACCAATCTGACGCGCGACCACCTGGATTTCCACGGCACCATGGAGGCATATTTCGCCGCCAAGCAAACCCTGTTCGATGGCGCCGGCGGCGACGCGCCGCGCTTTGCCGTGCTCAACCGCGACGACGAATACGCGCGGCGCATCCGGCTCAACCCGAAGACACAGGTCATCTGGTACGGCCTGGGCCAGGAGGCCGAACTGCGCGCGCGGCATATTTCAACGGGTGTTAAGGGGGCGAAGTTCGATGTGCAGCACGGCAAGCTGCGCTTTCCGCTGGAATCGCCGCTCATCGGAAAAATCAACGTGTACAACATCCTGGCGGCCTGTGGCGCCGGCCTATCCTATGGACTGGCGCCGGAGACGATCGCCAGGGGCATTGCGGACTTGCGCGCCGTACCCGGCCGGTTCGAACGCGTCGACCTGGGCCAGCCGTTCGTCGTCGTGGTGGACTACGCGCACACCGACGATGCGCTTCGCAACGTCATCGCCGTGGCGCGCGGGCTCAACCCCAAGCGGGTGATCACGCTCTTCGGCTGCGGCGGCGACCGCGACCGCACCAAGCGTCCCCTGATGGGGCAGGCGGCGGCGGAGGCCAGCGATTTCGTGGTGCTGACCAGCGACAATCCACGTTCCGAAGATCCGTTGGCCATCATGAACGACGCGCTGGTGGGCATTCGCCGCAAGGATGTGCCGCACGTGGTGGAGCCGGACCGGGCGGCGGCCATCGCCCGCGCCCTGAAGGAAGCCCGCGAGGGCGACATCGTCATCCTGGCCGGCAAGGGCCACGAGACCTACCAGGTTCTGAAGGATAAGACCATCGATTTCGACGACAGGCAGGTGGCGAGAGAAGTGCTTAAAGGTTATGGGTATCACCGGGACGAGTGAGCGGGACGAGTGTGCCATGACCTTGGATCTTCAAGAAGTTGCGGACGCCATCGGAGCGCATGGAAGACCCGCCGCCCGGCACGCGGACGGATGGAGTGTGGACACCCGGACACAGAATCCCGGTGACGTGTATTTTGCGCTGCGCGGGCCTAACTACGATGGCCACGATTATGTAGCCGACGCCGTTCGGCAACGGGCCGCCGCCGTGGTGGTGGAGCGCCCGATTGGGGTTGCCGGTGAGTTGGTGGTGAGCGATACCCTGCGAGCTTTGCAGGATCTGGGAGCGTGGGCGCGGGGCCGCTGGGGCGGACAGGTGATTGCTGTGACAGGCAGCGCCGGCAAGACGACCACCAAGGACGCGGTGGCGCACCTGCTGAGCGTGGAAATGTCCGTTGGCCGGACCATCGGGAACCTCAATAACCATGTGGGCGTGCCGCTTTCGATCCTGCGGCTGCCCGACGATTGCCGGGCCGCGGTGCTGGAAATGGGAATGAATCACGCCGGCGAAATTCGGGCGCTGGCCGGTATCGCCAGGCCCGATGTCGGCGTGGTGACCAACGTGGGATACGCGCACCTGGAGTTCTTCGATTCCATCGACGGGGTGGCGGCCGCCAAACGGGAGTTGATTGAAGGCTTGCCGCGTCACGGCGTGGCCGTGCTGAATGCCGATGACGCGCGCGTGGTCCGTTTTCGCGACTCGCACCAGGGCCGCACCATTACCTTCGGTTTCTCGGAGTGTGCCGATGTGCGGGCCGACGCCGTGGACTACCGCGCCGATGGCGCCCGCTTCCGCACGTTGGGTGTGGATTTCGAAACAAGCATGGTTGGGCGACATGCCGTGATGAACCTGCTGGCCGCCATCGCGGTGGCGCAGGTGTTCGGCATGGCTCCGGAGCGGCTGCGGGAGCCGGTGAGGACGTTCGCGGTTGGCAAAATGCGCGGAGAACGCCTGGCGCACAACGGCATCGTGGTCTGGAACGACTGCTACAACTCTAACCCCGAAGCGGCGGAATCCATGGTCGATGTGCTGCGCGAAACCCCGGCAGGAAAGCGCATCGCCGTACTGGGCGAAATGCTGGAACTGGGCCGGGCGTCGGCAGAACTTCACCGGCAGGTAGGCCGATATGCGGCGCGTCACGGGGTCGACCTGCTGATTGGTGTCCGCGGTGATGCTCAGTTAATGGTGGACGCCGCCGTGGAGGCGGGTCTCGCGAAAGCGGCCGCGCGCTTCTTTGCGAACCCGGCCGAAGCCGGCGATTTTGCCCGCCAGGAGGCTCGCGCGGGGGATGCCGTCTTGTTCAAAGGATCGCGCGGCGTGAAGGTGGAACAGGCTTTGGAAAGGTTTCTGGCGTAGGGAACGATGCTCTATTATCTGCTATACGAACAGCTTTACAAGTACGTGAGCCCGTTCCGCGTCTTCCGCTACACCACGTTCCGCACGGCCTTTGCCAGCCTCACGGCGCTGTTCCTCTGCATTGCGCTGGGGCCCTGGCTCATCCACAAACTGCACCAGTTTCAAATCGGCCAGTACATCCGCGAGGAAGGCCCGCAATCGCACCAGAAGAAGGCCGGCACGCCCACCATGGGCGGTGTGCTGATCATTATTTCCATTGTCATTCCCACTCTGCTGTGGGCCGACCTGCGCTATCCCAGCGTCTGGGTCGCCATCGCCGCGCTGCTCGGTTACGGATGGATCGGGTTCCTGGACGACTACGCCAAAGTCGCCAATCGCCGCAACCTGGGCCTCACCGGGAAACGCAAGCTGGCTTACCAGTTCTCCATGGGCTTCGCCTTTTCGGCGCTGCTGCTGGTAATGCAGGCCTACGGGGATTTCTCCACCCAGATGAACATCCCTTTTCTGAAGCAGTTCAAACCCTCGCTGGTGATTCTGTCGCTTACGCACAACCCGTGGACCTACGTGCTGGGCGTGGCGCCCTTCTGTATCTTCGTGGCACTGGTGGTGGTGTTTGCTTCAAACGCGGTCA
Organism: Candidatus Acidiferrales bacterium; assembly: GCA_035570275.1. Classification (GTDB taxonomy): domain Bacteria; phylum Acidobacteriota; class Terriglobia; order Bryobacterales; family Bryobacteraceae; genus DATMNI01. The sequence continues at coordinate 3,491 of DATMNI010000220.1, read as the reverse complement.
ACCTGACGGACGGTCTGGACGGCCTGGCGATCGGCCTGATGGTGATTGCCGCGGGCGCGCTCACCGTTCTCACCTTTGTCGGCGGCAATGTGGTCTTTGCCCAATATCTGGAACTGGCGCGCAGCCCGCGCACCTCTGAGCTGACCATCTTTTGCGGCTCCATGACCGGCGCCAGCCTGGGCTTTCTCTGGTACAACGCCCACCCGGCCGAGATCTTCATGGGCGACGTGGGGTCGCTCGGGCTGGGCGGGGCGATGGCGGTGGTGGCGGTGATGATCAAGCAGGAAGTTTTGCTGCTGTTCATCGGCGGCATCTTCATATTGGAGGCAGTTTCCGTAATCCTGCAGGTTGGCAGTTTCAAACTGCGCGGCGGAAAACGCATTTTCAAGATGGCGCCTCTGCATCATCACTTTGAAGCGCTGGGATGGGCCGAATCGAAAATCATTGCGCGCTTTTGGATCGCCGGCCTGGTGCTGGCTCTGTTCGCGCTGACCACGTTGAAGTTGAGATGAAGATGCAGAGCAAACTTGTGGGGCAGATTGTTAATCTGTTCGCGATGTGCGCCGGGCGCACAGGGGGCAGGATGAAAGTCGCCCGTGGCGCTATGTGGGGCAGCTTGGCAAGCTGCGGCGGATTGGCAATCCGCCCGCCGGGAGTGGGCGCGCAGCCGAACTTCCACAAGCGACTTTCGGGAGTGCGGCGGATTGTTAATCCGCCTGCGCGATGCGTAGCGAGCCAGCCCGCGCGATGCGCAGCGAGCCAGCCCGCCCTTGAGCGCTTACCCACAGCGTCCGGCAGGCGGATTGCCAATCCGCCGCAGGTTAGCAACCTGCCCCACAAAAGCATATGAGCACACTGGTCGTGGGCATGAAAAGATCGGGGATGGCGTCCGTGGAGTTGCTGGTCCGCCACGGCGCGGACGTGCTTGCCACCGACTTGAAGCCGCTGGACCAGTTGCCCGAAGCGCGGGACCTGCTGGCCCGCCTGCACGTTCCTTTCGCACCACAGACGCCCGAAGTATTCGCCAATTGCGACCGCATCGTGCTCTCGCCCGACGTGCCTGCCGACCTGCCGCCGCTGGTGGAGGCTCGCCGGCGCGGCGTGCCCGTGATCGGCGAAGTGGAACTGGCGGCCCCGTATTTGAAGGGCCGCACCATCGGCATCACCGGCTCCAATGGCAAGACCACCACCACCAGCCTGATCGGCCACATTCTTCGTGAAGGCGGGCGCGAATCCGGCGTGCCGGTGCAGGTAGGCGGCAATATCGGCGTGCCCGTGACGGCCATGGTGGATACCTCCAGCGCCGAGGGCTGGAACGTGCTGGAACTATCCAGCTTCCAGCTTGAGACGATTGTGGAGTTCCGCGCGCACATCGGCCTGGCGCTCAACGTGACGCAGAACCACCTGGACCGCCACCATACTTTCGAAAAATACGCCGCCGCCAAAGGCCGCCTGTTCGAAACCCAGCAGGCCGGCGATTTCGCCATCCTCAACGCCGATGACCCGGTGTGCGCCGCCTATGCCGCCCGCACCGCAGCCACCGTGCAATGGTTCAGCAGCCGCCGCAAAGTAACGCCCGGCGCCAGCCTGTGCAGCGGCAAGCTCGTGCTCGATGGCAAGCTTCTGATGGAGGCCGGCGAGATCCCCATCCGCGGCCGTCACAACGTGGAGAACGTGCTGGCCGCTGCCATTGCCGCCGCGCGCGCCGGCGTCGAACGCCAACAAATCGCCGCGGCCGTGCGAACTTTCCAAGCCGTGGAGCACCGCCTGGAATTCGTGCGCAGGGTCGGCGGAATCGACTTTTACAACGATTCGAAGGCCACCAGCGTCGATGCCACGCTCAAGGCTATTGACGCATTTCCCGGCGGCCTGTGGGTGATCCTGGGCGGCAAGGACAAAGGCTTGGACTACAAAGCTCTGCGCGAACCTCTGGCTGCCAAGGCCCGTGCCGCGCTGTTGATTGGCGCCGCGGCTGACAAGATCGCCGGCGAGTTAGATGGCGCCGTGCCGCTGGTGGATGCCAAGACTCTGGACGCAGCCATCGCGCACGCGTACCAAAACGCCACGCCCGGCGATACCGTCCTGCTGGCGCCCGCATGCGCCAGTTTCGACCAGTTTCAGAGCTTCGAACATCGCGGCGAGGTGTTCAAACAGATCGTGAATCAACTGCAACCGAGGCACTAAACCCCAAAGGACTGAACTATGGCGCAACGTCTCAAGACCGACTGGATTCTCTTCGGCACCGTGCTGGCGATGGTTGTGTTCGGTGTCCTCCTGGTGTACAGCGCATCGTCGATTATGGCGCAGATGGACCAGCGCTACCGCACGGCCTGGCATTTCGTGGAGCGCCAGGCGGCTTGGGCCGTGCTCGCCCTGGTCGTCATGATGACACTCAAGAAGACGTACTACCGCCGGTTGCAGACGCCCGCGGTGGCCTTCTGCTCCATCAGCCTGGCGCTGCTGCTGTTGGGCGCGGTCTTCTTCATCGACCCCGTGAACCACCGGTGGCTGAGGCTGGGAGGGCCGATCGGTATTCAGCCTTCGGAACTGGCGAAGCCCGTGCTGGTGGTCTTCCTGGCCTTCTTCGTCACCTGGCGGGCGCGCGCGATCAACAATATGCGCCACACGCTGGTGCCGGCCGCGATGGCGGTCGGACTGGTGATTCTGGCGGTGGTAGTGGCCGACCTGGGCACAGCCATCGTTCTTGGCGCGGCGGCGGCCATCGTCTTTTTCGTCGCAGGTCTGGAGTGGCGGTACTGCATTATGGCGGCGACGCTGGCTTCCCTGGGTGTGGTTCTGTTCATTGCGGAGAAGCCTTACCGCACCGCCCGCGTGGTGAAATTTTTCGACCCTCAATTCAAGCTGGTGGAGAAGTTCGACCCGCGAGGCAGGCTCAAAGACTACCTGCAGAAGTCGCTGGTCACGCGCGACACCAACTACCAGCTCGAGCAATCGCAAATCGCGGTGGGCGCCGGCGGCCCCATGGGCCTGGGATTCATGAACGGCCGGCAAAAACTCCTGTATCTCCCGGAAGCGCACAAGGACTTCATCTACGCGGTGGCCGGTGAGGAACTGGGAATGATCGGCACTGTCGGCCTGCTGATCGGCTTCTGCATCATTTTCTGGCGCGGCCTGCGGGCCGCCTTCCGCATGGGCGATGATTTCGGCCGCTATCTGGCGCTGGGCCTGACGGTGATCGTGGTGGTGCAAGGCTTCATGCACATGAGTGTGGTGCTGGGCATGATGCCCACCAAGGGCATTCCGCTCCCCATGATCAGCTACGGCGGCAGTTCGCTGCTGAGCACGATGGCGAGTCTGGGAATGTTGATGAACGTGAGTGAGCATGCGGGGTAGCTGAAGAACGGATGCCAGATGCCGGATGCCGGTGGCCGGTTAACGCGGCTCGTGAAGAGGTGGGTGTGATGGCGAGGGTCAGCCATTTTCGGGAACTTCGGGTCTGGCAGGGTGGGATGGACCTTGTGGTGACAGTG
>DATMNI010000219.1:0-43333 GCA_035570275.1 Candidatus Acidiferrales bacterium | reverse complement strand
GTCTTCTGCCTGGTGATCTCGGGAGTGTCGATGCCGATCGAAAACGTGGTGAGTGGCGTGTCCTTGGGGTCAAGACCGAAATAGCTGTAAAGTGGAATGCCGAGCTTCTGGCCCACCCAATCCATGAGCGCGATGTCCACCGCGGCTTTGCCCGCCCACTCGCCCGGCACGCGCTGGAAAACCTGGGCCATGATCTTGCCGAACTGCATGGGGTTGGCGGAGAGCAGGTAGTCGCGCACGGCATCGGCGGCTCTCTTGGCGCCCGCGGCGTCCTCGTGGTAGCGCACGATGGGCGCGCCTTCGCCGTGCCCCGTGATGCCGTCGCGCGTGTAGGCGGTGTGCAGCGTATCGCGGTACTGGCTCGACGACATAGTGGTGGTCCAGGTGTGCTGCAGGTTCAGCCGCTTGATTTCGGTGACGAACGCGGGCTTGGATTCGGCGGCGGCATTTGTGGCGATCAGGAGGCTGGCCGGGGCTGCGGATGCGGTCTTCAAGAAATTCCTCCGGTTCATTTCACTCTCCTCATGGCTTTTCAGCGTGCCTCACCCATCCTCGGCCCCTCGATCATGATCCGCTCGAAGCACCGGGATACGTGTTCCCAGGAGAAGTGGGCGCTCACCATCTCCCAGGCCGCCGTGGCGAGGCGCGCGCGCTGCTGGCGGCTCTCGATCAATTCTACACACTGGGCGGCGAAATCTTCGGGCGTGTCGGCGATGCGGATGTCTACGGGCGGGTTCACCGTCAGGCCTTCAGCGCCGATAGTGGTGGAGACTACCGGGATCTTCGCCGCCATGGCTTCGTAAATCTTCAATCGGGTGCCGCCGCCGATGCGTAGGGGGACGATGGCCACGGCCGAGCCCCAGAGCCAGGGGCGGATATCGGGGACGGTGCCTGTGACACAGATGCGCGAATCGCCGGCGGCCAGTTGCGTGACCTTCGGGGGCGGAGTGCGGCCGACCACGGCCAGCGTGGCTTCGGGCCGGCGGCGGCGGACCAGCGGGAGGATTTCGCGGACGAAATACGTCACGCCATCGATATTGGGCAGCCAGTCCATGGAGCCGACGAAGACGAGATCCGCTGCGGCGGCGCTTTCCAAACCGCCAGCCGCCCGCTCATCCGGCGGCAGGAAGTACTCGATATCGACGCCAGTCGGGATCTCGGATACGCGGGTGACGCCGAAGAGGCGGCGCATTTCGTCGGCATCGGTGCGCGAAACCGCCACGATGTGCCCGGAGGCCAGGCTGACCCGGCGCTCGTAATCGAACATTCGGTCGGCCTGGAGCGAGAAATACCAGCGGCGCAACGGCCCCGAGGCATGTTCCACGTGGCGGCGCCAGATCACGGTTTCCACGTTGTGCTGGAAGAAAACGGCGTGCGGCAGGTCGGGGAAATAAGAAGTGGGCGCCAGGTGGTCCACCACGGCGCACTCGAAGCGCTCCTGGCGGATCAAGTCTTCCAGGAAGGCCCGCATGCCGGGCGGGTTGAAGCGGCTGACGGCAATGGGAGTCCCGGAAAAGAGCCCTCGGGCGAGCTGGCCCCAGAAAGCGGGGCTGGTTTTCTCGGGGACGCGATACGGGAACGGGTAGGAACGGGTTGCGTACTCGTGCGCGCGGGCTGGGCCTTCGGGCTGGTCGGGATTGGCGATGGAGACGTAGTGGATTTCATGCCAGCGATGCAGGTGGCGCAGCATCTCCAGGGTGCGGATCTGGCCGCCCTTGGTGGTCGGGTGCATGAAATTGCTGTTGACCCAGAGGACCTTCATACGGCCGGAGATGTGGCGGCCATTAAGCCCTCCCAACGCTCCTCGCGCTTGCCGGTGAGAAACAAATCGCCCCACAACTGGAGCGTGAGGAGGCGCCAGATGCGGTCGGTGGCGTCTTCCTGTCCCGATTTCTGCCGCGCCAGCAGCCGGTCGAGTTCGGCGGCATCCACGTACTGCGCCAGCAGGCCGCCGCGCTCGCGCAGAATGCCGAAGAGGTGTTCGGCGCGCGGGTCCATCAGCCACTGGCGGAGCGGTGTGGGGAAGCCCATCTTCTTGCGGTAAATGATTTCGTTCGGGACCAGTCCCTCGATGGCCTTCTTGACGATGTACTTGCCTTCGGTCTTACCCTGAACGTGGCGCACCTTCATGTGCTGGGGGACGCCGGCGGCCCACTCCACGAACTCGTGATCCAGGAAGGGCACGCGGCTTTCGATGGAAGCGGCCATGCTCATCTGGTCCTGCTTCATGAGCAGTTCCACCAGGTAGGTTTTCTGGTCGGCATACAGCAGGCGCTGCAAGGCGGGGCCGTGAGTGCCGTCCCAGACGCCGTGGAAGCTGGCGTAGGGCGATATGGCGTGCCGCGATGTGGCGGGCAGCGAACACAACAGGCGCCGCTGTTCGGCCAGCGAGAACGCCGAATAAAAATTGTCGAGGTAGAGGGATTCCAAGTCTTCGCCCCGGCCCACGAACGTGTGCTGCAGCTTGCGGCGGAAACTGGCGGAGAGCAGCCCGGTGGTGGCTACCCGGTTGCGAATGGCGGAGCGCACGGCTTTCGGCACCGCGCGATAAAGGGACAGCCAGCGCTGATTCATGGCGTAGTGCTGGTAGCGGGCGTAGCCGCCGAACATCTCGTCGCTGCCTTCGCCGGTGAGAACCACGGTGACGTGCTCGCGGGCCAGCTTCGAAACGAAATACAGGCAGACGCTGGAGGGCCAGGCAATGGGCTCGTCCTCGTGCCAGATCAGCCGCGGCAGGGCGTTGAAGAAGTCCTCCATGCCGACCACCACCTCATGGTGTTCGGTGCCGATGACCTGGGCGACGTGGCGGGCATAGGAAAGCTCGCTGAACTCGGCCTCCTGGTAGCCGACGGCGAATGTCTTGACCGGACCCGAGAAGTTGCGCTTCATGATGGCGGCGATGGCGCTGGAATCGACGCCGCCGGAGAGAAACATGCCGAGCGGGACGTCGCTCATGAGGCGCATGCGCACGGTTTCTTCCAAGCGCTCGCGGCAATCGGCGATCCACGACTCGTCGGAGCGGTCTTCCGACGGGGCGCCGGGAGACGGGGCACCGGGCGCGGGAATCTCCCAGTACTGACGCACGGTCAGGCCGGAGGCGGCGTCCAGTTCCAGGTAGTGGCCGGGCATCAGCTTGCGGATGTTACGGAAGAGCGTGCGCTCCTCGCTGACGTAGCCGAAGGCGAGGTACTCGGGCAGCAGCGATTCCTCAAACGCGGCGGAGATGCCGGGATGCTGCAGCAGCGCCTTGATTTCGGAGCCGAAGGCGAAGAGGCGGCCGTCCCAATAGTAGTAGAGCGGCTTCTTGCCCAGCCGGTCGCGGGCGCAGAAAAGCTTGCGGGCGTTTTTGTCCCAGATGGCGAAGGCAAACATGCCGCGGAAGCGCTGCAGGCAGGCCGGGCCGTATTCCTCGTAGGCATGGAGGATGGTTTCGGAATCGGACCGGTTGGTGTAGTGGTGGCCGGCCTTTTCAAGATCGGGCCGCAGGCCGGCGTGATTGAAGATTTCGCCGTTGTAGACCAGCCAGAGGGACTGGTCCTCGTTAGTCATGGGCTGGTGGCCGCCTGCGACGTCGATAATAGCCAGGCGGCGAAAGCCGAGGGATGCCCAGGGGTCGCGATAGTAGCCGGAATCGTCGGGGCCGCGGTGACGTATGGAGTCCGTCATCCGCTCGATCACGGATGTGGGCTCAGAGGATGGATTGACGTTGACGAAACCGGTGATTCCACACATGCCGGGGACCTGACGGGCAACCTGACCCTCACTTTACCATGCCGTGCCTGTGTGCCACCCGCCCGTGCTACCGTGTAGAAAAGGCAGGTGGCCTACGATGCGCACTCTCGGGCTCCTTATGCTTCTGCCGCTGGCGGCCGGCGCCCAGGGCCAGGATCAAAGCGTTGCGCCGCCGGCGCTGATCCGCGGCGTCATTCTGGAATGCGACTCTCAGGCCCCCGCCGGCGAACTGGCCGTGCGGGATGCGGGCAACGAAGTCTTCCGGTACCAGTTTGACGCCAAGACCTACGCCGAACGCGATGGCCAGTTAATCCAGGCCTGGCGGCTGAAGCCCGGCGAGAAGGTGGAAGTGGTGTCCGACCGGTCGCCCGGTTCCGCCGTGCGCTACGCCCGCACCATCCATGTGACCCAGCCGGTTCCGCCCGCCCGCCCGCTCACTATGGGCCGCTACCGGGCTCCCAATCCCCTCGGCCGCAAGCTCGATACGGCTCCCACCGGCAACCTTACGTTCGCCGGCGTGGTTTTCCGCCTGAACGGCGAACGCGTGGTCTTGCACACTCGCGTGACTGGCGAGCAGAGCATCCTGCTGCGCGCCGACACGCGCTACCTGCACGAAGGCGAAATCGTGGAAGCCAAAGACCTCAAGCCCAACATGCGGGTTTACGTCCGGGCCGGCAGGAATCTTTACGACCAGGTGGAAGCTTACCAGATCATTTGGGGCAGCATCCTGAGCCCCCGCTAGACGCTAGACGCGGCTTTCTGGTAGCGAGAATACTGCGAGAATAGTCCAATGCGAATTCTGTTCGGCCTTGTTGCTGCTGGAGTCGCCACCAGTGCCGCCGCTGGGTTGCTGTGTGCTCAGACCAAACCTGCCATCGGGTGTGCCGACCTGCGCGCCCTCACCAATAACGAAGTCACCATCGCCATCGCGGCCACTGTTCCTGCCACGGCGGATGCCCCGGAGCACTGCCGCGTTTTCGGCCAGATCATGCCGCAGATTGGCTTCGAGGTCCGTCTGCCCGCCGCTTGGAACGGCTCCTTTTATATGTTCGGCAACGGCGGCTATGCGGGCGAGGCGCTGGATACGCCCGGCCGCGTGGCCACGGCCATCCGCGCGCTGAAACGCGGCTTCGCCGTGGCGCAGACGGACACCGGCCATTCGGCGGCGAGGGAACCGGAAGGAACCTTCGCGGTGGACCGGCAGAAGATGCTGGACTGGGCTTTTCGCTCGCTCCACGTCACCGCCGAAGCCGGCAAGATGCTGGCCCGCGCTTATTACGGCGCCACGCCGGCGAAGTCCTATTTCGAAGGCTGCTCCACCGGCGGCCGGCAGGGCCTGATTCTGGCGCAGCGCTTCCCCAACGATTTCGACGGCATCGTGGTGGGCGCGCCGGTTCTCAATTGGACCGGCAGCATGATGTCCGCCGTGCGCAGTTCGCTGACGCTCAAAGCCAACCCCATCGCCAGTTCGAAACTGCCGCTGCTGGCCGAGAAGATTTACGCGAGATGCGATGCGGTGGACGGTGTCAAGGACGGCCTGATCGACGATCCGCGCCGCTGCGATTTCAAACCGTCGCGCGATCTGCCGCGATGCCAGGGTGAGGAGAAGGCCGGCCAGAATGGCGGCGAGAATTCCGGCCCGAATGCCAATGCCGACGACAAGGCCAACTGCTTCACCGCCGGACAGATCGCCGCGCTGGAGACCCTGGCGAGCGACGTGATGAGCAGCGGCACGCGAGTCTTTCCGGGATGGCCGGTAGGCAGCGAAGCCGCCGGGCCGAACGGCCGCAGCGGCTGGGACCAGTGGATTGTGCGCGATAACGGCCCCACGCTGGACACCATGTTCGCCGAGAACTTCTTCCGCTACGTGCTGCCCGTCAAGCCCGACCCGCAATTCGAGCTGAGCCAGTTCAACATCGACCGCGACCGGTCGAAACTGGAAACCATGCACAACATTCTGGACGCCACCGATACCGACCTCACTCGCTTCCGCCAGCACGGCGGCAAGATCCTGATGTACTTCGGATGGGCCGACCCGGCGCTGAATCCGATCATGGGCATCGAGTATTACGAGCAGGTGACGGCTAAAATGGGCCAGGACACACCCAATTTCTTCCGCTTGTTCCTGGTTCCGGGCATGTTCCATTGCGGCGGCGGCCCCGGACCGAGCGTGGTGGACTGGTTTTCGCCCCTGGCGGCCTGGGTGGAAAAGGGCGAGGCTCCAACGACGATTCTGGCGCGCCGCCTCGACCAGGGCAAGGTCACGCGCACGCGCCCACTTTGCGTTTACCCCGAGACGGCCAGGTACAGGGGCTCAGGCAGCATCGATGAGGCCGCCAGCTTCACGTGTAGCAAATGAATGGGGCGGCGCGGATGCTGCGGCGAGACGGCCAGAGGGAATGCCGCGGTAACTTACTCCACCCGGTAGTTCGGCGCCTCTTTGGTGATGATCACGTCGTGCACATGGCCTTCGCGCAGGCCCGCCGGGGAAATGCGCAGGAAGCGCGAATCGCACTGCAGGGCGCGAATATCCCTGGCGCCGCAGTAGCCCATGCCGGATCGCAGCCCGCCCACCAGTTGGTAGACCAGATCGGACAGCGGTCCCTTGGCGGCCACCCGGCCTTCAATGCCCTCGGGCACCAGCTTGGCGGTGGGGTCCTGCGAATACCGGTCGGCACTGCTGGGTGACATGGCGCCCATTGAGCCCATGCCGCGGTAGGTCTTGAACGTGCGGCCCTGATAGAGGATGGTCTCGCCCGGGCTTTCGTCCGTGCCGGCCAGCAGACTGCCGATCATCACCGTGTCGGCGCCCGCCGCAATCGCTTTGGTGACGTCGCCCGAGAACTTGATGCCGCCATCGGCGATCAGCGGCACTCCGGCGTCGCGCGTGGCCCTGGAACATTCGGCGATCGCGGTGATTTGGGGAACGCCGGCGCCGGAAACCACCCGCGTGGTGCAGATGGAACCGGGGCCGATCCCCACCTTGATGCCGTCGACGCCCAGCGAGATCAGCTCCTTTGCGCCTTCGTAGGTGGCCACATTGCCGGTGATGAGCTGCACCTCCGGCAGCTTGCTCTTGATGGCCTTCACCGCCGCCATGACGCGTGCGCTGTGGCCGTGCGCCGTGTCGATGGCCAGCACGTCCACCTTCCGCGCCACCAGTTCCTGCGCCCGCTCGAAGAAGTCGCCCGTGGCCCCGATGGCGGCACCCACGCGCAGCCGCCCCTGGCTGTCCTTGGCCGCGTTCGGATACTTCAGTTTCTTCTGGATATCCTTGACCGTGATAAGCCCTTTCAGGGCGTAATTATCATCCACCACCAGCAGTTTTTCCACGCGGTGCTTGTGCAGGATGGCCTCGGCCTGTTCCAGCGTGGTGCCCACCGCCACGGTGACCAGGTTGTCCTTGGTCATGACTTCGGAAATGGGCGCGTCGAAGCGGTTTTCGAAGCGCAGATCCCGGTTCGTCAGGATGCCCACCAGCTTCCCATTCCTGGTAACCGGCACGCCCGAGATGCGGTAGCGCATCATCAGTTCGAGCGCGGCCGAGATCGGTTCTTCAGGGCCGATGGTAATGGGGTCCACGATCATGCCGCTCTCACTGCGCTTCACGCGGTCGACCTCTTCCACCTGCCGGTCAATCGACATGTTGCGGTGCACGATGCCGATGCCGCCCTGTTGCGCCAAAGCGATGGCCAGGTGCGATTCGGTGACGGTATCCATGGCCGCCGAAACGATCGGGATGTTCAACCCAATCTGGCGGGTAAGGCAGGTTCGGGTATCGACTTCGGCCGGAACCACTTCGCTACGGGCCGGCTCGAGAAGAACGTCATCGAAAGTCAAGCCCTCAGGGAGTTGTTCTTGAATCATGGTGATTCTCCCCATGATAACGTGGCACGGACATTCCTGTCTGCGTGGTTCGGGAGGCACGCGCTGCGTCGGGCGACCGGGCCCGCCCAGCTCTGCTGCCGGACTGGCACCGGTCCATTCTCGATCCACGGTCAGGGCGTCTTGAACGCGCGAGGCCACGTCCCCTCCGAGGCGGGTAAAATGTTTCACGTTCCAGGTGTAGATCGTCTCTGCTCTTGCCTTCATGGCGCAACGAGCAAGAAGCGCATCGTAGATGCCCCCGCCCGTAACACCGCTGGAGGCTGCCCGATCCATGACCTCCAAATAGTCTTTTTCGTCGAGGGTGACGATCGTCAGGCGCTGGCGGACATCCCCTAAGAAGAGCAATGCTTCGTCGGGGCTCGCCCGGTCCTTGCCCGGCATGCCGGTCAGCACAGAGTAGATTTCGGCAAGACAATGCGCCGCGGTACACGCGGAGGTTTTCTTCTGACGGAGGAACAGCGACAGACTTGGCTCATGATGTTCGTGCTCGCCGTAAAAGGTGGCGACCAGAGTGGAGGTATCCAGGAACGCTTTCACGGGGAACGCTTTCACGGCAGTGAGCCAAGATTGCCGCGGTCACGCTTTTCCCGCAGATCCCGAAGGGCCTTATCCGTTGTGGCCGCAGCCAGCTTCTTGCCGCCCCTGAATACCCACACTCCATGCTCTTTGCGTAATGAAGATCCGGAGCGTACCGGCCGTAGCGTCACCCGCTCACCTTCGGATTCCAGTTCCAAGGTGTCACCCGATTCCAAATGCAACTCGTCCCGCAGCGATTTCGGGATGACAACACGGCCGGCCTTGTCGAGCGTCACGGTGGTATTCATTCTGGAACTCCAGACTGGGAGGACCCATCTGTCCAATCCATTTTACCGGAGCGCGAAGATGACCGTGGACATCCGGCGGGAAAGCCGGCTATCTCGCAGTATGATACCCACATTGAGTATAATCGTACCCGATATGGGTACCAAAGGGGCTGCCCCCAAAAACCTGCTCGGGGAAGCGCTTTTCGGTGAAACGCGGCAGCGCGTGCTTGCCCTGTTCTTCGGGCATCCTGATGAGCGATTCTACCAGCGGCGAGTGATTCAAACTGTTGGCCTGGGCTCCGGAACGGTCCAAAGGGACTTGCAACGCCTTACGCGGGCCGGAGTCCTCACCCGAACCGTCGAGGGCCGCCAGGTCTATTTTCAAGCCAACGGCCAGTGCCCGGTTTTTGAGGAACTTCGCGCCCTGGTTCGCAAGACCTTCGGAGTCGCTCACGTGCTCAAGCATGCACTGGCGTCAATGGCCGGCCGCGTTCATCTCGCCTTCATCTTTGGCTCAATTGCCGGGGGAACCGAGACATCGGCGAGCGACGTGGATGTCCTGATCGTTGGCGACGACATTTCTCTTGCAGATGTCGTTTCGGCCATAGCAGAGGCCCAGCGGGACCTTGAGCGGGAAATCAATCCCTCCGTTTACCTTACCGGGGAGTTCTGTCGTAAACTTGCCGAAGGGCAGCACTTCCTTTCCGCAATCGCTGCCGGACAGAAAATCTTCCTGATCGGCGATGAGCGCGACCTTACAAGACTGGCTCAAATTCGGATGGCTCAAAGAACACAACCCAAGCCGGCAGGAAATCGCCGATCTGTTCGCCGTCGCTGATCGGGATTTGGCAGCCAGCAAAACGCCTGGCGCGGCGGCGATCTTGATAAAATCGAAAAGGAGGCGCCATGGCCGACATAGATCGTCAAGAGCTGCACACGCTGGTGGACCACATCCCGGCCACCGATCTGCCGGCTGCGCGCAAGATGCTCCGCGCACTGGTAGATCCGGTGGAACTGGCAATCTTGCATGCCACCGTGGATGACGAGCCCGAAACCGAAGAGGAGCGGGCCGCGGTGGAATCGTCTCTTAAGGATCCTTCTCCCGACATTCCGTTTGAACAACTCCGCCGCGTGCGTGCATGAAGCGCGTCCTGTTTCGGCCGCAGGCGGCCAGAGACCTGGAACGGTTGGAAGATCGCGACCGCGATCAGGTAGAGGATGCGATTGAGCGGTTCGCTCAAACCGGCGCTGGCGATGTGAAGAGGCTGGTGAACGAAGGTCGCCAACTGCGATTGCGAGTCGGTGACTGGCGGGTTCGCTTCTCTACGAAAAGCCCGATATCATCAGGATTCTGCACATCCGGCACCGCCGCGAAGCGTACCGGAGCTAAAGCGGGCGGCTGGCTTCACTTGCCAGTTTCAGCGTGCTGATCAGCGAAAAGTTGTAGGCTTGGTCTTATTATTGCCGCCAAGAATCTGCGTCTGCTCTGTACTGTTAGGGTTAGTCGTTCCGCAAGCCCGGAAACAAATAGGCCGGGGCGACCCTCGGATGGGCTGCCCCGGTCTGCCGAAAGGAGCCAGGCTTTCCCTAGCCCTAGCTCGATTCGGTGTTACGCTCCGATCTCCTCTAGGGCCTAAGCGGGGACCCTCGAAGTACCAGCGGTCGCCGGCCTAGAGCGGATAACAAAGCGTGCTCTGCCAGCCTCACCCGCCGCTGGCGATTCGGACTAGACTGGAACGGAGGAGTTTCCCACGTCCATGCCCATCACTCGCCGCGCCGCCCTCGGGGTGCTCGCGGCCGCGCCCTCGTTGATCCTGCCGCGCAAATCGGCGGCCCAGGACGCCATACCCGAAATCGCCAGGGGCCCGTTCAACGGAACCGCCGAATCGCTGAAGGATTACCGCGTTCCCGAGTGGTTTCGCGACGCCAAGTTCGGCATGTGGGCCCATTGGGGGCCGCAGTCGGCCGCGGAGTTCGGCGATTGGTACGCCCGCAATATCTACATCCAGGACACCCCGCAGTACAAGTACCACGTTGCGACATACGGCCACCCCTCCAAATTCGGCCACAAGGATATCTGCCGGTTGTGGAAGGGCGACCAGTTCGATGCCGATCACCTGATCCAACTCTACAAAAAGGCCGGCGCCAAATACTTCATGAGCATGGGTGTGCACCACGACAACTTCGACCTGTGGAACTCCAAGCACCAGCCGCGCTGGAACTCGGTGGCCACCGGCCCTAAGAAGGATGTGGTGGGCCTTTGGCACAAGGCGGCGCTCCGGCACGGACTGAAGTTCGCCGTTAGCGAACACCTGTCCAACAGCTACAACTGGCTTGCCGTTTCGCACGGTTCCGACAAGACCGGGCCCATGGCCGGCACGCCGTACGATGGCACCGACCCCGCCTACGCCGATCTCTACCATCCGTTCCCCAAGGACCAGCCTATCCCCACCCAGGCCATGAGCCGCGAGGCGCCCGATTCCTGGAAGCGCCAATACTTCCTGCGCATTCAGGACCTGATCGACAATTACCAGCCCGACCTGCTGTACACCGATGGCGGCATCCCCTTCAACGAGTGGGGCTACAAGCTGCTGTCGCACTACTACAACGCCAACGCCAAACTGCACAGCGGCAAGTGCGAAGCCATCTACACCAGCAAGAGCAAGAAGGACGCCGAGGCGGGCATCTGCATTCTGGATATCGAGCGCGGCGTGGCCAACGATATTCTGCCCAACCCCTGGCAGACCGACACCTGCATCGGCAACTGGCACTACAAGAAGGCCGTCAAATACAAGACCGGCAAGACCGTCGTCGACATGCTTTGCGACGTCGTCAGCCGCAACGGCAACCTGATGCTCAACGTGCCCCTCCCCAACAGCGGCGCGCCCGACGCCGATGAACTGAAGGTGGTGGAAGAGATCACCAGGTGGATGGCCGTCAACAGCGAAGGCATCTACGGCACCCGCCCGTGGAAGGTTTCGGGCAACACGGCCGCAGAAAGTACCGGCGAAGGTTTCAACGAACGCAACCGGAAGGATCTTACGGCCAACGATGTCCGTTTCACCACCAGGAACTTCAACACGGGGAACGGCGCGCTCTACGCGTTCGTGATGGGCTGGCCGGAAAAGGAGGCTGTGGTGGGCACGCTGGCGCTGGGAGGCAAACTTGGGGTCGGCAAGATCCGCGGCGTGGAACTGCTGGGCCACAAGGGCAAAGTGAAATTCACGCAGGACGAAACCGCCCTGAAAGTGGAGTTGCCGCCCGAAAAACCGTGCGACCACGCCGTCACGCTGAAGATAGTAGGGGCGTAGGCTCTTGCGGGGAACCACTCCCTCACGGTCATGGCTCCGTTCCGTGCCGTGGCTCCGTTCCGTGCCGTGGCTCCGTTCCGCGCCGTGGCTCCGTTCAGAGCCGCGAGCGTTAGAGAGCGGTGCCGTGGCACTTGCGCTGCTGATCTACACCGGCTGCCGCACCGTGCCCCCGATCACGCACCCGCTGGCTCCGCTCACGGCTAGTGAAATCCGCGGGGCGGTGCGCATCCTCAAAGCTTCGGGCCGCGTTCCACCGGGCGCCCGCTTCAGCCTGGTGGCTCTCGACGAACCGCCCAAGGAATTGGTGCTGCGCCAGGTCGGCATCCCCCGCCGCGCCTTCGCCGTGGTTTACGATGACGCCGCCAACAAGACCTGGGAAGCGCTGGCCGATCTGGAGGCCGCCCGCGTGGACCAGTGGAAGGAAATCCCGCGCGCCGAGCCGCCTGTCAGCGCGGAGGATTCCGGACTGGCCGACCGCATCGTCCGCAACGACAGCCGATGGCAGCAATCGCTGCGCGCGCGCGGCGTCGATGCCGGCTCCGTCATCGTGGTTGCCTGGAGCGCCGGCTACTTCGCGCTGCCCGGCGCCGGCGAGGGACGAATCGTACGCGCCATCCCTTATCTGGGCGAAGGGAAGAACTTCTACGCGCATCCGATTGAGGGGCTGGTGGCGCACGTGAATCTGACCACCGGCAGAATTATCGACCTCCTCGACACCGGCCGCAACATCCCAGTCCCCAGGGAAAGCGGCGAGCTTTCGATGCCCGCTGCCGGCGCGCCGCGTCTGGCTCCGGCGCCGCTCGATATCCTGCA
The DNA here is from genome assembly GCA_035570275.1 of Candidatus Acidiferrales bacterium. Lineage (GTDB taxonomy): Bacteria > Acidobacteriota > Terriglobia > Bryobacterales > Bryobacteraceae > DATMNI01. The sequence continues at coordinate 30,786 of DATMNI010000219.1, read as the reverse complement.
GCCCCACGGACCCGGCTTTCAAATCGAAGACGGCGAAGTGCGGTGGCAGAAGTGGCGTTTCCGTTATGGGCTCCACCCACGCGAAGGCCTGGTGCTGTACACCGTGGGCTACGAAGACGGCGGCCGGGTTCGCCCCATACTGTACCGCGCCTCGCTCTCCGAAATGATGGTTCCTTACGGCGACCCCGGCGGCGGCTGGTTTTTCCGCAATAGCTTCGACGCCGGCGAACTCGGGCTCGGAGTCAATGCCTCTCCCCTCAAGCCTGGCGTGGATTGCCCGGCCAACTGTTCGGTGTTCGACGCGGTTTTCGCCGGCGGCAACGGTGAACCAGTCACCATCCCGCACGCCGTTGCCTTGTACGAGCGCGATGGCGGACTTGCCTGGAAACACGATGACGAAGCGCGGCGCGCCCGCGACCTGGTGCTCTCCTTCGTGGCGACGGTCGGCAACTACGATTACGGTTTCGACTGGATTTTCCATCAGGATGGTGCCCTGGAAATGCGCGTCGCGCTCACCGGGGTGATGGCCGCCAAGGCCGTTGCCGAGGGGGCGCACGATGGGTTCAGCCATCGGGTGAGCAAGAACCTGGCAGCACCGCACCACCAGCATTTCTTCACCTTCCGGCTCGATCTGGACGTGGATGGCGCCATGCCGAACCGGGTGGTCGAAATGAACAGCGTGGCCGTACCTCCGGGCGCGCGGAATCCGTACGGCGGCGCCTTCACCATGGAGGAAACCCCGCTGCTCACCGAGCGCCAGGCACAGCGAAATCTCGACCTGGCCGGCAGCCGCAAATGGATCGTGATCAATCCAAACGTAATGAACGCGCTGGGCCACCCGACAGGTTACGCGCTCCTTCCCGGGGAGAACGCGCTGCTATTGGCTCAGCCCGATTCGTGGGTCCGCAAGCGCGCCGGGTTCCTCAACTCGCACGTCTGGGTGACGCCGTACCGGTCCGCCGAAATCTACGCCGGCGGCGACTACCCCAACCAGAGCCCGGGCGGCGACGGACTAGTCAAATGGACCGCCGACAATCGGCCCATCGACAATCACGACGTGGTTCTGTGGTATTCCATGGGGATCACGCACAATCCGCGGCCCGAGGACTGGCCGGTGATGCCGGTGCATGCGGCGGGCTTCCGACTGGTGCCGTGGGGCTTCTTCGCCCGGAATCCGGCGCTGGATCTGCCGTGATAAGGGGTCAGTTATCAGTTGTCAGTTGTCAGTTATTAGCGGTCAGCTATTAGCGGTCAGCTTATTGGGCGCCTTCGGCGAACGCGACGCGCACGCAACGCGCCAGTCACAAATAACAAATCGCCGTCAGCCAACGCTATCGCTTATAGTGGAGATCTACAAAGGCGAATGTGATTCAAGAATTCCGAGGAAGCACCCAACGGATTGGCCGCGGTTGGCGGCCGATCCTCTGTATCAGCCTGGGTTTCTGCCTGGCAGCGTTGCTGCTCTCGTGCCAGCGGCCTTCGGAGAGCGCACCCCAGCCCGCGGCGGCCATCGATCCGTTTGCCGAACCGGTTCCGCACTCGCGGGATGCGGATGACGCCGGCCGGTTCCTGGCCGGAATGCCGGGCACTGTAGGCAGCCCATTCCGCGAGTTGGAGGACCGGCCTGCCTGGAAGCTTCACCGGCGCCAGTTGGACATCGCCTGGGCCGGAATCGAGGAGCAGACCATTCCCAGAATGCGGGAGTTCCAGAAGGCGGAACTAGGCGACGCGCCGCTCGAAAAATCGGTGGTCCTCTACCCCTTCAGCGGGCCCGACGCACTGGTGCTCACGGTCTTCTTTCCGCAAAACCCGACCTACGTCATGGTGGCGCTGGAGCCGCCGGGAACCTTGCCTACGCCGAAGCAGCTTTCCCGGCAGGATCTGGTCCGGAAACTGGCCGGCGTACGCGACACGGTTTATTCGGAATTGCATCGCAGCTTCTTCATCACCCGTCAGATGGATCGCCAGTTCCGCGGCCAGGTGAGCGACGGACTTCTACCGCCCATTCTTCACCTGCTGGTGCGCACGGGCCACACCATCCTGGGCCACCGGTTTGTGCGGCTGGACGAGAATGGGCTAGTGGCCGGACGCGCCGAGGGGGCCCCTAGCGAAACCGGAAACCGCGGCGTGGAGCTGGAGTTCCGCACCGATGCCGACCAATCGGTTCACAAGCTCTTCTACTATTCGACCAACCTGTCCGACCAGAGGCTAAGCCAGAACCATCCGTTTTTGACATTTCTCTCGAAGCTCAACCGCGTCACGGCGTTTTTCAAAGCCACCTCCTACATGACCCACAAGCCCGAGTTTTCGCTGATTCGCGACCAGGTGCTGGCCCATGGCGGCGTGGTCCTGGAGGACGATTCCGGCATCCCCTACCACTTCTTCCGCGAGCAGTCGTGGAAGGTGCAACTCTACGGCGCCTATGTCCGGCCTTACGGCAGCTTCAAGTGGATGCAACAGCCGGACCTGAAGCAGGCCTACACGTCGTCGGAGGCCAGACCGTTGCAGTTCCGGATCGGGTACGGGTTCGGCAAGATCGCGTCGAACCTGATTCTCGCCCGGAAGGAATAGGCCAGGGGCCGGGGAGCCTGTCCAGCGGAGCAAGCAGGCGGATTGCCAATCCGCCGCAGGTTTACCAACCCGCCCCACAGAAAGCTGCCCCAGAGCGCAATAGCGGTATACTACCCGTTGGTCCTGAAACTGGGTACTGAGGAATTCATGAGCGTGGCAGAGGTGACCAGTCCGCTTAGAGACGCGCACGCCGGTCCGGAGGCCGAATTGGCCCGAAAATGCTTGTATTACATGGAGCTGATGCGGCAGGTGGAAGACCGCATCGAGCGCAAATTGTACAAGCAGGGCAAGGTGCTGGGAGGCGTGTACGTGGGGCGCGGACAGGAAGCCATCCCGGTGGGCAGCGCGCTGCTGGCTCAGGCGGACGATGTGCTGTTCCCTTCGCACCGCGATATGGCGGTCTTCTTCATCCGCGGCGTATCGGCGCGGCGGGTGCTGGCGCAATATATGGGCCGCATGGGCGGGCTGACGCGCGGCCGCGACGGCAACATGCACATGGGAGATATGAGCGTGGGGGTTGCCTCCATCATCAGCGCGCTGGCGGCCACGGTGCCGGTAGCCGCAGGCGCCGCCCTGGCGCTACGGTACCAGGGGAAGAATGGGGTGGTGTTCAGCTATTTCGGCGACGGGGCCACCAGCCGTGGCGACTGGCACGAGGGCGTGAACTTCGCTTCCGTCCAGAAGCTGCCGGTGGTCTTCATCTGCAACAACAACCAGTACGCCTACTCCACGCCGCTGCATCTGCAGATGGCCTGCGCCAATGTGGCCGATCGCGGTCCGGCATATAACATGCCGGCAGCGATCGTGGATGGCAACGACGTGCTGGCGGTTTACGAAGCCACCGGGCGGGCCGTGGCGCACTGCCGCGCTGGTTTGGGACCCTACCTGCTGGAATGCAAGACCTTCCGCATGACGGGCCACTCGGCGCACGATGCCGCCCAGTATGTTCCCCAAGGTCTGTTCGAAGAGTGGGGGAAACTGGACCCGATCAAGCGCTTCGAAGCCAAAATGCTGGCGCAAGGCTGGGCGGACCAGGCGGAACTTGACGCCGCGCGCGCGGCCGTCATTCGCGAGGTGGACGACGCCGTGGCCTGGGCCGAAGAGAGCCCGTATCCCGATCCGGCCAGCCTGTTGGACGACGTCTACGAGAGCCGGTAGCGTATTCGGGACCAACATGCCGACCACATATCTGGAAGCCATCCGGGAAGGGCTGTGGGAAGAGATGGAGCGCGACCCCAACGTCTTCCTGATCGGCGAAGATATTGGCGTCTACGGCGGCGCGTTCAAGGTGACCGCGGGCTTCATCGAGCATTTCGGCGAGCGGCGCGTGGTGGACACGCCGATCTCGGAAGCCGCCATCGTGGGCGCAGCCATTGGCGCGGGCCTCATGGGGCTGCGGCCGGTGGCGGAGATGCAGTTCGCGGATTTTATTTCCTGCGGCTTCGACCAGATTGTGAACTTCGCCGCCAAGTGCCGTTACCGGTGGAATGCCCCGGTGCCGATGGTGATCCGTTCGCCATCGGGCGGCGGGATTCACGGCGGGCCGTTCCACTCGCAGAATCCCGAGATGTGGTTCGTGCGCACGCCCGGCCTGAAAGTGGTGTGCCCGGCGACGGCGTACGATGCCAAGGGGTTGATCAAATCGGCCATCCGCGACAACGACCCGGTGCTGTACTTCGAGCACAAGGGCCTCTACAGGCGCATTAAGGAAGACCTGCCGGCCGGGGAGTTCACGGTGCCGATCGGCAAAGCCAAAGTGGTGCGGGAAGGCCGCGACCTGAGCATCGTGACTTACGGCGCCATGGTCTGGGTGGCGCTGGAAGCGGCCGATACACTGGCGGAAGAAGGCGTGTCGGTAGAAGTGGTGGACTTGCGGACGCTGGTCCCGCTGGACCGCGAGACGGTGTGCGCCAGCGCGCGCAAGACGTCGAAGGTGCTGCTGTTGCACGAAGACACGCGCACCGGCGGCATGGCGGGCGAACTGGCCGCCACCATCACGGAATCGGTGTTCGAGTACCTGGACGGGCCGATCATGCGGGTGACGGCGCCGGATACACCGGTGCCGTTCAGCACTCCGCTGGAGGAGGCTTTCCTGCCCAATGCCAAGAAGGTCATCGAGAAGGCTCGCTGGCTCTATCGCTATTGAACTGGCGCCGGCCGTGGCCGTAGCAGTGGCATTATCAGTGGCCGGGGGCCTCTGGGCCGCGGACCCGGAGTACCAGGCGGGCATCGCCACGGCGGGCCATTCGAAAGCTCTCGTCCTGGAAGACCGCCGCGGCGGACGCGCCATATTCGCGGAAGCCGATTTCGCGGTTACCCAGGCCATCGCCGATTTCGTAGCCGCGCGGTTGCTGCAATCCTACGAGTTGCCGCGCCCGTCGTTGTTGCTGCGCGGAGCGGTGCTAAGTGGAGCAGGTGTGTCGGGCCTCCCGCCTGTCCAGCCCGAGGATCTCTTGACCGCCATTAGCGCCGCCATGGGTTCGATGGAGCCAGCCTCGGTCCGCTTCGATGGCGCTGTAGTCTCCGTGACCTCAGGCGGCACTTGCCTGGCTGCGCTCGCCGCCGGCGCCTCACTCACCTTCGACCACTGCACTGCAGGCGCCGCCGTCCGCGGCCCCATCCGCGCCGCATTCCAGATGGTGGAGCCCACCCACGGCCTGCTGCAGCGCTCCGATCCATTTCGCGCCTACCCCGTGCAGGCGATTGCGCTGGGTAGGCAGGTAGTGGTGGTCGCACTCGGCGGAGACAGCGCGCTGCCTCGGGAATTCGCCGCCAAAGGCCTGCTCTTCGCGCCGCACGCCAACGATTCCGGCGCGCCGCCGGACGATCCGCGCATCCGTGAAGCCATCCGCCAGGTGCTGTCGCGAGTGAGAAAGTAGGTCCGGAACGGCCTCCGTCTTCGATTCTACCGAGATCGCCGCCCGGTTGGCGTTTACAGCACTTCCTCCGACCATCCCTCCAAAACCTGCTTCACCTTGGTCATGAACTGGTCGGCCAGGGCGCCATCGATCAGGCGGTGGTCAAAGGCGAGCGAGAGGTGGCAGATGGAGCGAATGGCGATAGCATCGTCGATGACCACGGGCGTCTTGTCGACAGTGCCGACACCAAGGATGGCCGCCTGCGGCTGGTTGATCACGGGCGTGCCCATCAAGCTGCCAAAGCTGCCGAAATTAGTGATGGAGAAGGTGCCGCCCACTACCTCATCGGGCTTGAGATGCCGGGAGCGGGCGCGCGCCGCCAGATCGACTACCGCACGCTGCAGGCCGAGCACGTTCTTCTCGTCGGCGCCGCGGATCACGGGGACGATCAGGCCGTTTTCCAAAGCCACCGCGATGCCGATGTTGATTTCGTTGTGGTAGATGATGTTGGTGCCGTCGAGCGAGGCGTTGAGCAGCGGGAACTGGCGCAGAGCCACGGCCGAGGCGCGCACGATGAACGGCAGATAAGTCAGTGAGAAGCCGTAATTAGACTGGAAGGCAGCCTTATGGTGCTGGCGCAGCCTGGCGACTTTGGTCATGTCCACGCGATGGACGGTGGTGACGTGCGGCGAAGTTCGCTTGGACATCACCATGTGCTCGGCGATCTTGATGCGCATCGTGCTCATGGGCTCGATGCGCGTCTTGGCCTGACCGGCCGGGGGCAGGGGGGGCGTAGAGGGTGGAGCCGCCGGTGCCGCAGTGGTGGCTGCAGGTGGCGCCGGGGGCGCGGCCGGTGCTGGCGCGGGAGCCGCGGATGGCGGAGCTGGGGCAGGCGGTGGCGCTGGCGCCGCGGGTTTGGCGCTCTGCGCAAGGTAGCCCTCGAGGTCCTGTTTGGTGATGCGGCCGCCGGCGCCGGTGCCCCTTACGCGCGCCAGATCGATGTTGTTTTCGCGGGCCATCTTGCGGACCAGGGGCGAAAGCGGCCCGGCGGGCTCAATGGGAAGCGGTTCATCTGTCTGCTCCGGCGCGGGCGTGGGCTGGGGCGGCTCCGTAGCTTCGGGTTCAGGTTCCGCCGGTGGTTCAGCGTCCACAGGCGCTGCGGGCGGGGCCGCTTTGGGCTTGGGCTCGGCCGCTTTAGCCGCCGGCGCTGCCGCTTTGGGCTCAGGCGCTTCTGGTTTGGCTGCCGGCACCGCCGGCTTAGCCGCTGCGCCACCGCTCTCATCAATGCGGCCGACCACGGTGTTGATCCCCACCGTCTGGCCTTCCGGCACCAGGACCTCAGAGAGGGTTCCGGCCGCGGGCGACGGAATCTCGGTATCCACCTTGTCGGTGGAGATTTCGAAAAGGGGCTCGTCGCGCTCGATGCGGTCGCCGGGCTTCTTCAGCCACTTGGTCAACGTGCCTTCGACAATGCTTTCGCCCATCTGGGGCATCACTACGTCGGTCATTTTCAGTTCTCTCTTTCCAAAGCTGTGAACAAAGGAGCCGCGAACACGATGCTCTCAGAACCACCGCTCCCTAACGATTGCGGCTCCGTACGAGGCTGCATCAGCATCTCGCAATCAAAAATGCGGCCGAAGTGGACGGCCAGCCGGCGGCCCACTTCGTCCCAACCGGCGCGGACACCGAGCGCGGCCATGGAGGTGACGGGCCGGGTCAATCCGCAGGGAACAATGTACTGGAAGTAGCTCAAATCCGTGGACACGTTCAGGGCGAAGCCGTGAGAGGTCACCCAGCGGCTGAGGTGCACCCCGATGGCCGCGATTTTCCGCTCTCCCACCCACACGCCGGTCAGCTTGGGGATGCGGCCGGCGGCGATTTCGTAATCGGCCAGGGTGTCGATAATGGTCTGCTCCACGGCGCGCACGTAGGCGCCGACGTCCCGCTTCCATTCGCGCAGGTCGAGAATCGGGTAGCCCACAAGCTGGCCCGGGCCGTGATAGGTGACGTCGCCGCCGCGGTCGGTTGCGTAGAACGCGATGCCCGCGCGGCTGAGGATTTCGTCGCTGGCGAGCAGGTTTTCCAGGTGGCCGTTGCGGCCCATGGTGATCACGTGCGGATGCTCCAGCAGCAGCAGGTGGTCCGGCCCGAGCCCCTGTTTGCGGCGAGCGGCGATCTGCTGTTGCAGTTCCAGCGCGCGGCCGTAATCCATACGCCCGAGTTCGCGGACCTTGCATTCTCGCATCCGGCATTCCCGCATGAGGGCATCAGGCATTGATGGCCAGGCCGTAGACGGCGTTGAAGGCTTCGCCCACTCCTTCGTAGAGCGTCGGATGGGCATGGATGGTCTGCATCATCACATCCACCGTGGCCTCGGCCTCCATGGCGGCCACGGCTTCGGCGACCAGCTCAAATCCCTCCGGCCCGATGATGTGGACGCCCAGAATCTCGCCGTACTTTTCGTCGGCGACCACCTTAATGAAGCCTTCGTGGTGGCCGACGATGGTGGCCCGGCTGTTGCCGGCAAACGGGAATCGGCCGACCTTCACCTTGTAGCCAGCCGCCTTGGCCTGCGCCTCGGTGAGGCCCACGCTGCCAATCCCCGGTTCCGTGTAGGTGCAGCCGGGGATGCGGTTCTTGTTGATGGGAACCGCGGGTTTGCCGGCCATGTGGGCCACTGCGATCATGCCCTCCCGGGTGGCCACGTGCGCCAGTTGCGGCGTTCCCGCCACCACGTCGCCGATGGCATAGACACCGGGCTCGGCGGTTTGCTGGTTCGGGTCCACCTTGATGAAGCCGCGGTCCAGTTCGACCTTGGTATTCTCCAGTCCGATGTTTTCGGTATTGGGCTTGCGGCCCACCGCCACCAGCAGCCTTTCGGCTTCGAGCTCTTCCTGCTTGCCATCCTTGGTGGTCATGGTCAGCGCAACGCCGGCGCCGGTCTTGCGGATGTTCTCCGCGCGCGCGCCCGTTTCCACGCGGATCTTCTGCTTGCGGAAGACGCGGTCCAGTTCCTTCGAAATATCTTCGTCTTCCACCGGGACGATGCGCGGCAGCATCTCGATGACGGTGACGTCCGTGCCGAAACGCTTGAAGATGGAGGCGAACTCCACGCCCACCGCGCCCGCGCCGATAATGATGAGGCTCTTGGGAACGGCCGTCAGGTTCAAGATCTCGATGTTGGTGAGGATGAATTCCGCATCGGCCTCGAGGCCGGGAATCATTCTGGCTTCGGAGCCGGTCGCGACTATGATGTTTTTGGCTTCCAGCGTTTGCACGCCGGCATCCGATTTCACTTCGACCTTGCCATGGCCTTTCAGCGTGGCGTACCCGGAGACGCGCTCGACCTTGGCGCGCTTGAGAAGCATTTCGACGCCCTTGGAGTGCTTGTTGACGATGCCGTCCTTGCGCTCCTTGACTTTGGGGTAATCGAGCCGCGCATTTTCCGCGTGGATGCCCTCCTCTTCCGAATGCACGAACCGCTGCCAGACCTCGGCGGTATGGAGCAGGGACTTGGTGGGGATGCATCCCACCAGAAGGCAGGTGCCGCCGAGTTTGGCCTGCTTTTCGACGAGGGCGGTCTTCAATCCGTATTGGCCGGCGCGAATAGCTGCGGAGTAGCCGCCGGGACCACTTCCGATGACGATGAGATCGTAGGGCACTGTTTCTATTCTACCTAGTAGCACGGGAGTTCCTGGCTGTGTGTCTTGTTGGCGGCCGGATGGCGGGGGCTGGGCCTTGGACTGTGCGGCCCGGGTGGCGGCAGGGTAGGGTTAGGTTGGGCTCTGTCGGAACCGCGGGGCAGAGGGTTTCCAGGGAAAATTGGGTTCGGTTCGGAAAGGGTACAAGTGGGTGCCGGTCAAGGAGTTCCGGAACGGAAGGCCGCCTGGATGAGCAAGCCGGCGACAACGGCAACCAAGAAGCTTGTTAGAGATCCTAGGATCAGGTAGTCGGCCCAGGCACGACGTTCTACGTCCTTGGAGCGGATTAACCCCTTGGCTGCGAAAAAGAAAGCAAGAGCGGTGTACTGGCCATTGGCTACGAGCAGCACAAGGATCAGCCGCTCTATGTTGCCGATCAGCCGGCCGTGGTTGAGCTCAATGGTATCCACTGGCAATGCACGTTGCAGATCCAGGGCGGTATGTCCGATCAGACTAGTGGGCTGCACCAACTCCGGTGGAGGCATGGTGCCAGCGCGGTCCAGGACTCCCCGGACTATAAATGTGCCGCCGCGGACGACGAAGATCAGGAGGGCAGCCGCGACTGTGTAGGCCGAAATAATGGCTTCCGACGCAGGTAAGCGAAAGAGCCCCCATCGGACCTGCATGTCAAAATGCGTGATGAGAAACTGGGCTAATGCCGCAAAGCCGGCATTGACGGCAAGCTCCAACTCTGCAACATAGCGGGAAGGCACCCACAGCCAGCGTGCCGCCGGCAAGAATACGCACCCGATAAGCATTGCGCCGGCCAGCAGCGTGCCGGACCGCCACCCGGCCACAGCGGCAGTCAGAACCGCGGCGCCAGTTGCCCGAAGAAAGAACCACGCCAGCCGCTTCAGCGTCTTTCGGGAGAACGAATTGCGATCCCCATTTCGGATTGGATCGGCACTTAGCAAATAGTTCGTCGCGTGCCAAAACAAAAGCACCTCGGCAAATAGCAAAGATACGGGTTGTGCCGCGCCAGTCATAGTTTTTCGGTAGCAGCCAAGGTGCGCAACAGCGTGCTCCATCCTTGTTCGGCCTCGACATATGCCTCCCAGCCCGCTAGCGACGCGTAGCGGGACACTGCCTGCTTAGTGATACCAAGCTCCTGAGCAATGTCGGTCCCTTTCCGTCCGTCGTGGAGATGCATTACAACCTGCCGTTGTCGCACCGGCCATGTATCCCGTTGGTGATGAAGGACGCGCGCAAATCCGTTCAGCGCGGGATCGAGAGTTGGCCCAAATCCCGTGAATACGCCCCCCTGCAACGCCCGCCGCTTTGCCGCTTCGATCGAAGAACGGGCGTTGTGCAGCGCCGGGCCATCGACGTTGATCGCATATTCCTTTATCGATGTGTAGATACTTCCGTAGCCGAAGCCCAGGCGCAACACACGTGCGGTGAAGCGGTGCTCCAGCGTCCAAACGAGGTGCGGAATCATCTCAGGATTGCGCAGTAACCCTTGGAATTCATCGCCAAGAGTGATAACGAATTTGGCGCGCAGATGCTCGCGATAGAGCTGGTTGAGCGTCTCAATCAGTTGAGAGAATTCCTCCTGGACGCGAGAACGTTGGGAGGGAGAGAGCGATCGGGACGCAATCATGTCACCGATCAGGGCAACATAAGGTCCCTTGCGGCCGCGTCTCGTTGGGGTTCGTTCCGTACCTGCGTATTGACTTGGCACCAGTCAATAGTATATTGTTGACCAAAGCTGGAGATCAAGTGGGATTTCGCCAGGTAAAAGGCTTTCGAGTACCGGTCGAATGCCGAATTCTCCCGTCCAGCCGGAAGTTGGCTTGAAATCTTCCTGGTCATCAAGGACCAGCGGGCAACCAGGGGCTGTCCAGCCCTGCCGCAGGGCCGCCAGCACTGGCGCCGGTCCTTGCCGGATAGCCCTACTTCCTGGACTTCGCCCCCACCTTCGTTCTACTTCGATTCATACGTCTTGCTGAACCCGGTCCGTGTGTTCGTCATCGTGTACTTGCCGTTCGGCGCTACCGAGAGCTTGAGCAGATTTCCCTGGCACTCGGCCGACGGCCCCAGGTTAGCGATCATTTTCTCATCGGTATTGACCTCCTTGGGTGTTCCGAGCGCCAGGTGTCCCTGCCAGATGTCCTCCAATCCGGGCGATTTGCGGAGGGTCTCGAAGACGCTCGCCGGGCCGCCTTTGCGCGGGCCGTTGTTCATCACCGCGACCTTCGGTTGAATGGCCCAGACGAACTGCGGCGAGTTGGACCGGTCCAGGCCATGATGCGTGGTCTGGTAGACATCCACCTTCCCAATCAGGTTCTCCGGACAGACCAGCTTCTGCTCGTAGTTCCAGGTCAGGTCGCCCATGTCGATGAAGTGGAATTTGCCGAACTTCAGCAGGAAGCCGACGCTCATATCGTTATCGGGGTCGGGCTCGCCCGTGTGCTCCTTGAAATCGGCGCAGACGGCATTCCTGGCTCCGGCGCCTTTCAGAGCTTTCGCGATGGGCTGGCCGGCCGAAATGAGCACTTGAATGTCGACGCCCTTCAGCGGGATGCGGTCGCCTGGTTTGAGGATCCTGCGCTTCCCCGAACTCTGCTCTTCATAGGCCTTGTAGGCAGCCGCCACGTTGGGCCGGGCGATCTCGACCGACTCGCCATGATCCATATACATCATGATGGGGATCATCTTGGCGAGCGCCGGCATGGCCCCGATGTGATCGCCGTGGAAATGGGTAGTCAGCAGCATGTCGATCTGTTTGAGCCCCGCCTGCTGCCCCGCGGCCATGATCCGTTTGGCGTCCCGATCGTCCGGCGTCCGGTTAGCAGTGTCAACCAACAGAGACTCGCCTCCGGGCGCCACGATCAGGGTGGCCGCTCCTCCTTCGGCATCGATCCAATAGATCTCGAGGTTCCGCGACGCGCCGTGTGTGGGCACGCACACGAGGGCGCACGCTGACAGCAGCCCGAACAGCAACATCCACTTTCTTGGCATAGATCGTACGACTCTATCACGGAGCCGCGCAGTCGGCGAATTCGGCCGCGCGGTGAATCCGGAGCCGCGCGCGAATGCTTTCGGAGCCGCGCGCGTTAGCAAGCGGTATTTCGATCCGTTAGTGAACCTCTGAAACCGTGGATTCCGCTTCAAGCAGTGCCGCTGGCGCGGTCCACGGCGCCGGCCCTTCGGCCGCCGTTTCGCCGTTTCTCCGAATGGCCCGCAGCAGGTCCAGGGCCTCCGGCAGGGCGAACTGTTCGCCCAGGAAAGCCTCCACAAATCTGCCGCCGCGGATTTCGCCGCGCGATTCCATGCGGCGCAAAGCCACCAGCAAGTCGCGCCATGCGGGAGCAATGGATTCCTTCACCGCCACATCGCGAAACACCACGCCCCAACGCTGCAGCAACTGGCGGGCGAAGGGCTCGGCACTGGCGTCCGCCTGTGGCGCGGTTTGGAGTGGTGCGGTTTGGTGTGGCGCGCTTTGGTGTAGCGTTTGGCGCAGCAGGGCCCACCGGCCAGGGGCATGACGGGGCCTCGCCGCCCGGCCCTTGCCCTGACCGCTGCGGCGCTTGGGGTCAAGCAGCGCGCGCAGGTTTTCGAAACCATCGGCTGTCACCAGGCCCGCGGCCACCAGTTCCCAAAGGGCGTCTTCCACTTCACTGGCCAGCCGGCCTGTGGCGCCGGTCAGGTCGGCGAAGAAACTGGCGCCGCGGGTTTCCAGCACCGCCAGCACTTCTCGCGCAGAGTGCGAGAGCGCGGGGTGCGAAAGCGAAGCGCCGGGCGAAGGCTCAGTGCCCGCCAGCAACCAGGAAGCATCCGCGCGCAAGAAGATGGCCAGCGGCGCCACCCGCGTGGGCCGCACGCGCCGACGTCCGTTCTCCGGCTCCTCCCGCTCAAACGCCGGGTGCGGCGAAAGCCGGCCCCAGGTGACTTCGCCCGACAGGCAGAGCTGGTCCAGATACTCCGGCTGATAGCGCGCCACGCGCCGCGGCAAAATTTCCGATTCCCACGCGGCGGCTCCAAACTCGCTGCCCTGCAATTGGCGGATGATTTGCAGCGTGCCATCCACGCCGTGCAATTGGCTGCCCGGCGCCAGGTGCTGCCAGCGGTTGAGGAAGGCGTAAAACTCCGCGGTGGTCACAGGTTCGATCTCGCGCCGCAGCCGGCCGATGGTGAGCCGGTGAATGCGCGCCAGCAAGCGGCGATGGCACCACTCCGTCCCGGCTTCACCCGGACTGGCCTGCCCTCCTCGAAAGCTGCCGCGCAGTATCTGCCCTTCGGCTTCCAACTGTGCCAGCGACTGGTCCACCAGGTCGCGCGGCATGGCCAGATTGCGCGCCAGGTCTGCCGCCCGCAACGGTCCGGAGCATTCGAACCAGCCGCGCAGAATCTCGGCCGCGCACGCCTCCTGGCTTTCCGGAATCCCACGCGTAGTGGGCGGGGCCGCGATCGGCGGCTCCAGGACCACCGCGGGGTAGGCTCGCCGCACCAGGTCCGCACGTTCGGCCGGAACCCAAAACTCGTTGCCGCCCAATTCGAACGCGGCGGCGCGCCGTGCCGCCACCAGTTCGTCGAACCGCACACGGGCCTCACTTGGCGGCAACGCGGCCGGCATCAGGCTCAAGCCGCACAGCGCCTCGTGCAACTCGTCGGCGTCGCGCATGGGCGGCCAGACTTCGGCGGTCACTTGCGCGATGGCATCGGGGTCCAAGGCGCTGGCGCCATCGGCGTAATCGGCGGGCAGCGTGCGCCGCATCTGCACGGCGCGCGTGCGGCGCTCTTCCAGCGGGGCATCGTCCAGAAACGCGTACGGGTTGGCGTTCAGAATCTCGTGCGAGAAAGGCGAGGGCTCTGGCGTATCCACGGCCACGGTCTGAATCCGGCCGTCGGCAAGCGCGGTCAGCAGGGCGCGCAGTCCGTGGAGGTCCATGGCCTCGTACAGGCAGTTGTCGATGGTCTCCTTGACTAGCGGATGGTCCGGAATCCGCACCTCGCCCGAGAGGTTTTCGGGACAGGCGGCCTGGTCGGGGAAGACCGCTGCCATCAGGTCGTCGGCGCGCATGCGCTGGATGGGCGGCGGCACTTTGCGGCCGCCGGAGTAGCGCGGAATGGCCAGCGCGCGCGACGCGTTCCAGCGCCACCTCGCGGTGAACATCGGGGCTACCAGCAGCGCCTGCGTGAGCACATCCTGCACCGTCGCGGGACGCAGAAATTCGAAAACTATTTCGAGCGGGAACGAGTGCTGTTCGCCCAGCGAGATCACGATGCCGTTGTCCGTGGCGGCGGCCTGCAGTTCGAAATTGAACGACCGGCAGAAGCGTTTGCGAAGCGCCAGCCCCCAGGCCCGGTTGATGCGCGCGCCGAACGGGGCATGGATGACAAGTTGCATGCCGCCGCCTTCATCGAAGAAGCGCTCGGCGACCACGAGGGTGTCTGTAGGTATTGCGCCGAGGGCGGCGCGGCCCGTTTGCACGTACTCGACGGCCTGTTCGGCGCCGCGGCGGTCCAGGCCGCACTCGCGCTGTAAAAACTCGGCGGCGCTGCTGCTTTGAGTGATCGCTTCACGCAGCAGCGACAGCTCATGCGACAGCTCCACCGTCCTCCCTGGCGCTTCCCCGCGCCAGAACGGAATCGTGGGCGCCGCCCCATGCGCGTCTTCCACCCGCACACGGCCAGACTCCACGCGCCGGATGCGCCACGACGTGGTGCCCAGCAGAAAGACATCGCCCGCCATGCTCTCCACCGCGAAATCTTCGTCGAGCGTGCCAACCGTGGTCCCTTCCGGTTCCGCCACCACCAGGTACTGCGCCGTGTCCGGAATGGCGCCGCCCGACGTAATCGCCGTCAGCCTGGCGCCCCGCCGCCCGCGTACCCGCCGGTTCACGGCATCGCGATGCAGATAGGCGCCGGCCTTGCCGCGGGAGGTGGCAATGCCCTCGGACAGAATCTCCAGCACCGCGTCGAAATCGTGCCTCTCCAGCGTGCGATAGGGCCACGCCCGGCGCATCAGCGCGAACAGGTCGTCTTCGGCGAAATCCTCGCAGGCGCAGGCCGCCACCATCTGCTGCGCCAGAATGTCGAGGGCGTTGCGCGGAATTTCCAGCCGGTCCAGTTCGCCCTTCCGGATGGCGCCGACCAGTGCCGCGCACTCCAGCAGTTCGTCGCGCGTGGTGGCGAAGATGCGGCCTTTGGGCAGCGCCCCCACCCAATGTCCGGCGCGGCCTATGCGCTGCAAAGCCACCGCAATCGACCGCGGCGAGCCGATCTGGCAGACCAGGTCCACGGTGCCGATATCGATCCCCAGTTCCAGCGACGCCGTGGCCACCACCGCGCGCAGTTCGCCGGCCTTGAGCCGCTTTTCCGCATTCAGCCGCAGGGCGCGCGAAAGGCTGCCGTGGTGCGGCAACACCGCGTTTTCGCCCAGCCGTTCGGCCAGGTGATGCGCCACCCGTTCCGACAGCCGCCGCGTGTTGACGAACACCAGCGTGGTGCGGTTTTCGCGGATCAGTTCCGCTACCCGGTCGTAGATCTCGCCCCACATTTCGTTGGTGGCCACCGGCCCCAGCTCATCACGGGGAACTTCCACCGCCAGTTCCATTTCGCGGCGATGCCCCACGTTGACCACGCGTGCGCTGTCGCTCAGGAACGCCGCCACTTCCTCCACCGGCTTGACCGTCGCCGAAAGGCCGATGCGCTGTGGTTTCGCCTGCCCGCTCTGTTCCACCAGATGATCCAGCCGGGCCAGCGACAGCGCTAGGTGCGACCCGCGCTTATCGTCAGCCAGCGCGTGAATCTCGTCCACGATCACGGTGTTCACCCGCGCCAGCATTTCACGCGGCTTGGCGGCGGTCAGCAGGATATAGAGCGATTCCGGCGTGGTGACCAGGATGTGGGGCCGCACGCGCGTCATGCGCTGCCGTTCCCCCTGCGGCGTATCGCCGGTCCGCAGCGCCACCCGGATCGGCGCCAGCGCCACCCCGCGCCTCGCCGCCAGCGCCGAGATTTCGGCCAGCGGCACTTCCAGGTTCTTGTGAACGTCGTTGCTCAGCGCCTTGAGCGGCGAAACGTAGACCACGGCGGTCTGTTCCGGCAGCGTCCCTGCGCGCGCCAGCCGCACCAGGTTGTCAATGCAAATCAGAAACGCCGCCAGCGTCTTCCCCGACCCGGTCGGCGCCGAAATCAGCACATCCCGCCCCGCACGAATCTCCGGCCATCCGAGCGCCTGCGGTTCGGTAGTCCGCCCAAAGCGGGCGGTGAACCACTCGGAGGTAAGGGGATCGAAAGCGGACAGCACCGAATCTATTTTACCCGTAGAGGTGGGCCGGCCGAGAACGTCACCATCGGGAACACTTCCGGAATGTGGGAGTCGTAATGTCCGTGCCGGTTCCAGGTCCAGCCAACGCACGGGTCCAGAACCTCGCCCTGGCGGCCGATTTTCTCGAAGCGCGAACAGTCGATGCGCCACATGTCGCCGTCTTTGGGCGGCAGCGCACGGCCATCGGCGATCGGTGCCAAGCCCTCCCAGGGGAAGGCCAGTTCCACGGTCCAGCCGCGGTCGGTCCGGTCGCGGCGGTTGACTACGCCATCCACGTGAACGGCGGTGCGCAGGCCCGGGAAATCCCAGTCCAGGAAGCCCCAGCGCTCGCCGCGGGGATGCACGTGGCCGCCTACACCATCCAGTACCATGGTGCGCTGCCGGGCCGGGTCGAACTCCGGCCGGCCGAAGTAGGGCGAGCCCGGCTTCAGGATATCCTTCCAGATCCAGAAGACTTCGTAGACCGTGTTGAGCGCGTTGATTTCGAATTCGTAGTAGGCGTCCCGGCCGGCGATGAAGACCTCAACGTCGTTCTCTTCGTAGATCTTCGAATCGCGCCCGGTGAGCGTGCCCCAGACGTCGTTTTCCGGTACCCAGAAGCCGAAGTAGAGATGCTGGTCGTCCCAGAGGAGCGCCACGCGCGTGTCAAACCAGGCGGGCTCACCGGTTACGATGTCGACGAACGGCGCCGATTTGGGCGCCATTTGCCAGGAAGGCTCGTCCAGCCTGCCATCCACTACGATGGGGCCGGCGGCGCGGTAACAGGTATACCGGGCCGGCTGGAGATGGTAACGCGCCAGCGGATCGTACATGTAGAAGCTATCTTACACGTTACGAAGTCTCCCCCTCCCCGCCGGTCGCGGCTCTTAATGGCGGGGTTTCGCGGGCAGTCAGGAGCGCCTTCACTCCGGTTGTGAGCAGTAGTACGGGCAGAAAGACTACGATGGCGACAGCGCCACAGGCGGTCGCGATGAGGGTGTCCAGGGCCGCATGAACTTTCCACATAGAAGATCTAACGCAGAACTCCGGGAAACGTTGTATGCGCCATGTTAGGCAGCGTACAGTTACTATAGAATCCATGTTTCGAATTGATGAACAAGTTGATGAAATGGACCCGCTGTTAGCCTGGCGTAAGGAATTTCCCATTCTCGGTCACACCACATACCTGATCAGCCACTCGTTGGGCGCCATGCCGCGCCGGGCGGCGGAGCGTGCGCAGGAGTTTACCGACACCTGGGGCACGCGCGGTATCCGCGCCTGGGAAGAAGGCTGGTGGAACATGCCGGTCACGGTGGGAAACCTGATCGCGTCAATTATTGGCGCAGGCGAAGGCGAAGTCGTGATGCATCAGAACGTATCCATCTGCCAGTCGGTAGTGGCGTCTTGCTTCGATTGGCAGGGCCGCCGCAACAAGCTGGTTACCGATGGCCTCAACTTTCCTTCGAACGACTACATCTATCACTCGCTGGCGCGCCTGGGCGCCCGCGTGGTTGCGGTGGCAGCGCCCGATAGCTTCACCCTGCCGGTAGAGTTGCTGCTGCGGGAGATTGACGAGGAGACGCAGTTGGTTTCGGTTTCGCACGTGGCTTTTCGCAGTTCCTATGTGCAGGACCTGGCGGCCATCGCGGAGCGGGCTCATGCGGTGGGGGCGATGGTGATTGCCGACCTGTACCAGTCGGCCGGCACCGTGCCGGTCAATGTCCGCGGCCTGAATTTGGATTTCGCCACTGGCGGCTCGGTGAAGTGGCTATGCGGAGGACCAGGCGCGGGTTACTTGTATGTGCGCCGCGACCTGTGGCCGAAGCTGAATCCGATGGCCACCGGATGGATGGCCCACGAAGAGCCGTTTGCTTTCGAAAGCGGCCCCATCCGGTACGCTCCCGATGCCTTCCGCTTCCTCAACGGGACGCCCAACATCCCTGCCATATACACCGCGCGATCGGGCTACGAGATCGTCAACGCGATTGGCGTCCCGGCGATTCGCGAGAAGTCCATCCGCCAGACCACCCGGCTGATCGCGCTGGCCGAAGAAGCCGGAATCGGTGTGAACACGTGCCGCAACCCTGAGCAGCGCGGCGGCGTGGTGACGCTCGACGTTGCCGGCGGCCAGGAAGTCACGCGCGAACTGGCGCGCCGCGAGATCCTGGTGGACTACCGGCCGGCCGCGGGCATCCGCGTGGCCCCGCACTTCTACACGGCCGATGAGGAATTGGACCACATCATTGCGCAAATCCGCGAGATCACTTCACGGTAAGTTCGAAGTCACTTCACGGTGAGTTCAAAATCCAGGCTCAGCACGAGGGCATCGCCCGACACGCGGATCTCGGGCACCTTGAAATTCTTGAGGTCCCGCTGATAGCCCGGCTGGCTGCGGGGGTCTTCCAGGATGCGGTGGGCGTCGGCCTCGATCGGGTAGCGAAAATCGCGCGCCAGGGTGGCCTGCATCGCCTCACAGACCCGGCGGATGTAAAACCCGGACCTGCCGGCGCTGGCTACCTTCACTTCCTGCAGCCCGATGTTGCCGCTCTTGTACTGCGGAATCGCCGTGATCACTACGTCGAAGGCGTCGCCTAAACCCACGCACTGGCCGACCAGGTTGAGCGCCTTACGCCCGGTGAAGCGGGCGGTAATTCGCAGCTTGCCATCTTCGCCGCGGATCTGCGGCCGCTCCAGATAAGCGAAGTCGCACTTGGTGGTCTTGCTGCCGTGAACGTAGCCGCGGCCTTCCTGCGTGAAAAGCTGCTCGGTCAACATGCGCTCCAGCGCGCCGAACTGGAGCCGCAGTTCCACAGCCGCGGCGCGCTCCACCACGCCGGGGCACAGGGCCAGGACCCATAACACAAGATAATTGCGCCTCCGGCGTACGGAACCGCGCGCGTAAGCAAGCGGTTGTTGCCGCCTATTCATGCTTTTCCAGAAGCAGGTTGATGGTGCCGATGGTGAACTGCATGCGCACGCGGATCTGGACCGGCAGTTTGCGGCGGTCGTCCGTGAGCCACATGTTGAGGTGGGCGGGGCGCTTGTAGAGCACGCCGTTGAACAAGTAGACCTCGTAGCGGATGGTTTTGAACGTGCCCTCCGGGGTCTTGACGTCTTCGCGCTGCTGCGCCTCCACCTTGGCCATCGCGGATTTCTTGCCGTCGCTCACGGGCACCTGGGCGCTCTGGCCCGGCTCCAGGTTCAGGGTGCGGATGAAGTAGAGGCCGCCGGCCACGTCGTGCACGCAGGCTGGGATGTCGGTATCCTGCTGCAGCACGACACTATTCTTAACCTGGTCGCGCTCCAGGTAGCTGGCTTTCTTAGTCTCGCTGTCGAACGTGATACGGGTTTCCCGTTGCCGGTTGCCTTCGTGCGCCGTCATGTGGGACGATTGCGCGCACAGCCCGGCGCTCATGGTCGAGGTGTAATCGTCCTCCACTTTGAACAACTTGGAGACGAAACCCGCTGATTCCAGGTGCAGACTGATTTGGGCTTCGGGCTTGGATGCCGGAGAGGACGTGAACTCCAGTTTTGCCTTGCCGGCGGTGAAAAGGCGCCAGTCAATGGTGTAGTAGAGCGTTTCTTTGGGAGGAAGGCTGCTGGTTTGGGGGTAGCAAAGCGGAGCGCAAACGAGGAGCACCAGCAACGGCTTCAATGGCATGAACCGTCAGTTTCGCAAATGCGGCGAGCGGGGCGCAAATCGGGCGGCCAAAATGACCAAAATGGGGCAACCAAAACCTTTGGGCGCTCCCGCGTGAAAGGAGCGCCCCGATCTTTCTGAAACAGTGCCAGATCTTTCTGAAGCAGTGCCAGATCTTTCTGAAGCAGTGCCAGGGAGCAGCGCCCGATCGTTCTGAGCTGGTCCGCCCGTTGAGACTCCGCCTGTTTAGACCTGGAACGAGCTGCCGCAGCCGCAGGTGGATTTCACCTGGGGGTTGTTGAACTTGAATCCGGAGCCTTCCAGCGTTTCCACGAAGTCAACCTCCGCGCCGTCCAGGTACAGCAGGCTGGCCTGGTCCACGAACACCTTCAAACCGTTATAATTGTACGTCTTGTCCAGCATGTTCGGCTGGTTCTCGAAGGCCATCGAGTAGCTGAACCCCGAACAGCCGCCGCCCACCACCGAGATGCGCAGTCCTGAGGGGGACGGCTCCTGGGAGGACATGATTTCCTTCACCTTGACGATCGCTTTTTCGGTTAACTGCACCATTTCTTTTAGCTCCTAAGTTCGGACGTTGCCCTGCTTGTCATTATACAATCAGTACCGCGTCACTCCGCAACCCTATGTTTTTAGATGGCCGGTATGGGGATTCGGTCGCGAGAAAGTGGCCGCGACCCTCCGGGTCGCGTTTTACCAGTTCATTCGGGGGGGTTAAGCCAACGGGCAACTGGTAGGCCGCGTCCCGGAGGTTCACGGCTACTCATGCTATTTTCAGAAGGTACGGACTGACGTCCGTTGAAACCCGGATGGGTTGAGCCGCGTCGGAATCGGTGTATGGGAACACTGACTGGCGCCTTAACACTTCCGGGGTTCGGCAGTAAGGTTGCGGCGAAATCGAGAGTGGACTACCAGAACACCCCGGAGGGCGCGTTGGTCAGCCGTGCGCAAGCCGGTGATGAGGCGGCTTTCCGCGAAATCGTGGAGCGCTATCAATCCAAAGTGTTCTCCATCATTCACGGCATCGTGCGCCAGCGCAATGACGTGGAAGACATTGCACAGCAGGTATTTGCCAAAGTTTATCTGTCTCTCAAGAGCTTCGATTTCCGGAGCTCGCTGATCACCTGGATCTATAAGATCACGGTCAACGAATGCTTCGACTTCCTCCGCAAACGGAAGGTTCGGAAACTGGTTTACGAGAGCGATTTGAGCGAAGACGAGGTGCGACGAGTGGAAAACTCTGAGCCTGCGGTGGACCGGCAGGTGCCCATGGATGCCACCCTGGCTCGCCGCGACTACGTGGTAAAACTCCTCACGAGAGTTTCCGATGAGGAGCGTATGTTGTTGATGATGAAGGAAGTTGAAGGGTTTTCGGTGGAAGAACTGGCAGCCAAGACCGGCTTGAACGAAAACACCATCAAGGTGAAACTGTTTCGAGCCCGTCAAAAACTGGTCAAGGCGGCGCAGCGCCTGGATCGGGCTCCCGGTCTGGTGACCGGCTGACTGGAACCCCGGCTGGGATTGGAATCCGGGCGATTGGAACCTGAGTGATTGAAAAACCCCGTAAGCGGGCGTGCCATTGTGGCAAAAAGACTCGCAAGGGGATGGTCTAAGCGTGGTATTTTACAACTTTAAGGGAAGAACCTATGCACGCGGTAGTGAAGGATAGCCTTGAGGAGTACCTGTCCGGCGCGCTGGAGCCGGCGGGGCAACGGGATATCGAGGCCCACCTGAGCACCTGTGAGGGGTGCCGGGAAGAGTTGGCTGGCATGCAGAACATTTCGGAATTGTTCGCCTCCTTGCAGTCCGAAGAGGCGTGGCCAAATCAGGCGTGGTCAAATCATCCGTTGTCAAATCAGGCGTGGTCGCATCAGGCTTGGTCGGATCAGGCTTGGTCGGATCAATCCGTGCCTGGCGCGCAGGGTTTCGTGGCCGCACTCCGGGGTGCAGACCCGCGGCCAGGTTTCTATGAGCGGGTCATACAACAGGTGGGTGGGCGCGTAGCGGCTCCCTCTTTTGCCGGTCTCTTTTCCTTGGATCTGGCTTTCGCCCGGCGTCTGGTATTTGCCTGCCTGCTGACCTTGGCGGTCCTGGGAAGTTACCTGGTGGTACGCGAAGGCGAATACGCAGGCAGCCTTTCTCCCGAAGCAGTGATGGCACAGCAGAACTACCCGGCATTTGACTCGGAGCACGGGCAGGACAACATGCTGGTCACACTGGCGGCTTACGATGAGCCCTAACGTACTGGAGAAGGTGACATTTTCGAGGGCCTGGGATCCCAGAATCGTCTGCGCCGTGACCCTGACGCTGGTATTTCTTTGCGGAGCGGCGGCTGGCGCGGTGGTAATGAACCTGGGCGTTCACACGCGGTTGCACCAGCCAAAATTCGACAGTGCGGCCGGGAAGGCTCTCTATTTCGAGCGGATGCAGCGCGATCTCAATCTGACACCCGCGCAACTCGACCAGATGCGATCGACCCTCAACGATTTCTGGCAGTATTATCGAACGGTACTGACTGACGGCAAGTCCCGAGTGGAGCAAATCCTCAATGAGGAGCAGCGCAAGAAGTTCGAACGCATGCTTCAGGAAAACCAGCCTCGGTAGGGGAAAAACAGGCAGGAACGCCTGTGCTACAGTGGAAAATGGTTTCGCAACATGCGTCTTTTCCGGGCTGCCCTCTTGTTTGCGGCTGTTATTGCCGCGCTCTTCCTGACCGCTTGTTCGTCCTCGGAAAAGAGTTATCCCGTCCGCACCTATAGCCTGGGTGAGCGGGTGGATCTCGGTAACATCGTCTATATCGTTTTTGAGACGCAGTGGTTGACGCATATCGGCGAAGCTCCCGCCGAGCGGATACCGCAGAATCGTTTCTTCCTGGTCCGCATGACCGCAACCAACGGCCTGGGAGCCGACATCATCGTTCCCAACATCAGTGTTCTGGACGACAACGGAAACAGCTACCCCGAACTGAGCGACGGGGAAGGCGTGCCCCAATGGATTGGCTTCATCCGCAGTGTACACCCTGCCGAGTCGGTACAGGGAAACCTGGTGTTCGACGCTCCGCCGCGGCACTACAAGTTGAAACTGTCGGACGAAACCGGCGACCGCATCGCTTACATCGATATCCCACTTTCCTTTGGCGCCGAAACGCCGGACATTCTCAATCCGGGTAACGCCGGCAAGCAGCAACCGTCAGCGCCGATAAGTTCTCCGGCGACGCCATCCACGCCCAGGCCAAATACACCCAAGAAGTAAAACGGACGCTCGAAGTGGCGCCGGGCGCTCACCCCCGCCACTTCACTCCAAGGTCCAGAACCTCGCGGGCGTACTTGATTCCGCGCTCCATGTGGTCCTTCTGCTGATACTGCAGGGCGGCGGCGATCGGTTCGGGCGCCTTGCCCGGCACATCCTCAATCACCATGTGGTTCTCATAAGGGTGGCCCCGCTTGGCCAGGGCGATGAAACGCGCCAGGTCGGCGCCCCGCATGTCTTGCCAGGTCTTCATGAATTCCGGGTCGTAAATTGGCAGAAGCTGCGGCGGGCGGCCGGTGATGGGCTTATTGTAGAGCGAAATCTGGGGGCAGACTTCCCTGGCTTTGGCGACGATCTTCTTGAAATCCACCACACCTTCACCCAGCGGCACCCACTGCACGGCGATGCCGTTGTGGGCTTCGTAAACCACCGAATCGCGCAGGTGCAGCATCACGGCCACCGGGCCCAGCGTCTCCACCGTCGCTAACGGATCTTCCATTACGAAGACCGGGTTGCCGGTATCCAGGTATGAGCCGACAAACTCCTTGCCGGCCCCGTCAATCACCTGGCGCGTCTGCCAGCAGTAAAGCTCCTTATGGTTTTCGATGGCGAACTTCACGCCGGCATCCATAGCCTCGGTGCGGACGGAGCGCAGTGTCCGGATCATGGTCTCCATGGTCTTCTCGACCGGGCCGGGCGGCAGGCTGGCGCGGTCGCCGGCCACGCGGAAGCGCACCAGCTTGGAACCGGCTCCCACGGCGTGGCGGATACCTTCGCGCATGCGCTGGAGGGTGGCGTCCATCCCATCCGGTGTCCGCGGCAGCGCGCCCGCATCGCCGCCGTGGAGTGAGAGACCGAGACGCGCGGCGGTTTCCTTCAACACCTTCCAGTGCGCCGGATCGTTGTTCGCCGGGTCCAGCGAATCCTGCAGATAAACGGCATCGAGTTTCAGGCTGGCGGCGTACTCCAGCAGCGGCACATCGTGCCAGCGCAGGGCGCGCACCGAATACGTATTGAATCCCAATGGGAACCGGTCCATCTCTCCTCCTGCCGGCGGCACGGCCGCCTTGCACTTCGCCTTCAACCCCCGCTCCGCGTACGCAACGCGGCGCTCTTAATTTGCCCTCAACTGGGCCACGGTTTCCCGCGCCTTCTCCAGCAACAGCACGTACTCCGCCGCCACACCGACGAACCGCATGCCGCGCGCCACCCATTGCCTCGCCATGGCCACACTGCGCGTTTGAATCCCCGGGACCACGCCGTGCCGGTTGCAGGCTTCAATCAGCTTGGAAATGGTCTCGATCATCAGCGGGTGATCGAACTGGCCGGGCACGCCGAGGGAGATCGAAAGGTCGGCCGGCCCCACCATCATCACGTCCACGCCCTGCAGCGAAAGCATTTCGTCGGCGCGCTCAACGGCGGTAGTGGTTTCAAACTGGACCACCACCAGGTTGCTCCGGTCCTGGTGTTCGATGATTTCGGGGAAAGTGCGCGTTTCGTAGTCGATCACGGTAGGGTTCACACCGTAGCCCCGTTTGCCGGCGGGCGGAAACTTCATCCAGCTCAGCGCCTCCTGCAAAGCCTTGGGATCTTCCACGCGCGGCAGAATGATGCCCTGCGCGCCCTGGTCCAGCAGCCGGGCGCACAGCGTGTACTGCACCTCGCCGACGCGAACGATCGGCGTGATCCCAGCCTGGTTCGAGGACACGATCATGTCGTGCACGGTCTCCAGACTGAAGGAGCCGTGCTCCATATCGATAAAGACGTAATCGAAACCCGCCGTGGCAAACGCCCGAGGAATTTCCGAAGACCGGTAAACCTGCAACCCGCAACCGTAGACCACCTCGCCCTTGGCCAGGCGCTCCCGGGTATGATTCACGCGCATTTCTCTAGAGTAGCAGGCGTTGGATTGCGATCTGCCAGAAGTCCTTATCGAGCGTCAACATTATCCTGCCATCTACTTCCGCGAGATCCAGGAGTGCAGCGTCTCCCGTGCCAGGAGCGTCCGTTCGCACCCAGAACACGTCGTGGCCCGCTTGCCGCAATGCCTGCACGGTCGGCAGCGGGAAGTTCTCATCTGCAAGCAGGCGCATCAGACGGGGAGGGGATACGCTTTGTACTCGTGGGCGAGATGGCTGGCATACGCCAGGCATGCCAGGACGTCCTCGTGCGCCAAGCCGGGATAGTTCGCCATTATGACGCCTTCCGATTGTCCGGCCGCAAGCAAGTCCAGGATGAACTCGACCGCGAGCCGGGTACCACGGATAACGGGTTTCCCTGCCAGCACCTCGGGATCGACCACGATACGATCAGGCCAGGACATGCCTTGATAATACCCCGCCGGGCACCAACGCCGCGCGGCCCAAGCATCTGGAGGCTGCGGCAGACAAAGATTCCCAGGTCCTTGAACAGCGCGCTAGGGGAGCCGTTCGCGTCGGATCGCGCGAAGCCAGCAGGTTGTCACGCACGCGGTCGCTCATCGGCCACCTCCTCCAGCGCAGCGCGCCGCGTCCGCGAACTCGCTGCCAAGATGCGGCTGTACTAGCCGCCGGATCTCCAGGACTGACTCGTGCAATGCCCGCGCCTCCAGATCGCAGTGCCAGAGGCGGCGCGCCGGATTCGCCGGGTTCTGCAGTCCGCCGCAGGTTGGCAACCGGTTGGCAACCTGCCCCAGAGCACTCGCGTCAATTCACCTCGCGCCGGCAGAAATCCAAACAACCGGCCGCCGCCACAACCAGGCCCAGCGCGCTGCTGACGAACAGGGCGGCTGCGATGTGCTGGGGCTGTTTCGCCAGTACCAGCATGGGAAGCGCCCACGGAAAGTATTGCGGCCAGCCACCGGTCTGTTGCGCCGCCGCCACGGCGACGACGCCAGCCACCATGGCCACGATACCGGTGCCGGTCGCCACCGTAAATGATCGCCACCGCAGACTCACCCAGTGCTGGATGGTGAGGGCCAGGAACGCCAGCCCCACAACCTGTGCGCCGTCGCGAAAGATCGCAGCCCACGGGACGGGAAATCCGAAAACCAACTCCGATCGAAGCCGCGGCAGAACGGCCCCGTCTATCAGGATGCCGCACAGAAGCACCAACGTACTGGTCGCAGTCATGGCCATGACAACCATCAGCTTGGCCACATACAGCGTCCATCGAGGCACCGGCCGCGCCAGCAGGCTCTTCCACTGATTTTCGGAATGGTCGAGTCCAGCCATGAGGGCGGTCTCGAGCGTAATGTATAGCGGCATCATCAGAGTCGCCCAGACCCGCAGGGTTAGACTCGCCAAAACCGTCCACTCATTCTCGCCGCCATTGCGTTTCAGCGTCGTAAATGGCGCTTGGGAGGTGACGAAAAGAATCAGCAGCACGACTACCGCGGGGCAGAGCACCACCAGCTTCAACGCCACGGTCCGCTTCATCTTCAGCGCTTCGGCATCGAGGACGCGCACGAGCGTCATCGGGTCAGCTCCAGAAAGAAATCTTCCAGTGTCAGGCGCTGCGTCACAAGCTCCGATACGGCGACCCCGGCCTGCACCAGCATCGCGTTGATCTGCGCCGGTCCGCACTTGCCATCCGGTGCGATCAGGATGCGGTCACCCGCGCGAGTCGCGGTGCGGCCGATCCCATGGAGCAGGGAATGAGCCCGTTCCGGCTGATCGACCTCGACGACGATCGTCTGTTGGCTCCGCATCCGAAGTTCCTCACGAGTCCCTTCAAACTTCAGTTGGCCTTGCGAGATGATCGCCAGGTGCGTTGCTACCTGCTCCACTTCGGCAAGCAGATGGCTGGAGAGGAATACGGTCACGCCGCGGCGCCTGGGTAAGTCCCGGACCAGGGTCCGCACTTCCTGAATGCCGGCGGGGTCGAGTCCGTTGGTTGGCTCATCGAGCAACAGCAACTCGGGATTGCCGAGCAGCGCCTGCGCGAGTCCGAGCCGTTGCTTCATACCGGAAGAATAATTCCGCACCAGTCGGCCGGCCACGGGGATCAGATCGACGGACCCGAGCGCCTCGTCTATGGCGGACTTCCTCAGGCCAAGAAGCCGCCGATGAACCTCCAGGTTTTCACGACCGGTCAAATGCAAGTACAGTGAAGGGGACTCGACCAGCGAGCCGATACGCCGCAGCAAGGCGACTCGTTCCGTCTCCAAAGGACGCCCAAATAGCGAAATGGTCCCTCGGTTGGGGCGCTGGAGACCGAGCACCATTCGAATGGTCGTCGACTTCCCCGCCCCGTTGGGCCCAAGGAACCCGTATACACTTTCGGGCGGCACGGTTAAACTGAGCCCGCACACGGCCGCCGTGGTTCCGTACGTCTTCCAGGCTTCGTGGACGCGAACCGGAGTTTCCATGTCGATTCAGCTCATTTTGATTCAACTTATTCGTAATGCAGCGCCGAAGCCGGGTCGATTCGCAACGCTCGCCGCATGGGCGCGATGGACGCGGCCAACGCGACGGCTGCGAACAAAAGCAGACCAGCGCCAAAGCTCACCAGATCGAAGGGGATGAAGCCGAAGAGAATGTTGCGCATCACTTTGGCGGCTGCGGCAGCCACGGCAACCCCGAGGACCGCACCCGTCCCAAATGGGAGGGCGTACTGGCCAAGCACGCATCGCAAAACATCCAGCCGGCGCGCGCCCAGAGCCATCCGTACGCCGATTTCACGCGTCCGCTGCGCCACCGTAAATGCCAGCAGCCCGAAAATGCCCAGCAGGGCGAGCAGACTGGCGACCCCTCCCAGCGAGCCGACAACCGTTACCGTCTTCCGAATCGTGTCCATTTGCCTGTCGATGGCGCTTTGAAAGGTGGCCACCAGGGGGACGATGCCGGGAAGCGCGGCCGCGGCCCGAAGCGCTCCTGACATTTGGCCCGGACTGGTGGTCGCGTGGACAAGTATCGTCGCGTAAACGGCGTTCTTGTCGTCGATCGGCGTGTAGGCCTCGACGGACTCCGGATTACTCATGAGGTTGGCGCCGCTGTCCTTCACCACGCCGGTGACAGTGCGGACCCGTTGTGCAATGAGGCACGTTTTCCCGAGGGGCGATTGGTTCGGCCACAGCCGGCGAGCGGCGGATTCACCGATCACCATGGCGTCCGGTTCGACCGGCCCAAACATGCGCCCTTGCAATAGGGGCAGGCGCATCATCGGAAAGTAGGATGGATCCACGGCATTCAAATAAAGCTGTTGAGCGGAAATGTGCTCGATCCACGAACGCCTGAGCGGCGGAATGGTCGCAATGGAGGCCGCGTCTATGCCGGGCAATTGCCGCAGGCGCGCGGCCAGCTCGAGCGCTGCCTGCCGGGCCTGCGCCGGCGTGTAGTTGTGAACATAGAAGGAGGGATCCACCACCGCCATCCCCGCGTAGTCGAAAGTGACTTCGGCGCGAAAAGACTGCCGAACCGCGCGCGTGAAAAAGCTGCTCAAAATCAATAGCACGCAACTCACGGCGACTTGAAGCGAGACCAGGATCTTGCGGGCGCGCGTGGCCTTGGGCCCGCGCTTCACGGTTTGGAACGCCGGGGCCAGCCCGAAGGCGAGTGTCGCCGCCAGTCCTAGCACCGCGCATGCCAGCACGATTCTCCAATCGGTCACGATCCGGAGGTTCGGAGGCGCCTCGATGATTCGCAGCAGAATCCGCGCGGCCAGCTTGCCAAGGAGCAAGGCTGCAACGGACGCCAACCCCGCCAGCATGAGATTTTCCGTCATCAACTGGCGGATCACGCGCCACCGGCCGGCGCCGACGGCGAGCCGGATTTCGATTTCGCGCTGGCGGGCGAGGCCTCGCGCCAGCAGCATGTTTCCCAGGTTGGCGCAGGCCGAAAGCAGCACCAGAAGCACCAGCAGAAAGCAGGTAGTGAGCAGCACCAGCGCTTCCGGTTTGATAGCCAGCGGGGCGTCGGCAGGCCGAACCTTCAGCCATTCGTTGCGATCGACGGATTGCGGCTGTTGGCTCCGCAGCCCGGCAGTCAATGAGCGGAATTGCGCCTCGGCGGCCTCGAGGGAGATCCCGGGTTTGAGCCGGCCGAGCATGAAGGTCCGCTGGCTCCCGTAATCCATCCACTCGCGGCCGGCTCCCGTGAGATACGGAAGCTGCGAGATCGGCATCCAGATGGGCGCTGGTTGCTGGACCAGCCCGCCGAATCGGGATGGCGCAATGCCCACCACCTGCACCGGTTTGCCGTTCAACCGGATCGTCTTCAGAACGATTCCAGGGTCGCCGCCGAAGCGGCTTTGCCAGTAGCCGTAGCCGAGCACCGCCACCGCCGGCGCGCCGGGCTGGTCGTCCTGCTGGTCCAGCAGGCGGCCGTACACGGGGGTGATGCCCAGCTCTTCGAAAAAATTCCCGCTCACCATGCTGCAGCGCAAGTCTTCGGAATCCTCCGCATGAAATACTCCTGGCACGAAGGTCTCGGCGATCATGGCGGAAAGTACCGTGTTGTGGCGCTGGTAGAATTCGATCGCCGGCAGGGAAAACCCGCCCGACGTCCCTTCCCTGGTCACCCGGAAGAAGCGGCAGAGCGAATCCAGGTCGCGAACCTGCAGGCGATGAAGCAGCGCGTTGAACAGGTGAATCTCGGCGAGATTCACCCCGATCCCAAGCGATAAGACGGCGATCGCCGTCAGCGCGAAACCCGGAGAGCGCGTCAGCGACCGCGTTCCATACGCAATGTCCTGGCGGAAATGGTCGAGCCACGTCCAGCCCCATTGGTCGCCGGCCTCTTCCTGGAAACGCAGCGTGCTGCCGAAGTGCCGCTGCCGGTCGGCGGGCATCATCTCGCGATGGGCGGCCATCTCTTCTTCCAGTTCCTGCTGCAACCTTCGGCGATGGAACAGGGCGGAAAGACGTCGGATGAACTTGCCCATGTCAGGCAGTCCTCAGGATGGTTTGGATGGCCGCGGTCGCTTGTTCGTAATCGGCAATCTCCCGCTTGAGCTGCTTCACCCCCTGACGCGTAAGCGTATAGAAGCGGACGCGCCGCCCGGTCTCGGAAACGCCCGCCTGGCTGGTAACCCAGCCTTCCAGCAGCATGCGCTGCAGGGTCGGATACAGCGACCCCTCCTCCGCCTCCAGTACGGAATCGGACAGCGCGCGGATGCGTTGGGCGATCCCGTAACCGTGCAGTTGTCCGCTCAGGAGCACGCGCAGCGCCAGCATGGCGAGCGTCCCTGGAGGCATAGGTAGCCGAGGCATGGTCTACTTATATATCGAAGTCTCCAGTTCTGTCAAGCCGGCTAACGCGCGCGGCTCCGATCAGAGCCGCGACCGTTAGAAGCTGTGAAAAATTCTGCTCTTGTAATAACAAAGTACTTTTCATTTTGGAGTACTTGCTCCATACTAGAGGTATGGATGCCCCCTGCCAGCCAGCCTTGATCGAGATCCCTGAGCAGCCGCCCCGCAAGCAGGCCGCGCAACACGGGCCACTCAAGCTGAGGCCGGTCAACCGCGAGCAGACCATGCTGGCATCGATTTATGTCGAGGAACTCATCCCCGCCGAT